>ONCC01000040.1 GCA_900316235.1 uncultured Bacteroidales bacterium
GCCGAGGATGTCGCTCAGCACGGCCCACTTGTCACCCTTCGAGATGAGACCCATGGCGATACCGGCCACGGGCTTGCGCAGCTTGACGCCGGCATCCATAAGCGCCATGCAGCCGGCGCAGACGGTGGCCATAGAAGAAGAACCATTGGATTCGAGGATGTCGCTGACCACGCGGATGGTGTAGGGGCACTCCTCCTCGGTGGGCAGGACCTCCTTGAGGGCGCGCCAGGCCAGATGGCCGTGACCCACCTCGCGGCGGCTGGTGCTGCCAGAACGCTTGACCTCGCCGGTGGCGAAGCCGGGGAAGTTGTAGTGCAGCAGGAAGCGACGCATGCCCTCGATGACGGCGCCGTCGATCTTCTGCTCGTCGAGCTTGGTGCCGAGGGTGCAGGTGCTGAGGGACTGGGTCTCGCCGCGGGTGAAGATGGCGCTACCGTGGGCCGAAGGCAGGTAGTCGGTCTCGCACCAGATGGGGCGGATCTCGTCGAGCTGACGACCATCGAGACGAGTGCGCTCATTGAGAACCATGTCGCGCATGGCTTCGCGCTCCGTGTCGTGGTAGTAGCGGTCAATCATGAATTTCACTTCATCCGTGAGGGTTTCCTCAGTATAGTTAGCATCGATGAACTCCTGCTTGATGGCGGCGAAGCCGTCCTCGCGCTGGTGCTTATTGGCGATGCCCTGTTTGCTGAAGTCGTAGCACTTCTGGTAGACAGCGTCGTGGAGGCGCTGGCGCAGTTCCTCGTCGTTCACCTCGTGGCAGTACTCGCGCTTCTCGGTCTTGCCGGCCTCAATGGTCAGCTCGTCGAGCACGCGGCACTGGATCTTGATGGCCTCGTGGGCGGCCTTGAGGGCGTTGAGCATCACGTCCTCGCTAACCTCCTTCATCTCGCCTTCCACCATCATGATATTGTCGGCGGTGGCGGCCACGATGAGGTCGAGGTCGGCGCGGTCGATGTCCTCCATGGGGGTGTTGATGACGTACTTGCCGTCGAGGTAGCTCACGCGCACCTCGCTAACGGGGCCGTTGAAGGGGATGTCGCTCACGGCGAGGGCCGAAGCGGCGGCCAGGGCGGCCAGCTGGTCGGGCATGGTGTCTTTGTCGCCGCTGATGAGGGTAATCTGAACCTGTACCTCGGCGTGGAAGTTGTCGGGGAAGAGGGGACGCAGGGCACGGTCGACCAGGCGGGCGATGAGGATCTCATGTTCCGAGGGACGGGCCTCGCGCTTGAAGAAACCGCCAGGGAAGCGACCCATAGCGGCGTATTTTTCCTGATAGTCAACGGTGAGAGGCATGAAGTCGACGTTCTCGCCCACCTCTTTCTTCGAGCAGACGGTGGCCAGAAGCATCGTGTCGTTCATGCGGACAACGGCAGCGCCGTCGGCCTGTTTGGCCAGCTTGCCGGTCTCGATTTCGATCATGCGGCCGTCGCCGAGATCGAAACGCTTAGTAATAATGTGTTCATTCATGTTGTTTAACATTCTTGTTCGTTTTCTCGCCTCGGGATAAGAGCAAGTTCTTCTCCGCTCGGCTTATCGAAAACGTTCGTTCATTGTGTTTTTTATTGTTTTCTATTACTTTACCGCAGCCTCGGGGACCGTCCCCGAGACCCATAAAAGTGTTAATTTCAATCATCTATCTCCTTCGGCGGGCAGCAACGACCAGCAAAAAGGAAGTGCAAAGATACAAAAAAAATTTGGAATTGAAATATTTATTGTACATTTTCTATTAGCCAATCATGGTGTTTGTTGATTGGTTTAATGTCGTAACCGCCTCGTTCCATGGCGGACATTCTATGCCTGTCATACCCATCCCCCAATATAATTTATATATAAATTATATACCTCATTCATTCCCAGGCATTTCTCCCGCAAATCATCCCCGTACCATCCCTATATCAAGCCTATACCATCTCTATACCAACTCTATGGAGCCTAAGGGGTACCTCCGATGTACCTTCGGGGTACCCAGGGGGATCCTTCGCCCCATCCTCGGTGCTGGCTCGTCCTACCCAAGGGGTTCTCCCAATGCTGCCTCGCTCAAAAGGTGGTTTTGAGTGAGGCTAGGGCGAAACAACTGCTTGGCAACGGTATGGGAACCCCTTGCCTGATCTGAGACAATATTTTGCCCACTTTGTCGTTATCATTATCGTTATGGCAAGAAAACAAGGCGACTCCGAGAGCGGTAAACTCGGCAACAAGATACTTTACACCTGGCATGGTCGCCAGTGTGAGCGTTCCATGCCCACCCATGTGGCCAACCCGCAAACCGAAGCGCAGCAGTCGCATCGAAGTAACTTTGCGCTGATTTCCAAGCTCTCATCCTATATGAAGGATGCCCACCTCGTGGGCCTCCACTGGTTGTCTATCCGCGAGCACAACAGCACCTATGCCCTCTTCAAGCACCTCAACAAAGACTGCTTCACTCCCGATGGCGACATCAACCTTCCCCGCATCATCGTCAGCAAGGGTTCTGTACCTTTGGTTGCCATCACCGCTGCCAAGGTCGAGCACGGTGTCCTCACCGTTACCTTCGACAGTCGACACTATGGCGGCGAACCCACCGACGAATTCTACCTCTTCGTTTACTGCCCCGCCCTCTGCGCCGGTCGTCTCGCCACCCCTGTTCCCCGCGCTGATGGCCTCGTCACCGCTGTTCTTCCCGATGAATGGCTCCATACCGACCCCACCGCTGCCACCTTCCCCCATTCCGGCAACCAAGGCCTCCACCTCTACGCCTTCCTCCGTGGCAAAAAAGGACGCACCTCCGACACCATCTACATCGCCTTGCAGAACTAATCACCCCTGAGGATTTCAAGCATCTTCATATTTCTTCCTTGCAGTTTCAAAAAATTGCGTATTTTTGCAGTTAGTTTCGTTCATCGGACGACTTTATGAGAAAAGCACAACATATTATATTATATATAGTTACGGCAGCCCTCGCGGTGGGTTGCGGGGGGCATGAGAACGGGCGCGGCCCGCAGCCGTCCGACACGCTCTATACCGCCGAGGTGGCTATGGAGGTCTTTAACCAAGACCCCGGCCGGGCTCTCGTCATCATCGACTCGGCGCTCCTCGTGGGCAACGTCGACGACAACCTCGCCACCATGCTCAAAGCCAAAATCCACAACCAGTCGAACAAAGCACAGCAACTCGATACGGCCCAGCAGATGCTTGAAGGACTGATGGAGAGCGACTTCGTGAAAGACCCCGACAAACGCGAGGTGGTGCTCGACCTGCTGGTGAGTACCACACGGCTGCGTGATGACTATGAGCAGTGCCTGCGTTGGGCCACCGAGAAGGCCGACCTTTGCCAGGAGCAGGGCAAGAAGACCGAGGCGCTGCGCACCGAGGCCGAGATTGGTGTCATCCTCGTCGAACTTGGCGAGGAGAAGGAGGGTGTCGAAAGGCTCAACGGCGTGATTGCCAGCCTCGAAGGGCAGCGCCAAACCGACGAGACGGATGCCTGCATCATCGCCATCAGACGCAAAATCCTCGTTCACCTCCCACCGCTCACCGTTCACCTTCCCCTCGGGCATCTACATGGTTAAGGTGGGCAACCGTCCCGCCCACAAAGTGGCGGTAGTCAGATAGCAAGAGGCGTTTTGTATCGAAGCAATAAAAAACAATATTATGGAAGACAATAAGAAAACAGGGTACGAAGCCCCCATGCTAACCATAGCGACCTTCAAGGTCGAAAAGGGATATGCCGCCAGCGGTGATTGGATCAGAACCCTTAGCCTTTATGAACAAACGGGTACAGGCGACCAGAACCTCGAGGACCGTGGCACAGCCACCGAGTGGTCATGGTAGGGGAATTGAGAATTAAGAATTTTGAATTAAGATTTTTGAATTCGATATGAATTATAGGTTTTCGATTTTGGCTGCAGTTGCCATGCTTTGCAGCCTTGCAATGACAACAGCTTGCACAAAAGATGATGCAGACAACTTCCCCGAGGGGTCCTTGGAGATTTTCGCCGAGGGGTCGGGTTCGGGCACCAAGACCACAGTGAACGGCACCTCGGTGAAGTGGGTCGCTGGCGACAAGGTGAGGATCAATGGTGACGAAGGAACGGTCACCCAAGGTTCTGGCAGCCACTGGTATGCCGCGAAGGATGGCGGCGGTTCTTTCGTAACAAGCACCGAGTTCAACTCGTTCTATCCCGACATCATTGCCACTGCCGAGGGTGCCGGTAACCTAACAACCACGAGTGCCACGGTGGTCTTCCCGTCGCATTATGGCAGCTCGTTCGACGGCGACAACCAGGTGCTTTCGCTGCCCATGGCCGCCCGCAGCGAGGCTAATGCCACGGGCGTGAAGTTCAAGCACCTCAGCGCCGGCATCAACGTGAATGTGAAGAACACTTTCACCAACGACACCGTCCTGTATCTCGACTCGGTGAGCGTCACCTCCGGCAGCGTCAACCTCTGTGGCCAAGCCTCGGTAGGCCTGAGCACCAGCGACGTGCCCACCGTCAGCGCCACGGGCACGGGATCGAAGACCGTCACCGTCTACTTCAGCACTCCTGTCGCCCTCGCCGTGAATGCCGGCAAGACGGTCCAGGTGCCTGTGATACCGAGCAGCACCGACCTGGGGACGGTCACCATCCGCGTCTACACCCATCTGGCACCGGTGACCTACGGCAGCATGGAGGTATTCTCCTTTGAGAAAAACAAGTCCTCCTTCGGCGCGCTCGGGCGCAACGAGGTCAAGTCCTCGCCCGAGATAGGCATCGTACGCGGCGGTGCCAATGTCACTCCTTCCGTCAAGGGTGCCTTCTCTGTGAGCTCCACCGACAGGGTGATCTTCTCGCAGGGCAACCTGCAGTATGTGGGTAGCACATGGCAGTTCGCCGAGCATCAGTACGACTACCTTGGCAGCAGCCAGAGTGACGGCAACCGCGACCTCTTCGGCTGGGGAACAGGCAACGCCCCCAACCAAACCAGCACCACCGATGCTGACTACGGCACTTTCAACGACTGGGGCAACCATATCACTGGCGATTGGCGCACTCTCAGCAGCGAGGAGATGAACTACCTCCTCAACACCCGTAGCAACACCACCTTCAACCTGCCGAACAGCACATCCAATATCCGCTACACCAAAGCTACGGTGAATGACAAGAACGGCCTTATTCTCTTTCCCGACAACTATGTGCATCCCACTACTGGAGTCACTGTCACCGGATCTTGTGATTATAACACCACAAATGCCGGTTATTCTGTTTTTTCCGTCACAAGTGGTTGGGACAAGATGGAGGCTGCCGGAGCGGTGTTCCTGCCTGCTGCCGGCTATCGTGATGGAACATCTGCCCCATCCGAAGTCGCCTCGCATGGCTACTATTGGCTGTCGAACGAATCTGAATCCTACAAAGCCTACCGGCTCCTTTTCCATAGCGGGGAGACAACCGCCTCCAACCCTCAAGAGCGTCACTACGGCTTCTCCGTGCGTCTGGTGAAGGAGGCGAATTGATATAATAATGAAATATAATATTTGAGTAATATGAAACATTTTCTACGAGGATTAATGATGGCGGTGCCACTGATGGCGGCGCTGCTGATGCCGGTGTCGGCTTATTGTTATGGTTACATGACGGACCCCAGATTCTATGACGCTACCGTCACAGCAACAGGGAAGGTGCATATCACAGTGCCCATCGAAGTCCAGCAATATAGCGGCGCAGGTGCCTACGCCCAAAATGGCAGCTACCTCTGGATCCGTATTGGCAATCAGGCCGCGATTCCCATTGTCTATTATGATTATATGGCTGGAGTCAGGGTGGTGAATGGTATCATCGATGTGACCAATGACAGATACAACTCCCGCTTGACCATTATCAACGATGGCGTGAGCCACGCGGTTGATGTAGCGCCCAACTATTACAGTGGTGGAGCGCTTTCCCAATTTGAGTTCGACTGGTTCCCGTCGGAGGATTTACTACAGGAAACCTTCACGTTGGGGGTCAGCGCCGACCTGTTTTTCTACACCGTGGTAGACGATCAGTCGACTAGTACCTTCAATCATACGCTGGGCACTTTCAGTAACCTCAGCGGTACCAGCGTGCATCCGCAACTGATAGACCCCATCTTCTGCACCGCCAGCAGCACGGCCAACGTTGGCAAGGTGGCGGTGCCCTATGTGATTTTCCAGACACCCCTAAAGTACTACACCTCCTGGAACTCTGCTCAGATTCCTTGCCAGAATCAGAGCGACATGCTCTATGTGCAGCCGCGGGACACCGTGCAGCCGGGCTTTATGATGTATGTGCAGGTGCAAAGCAGGGAGGCCTCCGACACGACGGACGTCATCCGCTGGCTCACCTCCAACAAGGTGGCCATCCCGGCTTATCACAAGATATATAATTTCTGGGTGACCCGTCACTCCTACGAACGCGACGGGCTGTGGTATGAAGACTTTCGCTACAAGGAGCTAAGATGGTATCTGGCCTATCCCCACACCGAGGACATCGTACCCAACGACATGTTCGAGATACAGCGTGCCTACCAGAGCGACTTCAGCGACGCGCAGACCATCGCTATGCTACCCATCGAGTGGGCCGACAGTGCCATGAACAATAAGCTGTTCACTTACGTCGATTCCTCACGTGCGGCATGGCGCAATCCTGTGGAGAACAGCTACACAGTCTATTACCGCGTGCGACGTACATCGTCGGCCATCTGGGGCTGGGAGGGACACGACTACGCCCGTTCGGGCAGTTGTACTCCGTCCCCCGCACCTCGTTTGCCTATTTTCCCCTGCGAAGCTCAAACCTACAAAGCCGATGATAATTTCGCTGACAACCATAAGGTGCATCTGTCCATCAAATTATTCAATAACATTTACGGAAACGGGAGAGACTTCAACAAACGTTACAGATATTCCTATTGGGACGACCATGCTACGCTGTATATCTACAAGATTATGCAGGAGACAGGAGACACCATCCGTATTCCCATATCAGCCGATAGCATCCAAGCCTCTATTGACAGGGTATTCTACCATCCTGAACACGATTCTGACAACCCTAGCATCATTCTTCACTATACCGATGTGTTGAACAATCCCTGCATACACTATAAGTACGAACTTGGCGTGGAAAGGAGCGAAGCTACGTTGGAACCACCAGTGTGGACATGGCAGTTTGAACAAGGGTATGATGTAGAAGGCGGCTACAGCCATAATATATCTTTTGTGCGCGATGGAGGCGAAGATCCCTACTACACCAACGCCGGCAACCTTGACGGCCTGGAGGGCACGCATCTGGTGAGCCCCGAATATGTACGCCTCACGTGGGGCATGACCGACGGCGGGGTGGACGAGTTCCTCGTCGAGGCGCGGCCCGACAACGACCCCTCCGCTGCCTGGACCACCCTCGGCACCACCACCAACAGCTTCTGGGTGGACCACGAGGCCGACCCGCAGATTAGCCCCGTGTGGCAATACCGCGTCACCATGAGCTACACCTGTGAGGGCAACACCGTCAGCACCAGCCACGTCACCACCGGCTCGCGCTCGCCCTACGGCCGCATCGCGGGCCGCGTGCACTACGAGGACGGCAGCGGCTGTCCCGGCATCACCGTCACCGCCACGCGTACCGACAACGGCGCCACGGTGCAGGTGGCTACCACCGACAGCACCGGTGCCTACCTCTTCGACAGCCTGCCCTATGGCGGCGATGTGGAATACGCCATCACCCCCACCTCGCAGACCGCCCAGTTCCACTACAACAACACCACCTCGCCCTCGGCCACCATCACCCTCACGCTGCACCGCTGCATCACCCAGGGGGTGGACTTCGACAATATCTCGTCGGTGCGCTTCACCGGCCGTGTGCTCTTCGAGAACAGCTCGGTGCCGGTGCGCGACGCCTGCTTCCGCCTCAACGGCAACCTGATGCGCTTCGCCAACACGCCGGTGAAGACGGACGCCAGCGGCAATTTCGAGATTCGCGTGCCGCAGGGTAGCGCCTTTACCCTGCAGGTGGTGAAGGAGGGCCACCACTTCAATGGCGACGGTTTTGTGCGCATCAATAACGACAGCCTGATTACCCGCAGCACTCCGCTGGACGGCGTGCGCGTATGGGACGAGACGAAGGTGCGCCTCACGGGGCGCGTCTGCGGTGGATTGGACCAGACGGCGCTGCCCCTCGGCCTCGGCCTTTCGCGCAACAACCTCGGTGACGACCTCAAGCTGGTGCTCGAGCTGGAGGGCGACAACGTAAGCTATGTGGTGCGAGTGCCCAGCGACCTCACCAAGGACACGCTGGAGTACACGGTGCCGCACCTGCTGTATGGCGGGTTTAACGGGGTGGATGGTTTTGACAGGGTGGATACTGTGGGAGAGACGGACGTGCACTACCAGCTGAAGCGTGTGGTGATAGAGCCCGACCCGGCGACGGGCGAGTTCAGTGCCGACCTCTTCCCTGTGCGCTGGAAGATTATCCAGGCCAGTGCCACAGGCTACGCCACCCTCTTCGGCCGTGGTCGCACGGGCGAGGTGCTCGACCTCAGCGGTGCCGCCACCGTGCGCGACACCGTGCGCGAAGCCCCCACCGCTGCCAACGGCTGGGGCGAGCATGCCCGCTACGCCACCAGCAACGCCCACTACAAGCTGACCTACCGCGCCCCCATCACCATCACCTGCAAGCAGCTGAAGTGGGGCATGGAGGTGGACTACTTCGGCGAGCCCACCATCAAGCGCCAGACCATCACCAACGAGAACATCCAGGTGCCCGTGGCCACGAAGCAGGCCGACGGCACCTACCGCTACCTCTTCGGCGCCCCAGTCTTCGAGAGCGGCACCTACGACTTCCGCGCTTACGCCCACGAAGACTATTACTACAACAACGACCCCAACGGCATCCCCGACGAGGTACGCATCAAGGGCGGCACTCTCAAGATATACAACGGCATGCACGAGAACGAGAACGCCAACACGCAGGTGATGAGCAAGGAGCTCGACACCCTCGGCAGCGCTGACTTCACGATCCCCATCGACTATGTATCCTTCGTGCGTAGCGACACCAATGTGCAGCGTGTGCTCGACCTGTCGGTGGAGAGCGACGGCGAGTTTGTGGAGCAGCAGGCCGTGCGCGGCTACGTCACCGGCTACCGCAAGACCGACGCCGACGTCATCACCTCGACCCACGGCACCATCCAGCTGCTCGACGTGCTGCGCGACCCGCCGGGAAGCACCTCCAGCGCCTACATCGAGAGCGGCGCCGAGTACTCGTACAGCTACACCTACGACTTCCAGTTCAAGTTCGGCCTTGAGTTCGGTCTCACCCTCGGCACACAGGCCAAGACCGTTATGGGTGCCTTCGTTGGCATGGGCGCCGGCACCTTCTTGGGACAGAACATGGATTTTAGCACTACCTACGACTTTACCCTACCTATCACCAGTAGCTACAACTACAAGCACCAAGGCAACTACACCTTCAAGACTGCCGAGCGCATCAGCACCAGTAGCGACCCCTACTATGTGGGACAGGACGCCGATGTCTATATCGGCGCGGTACAGAATGTCTACTTCCGCCGCGTGGATGCCGTGCAGCCGCTCGACTCGGTGACCTACAGCGCCCTGGGCGGCAGCAGTGCCAACGGCTCCATGCAGACCGTGGGAGAGGGCGTGGACACCAACGGCAACAAATACTATCTGGTCATCGGCAGCGAGCTGGAGACGGGTCCCTACCTGAACTCCACCTTCGCCTACACCCACAGCCATATCCGCGACAACCTCATCCCGCAGTTGACGCACCAGCGCGACGCCCTGCTGCTCACCTGCGACAGCGCCACGGCGCAGGCCACCGCCGACGCCCGCGGCACGCAGGTCTATTGGAGCCGCGTCAGCCCCGACGACGAAAACTGGGCCTGTGAAGACTACTACCTGCCCATGCGCCCCACCGGCTCATCGAATCTCTATACCGACGAGGTGGCCAGTCTCAATAAGCGCATCGCCGACTGGGTCCAGCTCCTGTATCAGAACGAGGCCGAGAAGGTGGCTGCCATCCACCAGCACCAGCACGACTCAGTGGCCACCTATTCCGTCAGCGGCCCCCTCACCATCTCGCGCAGCGAAAACTACTCCTATAGCAATGCCTACCACGTCTATTGGGACTACCCGGGCTTCGGTGTGGGCACCGGCGACCTTATTGGCAACATCGCCAACGCCTTTGCCAAACCCATCGTTAATCTCATCAGAAACGCTTTTACGAAAGTACGCAACAATGCACAGGGCGAAAATGGCATCAACCCGCTCCTGGTCGGTGTCAACGCCCCCGGCTCGGCCACCAAGTTCTCTCTGACGCCCATCATCGACTTCAACTTCGGACGCGACCCAGTGAGGAGTCTCTCGCACACCCGCGAGATAGGCTTCACCCTCGCCCCTGACAAATACAGCAACATGGATGTCAGCATCTACCGCCTGAAGAAGAGCGCCAGCGAGTTTTCCTTCAACGTGGCCTCGGACACCACGCGTGAATTCGTTGACAATGGTAACGACTATGACGGCGACTCCTACCTCTACGGCTCGCTGGTCTACTACCTGCGCGGTGGCGCCGCCAAGTGCCCCTGCGAGGTGGCCGACAGCACCGAGTTCTACCATCCCAAGACGCCTCTCTCGGCAGGTGCGCTGCGGCTAGAGAACCCCAAGGTGGACATCAACGTGCATGAGCGCAGCAACGTCCCGGTCGACCGTCCCGCGCTGTTCACCATCCAGCTTTACAACGAGCTTGAGGCTACTGTGGGTGCAGCTATGGACAATCCCATCACCTTCAAGCTCAAGTTGAATGAACAGAGCAACCCCCACGGCGCACGTATCCTCATCGACGGCATGCCACTGACCGACGGGCGCACGATTGTCCTTACTGGTTCGCAAGTCATTACCAAGACCATGGAGGTCTATGCCGGCGACGGCTACGACTTCGAGGACCTCATTATCGAGTTTCAGTCGACCTGCATCGCCTCGACCAAAGGCAAGGCCCAGTTCTCGGTACACTTCATGCCGGTGAGTTGCGACGTGAGCCTCGACCAGGTGCACGACAACTGGGTGCTCAACACCCTTTCGCCGCAGGACTCCACGGGCTACTACCTGCCGGTGGGCATCAAGGACTTCGACGTCAACTACCGCAACTTCGACCACATCGAGTTCCAGTACAAGTTGTCGACACAGAGCGTCGACGAATGGGTCACTCTCTGTTCCTATTATTATGACAGTGCCCTCTATGCCGCCGCCAGCGGTACCAAGGCCATGATTACCGGCGGCCGCATCGACAACATCCACTTCTACGGCGAGCGCGACCCGATAGAGCAGCACTACGACCTGCGTGCCGTGAGCTTCTGTCGCCATGGCTCGGGCTTCATCACCAAGTCGAGCGAGGTCTTCAGCGGCATCAAGGACACGCGCTGTCCGCGTGTCTTCGGCCAGCCCGAGCCAGCCTACGGCATACTCGGCGTGGCCGACAACATCAAGCTGCGCTTCAACGAGCCCATCGCGGGCAACTACCTCGACGAGGACAATAACTTCCAGCTGCTGGGCGTCACCAACTCCAGCGGCCGCATCTCGACCGGCACCTCGCTCTACTTCGACGGCACGCCGAGCTGTGGTGCCTCCAGTGCGGTGACACGCGTGCTGGCCGACAAGTCGTTCAGCATCGACCTCATGGCCAAGCCCTACACGGCTCTGCCCAGCGGCAATATGGAACTTTTCGGCCACACCACGCCCACCGGCGGCATCTCCTTTGGCCTGGAGCCCGATGGCGACAGCTGCCGCATGTATGCCTATATCAACGACCAGCAGGTACGCTCGCTGCCCATGGAACCGCTGACTGACTTCCGCCGTATGGTGATGGTGGTCGACCTCGACGAAGATCGTGTGCGCTTCTTTGCCGGCACCGAGGAGCTGACCGACACAACCATTGCAGCCGATACGACCCTAAACTCTTATCTCTTAACTCTCAACTCCCAATCCGCCCCGCTGGTCTTCGGTCACGGCTTCCGCGGCAACATGCTGGAGGCACGTGTGTGGCTCAAGGCCATGAGCCAGGCCGACATCGCGGAGACCCACGAGCGACGCCTGACGGGCTACGAGCGCAAACTGGCGGCCTACTATCCCATGAACGAGGGTCGTGGCACCAGCTGCGCCGACAAGGCCAGCGGCTCGACACTTTCGCTCCACGGCTTCGCCTGGACCACTCCCGCAGGCTTCGCCCTCCACCTCGACGGCACACAGGCCGTGAGCCTCGACCAGAACATCCTCTCGCGTTCCAACATTCATGACTACACCCTGATGTTCTGGTTCCGCACCACGGAGTATAACGTGCCGCTCTTCTCGGCGGGCTGGCGCCAGCGCGGTTACCAGGGCGTGGACGGATTCGACGGCACGCTGATAGCCATCGAGAACGGACGCCTGCGCTTCCGTAACGGCAACCTGATGCAACAGGCCACCGGCACCTTCGCCGACGGCAGCTGGCACCACTATGTGCTGACGGTGAACCGCACGCTGAACAATGCCGCCGTCTATGTCGACGGCAACCTGATGAATACCTTCGCCACCGACACGCTCAGCGGCCTGAGTGGCGACATGCTGATTGGCGGTGCCTGGAACCGCTCGGTGCTGCGCGGCAGCATCGACGAGCTGGTGCTCTTCGAGCAGGCGTTGCCTAAGAGTCTGGTGGAAGCCTACGATAACCTCGCCCCCTACGGCGACGAGATGGGCCTCGTGGCCTGGCTGCCCTTCAGCGAACAGGTGGAGAACAGCAACGGCATCATGGAAGAGCACTTCTCCATCAACAACCGCAAGATATTCCGTACCACCGACGGTACCGTGGTGGAAAAGATTCAACCCTTGACACTGTCTCCGGGCTTCGACACCCTCAACGCCCTCTTCGCCACCGACGAGGACATCGCACCAGTGCGCGAGCGTGGCCTGCTGACCAAGATGAACTTCGACTGGAGCTTCAACAACGACGAGCTGCTCATCAACCTCAATATGCAGGACCGTGAAATCAACAAGAACAACATCTACATCACCGTACGCAACGTCGAGGACCTCAACGGCAACCGCACCGTGAGTCCCACCATGTGGCAGGTGTATGTGAACAAGAATGTCCTTCTCTGGGGTGTAAACCATATGGAAGCCTCCTTGTACGAGACTTCGGTCAACGACTTCGAGCTCACGACCGACATTCAGAACATCAGCGGCCGACGCCACCAGTACACCATCGACGGCCTGCCCGACTGGCTCACCGTTAACCAGAGCTACGGCAGCATCAACCCGCAGGAGATTATCCCGGTGCGCTTCACCGTCGACCACAACCTCCCCGTGGGCATCTATTCCGAGATTGTCTACCTCACCGACGAGGACGGCCTCAGTGAGCCTCTGAAGATAATGGTCGAAATCAAGGCCTTCTGCCCGTGGGGCGATGCGAACCCCAATGGTTACGAACGTCAGATGACGCTGCGTGGACAGGTGATGGTGGACGGTGTCTACGACAGCGACCCCAACGACATCGTCGCCGCCATGATAGGCAATGACATCGTCGGTATGGCGAATGTCGACTTCAACGGCGAGGCTGGCACGAGCTACCTCTATATGACCATCTACGGCTCAGAAGTGCTGGAGAATATGCCGGTCAAGTTCCGCTTGTGGCAGGCTTCGACAGGCCGCATCTACAGCCTGAGTAGCTCGACGGCCGTCACCTACCATACCGACAACATGGTGGGACTGCCGCCGTCGGCCCCCGTTCTCCTCTCCACCTCGGCCAACGAGGTGCAGAACCTTGACATCATGGAGGGTTGGAACTGGATTTCGTTCTACCTGAAGCCCGACGCCAACAGTGCCATCGGCGACCTTCTCTACAATGCCACGCCGTGGGATGAGGAGGACCAGCTAAAGAGCGTCGCCACGCTGCAGTTTGCTGAATGGGACGGCGATCAGTGGGTGGGCACGCTCACGAGACTGGATCATAAGCAGATGTACATGATGCGCACGGGCGAATTCCACTTCAACACGCAGTTGGCGGGCCGTCGCCTCTCCTCGGAGGCCGACCGCACCATCCCCCTGCACCAAGGTTGGAACGCCTTCCCTTACCTGCTCAGCAGCACCGAGAACATCACCAACGCGATGGCCGACTACATCGAGCATGTGAGCGTTGGCGACATCATCAAGTCGCAGACCGCTTTCGCCGTCTATTCGGAGAATGAGCGCTGGGAAGGTTCGCTGAAGGCGCTCACGCCCGGCCATGGGTACCTGTTGCACCGCCAGGCCGCCGGCATGGTGAACTTCACCTTCCGCCCCTCGCGCAGCAGCAAGGGAAGCAAGGGCGACGGGGTTAACCAATCCAACGAGGCCGACCAGACTTTCCGGCCAGCCACCAACATGACTCTCATCGCCCGTGTTGAAGGAATGAATAGTGTTTCGCCCTTGCGCGCCTACGTGGCGGGTGAGAATGTCGGTGTTGCAGAACCGATGTTGGTCGATGGAGATACACTCTATTTCCTCACACTCGGCACCGACCAACCAGGAGACCTCTCGTTCACGATGGAATATGATGGCACCGCCACCAAACTTTCCACTCTCCACTCTTCACTTTCCACTCAACCAAACCGTCATATAGGTACGCTTGCCAACCCCGTCGTGCTTTCACCTCTCACCTCGCAGGTCACCGCCTACCCGATACCCTTCACAAACCATGTGGACTTCGTAGCCACCGAGGGTTGGGCCGATGACTTCACCATCACCATCTATAATATCGATGGTGTGCTCATCGACCGCATCACGACGAGCGGTTGGACACCAGCCGACCTCCCCGCAGGGGTCTACTTCGCCACGGTAAACAACAATGGAACATTAACCACCATCAAACTAATTAAGAAATGAAACGCAGCATATTGACCATAGGTACAATGATGATTTCTGCCCTCCTCTTCCTTGCCTCTTGCGGCAAGGAGGAGGGCGACAGCGTCGCGGAGCCGAACCCGATGTTCGGCAATATTACAGACCCCGCATGGAGCGTCAGCACCGATTACGACTATACCACCAGCATGACCGCCGTCATTGGTGTCGACCTGCAGGGTGGCGACAGTCTTTGGACTATTGACACCGCCGACCGCGTCGCGGCCTTCGTCGGCGACGAGTGCGTTGGCCTCGTCGCTCCATCGGGCACATTGTTCTTCCTCTTTATCGTACCCCCGCAGCATGCCGAGGACGGCAACTTCATTACGCTACGCTACTACTCATCTTACTACCACAACATCTTCCACTCCGACGACGTTTTCCCCTTTGTCAACGGCAGTCAGCAGGG
>ONCC01000023.1 GCA_900316235.1 uncultured Bacteroidales bacterium
GACAAGGAAGAAACGACAGCCAAAGGGAGATCTCGAGAAAGAATACGAGCGTCTTCTCAAGGAGAATGAGTGCCTGAGAGCGGAGAATCTCCTGCTAAAAAAAGTGAAAGCCTTAGTCGAGGAAAGAGAAGCCCGAAACAGAGCGATTGGGCATGCGCCATTGAAGAACTAAGGCGTAACGAGCATATTGAGCTTGACCTGCTGTTGAAGCTCAAAAAGATGGCGCGCAGTACGTTTTACTATCATCTGAAGAACCGGAGCAAAGAAGACAAGTACAAGGAAGAGAAAGCAATGATAACAGCCATATTCCATAAGCACAAAGGCCGTTACGGATACCGTCGCATCACGATGGATCTCCATAATAGCAACTGCTCTTTGAATCACAAGACAGTCAAAAAACTTATGGATGAACTCGGGCTTAAAAGCACGGTGAGAAAGGTCAAGTATCACTCCTATAAAGGAGAAATTGGCAAGACGGCAGCAAATGTGATAAGCAGGAATTTCTCTACCGACAGGCCTTACCATAAACTGACCACAGACGTAAGTCAGATGACCATCAGCGGGCGTAAAATTTATCTTTCGCCAATTCTCGATATGTTTAACGGAGAGGTTTTGACTTACATCATTTCGGAAGCTCCTAACCTTGAAATGGTCACTGAGATGCTCAATAGAATGTACAAGAGAATCGGTGCCACACAAGGAGTGGTGCTGCATTCGGACCAAGGATGGCATTACCAGCATGCTGCCTACCAGAGAAGTCTCAGCCGGCATGGAATAACCCAGAGTATGTCACGAAAAGGCAATTGCTTGGACAATGCCATGATGGAGAACTTCTTTGGAATTATGAAGACAGAATTGCTTTATCCTGGCAACTACACTTCTGCCGAGATATTCAAAAAGGATTTGGTGGATTACATCGAGTATTACAATAACGAAAGAATAAAACTGAGGCTTAATGGTATGTCACCTGTCCAGTACAGGCAGGCTCACGAATCCTCAATGATTGTTTAACCGTCCAACAATTGGGGTTCACTTCAGGGACTGTCCCCCGTCCCATCCCATCTCAGCCTCTCCATCCCATCCCATCTCAGCCTCTCCAAAAGATCGATAGGAGACGGAAAGATGCTGGTTTTCTTTCGATTGCAATATACATAACTGTATTACATTGTATGACTTTAAAATGCAAAAGTGATACAAATAATTGAACTGACAAATTTTTTTTGAAAAAAAACACTCTTTTCACCTTAGGTAATCAGGTGAATTATTGAATTCGATGTTTTCAAAATGAGAGTGGAGTCTCGTTTGAGGCTCCACTCTTTTTATTATGAAGTATGCTATTCCCTCGGGAACCACGGCCAGGTGCGGTTCACCCTCTTGCAGTAGGCATCGTATTCCTCGCCGTAGAGGTCATGCAGCCATTTCTCTTCCGTGTGCTTCATCATCACAGCCATCAACGCCCAGAAGATGAACGGAAGCAACAGCAGCCACAAGTTCCCTGCGAAGAGAGAGACTCCGATGCAAAGGAACATCCACCCAACATAGAGCGGATTGCGCACCCAGGCATATATGCCGTCGGTGCAGAGGCTGTTGTTCTTGATACTATCGTCAATCTTATCGAAAAAGAAAGCATAACCCCAGATGAAGGCTCCCAAGGCAGCCACCAGTATTCCCACAACAAGCATGGGAATCTTCAACACCAGGACTATGCCGCTATCGAGACAACCCTTTGCGGACAATATCATTCCGACGGCGGTAAGCGTGACAATCAATGCGACATAAAGAGGGCCGATGCCAAAAAACGGAAGATGGTCTTTTGGTTTCATTTTAGTAACGCAGTCTGCTTCTTCATCGCGCACTCAGCAAGGCGCATGGCGAGGATGGCGATGGGAATGGTCAGCACCAGCACGACAATCAGCATGGGAATGTTCTCGATGACGGGCAGCATCAGCTGGTCGTAACCTGCAGGCATCTCCTCGACGGCAGCGGCAAGCGATCCTTCGGTGTCCGTCCACCAGTGGGAGATATAGGTGAAGAACGAGAATGCAAATGGCACAAAGCTCCAGCGGACACTTTTAAGCGTTTCGTAGCCTTTCGCCTTGCGGAGTATCTCGGCCAATGCCGTGAGGACCACCATACCGATAGTGCAGAACAGATCCGCTTCACCGACAATCAGGAACAGCACAAGAATGAAGCCATTGAGGACAGTCGCCGCGCCGAAGCGGGGAGTTAGGGTGCAAGTGTAGAGGTATATGAATGCCGTTAGTATCGGCAGTACCGCGCCAATATATGCATAGCACGCAGGGTGGATGGCACCGCTTGCGGCACCGAGAATGGACGTGGCCAGATAGGCCACCGCCATCAGAACAATGATGGCTACTTTTTTAAGAGTCAGTTTTTTATCCATATTGCATCATTTTTGATTTCTGCTGCAAAATTACGCACATCCTCCCGACCCCGCAATCCCCAGAAATGATGATTTTTCCGCCATTCCAAAATTTCTTCGTACTTTTGCAGTCAGAAAATAGATAGTATTAAAAACCATTAATCATGAAGAAAATAACATTAATCATCGCCGCATGCTGCCTGATGCTGGGTGCTTGCGCACAAAATCCAAAAGGAAAGGAGAACAACATGAAAAAGACCCTGATCGTTTACTTCTCGGCCACGGGCACCACCAAGGCCGCTGCACAGGAGCTCGCCAAAGAGCTGGGGGCCGACCTGTATGAAATCACCCCTGAGCAGCCTTATACCGCTGCCGACCTCGACTGGCGCGACAAGAGCTCGCGCTCGACGCTGGAGATGAAAGACAAGAGCTCGCGTCCCGCTATCAAGGGCCGCTGCGAGAACATCGCCCAGTACGACACCGTGTGGATCGGTTTCCCCGTGTGGTGGTACACCGCCCCCACCATTGTCAACACCTTCATCGAGGCCCATGACCTCAGCGGCAAGGTGCTCAACGTCTTCGCCACCAGCGGCGGCAGCACCGTCGAAGGCTCCGCCAACGATCTCAAGAAGGCCTACCCGCAGTACACCTGGGGAGAAAGCCGGCTGATGAACTAATATGGGAGGGCGACGGTCGAACTTCACCTCAACACAGAGGGCTTGGGTTCTGTCACTAGTGTTTCTTTCAACATTAATGACAGCAAAAGCTCAGGACGAGCCTCCCATTGTGTTGAGCGGCGACCGGACAATCATCTATATCGACCGGCTCCCGTTGCGGGGGGATGAGACATTGATGGATGTCTTGCTGATGTACCCGGAGCAGCTGATTCATGGTTTCGACGACCTGCTCGAGAGTTATCAGCTGCGCATGGAGAATGTGCCCGTTTCGTTGGATATCCGTCAATTCTTCACCTCCACGCCTGCCCGTGCGTGTACAAAGATACAGGTGTGCGAGAATTCGGGAGTGTCGAAAGGAACTACCGGATTGGGCGGAATTATCGACCTTACTATGCGGCGCAACGAAGAGGGTGTACATGGTCTGGCCGGTGTAGAAGCGGCGACATCCGCCGAGGTTTATCCTATGGGTAAGATTAATTATGGCCATACCGATTCTGCAGGACACTCCACGGATTTGTATGCCAATACAGGAGTGTCGATGAGCTGGCCGCACAATGATTTCAATATAGCGCAATATGCGGATATCCATCTTAACCAGCGTTTTGGAAGGCGAGACAGGCTGCTGACCTATCTGCGGCAATCTTATGAGCACACCACTCCATCCTCCCCCAAACAATACTATTTGGCGCGAGCCCGCTATTTCCACACCTTCAACGATATCGGCACGGAGCTGCTGTTGCTCGCGGGATATCAGTATGGCAATGACAAAAGGCTTTCGGAGCACAATCAGCTGCAAAAAGAGAGCCACACCAAGACGGGGACGCTGCTGTACCTGGTCGAGCTGAACACTCCGCTACCCTTCCTGGGCGGGCTGAATCTGATGGCCGGATGGGAGATGGACAGAGCCCGCTATCGCTATCATCTGACTCAGGACATGTTGGCAAGCTCAACTCCTTTCGATGCTACCGACAACTACACTGTCATGAATAATGACATATACCTTCAAGTGGATTATACCCTCGGTCCGGTGAAGCTATATTTGGGTGACCGTATCTCGTTGTACCGATACGACATGCAAGCCTACAACGGGGACAATACACGCAACGACAGTCGTAACTTCTTTATGGCGAGCATTGCTGCCACCCCGGCCCAAGGGCATCAGCTGCAGGCGGGATACTACGGGCGTTTCTTCAATCCTGACTACCTGATGGCTTTGCCCACGAGTTATCCTCTGTCCGACGGAACGACGTGGTCGTCTCCCGACACCCTTGCCGACGAACGGAAGGCGGAGGTGGCACGTCTGGCCTATATGTTCTCGGATAAGAATGTGAATGCCAGTCTGAGCACCCGATACATCCGCATGATTGATGACGGCTCGCAAACCCTGCAAGCGGATGCTGCCGCTTCGTGGATTGGGCGGTGGCTCATCCTCTCCGGGGGAGCCAATTTCAGCCGCAGCATAACTCCGGATGGCGAAAAGACATACGGGAGTGTCCGTCTGTCGCCAACGTTCCGTCTCCCCCAGCAATGGCGAATAACCACCCAATTGATTTTCTACACGCCGAATGCGCCCTACCGCAAGCTGAAAGGGACGGCGGCCTACGGAATGCTGGCTATCGAGAAAAGAATCAATGATATCCTCGATTTGTCACTCTTGTGGCACGACCCCCTTGACGGAAAAAACAGTGCGCTCGTCTTCACCGCCAAAATCTTGTTCTAAAACAGGCTCCGTCCTCCTGCTGCGTCACCCGACCTCAAAGGGATGAAATCAAGTCCTCGAGAGCTTTGCGGTCGGCGGAGTAAAACTTGAGCAGAGGGGCTACAGTCATGCGGGCTGTGGGGCCGAGTCGGCGCTCCAGTTCACGGTATTCCTCGTATTGCGACAGCAGCGTGCGGCGGTGTTCGTCGTCCATTTTGTAATCCATTTCCGCCTCGCAGGCCATAAAGCGGCTTTTGGCGGCGATGAGGAGTTCGATATGCAGCTGCACATAGCAGACAAGGTCGAGGAAGACCTCCGGCGAGAAGGAATCCTTCACCGCCAGCAGGTATCGGCCCGTGGGGGTCTGTTCGAAACGTCCCTCGCGGATGGCGAGAATCAGCTCCAGCTGCTTGTCGAGCCCGCGGTCCATCCAGCGGTGTATCATGCGGCTGTCGTAATTCCACGTCCACACCAACAGGCCGGGTCATCAAGGCGAAGACAACGACGAGCTGCACCACCGACCTCCAGTCGTGAGTGGCGACGCTCCACAACCCTCACGGCGAACATCAGGCCGGCGGCGATAATGGCGCTGCAACCCATGTGTAGAAGCGCTACCTCGAGGCCGCGGAAGAGCGCGGTACCTATCCCCATCGACTCTCCATCAAAAAGATAAAGCAGGTTCTCCACCATGCAGAAGCCTGCACCCACGGCAGCGCCGGAGATCACGCTGTCGATGAAGAAGACTATCTTCTTGCGCCACGCAAGCGCTATCAGCGGCAGCGCCTTCACCAACTCCTCAAAGATGGGGGTGATGATAACTGATAATTGATCATTAAAAGGTATTAGCCGGAAGACAAAGAAACAGCACACCGCGGCCAGCAGGCCACAGAGCACCAGATGCAAAAAGCCGACGCAGGCTGATGAGGGAGAAACGGTCGATGGAGTAGACTACTTCGAGATAGAAAAAACAGAAAGGAATGCAGCGATAAAGGCCATAAGGAATTAAGAATTAAGAATTAAGAATTACTAATAGACTCCTGATTCGCGGGCGGAAGCCGCAGGGGGAGTGCTCGGGGAAGTATCTTCATCTCGAAGTGCGAGCCAGGGAGCAGCTCGCCGTCGAGGTAGATGTCGATGATGTCACGACTACTGACCACCACCTCGCGTGCTTGGCGGTAGAGGACCTTGCCGCGGCCGGGACGGCTGCCGATGTGCTGGCCGCTGCGGTAGAGCGGGAAGAGCATGAGGAGTCGCACGAGACTCATGGCGCGGAAGTAGCAGACGTCGATGAGGCCGTCGTCGGTCTTCGCCGTAGGGGCGCAGTTGAACTCGCCACCCACGCGGCGTCCGTTGGCGATGGTGCAGAGCACCATGAGGCCACGGGCGATACGCTCGCCGTCGACAGTGACACGGATGCGGTTGAAGCGGCTGGTGAGGAAGGCGTTGATGACGCCGCGGATATAGGCCTCGTGGGCTGACTTGCCCTTGGCCACCAGCTCGTTGGCACGCGACGCCACCCGCGAGTTGAAACCGAGGTTGATGACGTTGAGGCAGTAGCTGTCGTTGACCTTGATGATGTCGGTAGAGGTCACGGTGCCGGCCAGCATCTCCTTCACGCTGCGGAAATTGCGGCCGGGGTAGTTGATAATGAAGTCCTCGGTGGCGCCGGCGAAGTAGAGGATGGCCATAGAGAATTTTGAATTCTGAATTCTGAATTCTGAATTGTATTCGAGATAGCCCATGAGGCCCGAGGCTACGCCGTTGATGATGCCGTTGCCGCCGCAGGCCACGAAGCAGACCTCCTCGTCGGGGTGCAGGTCGCAGTAGAGGCGCACGTAACGTGTTGCATCGCCCTCGCCGAGGGTGGTGTAGACCTCGTAGGTGTGTGGCACCTCCTTCAGCTGCGCGAAAAAATCGCTGTATTGCGAAGCCTTATCGGCTCGTCCGTTGATGATGTATATGTATTTCATTATGTTCAATGTTTTATTGCTTGATTGCTTAAGTATATGGTGTGTCAGCCACTCAAACATCCAAGTATTTACACATTCAAGCAATCTTGATGCTCATTATCGTGATGTCGTCGTTTTGAGGATGGCCGGCGGCGAAGGTGTTGACGGAGCGGTAGACCTGCTCCACAACGGCCTTCTCGTCGCTGTCGGCGTCGAGATGCTTCACCACCTCCATCAGACGCTCCTCGCCGTATAGTTCCAGGGCGTCGTTCTCGGCCTCGGTGACACCGTCGGTGTAGGCCACCAGGCGTGTGCCAGGCTCGAAATCGATACTCTCGGCTACATAGGGGAAATCTTCGAAGAGGCCCGCGGCCAAGTTGCTCTTGACTGGCAGGAAATAGGGTTCGCCCTGTGGCGGAATGACGACCAACGGGTTATGGCCGGCGTTGCAGTAGTCCATGTGCCCGGTCTTGAGGTCGATGCGGCCCACAAAGAGGGTGACGAACATGTCGTTGCTGTTGCTGTCGGCCACGCTGTTGTTGATGCGGCTCACCGACTCGTTTAGCTTCAGGTCGAGGGTCGCCACGAAATGAAGCATGGCGCGGGTAATGGACATCACCAGCGAGGCGGGGACACCCTTGCCGCTCACGTCGCCCACGGCGAAGTGGAGCACGTCGCCCTTGCGGATGAAGTCGTAGAGGTCGCCGCCCACCTCCTTGGCAGGCTTCACAAGGGCATGCAGCTGCGGTGGGAAGTTTGTGGAGAGCATACCCATCTGGATGGTGCGCGCCACGTTGAGTTCCGACTCCATGCGTTCGTTGTCGCTCTTGGTCATCTTCAGCTGCGAGATGTAGTCGGTGATCGAATTTTCCAGGTAGAGAAAGCTGTCGTGCAGGCGGCGCATCTCGTCCTTGCTGTCGATTTTCGGCAGCTTGGCTTTGAAGTTGCCTTTGGCCATATTCATCGCCGATACCGAGAGTTCGGTGATGGGTCGCGACATGCGGCGTATCATGCGGCGGCAGAGGAAGAAGAGCACCACCAGACCGATGATTCCCACGATAATGAGGTTGAGGATCTGCTTCCAAGGTGCCGCGTCCGCCATTTCATGGGCGGAAAGGTACTGCATCGTCAGCCCCACCACAATAAAGGAGATGATGAAGATAACCGACACCATGCCGAGGATTCTCCACGTTAAACGGTTGGCAAAAGATCTGTTGTTCATAGGTTAGGGGTTAAAGGGTTCAAGGGGTTTATCAGTTTTGAATTTTTAATTTTTAATTTTTAATTTTCACTTCAGTCGTCCAGCGCCAGGCCGCCGAGGGAGGTCTCCTTATAGAGGCTCGGGATATCCTTGCCGGTGAGTTTCATGGTGCGCACCACCTTGTCGAAGCTGATGAGGTGGCCTCCGTCACTCATCATGGCGTAGATGTTGACATCCAGCGCGCGGAGGGCCGCCATCGCGTTGCGCTCGATGCAGGGTATCTGGACGAGCCCGCAGAGGGGGTCGCAGGTGAGGCCGAGGTTGTGCTCCATGGCCATCTCGGCGGCGTATTCTATCTGCTTGGGGCTGCCGCCGAAGAGCTGGTTGCTGGCCACAGCGGCCATCACGCAGGCGCTGCCCACCTCTCCCTGGCAGCCCACTTCGGCACCGCTGATGGAGGCGTTGGTCTTGATGACATTGGCGAAAAGTCCCGCGGTAGCCATAGCACGCAGTATCTCGCGGTCGCTGAAGCCGTGGGCTCTCTTCAGATGGTAGAGGACGGCCGGCAGCACACCGCTGGAACCGCAGGTGGGCGCCGTGACGATGCGTCCGCCACAGGCGTTCTGCTCGCTGGTAGCCAGCGCGTAAGAAATAACCAAAGCACGGCTTTGGAGTGAGCCCTTGAAGGCGGAGGCGCGGATGAAATACTGGTGGGCCTTCGAGCGCAGATGCAAGCCGCCGGCAATCACGCGGTCGTCCTGCAAGCCCTCCTCGACAGTCTCCTGCATCTGTCTCCACATCTCCTCGAGATAGAACCATAACGAACCATCCTCGCACTGTTCGACGTATTCCCAAAAAGAAAACCCCTCCTTGTCGATATACTCCATGATCTCCTTCATCGTGTTGTGGGGATAGACCTCACCCTCGGGGGTGATGCCCATCGGCACCTCGCCCTCCTCTGTGGCCAGATATCCCCCGCCGATGCTGTACACCAGCCAGGTATCCCCCACCCCACCCTCGTCATCGAGAGCCTCGAAAAGCATGCCGTTGGGGTGGAAAGGCTTCACCGTCTTGGAATCCCAAACGATCTCCACCTCCTTGGGCGCCAGGCCGCGGGTAATGGCGATGTCGGTATGGTGACCCCTGCCCGTGGCGGCGAGAGAGCCGTAGAGGGTCACGCGGTAGCGCGCAGCCTCCCTGGTGCGGGCAGCGAACATCTCGGCCGCACGGTTAGGCCCCATGGTGTGGCTGCTGCTGGGACCATAGCCTATCTTGTATATCTTCTTTATCGTTTCCATTATACCTAATATAATATGTTGCAATTCCGATTTGCAAAAATACATCTTTTTTCAATATTGCAGGAAGAAGCCTCAAACTAGTTACAAACCAGTTATTAACACCCTACCATCTCCCTACCAACTCCTACCACGGTGGGTGATGGTAGGGCGTTTTTATGTTCCAGGATGATGTTGAAAAATATTTTTTGCAGGGTTATTTTTATTTTGTATATTTGCACTTTCAAAATTAATATAAAATAAATATAAACCTATAAATAATATGTCAGAAAATCAGATAGTTAATAAAGAGGACCTTGTGGTCCGATTTGCTGGCGACTCGGGTGACGGCATGCAGCTTAGCGGCACGCTGTTCAGCGACGCATCGGCCCTGACCGGTAACGACATCGCCACCTTCCCCGATTACCCCGCCGAAATCCGTGCTCCGCACAACACCATCGCCGGTGTCTCCGGTTACCAGGTGCATGTGGGTAACCACATCTACTCGAGCGGTGACAAGTGCGACATCCTGGTGGCCATGAACCCCGCTGCCTTCAAGTCGCAGCTGAAGTGGGCCAAGAAGGGAGCCACCGTCATCGTTGACATCGACACCTTCACCGACGAGGCTATGGAGAAGGCCGGTTACAAAGAGAACCCCTTCACCGACGAGTTGGAGCGCGCCTACACCATCATCAAGGCCCCCATCACCTCGTTCACCGAGAAGATCGGTGACGCCCAGGGTGTTGACAAGAAGACCGCCGACAAGAGCCGCAACATGTTTGCCCTCGGCATCATCTTCTACTCGACCCACAAGACCCTCGACCATACCTTTGCCTATCTGGAGCGCAAGTTCGCCAAGAAACCCGCCGTCATCGCCCTGAACAAGGCCGTGCTGACCGAGGGTTACGAATATGCCGACAAGCTGGAGGTGATGCACTCGCATATCTTCGAGGTTGCCCATGCCGACAAGATGGAGAAGGGCCGCTACCGCAACATCACCGGTAACGTGGCCACCGCTTGGGGTCTGCTCGCCGCCTCTGAGAAGAGCGGCCGCCGTCTCTTCCTCGGCAGACCGACGTCATGGTCGAGCTGGCCAAGCACAAGAGCCTGGGCGCCCGCGTGTTCCAGGCTGAAGACGAAATTGCCGGTATCTGCTCCGCCATCGGTGCCAGCTATGCCGGTGCACTGGCTTGCACCAGCACCTCCGGTCCCGGCCTCTCGCTGAAGAGCGAAGCCCTGGGTCTTGCCGTGATGACCGAGCTGCCCTTGGTCGTCGTCGACGTGCAGCGCGGCGGCCCCTCCACGGGTCTGCCCACCAAGACCGAGCAGAGCGACCTCGACCAGGCCCTCTACGGCCGCAACGGCGAGGCTCCCCTCGTGGTCGTCGCCGCCTCGAGCAGCGCCAACTGCTTCTACTGGGCCTTCAACGCCGCCAAGATCGCCCTCGAGCACATGACCCCCGTCATCCTGCTCACCGACGGCTACCTGGGCAACGGCAGCCAGCTGTTCCGCATCCCCAGCATGAAGGATATGCCCGAGATCAAGCCCCGTCTGGCCAAGGAGAACGACCCGAACTACCGTCCGTTCCGCCGCGACCCCGAGACCTACGCCCGCGAATGGGCTCTCCCCGGCATGGAAGGCCTGAGCCACCGCGTGGGCGGTCTTGAGAAGTGCCCCGACGGTCCTCTCAGCACCGATCCCGAGAACTCTTGAGAAGTGCCCCGACGGTCCTCTCAGCACCGATCCCGAGAACCACGCCCTGATGACCAAGAACCGTCAGGAGAAGGTGAACCGCGTGGCCAACTACATCCCCGACCAGGAGGTGACCGGCGCCAAAGACGCCGACCTGCTCGTGGTGGGCTGGGGCGGCACCAGCGGTGCCCTCACCCTCGCCGTCGAGGAGATGAACAACGAAGGCAAGAAGGTGGCCTACACCCACTTCAACTACATCTGCCCGCTGCCGAAAAACACCGGCGACATCCTGCGCAAGTACAAGAAGATTGTGGTCTGCGAGCTCAACAACGGCCAGTTTGCCGGCTACCTGCGCACCCAGTTCCCGGAGTGCCCCATGACCCAGTACAACAAGGTGATGGGCCTGCCCTTCGAGGTTGGCGAGCTGAAAGAGCACTTCACCAAACTCCTTGAGAAATAATCAGAATACTCAGAATAAATCAGAGTAATCAGAGTAATCAGAAAAAAGCAATAAACAATGGAAAAGCATTTTGTTCCCAAAGCGGATAAAGAATATACCAAGGCTGATTTCCAGAGCGACCAGATGGTGAAGTGGTGCCCCGGTTGTGGCGACCACGCCATCCTTGCCGCCCTGTTGGCCACCTTCCCCAAGACGGGTTACAAGAAAGAGAACGTCTGCATGGTCTCCGGTATCGGCTGCTCGAGCCGTATTCCCTACTATGTCGACACCTACGGTTTCCACAGCATCCACGGCCGTGCCTGCGCCATTGCCACGGGTGTGAAACTCGCCAACCCCGCCCTCAGCGTGTGGGTGAACATGGGCGACGGTGACTCGATGGCCATCGGCGGCAACCACCTCATCCACGCTGTGCGCCGCAACCAGGACCTGAACATCACCATCTTCAATAACGAGATTTACGGCCTCACCAAGGGTCAGTACAGCCCCACCACGAAGTTCGGCCAGGTCACCAAGACCTCGCCCTACGGCACGATCGACTACCCCTTCAATCCCGGCGAGCTGGTGATGGGCGCCCAGGGCACCTTCTTTGCCCGTACGCTCGACTGCGTGCCCAACCTGAGCACCGACTGCATGACCCGCGCTGCCAAGCATGACGGCTGCTCGGTGGTCGAGGTGCTGCAGAACTGCGTCATCTTCAACGACAAGACCCACGCCGCCATCACCGACCGCGCCGTCCGCGACGACCGCACCATCGTGCTCGAGCACGGCAAGCCCATGCTCTTCGGCAAGAACAAGGAGAAAGGTCTGCGCTTCAACGGCCGCCAACTGGAGGTTGTCACCCTCGGCGAGAACGGCGTCACCATCGACGACATCATGGTGCACGACGAGACTACCGAAGACACCGGTATCCACATGATGCTGGCCCACATGGGCGGCGACCTGCCCGTGGCCCTCGGTGTCATCCGCAACGTCAAGAAAGTCAGCTACACCCAGCTCTACGAGGAGCAGATGGAAGAGCAAATGGCCATCGGCAAATACAAATGCATGGACGACCTGCTCAACAGTGGCGACACTTGGGAAGTGTGAGATTAGTTAAGAGTTAAAAGTTAATAGTTGATAGTTGGGAGGCCGGCATTCTGCCGGCCTCTTGCATTTTTCTTTTGCCGTATTAAATATTTTTTGTATCTTTGCATTTAATATATATATACCGACCCATGAAGAAAATAATATTTACCCTCTTAGCAATGAGCATCTTAGTGGGTGCATCGGCGCAGAACAAGAAATGCGGTATCGACACGAAGGCTTTGGTCGCCGAGGAGATAGCCTCTGGGGCCACACATATCAATATGCTGGCCAAGATGGTACCGAACTTCGACCGTGGGGTTTTTGAGAAAGCGGGCATCGTCTTCGGAGCTCAAGCGGGACAGATCATCACGCTGCGGGTACCCGTGGAGTCGTTACCCCTGCTCGAGAGCAGTAAGGAAGTGCTAGAATACAGCATCTCGCACCGTATAGCGGCGCCGGAGTGCAACAACACCCGTTTCGATACCCGCACGGACAGTGTGCAGGCTGGACTGGGTTTGGACATTGCCGACACGGCCTTCACGGGAGAGAACGTATATATAGGCATCACCGACTGGGGCTTCGACTACACGCACCCCAACTACAACAACGGGGAGGGCAACTACCGTCTGGAGATGGCCTGGGACCATTTCCGCCTCGCGGGACCTGCTCCCGAGGGCTTTGACTACGGCACCCTTATCAGCGGACGCGACAACCTGCTCGCTGCGCGTGGGGACACCTCGAACCTTTACGGATACGGTACTCACGGGACCCATGTTGCGGGCATCTGCGCCGGACGGGGAGCCCGAGGCAACCACCGTGGGCAGGCACCCAATGCGAAGTTGCTCTTCTGCTCATTCGAACTGGGAGAAAAAGAATGGATGGATGCCGTTGGCTGGATGCGCCAAGTGGCGCAGGACAGCGCCCGGAGGCTGGTTGTCAATAGCAGTTGGGGCATGTACAGCTTCAGCACCCTTGACGGGACCTCCCTGCTGAGCGAGGCCATCAACACGTGGTCGGACGAAGGAACGATATTCTGCACCAGCGGTGGCAACAACGGGCGCACCCAGATACCCTTCCATATCAGCCGCAACTTCAACGAAGAGGCCGATACCCTGCGGACGGTGGCCATCCGCGCCAGCCAAATATACAACATCAGCGAAACAGGGCAGGCGCTGATTATGTGGGGAGAGGCGGGCCACGACTTTGCTGCGGGAGTGCGGATATGGAAGAGCAACAGCGTCCATTGGAGAAGTCCGATGTACAATACCGCCGACGGCGATACGGTCATCTACGATACCGTCTATTGCGGAACCACGAAGGTGGGCTACCGCATCCTGATAGAGCACAGCAACCTGCGGGACAACCGACCTCACATCCAAATGGATGTCGACAGGGTGGACGGCATGGAGACGCAGCTCTACATCATTGCTGGCAGCGGGACGGTACATGCGTGGAATATTGCCAACAAGAGGAATCATGCCGGCAACGAAGGATGCTCGTTCGAGCGCAGACACTCGGGGTTCACGGCCGGCGACGCCCGCTACGGAGTGGGAGAACCCGCCTGTGCCGCGAAATGTATCAGTGTGGCCGCCCACACAGCCGACCGCAAGGACCGGGAGCTGTACATTGCCGGTGATATTGCCGACTTCAGCAGTGCGGGACCCCTGATCAACGGCGTGATGAAACCCGAGATTTCCGCTCCCGGCGTGGATGTCATCTCCTCCATCAGCGCGTGGCAACAAGGAGGCAGCTATGCCGCCAAGGACACGATGACGGTAGAGGGGCAGCGGTACATTTGGTCGGAGATGAGCGGCACCTCGATGTCGAGTCCTGCGGTTACAGGCGCTGTCGCGCTGTTGCTGGAGGCCAATCCCGCCATCACCATCGACCAGCTACGCCATAGCATCTTCTCCACGGCGCGCAACGACTCCATCACCGGCCCCATCATCGCCACGGGCGCTATGGATCCCCACTGGGGATGGGGCAAGATAGACACCCGCAAAGCGGTCAACGAGGCCATCCGCCCCGTAGGCATCAACCAGGTGGAGACCCTGCGACCGAAACTGAGGATTTTCCCGAACCCGGCCACAGGGAGTGTGAGAGTGATGACCCTCTGCGGCGAACGCCAGATGCTGGAAATATACACGGTGGAAGGGCGCCTGGTGATGCAGACCCCTGTGGAAGCAGAGACGACCCTCGACCTAAGCGGCTGGAAGGGTGGATTGTATATCCTCCGTGTAGGCAGCCGTAGCGAGAAACTCATTGTCAAATAATTCCACCACTCCTGAGAGATGCTGAAGCTATTTGAGAAAAGCACCATCGTTCAGGTCATCCTAATCCTTGCGGTGACCGTCCTGCTATGGGTGAAGGCTTTTGCCAATCCCCAGCCCATGGTCCCAACGGGGCATTACTCCCCCCTCTACGACTTTCTCTGCCAGCTTGCTCTCTCCCCCACCCTCTCCACCATCTTGGCACTGCTACTAGTAATCGGAGGCGGCGTTTACCTCAACCTTATTCTGGCCAATGCCAACCTCGTCCCCCAAAACAGTCTGCTCCCCACCCTCTTCTTCGTCATCGCCATGAGCGCCAACACCCCGACGCTCTCCCCTGCGTTACTGGCGGCCCTCGTCATCGTCGTCATCGTCGAGAGGCTCCTCCTTCACAGCACCCTCTTGACCGTGCCATCCAACAAGATTTTTGCCACCGCCGCACTCATCGGCATAGCCTCCATGCTCTATCTTCCCGCGCTCTCCCTCATCGTCGCCTATCTCCTCATTGCCATCAACTACCGTCTCTACGGATGGCGCGACTGGATGATGCTCCTCCTCGGACTCCTTGCGCCCTACCTCTTCCTATGGTCTGTCCAGCTTTTCACCGACGATCTCCTTCCCAACTTCGTCCTCATGGGCAACGACCTGAGCGCCATCAGCCCAACAATAGGCGACTGCACCGTCCTTCAGGGCATTGCCAACATCTTCCTTCTGGCAACCTTCATCATCAGCCTGTTCATTGTCTGGAGCCGTCTCGGAGAAAGACCCGTAGTGTGGCAGAAAAACGGAACAACGGTCATGATTCTCACCGTTGCCGCCATAGCCATGCTACCCTTCACACAACTCTTCCCCGTGGACCTCAAGTTCTTCGCCGTCCCCTTCTCCTTCTGCCTATGCCACCGACTCTCCCTTCCCCGCAAGCACACAACGGGAAGACACAAACCCTGGCGCAACCACCTCTACGACCTCCTCTTCATCCTCATCATAATCGCCGCGATACTATGCTAGCCCCTTATCTTATAGCAGGACGCCGCGAAGCGGGATGCGACGAGGCAGGACGTGGCCCCCTCGCAGGGCCCGTCGTTGCCGCCGCCGTCATTCTCCCAGCCGACTACCACAACGAACTGCTCAACGACTCAAAACAACTCACAGAGCGCCAGCGCGACCGGCTGCGCACCGAGATAGAACGCGAGGCAGCAGCTTGGGCTGTCGCTGTGGTGGAACCCGAAGAAATCGACCGTCTCAACATCCTCCATGCTTCCACCCATGCCATGTGTGTGGCCGTGCAGCAGCTCGCCATGAAGCCCGACTTTCTCCTCATCGACGGCAACCGGTTCTACAACGAGACCGACATCCCCTACCAGTGCATCGTCAAAGGCGATGCCAAATACATGTCCATCGCCGCCGCCAGCATCCTGGCCAAAACCCACCGCGACGAAATCATGTGCCAACTGCACCAACAATACCCCCTCTATGGCTGGGACCACAACAAAGGCTACCCCACCGCCGAACACTACCAAGCCATTGAGCAACATGGGGTCACGCCCCACCACCGCCGTTCTTTCAACCTCTACAGACAAAAAACACTATTTGAGAATTAATAGATAATAGTCATATGCTGGAATTCATTAAAAACTTTCGCCGCAAGCAAATCATCCGCGACCTCAAAGCCGCGCCGCGCGACAAACGCATCGAAAACATCAGCGAAATCAAAACCCTCGGCGTCATCTGCCGTCTTGACAACGAACAGAACTGGACCATCCTCAACCATTTTGCCAAAGTGATGGAAAACCAAGGAAAAGAAGTCCACATCATTGCCCTTCAGGAGGATGACATCAACTTCGTCGTCACCCACCAGGCCACCACCATTTGCCGCACCAAAACCGACATCAATTTCTGGGGTCTCCCATCGGCGGCCTCCATCCAAGACTTTGTCTCCAACAACTACGACCTCCTCATCGACACCATCGGCGAAGAGCACTTCTTCTCTCGCTACCTCGCCCTTCGCACCACCGCCAGCCTCAAGGTGGTCTACGCCACCCCGGCCGAAGACCCCAGCGAAATCTTCGACCTCATCATCCGCGGCGACGGCCGTCTTGAACTGAAGAATTTCTTCAACAACATCATAGAGTATTTAGGAATGATTAAGAAATAACGCATTATGAAACAACCCCTATTCACCGGCACAGGCGTTGCCCTCGTCACTCCCTTCCGCAAAGAAACCGTCGACTTCACTAAACTCGAAGCACTCATCGACCATATCATCACCTCCGGCGTTGACTATATCGTGGCCCTTGGAACTACCTCCGAAGCCGCCACCATGACCGAGAACGAGCGTTCTGCCGTTCAGAGTTTTATCGTTGAATCCGTCGCTGGCCGCTGTCCCATCATGCTCGGCCTCGGCGGTAACAACACCCTCAACATCACCGATACCATTGCCCGTACCAACTTCGACGGCATCTCGGGCATTCTCTCCGTCACCCCCTATTACAACAAGCCCAACCAGCGCGGCCTCCTCCAGCACTACCGCAATATCGCCGAAGTCTCCCCCGTGCCCGTCTTCATGTACAATGTCCCCGGCCGCACGGGCATCAACCTCTCTGCCGAGACCACCCTCACCCTCGCCCACGAATGTCCCAACATCAAAGGTATCAAGGAAGCCAGCGGCAACCTCCAGCAGGTAATGGAGATCCTCCGCAACCGTCCCGACGGCTTCCGCGTCATCTCGGGCGACGATGCCCTCACCTACCCCATGCTCACCCTCGGTGCCGATGGCGTTATCTCCGTCATGGCCAACGCCTTGCCCAAGGAGATGTCCGACATGGTGCGCTTCGCCCTCAAAGGCGACCTCAAGAAGGCCCTCCCCCTCCACTACCGCATGCTGCCCCTGATGAATGCCATCTTCGAGGAGGGCAACCCCACGGGAGTCAAAGCATTGCTCGAAATCCAGGGCCTCATCACCAACATTCTCCGCCTGCCCCTTGTCAAAGCCTCCAAACCGCTATACAATAAACTAGCCGCCCTCAACAATGAATTTAGAAACTAACCTCATAGAGCAACAAATCCAAGAGGTTACGGCCGAATACCTGCACCGCATGACCGGCGGCGACGGCACCCTTCTCCGTCAGGTTGAGGAATACGCCACCAGCCGCTCGGGGAAAATGCTGCGCCCGCGCCTCCTCCTCGCCGCATACCATGCTGTCACCCACTCCGATAAGCTTCCCCGCCGCACACTCCTCCTCGCCGTAGCTGTCGAGATGCTCCACAACGCCTCCCTTCTTCATGATGATGTCATCGATCACGATCTCCTGCGCCGCGGACAACCCTCCGTCAACGCTCGCTGGAACAACTCTATAGCCGTCCTCGTCGGCGACTACCATCTCGCCTCCATCATGCTTCTCCTCGACGAAATAGACAACAAAGAAATCTCCCGCAAATTCATTCATTCCGTCAGAACCATGATTGAGGCTGAACTCCTCCAGCAGGAAGTGGCTGACGGGGAATGGACAAAGGAGAAATACCTGAATGTTATCGACGGCAAGACCGCCAACCTCTTCGCCCTCGCTGCCGAACTGGGCAGTTATGGCGACGGCATGGAAGGCATCCCCGCTTTCCGCGACTACGGTAGTCACTACGGCCGCCTCTTCCAGCTCCGCGACGACCTCGCCGACAACGAAGCCCCCCCCTTCACCAACGACCTCATCGAGCAGGAAAAAGCAATCCTCGACGCAATAAAGCTCTGACCACCCGTACTAATCAATTAACTCGATTAAATCATAATGAATCAATAAAAAAAAAGAATACCATGAAAAAAATTCTCTTCACCCTTATCGCCCTCATCCTCGGCGGTGCCGCCTGGGCGCAGAACGCCAAGTTCCCCGAGAACATCACCCTGAAGGACATCAACGGGCAGAGCGTCCAGTCCTCCGTCATCCAAAACAACGGCAAACCCGTGATTATCAGTTTTTGGGCTACCTGGTGCAAACCCTGCAACCTCGAACTCAACACCATCAAAGACCTCTACGAAGAGTGGCAGGAAGAGACCGGAGTTAAACTCGTCGCCATCTCCATCGACGATGCCCGCTCTGCCTCCCGCGTCAAACCCCATGCCGAAGGAAACGACTGGCCCTATGAGGTTTACCTCGACCAGAACTCCGACCTCAAACGCGTTTTGGGCGTTGTCAACGTCCCCCACACCTTCATCCTTAACGGTGACGGCGAAATCGTCTGGCAGCACACCGGCTACCAACCCGGTGGCGAAGAGGAACTCATCCAGAAAGTCCGCGAACTGCTGAAATAATTTTTCACCTCCACAAAAGTCCCTTTCCCCTCCCCGGGAAAGGGACTTTTTTTATACCCACCTGCCACAATACCCCTACCATCCCCCTATCAACTCCCTACCAACTCCTACCATGGTAGGAGTTGGTTAGGAGTTGGTAAGGCGTTCATTAGTGGTTATCAGCCAGTTAGTAGGAAAACCTAAACCAGGCATTTTTTGGTCTCAAGATGTAGAATATTTTTCGTACTTTTGCAAAATGAATTCATATATAAAAAAGCAAATGAAAAGTCTGAAAATCATAGCGACAGCCCTGCTGATCGGAGCCTCTACAGGGGCGTCGGCACAGGGTATCATGGGTGGTCATGTGACGGGGAATGTGCAATTGGACGGGCAGATGTCGCGGGCCGATAGCGTGATAGGTGCACAGGACGTGCCTGAGAAGTTGCTGATGAACGCCCGTGCCGATATTCTCTACACCCTTGGCGACTTCAGCGCCGGCCTCCGCTTCGAGATGTACGAGAAACCATTGCTGGGGTTCGACGCGCAGTATGAGGGCGAGGGTCTGGCCAACTATTTCGTGAGCTACAACGGCAAGCGGCTGAGTGTCACCGCTGGTAACTTCTACGAGCAGTTCGGCAGCGGCATGATATTGCGCACCTACGAGGACCGTTACCTCGGCCTCGACAACTCCATCCGCGGATTGAACGTCACCCTGCGCCCCATCGACGGCATCACCATCAAAGGCCTGATAGGCAAGGAAAGGGTTTACTGGTTCTACAGCGAAGGTCTGGTGCGCGGTATCGATGGCGAGGTGAATCTCGGAAGCCTCATCAAGCCGTTGGGCGAGAGCAAGTTCCGCGCTATACTAGGGGCTGGCTTCGTGAGCAGATACGAAGGCGACGAGACGATTCCCTCATCGGCGGATCCCGAGTACCGACTCAACTTGCCCCTCAACGTGGGAGCCACCAGCCTCCGTGCCGAGCTGGGCTACGGCAACTGGAGCCTCCAAGCCGAATATGCCTACAAGGGACAGGACCCCAACACGATGAACGGCTACATCTACCGTCCCGGCCAGGGCTTGCTGCTGAACCTCAACTACTCGCAGCGCGGTTTCAGCGCCGGCATCCAAGCCAAGCGCATCGACAACATGGGCTTCAAGACTGACCGTTCGCAGAGCGGTGAGATGCTGTATATCAACTATCTGCCCGCCATTACGAAGAACCATACCTACGCTTTCCTGGCCATGTATCCCTATGCCACTCAGGTCAACGGCGAGCAGGGCCTGCAGGCCGACGTGATGTACAAGTTCAAGAAAGGGACCTTCCTCGGCGGTACCTACGGCACGGACCTCCACCTCAACAGCTCGGTGGTTTATGGATTGGACACCACCATCATCGGTCGTGCCGGCACTGAGGGCTACGAAGTGAACAACGGCCTCGGACAGACGCTCTACGGAGACGTGTCGGTCGAGATTGCCAAGAAACTCTCCAAAACTGTCAAACTCACCGCCACCTATGCCTACCAGGTGTTCAACCCCGTGGTGGAAAAAGAGCCCGGGAGCCTGCACCACAACAACATAGTGGTAGCCGACGTGCTGTGGAAGGTTAGCAAAAGGCATACGCTGCGCTTCGAGGGAGAATGGATGGGGAGCGACAGCTACTACGACGCCTCCGACCCCGCCCACAACGACCGCCGCGCAGGCGACTGGATTATGGGACTCGTCGAGTGGAACATCGGGACGCACTGGTTCATCACTGCCAGCGACCAATATGCCTACAACGACGGCGTGGGAAACTACTACAACTTCACACTCGGCTACACCCACGGAGCCACGCGCCTGCAGGTGGGCTATGGAAAGCAGCGTGAGGGCCTGCTGTGCATCGGCGGTGTGTGCAGAGTGGTGCCGGCAAGTAACGGCTTGACGTTCAGTTTGACAACCTCTTTTTAATTAGAATTTAGGAATTTGGAATTGAAAATTATATGAAGAAGATATTTATAGGACTTATCGGGCTTATAGGACTTATTGGGCTTAATGGTTGCGACAAGATTGAACCCGAAGAATATACGGTATATGACGGGGCAGTGGTGTCATGGATAGACAACACCACGTCCGTCGAGCCCGTGCAAAGGGTGTTTGTGGAGAAATTCACGGGACCACGTTGCAACAACTGCCCGTTGGCCGACGCCACACTGGAAGGCATCCACAACGACAAGGTAATCATGGTGAGCATCAACCACCCCACTGGACAGGGCACCCCCTACCCCAACCAGCCAGACATGAGAACGACAGGTGGCAATGAATGGGATAAATACTTCGGTATCAACGCCATTCCCACGGCATTCATCAACCGCGACCGCACCTTGCAGTTTCAGGGCGACATGAGCAACATCGTAGGAGCCATCAACCAGGCGTTGACAGAAGAGCCCATCGTGGCTATTAACCTCCACTCCTCGTTGGAGAACAATACAGTGAACGTTTCCGCTTACATGCATTTCGAAAAGGACTACCCTAACCAAGTAACGTTGACAGTGGCCCTCGTCGAGGACTCGCTAGTCTACAAGCAGCTGCTCCCCGACGGGACGATAGACGAGGAATATGCCCACAACCACATGCTGCGCAAGGTGGTTACCAGCTACTGGGGTACCACCATACCAATCGAGGTAAAGAAGGGGGATGGACTGACAGGGTCGCTCGAGTTCATGCTTGACAACGACTTTGTCGTGGAGCATTGCCACCTGGTGGCTTTCGTGAGCGACAAGAAGAGCCGCAAGGTGCTGAACTGCGCTTCATGTGAAATCGGGAACTAAGGTATAGGGGTTAAGATTTATAGGTTATGAACCGTAGGATTCTCGGGCTGGCATTGCCCAACATAGTGACCAATATCACGGTGCCGCTGCTGGGCATGGTGGATATGGCCATTGTGGGGCACCTCTCGGGGGCTCACGTGAGCGCCATCGTGGTAGGCAGCTCAATCTTTAACCTGATTTACTGGAACTTCGGCTTCCTGAGGATGGGCACGAGTGGACTGACAGCTCAGGCCTTCGGTGCCGAACGATGGAAGGATAGTCTCAAAATATTACTACAGGCCTGCACAATAGCGTTGGTTATTGCATTGTTGATTATTTCATTGCAGTGGCCGATAGCGGAGGCCTCGAAGGTAATCTTCCGCAGCGACCCGTCGAACGGTCCTGGGGTGATGGACCTTGCGCTGACCTATTTCTTCGTACGCGTGTGGGCTGCACCCGCCACGCTGGGGCTTTATGCCATCAAGGGCTGGTTCATCGGGATGCAGGACTCGAAGACGCCAATGTGGATAGCCATCGCACTGAACTGCGTAAACATCCTGGCATCGCTATTCTTCGTGATGGTGCTGCACTGGGACATCTTCGGAGTGGCCCTCGGCACGGTGATTGCCAACTATGCGGGATTGGCGCTGGGAATCGGTTTCCTCCGCCGCAAACTCCGCCGCGACGACCATCTGTTGTCTTATCAACTTATCAACCTAACAACCATCAAAGAAGCCCTTCACTGGGAGGAGATGCGCCGATTCTTCAAGGTGAACGGGGATGTGTTTCTCAGGACGGTGTGCCTTTCGGCGGTGTTCACCTTCATCACGGCTGCTAGCGGACGAATCAGCGAGAACATCCGAGCCGTCGACGGCATTTTGATGATGTTCTTCACACTGTTCAGCTACATCATGGACGGTTTCGCCTATGCCGGGGAGAGCCTTGTGGGGCGTCACATCGGTGCCCGCCAGTTGCGCCACCTGAAACTCGCCGTGCGGCTGCTTATCGTCTGGGGGTTGGCGCTGACGGTGGTATTTACGGGTATCTATGCCGCTTTCGGAGAGGAGATCCTGCACATCTTCACCGACAAGGAAGAGGTGATTGCGGCGGCTGGGGATTATATGACATGGGTGCTTGTGATTCCCGTCTGTGGCTTTGCGGCCTTCCTTTTCGACGGAATCTTTATCGGCGCTACTGCCACTCGCACGATGAGGAATGCCATGTTCGTCGCCACTGCTGCCTTCTTCTCGGTCTATTATGGCCTGAAATATTTTATGGATGCCGAAGGAGACGAGTACCTGTGGAACAATGTCCTGTGGACAGCCTTCATCATCTTCCTCACCCTCCGCGGGCTGCTGCAGGCCTTGCGAGTGCGCAAAGACATCTATGCCCAGGTGAAATGAAAAAAGTGCTATTCATAATACTGTTATTCCTTCCGTTGTGGGTTGCGGCGCAAACGACACCACCAACAGGGACGTCGCACCGGCCGAAGGTAGCCGTGGTGCTCAGCGGCGGCGGTGCCAAGGGGGTAGCCCACATCTCTTGTCTCCGGGCCATCGAAGAAGCAGGACTGCCGATTGACATGATATGCGGCACCTCGATGGGAGCCCTCATCGGCGGACTCTATGCAATCGGATGGACTACCGACGAGTTGGACTCCCTGGTGAGACACCAGGACTGGAGTTACATCCTGAGCGACCGCGTCCCCGCCGAGGAACTGGACATGGAAGCCCGGCGCCTCCTGAACACCTATCCCCTCTGGCACGCATTCACCCTCGGCAGCAAGCGCAACGAGGGGGCTGGTTTTATTCGTGGCGTGAACCTCGACCGACTCTTCTCGAGTCTGCTCGAAGGTTATCTGGACTCGCTGGACTTCAACACCCTCCCCATTCCTTTCGCCTGCGTGGCCACGGACATCATTACCAATACCGAAATTGATTTCCACAACGGCTACCTGAAAGAAGCCCTGCGGGCCTCGATGTCCATTCCCGGGGTCTTCTCGCCCGTGCGCAAGGGAAATATGCTGCTGGTGGATGGTGGGATGCGCAACAACTTCCCAACCGACCTGGCGCGAGAGATGGGGGCCGATATCATCATCGGCGTAGCGGTGCTCGACGACACCCTGACGGCCAACGACATCAAGGGCCCCGGGGACCTGGTGATGCAGATTATCGACCTCAGCACCAAGAATAAACTCCATGAAAACCTCGCCATGAGCGATATCCTCATGAGGGTCGACGTGAGAGGCTACTCGGCTGCCTCTTTTACCAGTGCCGCCATCGACACCCTTCTCCGTCGCGGCGCCGACGAAGCATCACTTCACCGCGACGAACTCTTGGCACTACGGATCAACTTGGAGAAAAACGGGGGCAAATGGTCTACACAACGCCCTCCCAGAAAGCAGCCTGTTATTGAAAAAGAAGGCAAAGATTTCAAACTCACAGCCCCCAATCCCATACTCCTTAGCCCTCTGGCAGGTGTGGCATTCCGCTTCGACAACGAGGAGACAGGGGTGCTGCAGATTGGAGCCCGGCTCCCCTTCACGTGGCACCTCCCCATGGAGACAGGAGTGCGTATCCGACTGGGGAAAAGGATGCAGTTCAACATTAACCACCAGCTTTATCCCCACGGGTTCTCCTCCCCCACTCTCAACTACAACTACAACCGTAACGACATCGACATCTACGCCGGCGGTATTCGCACCTACAACATCAAATACAGCCAGCACACCTTCCGTTTCAGCCCCCTCAACTCGCTTTTCCGTCAATACAAGATTAGTGCGGGCTTACGTTACGATTACTATGATTATGACCCCGTCCTCTCAGCCCACAATACTACCATCGACCCTAAAGACCAACAATTCATCTCCTACTTTTTCGAGTCGGTTCTCAACACCGAAGACGACTGGTATTACCCCACCAAGGGGACCCAGTTCCTTGTCGGAATAGCCTACCACACCGACAATTTCATCTCCTATCATGGCCTCTCTGGCGTCCCCGAAGCATCATTCTTCTGGCGAGTCAACATCCATCCCGCCGCCCGCTTCACCATCCAGCCCGCAATCTTCTCACGCTTGGTTTTCGGCGACCAGATGCCACTGGCGTATATCAACACCCTCGGCACCCGGCAGAAAATCGTCGAGCAACAGATAGAATTCCCCGGAGTACACAGCTTGGTTCAAGTGGAGCGCTACATCGTCGGCCTCCAACTGAACTTCCAGTATCTCCTCGCCGAGAAGCGCTATATTCTCCTCCATTCGGCCGCCGCTCGTCACGAGGGCGACCTCAAAAACTATATTAATCGTGAGATTGACCTCACCTCCGCCGAATATATCTACGGCATCTCCCTCGGCTATGCCTACGACTCCTTCCTCGGACCCATCGAAGCCTCCCTCGGCTATTCCTCCCTTGCCCCAGGGCTCAACTTCTACCTCAATGTCGGACACAATTTTTAAAAAAAATACCTTATAATTTATTGATACAATGAGCAAAGCAATCGAACTCTACAAGCTCTTCGAGCAACAAATAATTGAATACCATAAGACTGACAACGTCGATGCTCCCGAGAACAACCCCTACCTGGAGGGCTCCTTCGAGGCTGTTCTGTGGGAAAAATCGTGGGTAGACACCGTACAGTGGCACCTTGAAGACCTTGTGCGTCCCGATGACGTGGACCCCGTCTATGCCCTGCAGCTCAAGCGCCGCATCGACCGCTCCAACCAGCACCGCACAGACCTTGTGGAGCGCATCGACGACCACTACTATATGCAGTTCAAGGAGGTAACCCCTCTGCCCGACGCCCGCCTCAACACCGAGACTCCCGCTTGGGCCGTCGACCGCCTCTCCATCCTTGCGCTCAAGATCTACCACTTCCAGATTGAAGCCCACCGTGGCGACGAAGCCCACCGCGCCAAATGTCAGGCCAAACTCGACACCCTCCTCACCCAGCGCGCCGACCTCACCTTGGCCATCGACCAACTCCTTGAGGACCTCGCCGCCGGTCGCCGCCAAATGAAACTCTACCGCCAGATGAAGATGTACAACGACCCCTCCCTCAACCCCTCCCTCTACAAGAAGTGAAGCACGTTCTGGTCATACGCCTCTCCGCTCTCGGCGACGTTGCCCTCATGGCACCGCTGGTGCATGATTACGCTGAATCCAACCCCGATATCCGCTTCACTGTCGCCGGACCTCCCCTGCTCATGCCGCTCTTCTCCGGCATGGACAACGTGGAGTTTCTAGGCCTCAAAAAGAAGCAGAGCTTCATCAAAATCTATAAAGCACTGAATGCTGTCGGAGCCGACACCGTAGTCGATCTCCACAAGGTGAACCGCGTGGGTTTTGCCCTCACTCTCCTCCGCCTGCGACACCTTTTCGATTTCCATTTCCGTCTCTGCGCCCTCCGCAAAGGCAAGTTTACCCGTTGGCTCTATCTCCATCATTGGTATCACAAACCCCGCAAGCCGCAATACCAGCGCTACGACGAAGTGTTCCAAAGAGCAGGCCTCAAGAGACAAAACACACCAGCCAATCTTTCACCTTTCACCTCTCACCTTTCACCTTCCTCACTCCCTCCAATAAAAATAGGTGTAGCTCCATTTTCTCAGCACAAAGGCAAGATTTGGCCTTGGGAAAACACCCGGCGACTGGTCAAAATGCTTGCCGACAGCGGCTACCAAATATTCCTTTTCGGTGGAAAGAACGAAGCCTCGCAGTTGGAATCCCTCGCCTCTCGCCTTTCACCTCTCACCTCTCACCTTTCACCTTCCGTCACCTCCCTTGCCGGAAAACAGTCTTTCGCCGAGGAGCTTGACATCATCAAGGGCTTGACCCTCATGGTCTCCATGGACTCTTCCAACATGCACTTCGCCAGCGTGCTAGGGGTCCCCGTCGTCTCCATCTGGGGCGCTACGCATCCCGATTTCGGATTCTATCCCCAACAGCAGAGCCGCGAAAACGCCCTTGTCGCCAACCTCCCCTGCCAGCCCTGTTCTGCCTTCGGGCAGAAAGCATGCCGCTACGGCGACTACCGCTGTCTGACGGCCGTCACCCCCGAGATGGTTTTCAATAAAATCCAATCAATTCTTAAGCAAAACGCCAACGCGTAGCGCCAGCATGAGTATCAGCGGCAGTAGCGCCGGAGTCAGCCCACACCAGAGCACCCATACCGCCGCCACAGCGAAGCATCCTTCCTGTACCCACAACGCCCATTTCGGACTGCGTTCCAGACGTATAGCAATGAGTATCAGCAATGGTGATGCCCACAGAATGTTGAGATTCCACTCCGTGCAGTAGTGGTTCGTTCCAAACCACATGAACAGCAGGAACAACCCCACCATTCCCGCCAGGATAAAGAGAGTCCTGTCGGCCCAGCATGGCCACAGACGCTTCCATGTCAGCAAAGCAACCCCTGTCAATACTAATGCAAACGCCACCACCGGAGGAAAACTCCGCGAAAGCGGCTCGCGGTTCTCTCCCAGAATATTGACTTCGCCACATACCAGCGGGCGTCCGTCACCACGTGAGTATAGTCCGAAGAGCGACTTCATATTCTCCGGCATCATCATCGACTCCGCCTCCGTGCAACGATGGTCGGCAGGCAGGCCGAAAAGGATGTCGATACCCAGTCGCCACCATTCCAGTGTCCCTTTCAGCGGCTCCGCCACCATGTGACGGTATGTAGCGACGTGGCCTACCGCATCTCCCCCCATGCGTTGAGGTCTATCCTTCCCGCAAGCCAGATCCACCATATCACGCACCCGCGTGGCGCAATTATCGCGGAAGAAGTCGTAGCGATAGTGACGGTATTCAGGCAGATAGTTCTGTTCCAGCAGCAGATAGAGGTTGTTCACCTCCCTTGGCGTGAAATTGAGCCGCTGCTCCCATACCGCACGACCATAATAAATGTATTCCTCCATGAATGCCTCGAACGACGATCGCCCGAGCATATAGTTCAGCTGTCCGCGCATGAACTTCCAGTAGAAATGCGGCGTGTTGAAATCGAAAGTACCGTAGTTATAGACCAAGTCGAGACCTTGAGCGGTGTCGCATATGCGGATGGCACTGTGTCCAAAGGTGGTGTAGAAATCATCTCCTGGGCCGCAGGTCAGCACACTCGCTGTAGCCGTCTCGCTCAACGGCATTTGCGCACGCAATGGCATTGCTGTTGCCAGCAGCGTCAATACAAACAACAACCTGCGCATAATCAATTTCCCGTGCCAATCTTCTCGCCCTCCACAGATGCAGGACGATCCACCACCGTGCGGTGTTCCATGTGGATGGGGTCACCTGACTTCCCCTGATGGACTGTAACTTGCGGGAACGGAATCTCCACGCCGGCATTATTGAAGGCTATGTAGATATCCTCGCGGATGTGTTTCCACACCTCCCAGTAGTCTTCCACATTCACCCACAGCCAGATACTCAGGTCTACCGACGACGAGTTAAGCTCGCTCACAGCAATTACCGGCACCTTGGGTTCCCACTGCACCAGCGGTTCGGCCTTGATAACCTCCCACAGTACCTCCTTCACCTTGGCCAAATCGGAGCCATAGGCCACACTCGCCACCACATCAAGACGTATCAACGGCTCTTTGGTGTGGTTGATGAGACTCTTGGTGGCCAGTTCGCTATTAGGAATAATAATGGTTCGGCCGTTGAACGGACGCATAAAGGTATGGAAAATCCTGATTTCCTTGATGTAACCCTTATACTGGCCACACTCGATATAGTCGTCCACCTTAAAGGGCTTCATCAACAAGATGATGACACCGCCAGCGAAGTTCTGCAGCGTCCCCTGCATCGCCATACCGATGGCCAAACCCATGGCACCCAGTAGGGCGATGAACGACGTGGCCTTGATGCCGATGACATCCATGGCCATGATGATAACCATCGCCTTCATCAGCACATCCACCAAAGAACCGAGGAAGGTCTTCAAGCTGGGTTCTGCACCTTTCTTGTCAAGTGCGCGGATGATAAACTTCTTCAGCATCTTGCACAGCTTCATGCCAACCCACAGAATCAGGATGGCAATGAGCAGCTTAGGCACAAATTCCACCGTTAACTTCGTCAGTTCACGCAGACCGTCCTTGATGAGGGTGTTCTCTCCGGTGATAACGTCCTTAAGGTCACTGACATTCATGTTTTTCACGCTGTCCACAATGGTGCTCTTAATGCTGTCGACAGCCTGAATATGCTCAGGCACAGGTACCTCGGGCTTTCCGCCGCCCTGAGCGGCAGCAGCGATGATGGCGGGAGTATTGTCTTCTAATAATAACATTGTATACAATATATTTAAAATGCAAAAATACAAACTTTTTCCCAAATAAAAAAAAAATTGTATTTTTGCACCGGAAATCAAACGGTTATAATGATGATAAGCAGTTGCCCCGAATTGATGGAGGCCATTCAGGAGATAGGCCTCGTGCCGTTGCTCAACAGCGGTATCCCCGGCTTCTCGGCCGACGAACTCGTCGACCCCTCCTGCCGCTACGTTAGAACCGACGACGGCTGGAACTGGCCCCTCTGGGACTGGAAAGGACCCATCGTCACCGAAGGACATTTCGCCTACGGAAAATTCTTCGGCGGCAAAGCCGGATTCGTCTCAATGAACTGGTGGCCAGACCTCTGCAACTACCGCCGCCATAAATACCCCGAGCCGGAGCCCGACAGCATCGAGGGCACCGTACTCGAAATCCTCCGCGTCAACGGCAGCATAATCACCCGCGACCTCCGCTCCGCCTGTGGCTTCGACGGACCCAAGATGCGCAGCCGCTTCGATAGTTATGTCACACGTCTACAGATGGCCTGCCGCGTGGTGACCGAGGACTTCGTCTATCCAACCGACAAGCATGGCAACCGCTACGGATGGGGCTGGGCTCTGCTGACCACCCCCGAGCACCTCTTCGGACACCCACAGGACACCTCCCGTACACCCGAAGAATCACTCCAGCGCATTTTATCACACCTCAGAAGGTTTTTACCGCAAGCCACTGAGAAACAGCTATTAAAGCTCATCGCATAGCCTTTGCGCCATCGTGGGAAATACCCTCCACGTAACACCCTCATACTTAGCACCATCTCCTTACCAACTCCTACCCAACTCCCTACCAACTCCTACCATGGTAGGAGTTGGTAGGGGGATGATAGGGTGATGGCAGGGTGACGACACTACCCATACCCCTCCCGAGCGATATGGAAAGGACAAAAAAAAGAGGATGCCAAATTGGCATCCTCTTTCACGTTGACGTCACCTACTATTTGAGGATAACACGCTTGATGGTGGTACCGAGTTGCGTATGGATACGCATCGTGTAGGTACCGGAAGCCATGTTGCTGAGATCGATGATAGTGGTGTTGTCATAGATAGCAACCTTGCGACCATTGATGTCATAGACCTCAACTTTGCTCACATTGCCGTTGGCCTCGATGTTGACCAAACCGTGGGTCGGGTTCGGGTAGATGCTGACGTTGAGTTCAGCTTCTTCAACATCATCGATGCCGTTGTTGATGGTGAGGTGGAGGGTGACGGTAGAGTCGCAACCGGCGACGGTGGTACCCTCCCAAGTGTAGTCGCCACTCTGGGTGTAGGTCTGGCCGTGCCAGGTGTAACTATTGTTGGCAGTTACATTCTGTTCGGTTGCAACGCTGTGGTTGATGGTCAGCACGAGGGTGTCGTTGCCGTCGGTGTAGGTACCGCTCTGGGTGTAGGTGGTACCGCGCCACACATAGCTGTCGCATTCAGTCACCTCGGTGCGCGAGCACTGGTTGATAGTTAGGTTCAGCGTAACGATGCTGTCGCAGCCATACTGGTTTCCAGCCACAAAGGTGTGGGTGAGGTTGTAGCACGAGGCGGTGATGCCTGTGTGCTCATACCAGTCGTAACTGTTGCAGGCGGTGACGGTCTCAACACCGGTGGTGCTGTTGTTGACAGTGAGATGGAGTGTATCGTGACCATCGAAGAAGGTGCCACTCTGGGTGTAGAGTACACCATGCCATGTAACGCTGTCGCAGACAGTCAGATCAGTGGAAGAGCACTGGTTGACGGTGAGGTGCAGCGTGATGACGCTGTCACATCCAACGGTGTTGGAAACGACGCGGGTGGCCGTGTCGGTCGACTCGGTGAAGATGCGACCATACCAGCTGTACATGTTGCAGGCAGTGGCCGTTTCAACACCAACGCTGCTCCGGCGGATGGTCAGTCTGAGGGTATCGTGGCCATCGATGAAGGTACCGCTCTGGTCGTAGACATTGCTATGCCACTCGTAGCTGTCGCAGGTGATCTCCTCGGTGGTGGAGCACTGGTAGACAGTGAGGTGGAGCGTAACGATGCTGTCGCAACCAAAGGCCTTTTCGAAGGCGTGGGTCACAGTGGTGCTCTCGCTGAGGAATCCATGCTCGTACCAGCTGAGGCCGCCACAGACGGTAGCAGTGGTGTCGCCAGTGGGCTGTTCCTTGATGGTCAGGTTCAGGGTATCGGCACCAATGATATATCTACCGCTGGCGTTATAACTCGAACCCTTCCATACATAGGTGCCGCAAGCTTCGACATCGGTGGTGGAGCAGGAGTTGACAGTGAGGTGGAGCGTCACAGTGCTGTCGCATCCGACGGCATTGGTGAAGACATGGGTCAGGTCGCCACTCTGAGTGACATTCTGATGCTCATACCAGTCGTAGCTGCCGCAGACGGTGACAAGGGTATCACCTGTGGACTTCTGCTTGACGTTGAGCACGAGGGTATCGTTGCCGTCCTTGTAGGTGCCAGAACTGCGGTAGAGGTGACCGTTCCAGGTGTAGCTTCCGCAAACGGTGGTGTCGGTCTTGCTGCACTGGTTGATAGTCAAATGCAGCGTCACCGTACTGTCACATCCGGCGGCATTGGTGAAGAGATGAGTGAGGTTGCCACTCTGGGTGACATTCACATGCTCATACCAATCGTAGCTGCCACAAGCTTCAGCGGTGGTGTCACCCGTGCTGGGCTGGTTCACCGTGAGGCGGAGCGTGTCGTTGCCATCGTTCCAGACGGTAGAACTGCGGAAGGTTTGACCGTGCCATGTGAACTGACCGCAAACGGTGGTGTCAAGCGTCGAGCACTGGTTGATAGTCAGGTGCAGGGTGACGACGCTGTCGCAGCTGCTGTGGTTAGCTCCAGCAAAGGTGTGGGTCACAGTGGAACTCTCGGTGAGGCTGTGCTGATACCAGTCGAAGCTGCCGCAAGCCTGAGCGATGGTGTCGCCGGTGCTGCTGTGGTTGACAGTAACGACGATGGAGTCGCCAGTGAGGATACTGGGAATCGAGCGAGAGGTGGTGATAGGTATCTGCGTGTTGCCGTAGGGGATGAAGACGGTGTCGCAACCGGTGTAGTACACAATCTCAGGAACATCCTTGCTGGGAAGCACGTTCGAGGGCTGCTCGAGGATGATGGCGAGCAAGCTGATGGTGCTGTCGCAACCGTACTGGTTGGCACCAATCAAGGTGTGATCATAGGTTCCAGTCACGGTGATGTGGTTGCCGTACCAGTCGAAGCTGCCATAGGCAATGGCGAGGGTATCGCCAACACTGCGGCGGCTGATGGTCAGGTGCAACGTGTCAGATCCGTAGACATAGGTGCCGCTACTGGTGAGGGGCATGTTATGCCAGACGTAGATGTTACAGGCAGTCACTTCCCGGGCGGTGCACTCGGTGATAGTCAGGTGCAGCGAGACGATGCTGTCGCAGCCATACTGGTTGCCACCCTCGAAGGTGTGGTCGACGGTCATCGACTGGTTCAGACCGGTGTACTCATACCAATCGTAGTTGCCACAGGAGGTAACAAAGATATCCTTATGGTTGGCGCGGTTGATGGTGAGTCGCAGTGTATCGTAGCCATCGCGGAACACTCCGCTACTGGTGTAGGTCTGACCGTTCTTCTCCCACACATAGCTGTCACAGGCAACAGCCTCGGTGGTGGAGCAATCGTTCACGATGAGGTGCAGTGTAACAACGCTGTCGCAACCGTTGCTGTTGATGCCGACGAAGGCATGGTCGACAGTGGTATCGGTAGTCATTCCGAGATGCTCATACCAGTCGAAGCTGCCGCAAGCACGGGCGATGGTGTCGCCGTGCGAGGCACGGTTGATGGTGAGTATCAAGGTGTCATGATCGATGCGATAGATTCCACTGCTCGTGTAGGTGTTACCGTGCCAACGATAGCTCTCGCAAGCGGTAGCCTCGGTGGTGGAGCACGAGAAGACCGTCAGGTGCAGCGTCACGATGCTGTCGCAGCCCGCCTGGTTGTAGTTGGCGAAGTGGTGGGCGACAGTGGTGTCGATTGCCAGTCCGGTATGTTCGTACCAGTTGAAGCTGCCACAAACCTGGGCGATGGTGTCGCCAAAGTTGCTGCGGTTGATAGTCAGGTTCAGCGTATCGTTGCCAATGATATAGGTACCGCTGGCATTGTAGAGGGAACCGTTCCAGAGGTAGCTGTCGCAAGCGACGGCGTCGGTGGTGGAGCACTGGTTCACCGTCAGATACAGTGTAGCGACACTGTCGCATCCAGCAGCATTTGTGGTGGTGTAGGTAACATTGTTGATGGAGCTGGTGTAGACCGTACCATGCCACTCGTAGCTGTTGCAAGCACTCACAACCTCGATGCCGCGCGTACTACGGTTGATGGTGAGAATCAGCGTGTCGTTACCGAGAGTGTAGACACCGCTCGAGGTCAGAAGCAGGTTGTTCCACTCGTAGCTGTCGCAAGCAGTAACCTCCTCCGTCGAGCACTGGTTCACCGTCAAGTACAGCGTCGTGATGCTGTCGCAACCAGCCGCATTCTCGGTAGTGTCGGTAGTAATGATGGATTCAGTGTAGAGATTTCCGTGCCACTCATAGCTGTTGCAGGCAGTGGCAACTTCGATGCCGCGGGTGCTGCGGTTGATTGTCAGCACCAAGGTATCGTTGCCATAGGTGAACACTCCACTGTTGGTGTACGGAATACCATGCCAGATGTAGCTGTCGCAGGCCGTAATCTCGGTCGTCGAGCACTGGTTGATGGTCAGGTGCAGCGTAACGGTGCTGTCGCAGCCGTTGGCGTTCACCGTGGTATAGGTGGCAGTGTCGGTAGCAGCGAAGAACTCTCTTCCGTGCCAGACATAGCTGTTGCAGGCGCTCACCACCTCGCTGCCAGTAGTGCTCTGGTTGATGGTCAGCTGGAGAGTGTCCACGCTGGCGCAACCGGCCTCATTGGTGTAGCTGTAGGTGTAGCTGCCGCTGACGCTGTACGGAGTGTTGTTCCAGGTGTAGCTGTCGCAAGCTGTCTCAGTGTAGAGGTTATTCGTGGCGTTGTTCACCGTCAGGTTGAGAATGTAGGTCGTCTCCACATTCTCGCTGACCACGGTGTACATATAGACGCCCGACTGAGTGTAGGTCTCGCCGCTGAGTTCCCATGCGAAGGAACCGCAGACGGTCTGGTTGAGCATCACAGTGTCGTACACAACGTCGCCGGCACCAGGTCCGAAGATAAACTGGACGGTGTGGTCGGCATCGTAGTTGATACGGAAGTTGTATCCTGTAATGTCTTCTTCAACGAAACTAGGCATAAACTGGTAGGAGGCTGTGGTGTCTCCATTGAGATTCAGCGACTGCCCGTCGACAATGACCTGATGGAGCTCGCGACGGTTCCGGGCAACCTCGTAATCGTCAACCCACTCATTCGAGATACTGTAGAGGGAAGTGCCGTAGGACCAGCCTTCATAATAATTATAGGTAATCGTAGTGTCTCTGCCCCAGAGTTCACCGGAGACAGCACCTCCGTTGTTGCTCAAGGTGATGCTGTGCGGAGCTCCCGCGGTCCAGAAGCCACTCCAATAGTACCACCAGCCGCCATTCTCACAGAACATCTTCACAATCACTGCATAATGAGTATTCATCTGCAAGCCGGTGAGCTGGTAGCTAATGTTGGTGTCGTAGGAGGTAACGTTGACAGTGGTGTAGTTGCCGCTGAAGGTGAGGCTGTCGGCGTTGAACTCGTCGTACAGGCCGTAGGACACCTCATAGGTGTGGGTACCCACTCCGGCAACCCAGTTCACCCAGGCCGTCGTGTCAAACGGATCGGTCACTTGCATATTGTACATGCTGTTGCAGCTCGTCTCGTCATAGTACGGACCATAGACCACATTCAGTGTGTGGTTAGCACCGTCGTTCGGGATGCACACATCATAGATAATGTATCCGCTGCTGCCCATCCCTTCATAGACCTTGATATTGTCGAGGGCAAGAGACTCTCCGTCGAGGGCAACGCTTACCACTCGACAGAACTCACCGGCTACGTTATAATACTCACCCTCCGAAGGCACGAACGTCGCCAACTGGTAACACCTACCTTCACCCTCATACACAATCGTCGTATCGTTGTGGATTCGCATTTGATTGGTGTAATCCCACAAGTAACCGTCGCCTGTCATGTCTATCGTCACTTCCTGAATCGTGACCAGATGCAGCTGCTGTGTGCTGTCGCAACCGTTGCTGCCCGTCGTCGTGTACGTGTAGTATCCCGGCTCCGTGTACACTTGGCCGTTCCACACAACAGGATTGCCGTCGAAGACAATCGTCGTGTCAACCCTCTGGCTGTGGTTGATAGTCAGGTTCAGGATGTAACTCACATAGGAGGAATCGTTCCAACGGTCCACAACATAGGTACCCGACTCGCCATAGTAATTCCACTGCTCATCATAGTAATAGTCGCACGCCGTCACCGTCTGCGTCTCTCCACTCAGTATCTGCAGATGCAGCCAGTACGTACTATCGCATCCTCCCACAGTAGTGTTGTAGGAGCTATACCAGCCGCTCTGGGTAAGGGTGTCACCATTCCATACGTAGAAACTCTCACTCGTCACAATAGTCGTGTCGAACGAGTAGCTGTGGTTGATAGTCAAATCAACAGTACCGATGCGGAGATTTCCTTCCTCGTCAACGTACACAACATTCTCATACACCCCGCTCTCAGAGTAGTTGTAATATCTCGTCCCGTAATAGTCGCAGGCGCTAACCACAACTGTCTCCTCGTTTACGATGGGTAACACAGTCACATGCAGATACACAATGCTGTCGCAACCCACGGCATTCGCACCCTCCATCGTGTAGTAGAACTCGCAGTCATAATTGTAATAATTATACTCATCCAGCACGAACTTACCATAGGCAGTGTCATAGATATCACCATAGCTGCTGTGGTTGATCGTCAGATTCAGGAGATAGCTCTCATACTCATACGTCGAGTCGTTCCAGCGCTCCACAACATACTCTCCCGACTCGTTGAAGCAATACCACCCGTTCTCCGTGCAATACTCGTCACAGGCAGTCACATACTGTGTCTCACCTGTCAGCATCTGCAAGTGCAGGTAGATGATACTGTCGCAACCGTTGGCTCTGGTATTGAAGGACTCGTACCTGCCACTCTGCGTCAGCGTGTCACCATTCCATACATAGTAACTATCGGTGGTGACAACCGTAGTGTCGAGATAGTAGTTCTCGTTCACGGTCAGCACCAGCGTACCAACACGGAGATAGTCATTTTCGTCATAGTACTCAACATTGTAGTAAGTACCACTCTCACAGAGATTATTGGATCTCGTCCAATAGCAGCCGCAAGAACTCACAACATAGGGTTCTTCGTTAACCATCGGCAGCACCGTGATATGATGCCACACAATGCTGTCGCAACCCTCTGCATTCGTGTACCAGTTATAATATTCATAATCGTAATTGTAGGTGTAGCCCCACTCATCCACATACATGCCGTAGGCAGTATCATAGAGGTGGGTCTCACTGCCTTGGTTGATGGTCAGATTGAGGATGTACACTCTGCCTGTGTTGTAATCATATTGATACCACACTCCGCTTTCATAGAGATTATATTCTTGATCGCCCACTCTCCATGTATAACTGTCGCAGGCGGTGGCAGACATGTAAATCGTGTCGTCAGGCTCACTCACGGGATAAACTGTCATCGGGAAGGCAAGTTCGTTTGCATACCATCCATATCCATCGTAGTAAGCACTATCAACTGCAACACCGACACTGGAAAGACCCCATTTCACAAAGTTGCCGTCATAAAGAGTCTGGCCCATGCCGCCATTGTTTCCGCTGCCGTTGACATTAATCCACCACCAGTCGTTGTAGGGAGTCGAGAGGCTCACTTCCCCATCGTTGAACATGATGTTACTCATACTACTCCAGCCATCGTATTCATAGCTAAAGCGTGGATCGTCGTTCGCGATGGCGGTCATCATGCTGCTGACAGTGGCATCACCGTTCCAGCGGTAGCCCCAGGCAAGGGCGGTGTCGGCCCAGTTGACGGCCAGGATGGCCTCGTTGGAACCGCTACCCACCCAGTAGATAATCTCGTCAGCAGAGATAGTGGCATCCACCACTGTGGTAGTGTCAGTAGAAGCATCGGCGTAGCAGTTCTCCATGGTGAAGAACTGTCCGGCGGACATTTCACTGCCAGCGGCGCTGTAAACGTTGACGCCATTGGCGTTCAGAATCTCGAAGCTGCACTCGCTGTCATAACTGCCGCTGACCCAGTTGAAGCTGATGGGCATGCCGGCGCAGATGCTGACGTAGCCGGTCAGGGCGCTGCTGCCACTGGGCAGGGTGAAGGTGCTCACCACGGCACCGTTCTGCATTACATTGATGGCAGCATTATTCCAACCGTCGCCATAGCTGTCGGCACCCACGATGGCAACCTCGCAGTTGCCGCCGGAGCACTCGGTGGTGAAGGTGGTCGAAGTCCAGAACGAAGTATCGCTGGAACCGCAGATGGCAGCCACCGAGACCTCGTAGGTGGTCATAGGATTGAGGTTGGTGAGGGTGTAGAAGTTGGAGGTGGTTACGTAAGCCATGTTGTTGACAACCACTAACCATTCCGTCTCATTGCCGGTGGCCTCCCACATGATAGTGGCCTCGGTGGCAGTGGCGGTGGCGACGAGGTTGGTCGGAGCCGAGCAGGAGAGGGCTGCGATGCTCACATTGTCGACTGCGGCGGGAGGATTATTGCCCGAGCTGTTGTCGTTGCACCACATGAAGACAAGGTTGTAGTTGCCTGCTTCGGCAATGCTTACAACCTGGTGGTTGTTCTGCCAACTGTCGAAGAGGTTCATCTTGCCACCCAAGTCGTACCAACCGGCAGGGGTTGTGGTGGTATAACTATTAGTGCTTGTAGAACCATTGGGCAACAGGTTGGCGATGAACTGGAAGTTGGCGGGAGCCAACCATGCACGCATGTAGTCGTAGTTGCTTTCGCCCACGCTCTTCCAATCGAAGCTGACGGCATAGCTGCCGGCGGCATCGATACTGATGGTACGGTAGGCATAGCTGATAGCGGATTGGCTGTTGGTGTAGCTGTTGCTTACACCGTTGTCGTTGGAGACATAGAGTGCGTTGGAGCCGTTGACGCTGGTGGCGGAGCCGGTAATCCAAGCGTTGCCTCCATTGACGAAGAGCCAGCCGGCATCCTCGCCGGCCTCGAAGCCGGTGGCATAAGGCAGCATGGCAGGAATGGCACTGGTGGAGAAGGAAATCTCAGCAGTCAAACCCAGGCTGCTGCCGCAGTTGGCAGCCACACCGATGGTGTATTGGGTCATCGGCATAAGGTCGGTGAAGGTGTAGGTGGTGTCGATGACCGAAATCTCGCTGCCGTTCATAAGGACGGTGTAGCTGTCGGCGACAGCATCCCAGCTGATGGTGGCGCTGTTCTCAGTGACATTGACAAGGGTCAAGCCGGTAATGTCAGCACAAGCAGGCAGTACCTCAAGGGTGAGGTCGTCAAGGTACATGGTACCGTTGGGCGAGAATGCCACGACAGCCACATAGGCATTGGTGCTGTTGGCGTTGGCCAGCGAGACGGTGTACTTGGTGTACTCCGTGGCATCGACGGTGACGGTCTCCACCGGAGTGAAAGTGCTCATGTCGGCAGGGTTGCTCATGGTACCCACCTGGAGAGAGTAGGTGTTGCTGTTCCAGCTCTCCCCCTTAGCCCAGAAGCTGATGCGGTTTCCGTTCATCGGGTAGGTCTCTATGTCGAGTGCGGGCAAGACGAATCCCATGACAGTGTTGACGGTGTCGCTACCATAACTATAGTAATAGAATTGGAGTGCATTGGTGCTATTGTAACCACTCGAATATTGGCTGACATAGGGATAATCGATGTAATAGCCGGTGCTTAAGTTGTTGATGCGGGTCCAGCACCATGGGAAGGCCAGGGCATTGGTGGTGCCCTGCAGGTTCTGGGCTTCGAAGTCCATGGTGTAGGGCAGGGTGCTGATGGCGTCGCACTGGGTGCGGACGCTTACGCGGGCCATCGTGGAGACATCACCTGTGCCACAGTTGGCCTCGATACCGAACACATATGGAGTGTTGGACTCTAGGTTATTGACGACATAGAGAGTATCAGAAATGTTGCTAGCAACGAGAATGGTGTCGGTATTGGTGATATTGTAGACATTATAGGTAGCGACGGTGTTGGTGGGGTCGCTCCAGTGGAGGGTGACGCTGTTGCTGGTGGCATCAGCATACTGGTCGCGGACGCGGGCGCAGGTAATCACAGCACCATCGTTGCAGCCGAGGAGCTTGTACCAAGCAGGCGTGTTGCTGGCAGTACCATCCGAGACTGCGCTGATGTTGTATTGGTTATTGTCGTTGTAGACATAACGGGCTAGCTGAACATCGGCGGTGTAAGCCTCGAAGGAGGATCCGTTAGCATAGCTACCGTGGTTGCGGATGACAGCAACGACGATGTTGCTGGTGCCGTCCCACACGAAGGGCGTGGTGAACATCAGTGTCTGCCAGTCGGCAGAGGTGTAGCTCATGTCGCCACTCCAAACCTGCTGGAAGCTGCTGCGGTCGGCCGTGAAGCCGGCGCTGAGATTGTCATCACTGGTATTGGCCAGGTAGACTTCACAGTTGGTGAAGTAAGTGCCACCATTGGTATTGGCAGGCTTAAACTGCAGAGCCTTGATGGTGCCGATACCTTCCAGGCGGTCGGCGGGGATAATCACCTCGCTGTAGCTGTTGTTATAGAGGCTGTAGCCGGGGACGTAGCTATTGACAGCGTCGCTGGCGTCGGCGTTCTTTACCGTCACCGAGCTGACACCTTCGCCACAGTCCATCGTGTAGTTGACGCTGAGCATGAGGAACTCGATGCTGTCGCAGCCATCGATTGTATACTCAATGTGGGGATAGAGACCGTCGCCGGTAAGGGTGTCGCCGTACCATACATAGTAGTTGGTTGCGGTGGCTTGGATGGTGTCGTAGTACTCGGGATGGATGGTCAGCACGAGGGTGCGGGCTACCATGCAGCCATATTCATCATAGATGGTATCGCCATAGATACCACTTTCGGTGAAGGTATAGCCGTCAAAATAGTAAATACCGCAAGCCTCGTCCTCGTAGGTCTGCTGGGAAATACCGTCGCAGGCGGTGCGGACAGAGACCGTCGCCAGCGAGCTCACATCGTCGGCCGAGCAGACAACCTGCACACCGAAGGTGTATTCCGTGTTGGAGGCGAGGTTATAGATGGTGTAGCTATTTCCGTAGACAAAAGTGTCTATCACTTCACCATTCATATATATATTATAGAGTCCATTGCTAGTGCTGTCACCCCAATAGAGGGTAGCGCTGTTGGTGGTGCTAGTGACTGTCAAGCCATTGACGGGCAGACAGCTGGGGCAAGCGTTGTCCAATGTGAAGAAGTTACTTGCAATGGAGCTGGCATCGGTACAGGTGTAGACAGCAGCGCCGCCACCGTCATAGATAACGAAGGAGACTTCACCATCATAGGAGCCTGTATTCCAGATGAAATTGACAGGATAGTCGCCACAGACGGAGAATGTAGCGGTGGCTTCGGAATTGTCGACGGCAAAAGAGCCGATGACGTTTCCTGCCTGCATCACATTGATGGAGCCTCCATTCCAACCGTCACCGTAGCTGTCGCTACCGACGATGGTGATGTTGCAATAGTTGCCAGTGCAGTCGATGAAGGAAGTGTCGCTGCCACTGTCTTCCAAAGTGGTGAAGGTGTAGCTGGTCCAGACAGAGGTGTCGCTGTCACCGCAATTAGCTGCAACGGCAACCGAATAACTGGTCATGGGCATAAGACCCGTCATTGTGAAGCTGGGAGTGCTAGTCCAATAGACCTCCCCGTCGCTCTCAGAATACACATACCAAACCGACTCATATCCCAAGCTCTGCCAAGTGATGGTAGCTTCGTTAGCAGTGGTGGTGGCAGTGAGATTGGTAACGGGCAGGCAGCCAGTGCTCTCCAGAACAAGGATATTATCAACGTGCAGGTTGTTGTCGCCACCACTTTGGGTCGATTGGGCATAGAAGGCCACACGGACAGTCTGACCAGCATACTGTGCAAGGCTGACATACTGGGTCAGGTAGGAGGTGCTGGCGATGGAGGTCAAGTTGATGTCTGAGAGCAGGCTCCATGTTTGACCGTCAGTACTGGCGAGGACATAGAATTTCTGAGATTCGTTGCTCTCAAAGCCTTCTGCGGCAGCAGTGCCGCTGTATTTTGTGAAAGCAGCATCGAAGGTCAACAGAGGATTGGTGGCATCACTGAGGTCAATCTCAGGGGTAATCATCCATTTCCTGCAGCTTGAGCCGTAAATGTTGACATAGTAGTGGCCAGCTGCAAGACCGTTGTACTCGGTATTTTTATAAGTCCACACGCTGTTGGCACCGAGGGGCAAAGCGGTGCCTGCGAGCACCTCATCAGCAGTGATGTTGGTAGCGCCTCCCCAGCAAGGATCGTTGGACAAAGAGACATCGAAGGTCTCGCTAAAAGGCAGTGCATAAGCAACGCAGGTGGTGCGGCCACTGACGGTTATCATTGCGGCATCACCAGCAGGGCAGTTTGTCTGGACAGCAAAGGTGTATGGGGTGTTTGCATCGAGGCCCATGACAGTGTAGGAGGTGTCGGTGATGCCGGAAGCCACGAGGGTGTTACTGCCATCTCCTCCTACTATATATATAGAATAAGAGGCGTTGGTGTTAGCCTCATTGGGCAGCCAGCTGAGGGTGATGCTGTTGCTCGAAGCAGCGTCAACGGCCACAGAGACAACTTCCAGACAGGAGGGCAACTCCTCGAGGGTCACGTCGTCGACATACAATGTTCCGTTGCTCTTTTGTGCCCAAATGGCCACATAGGCATCGGTGGCGTTGGCATTGGCCAACGGTACTGCATATTTGGTATAGGTAGTACCGCTGACAACAACGCTGTCGATAAGAACAAAGGTGTTGAAATCAGTGGGGTCGGACATGGTGCCGATGTAGACCACCTTGTTGTAGGAGGCGCTCGACGAGCGGCCCCAGAAGGTGATGCGGTTGGCATTCATGGGATAAAGAGTCACGTCGAGCGGAGGCAGGACGGCTACCTGAACCTCCGGATAGGAAGCGGAGGTACCTCCGGTGAACTGCAAATAGCGGCTACCGGTGTGGACATAGGAAGAAGAGTTGTTGCACACAGGGTAGTAGTTATACGAGCTGCTGGTGGCATCGTTGATGCGTGTCCAGCACCAAGGGAACTTCTCCATGCTGGTGGAAGTACCCATCAAATCACCATCTTCGAAGCCCATGACGTAGGGCAATGAGATGGGAGCACAGGCTGTGCGGAAGTTCACGGTCTTGTAGCCACTCTCCAAGCTATCAGAGCAGAGAGCTTTTACGCGAGCATTATAAGCGGTATTCGGATTGAGAGAGAAGAGACCAAAAGAAGTGTCTGTCTGCGGAGCCCAAATACTCCAAATAGAATCGGCATCTGTCTTGGTTTCGAACTGATAGAGTCCGGCCTCGGTGCCACTCCAGCTGAAGCTGGCCCCTTCGGAGGTAATGTCAAAGACATTAAGGGTAGCGGGCTTTGTGCAAATAGGACCACTGCCACCGGGGATGATTCCAAGAACAATTTGGTTCTTAAAGGCTGGGAGGGTGCCTGTGACACCTGGTGCGGAGACATTAAAAGGAGAACTGTCTTGATATTTGTACAGAGCCTGGTTAGTTGCACTAAAGGTCAGGCATGACATGTGAGGAGAGCTGGAGTAACTCCCCGTGACATCTGTTACGGTGAGAATCAAGTTTGAAGTACCGTCATACGAGAACGGAGTCTCAAACTCTATTGTCGTCCATTCACCAACAGCGAAAGTAACAGAGCCGGAATAAACAAGGTCGGCTTCACTCATGGCCACCCAGTCGGAAGTTGATAAAAACTCATCTTTGTCCGTGAGAGCCATGTACACGTTGTAAGTACGTGTCTTTTCGCCACCAGTGTTTTGGAATGCCACACTGGCGATGGAACCAGCCATTCCAATCTCGTCAGCAGTATAAATTTGCTGCGAAATACTGTAATTGTAAAAATTGTAACCTGGTAGGTACGAATTGGTAGTTGTACCTTCGCCAATGGATACTTCCACTTGCGCTCGGCCCACCCAAGGCACGCAAAGCAGCGCCAAGAGGGCCAAAAGTTGTAATGTTTTTTTCATGGTTGTTTGTTTTTGGGGTTAATAATTAATTTTCAATTCGATAACTTTTTTTCTATTTCTTTTGATTTTATAATTTCGACTCTCATAAATATTATAATATGCTGATAATAAACCCCTACACACAATAGAGATAATAATTCAACACAGCAAAGTTAATAACTATTTTTCTTTTTTGCAAATATTTAACAAAAAAAATTTATACACTTTCCTGTCAACAACATATCAACCAGCCACTTACACAAAACACCATCTCCCTACCAACTCCTACCCAACACCCTACCAACTCCTACCACGGTAGGAGTTGGTAGGGTGTTGATAGGTCGTTGGCTAGATGTTTATACCTCTACGAGCGATGGAGAAAACGATTGGAACGCAGCGCGATATTCCGGCGCAGACAGTCGCGGAAGAGCGAGATCTCTAGACAATGGTAATTGCCCTCCCTCCCAATGAGGGGCAGCATATAGTCGTCGCGGTGGTAGCCGCCTATGTGGAGCAAAAGCGTCGCCGTGTCGAGGGTGACGGTGAGGGTGTCGCCATAGCGCGGGTCAATGAGTGTAGCCGGCGTGGCGTCGGTGCGCCAGCTGACAGGATTGATAGCCATGAGGTTGCCGTCGCTGAGGAATGGAATGGCACAACTGTTGTCGCGCACCGAGTTATAGCATATGGTCACACCCAGGTCGGCACTGTCCTGCGCCGGGCGGATATGGGCATTGGTGTCGCTCACCTTGTATCCGATGACATAGGCTGCCACCAGGCGGCTGTAGGTGCTGTCGTCCATGGACTTCAACAGGTCGACAACAGCCATAGCCCCCTGACTGAAACCTGCAAGGATGAAAGGCCTGCCATTGTTATAGTGCTCCAGATAATAGGCAAAAGCCTTGCGCACATCGCCATAAGCCAACGGCATGCGGGCTTGGACAAGGCTGTCGCTGGTGTATGTCTCCATGGTCACCTGGCGGTAGTAGGGCGAGTAATAGTTGAGCTCGCCGGCCAACAGCTGGTCCACACCCACCATCTCGCCGTACAGCAGCGCGCGGATGCTGTCGTTGCGGGTGTCGGCATAGTGCATGGGATGGCCGTCCAGCGTGTAGTCGCCGCACTCGGTGGAGACGATATAGAACACATCCACCGCCGCATCGCGGTCGACAACGTACCACTGAGCAGTGTCACTGTAGTCCGGTTCTGCCGGAACGACATCGCCTTTCGGCGCACAAGCGACAAAACAAAAAGCCAGCCCCAAAACGGCAGCCATCTTCATTGTATGCATAATCTTCACGGTATTAAGTTGATTACAAGGTATTCTGATTGTGTCCCTATGCGGTATTTGGCACCCCAGATGCCGAGGCCGGAGGTGACGCAGACGGTGGTCTCCCCTTTCTGCAACGTGCCCCACGAGCACTCGTACATTGCGTCGGTAATCCACGACAACGGCCACACCTGCCCGCGGTGGGTGTGGCCGCTCACCTGCAGCCCTATGCCCGCGCGCCCGGCCTTCTCCAAGTGGTAGGGCTGGTGGTCGAGGAGGATGGTGAATGCGCCGGTGTGGAAATGCGCCAAGGCATTGACGCTCCTGCGGTGGCGGTTGGTGCGGTCGTCGCGGCCGATGACGGCGATGTTGCCGACTTTGGCCACCGAGTCGCGCAGCAGGGTGATGTTGGCGTCGCGGTAGAAGCGCTCTGCCTCGCCGGGGGTGTAATGGTCGGCATAGTATTCGTGGTTGCCCAGGCAGGCGTAGACGGGCATCTGCAGCTTTCGCAGCCCTTCGGCCATCTCCTCATGCAGCAAGGGCCGCAGCGAGCGGTCCACAAGGTCGCCGGCCATGAGCAGCATGTCGCCGCCCTCGCGGTTGAGCATCGCCACCCAGCGGTCGAGGTCGGCACGGCGGTTGTGGTAGCCCAGATGCAGGTCGCTCACGGCCAGCACCTTCACAGGGTGGTCCACCCTGCCGTGGGTGTCGACGGTCAGCTCCACACGCCGCTTGTGCTCGTAGTTCAGGGAGCCATAGATGAACAGGGCCGCCATCGCCACCAGCAGCACGCCGCAGGTCCACCAGTTGTCGCGCAGCCATGCCGTGGGCAGCACATGCACCAGCCGCAACAGGTCGGCCAACAGGAACGCCATGAAGAGGTACAGGAGTATTATCAAGCCTTTGTTGCCGATATTATACACTGCCACCGAAAGCCCATAAGGCATGCGGTCGAGGTAGCGCGTCAGCGACAGCACAGCCATAGCCACGCAGGCGGCCTCCACGCCCACCAGCGTCCACCGCAGCCACAGCACCGGCGGCAGCATCCACAGATGCCACCCCACATAGCCAGACAAGGTAATGATAACAAACAGAATAGCCAACATCATATATCGTCGTTTTTAGCGTTAGGAACAAAGAGCACCACCGTCAGCGCACCCACAGCTCCGGCCACAGGCACTATGATGCGGGCCACCGAACCCTCGGGGATGAACACGAAGGTGGACAGCAGCACCATGGCCACCATAACGCCCACGGCACCGGCCTTCTGTGTGGCCGTCATGCCGCCACGGCGCTGGTAGCCACGTATATACTTGCCCAGCCACGACCGTAGCAGCCACTGCTGCAGCCATGGCGACGAGCGGTAGAACAGCCACGACGCCAGCAGCAGGAACGGCGTCGTCGGCAACCCCGGCACCACCACGCCCAGCGCCCCAAGCCCTACAGCCAGCAGGCCTAATATTATATATATGTATCGTTTCATCCTTACAACAATTGCCCAAAGGCGCTGCAAAGATACACCTTTTCCCGGACATGTGGGAACATTTTTTTTGCCATATGAAATATTCTTCGTACTTTTGCACTTGCTTTCGAGAGCGAAAGCAGTAAGCAAGAAAAGCATTTGCTTATTCGGAGAACGTCCTTGAAGTTTGGCCACAGATAGACGATTATACGGAATAAAGCAGATGTCCACTTATGTGGACTTCTGAATTGTCTGTATAATCGGGTTAGGCCAAACACCCAAGGACGTGGACAAGGAAGATGTCCACGTTTTTTATGCCTCATGGGCCGGGTGTTTGGGTTAGCTGCGCGTTCTCAATATTAATAACAGAACGTACACCAACAACCTAACCCGATGGTTACTCGAACATCAAGGCTGCAAGGCAGCAAAAAGAGAAGGGACGACGAATATTACACGTTGTTCCAAGACATAGCGGACGAAGTGAGCCACTATTTGCCCCAACTGCGAGGCAAGCGCATCCTGTGCCCCTGCGACTGGGACGAGAGTTACAACGAGGAGATTGTTTACAAGGAAGAAGGCTATGTGCTGGGACGTGGGCTGTTCGGTGCCGAAGGTACCATTAAGAATATTGACATCGCGGGAACTCGCGAGAAGATAGAGAAGCGGATGGATCGGGTTAAATGCCAGTTTGTCTATTATTTGCTCAATCAGGCAGAGGAATGGGGTATTAAGTCCATAAGCGTGAGCGGTTACAATCCACATACGGGCGAGGGCGTGCGCTTTCAAGACATCGACTACAGCCATTACGATGTCATTATTACCAATCCACCGTTCAGTCAGTTCGACGAATTTGTTGACTTAATGGTCAAGAACGGCAAGGAGTTTCTCGTTATTGGTCCACAAACAGCACCTACGGAGAAGAGCATTATCCGACATTTCCAAGAAGGGAATATCCGCATCGGCTATCACTACCATCTGAGCGGCTTCAACCGCCCTGATGGCAGCACCCTGCCCAAGCAGCACAATACGCCACGTAGCTGCATGTGGTACACAAACCTACAGGTGGACGCTGACGACAGAGAACTGACGTTAATGGCCTCATATTATGATAATCCAGAAAAGTACCCGAAATACGTGAACTATGATGCCATAGAGGTGCCAACCGTAGCTGATATACCCTACGACTATTATGGCGAGATGGGAATCCCCGTTACGTTTATGCAGAAATACAATCCCAAACAGTTTGAGATCATCGGATCAAGCAGTCAACTAAGCAAGCCTCTAAAACCTTTAGTAGAAACAGATGCAGTATATACAGGTGGAGGACGTGGCCGTTTTTATCTTGCCGAAGGGAATAAGCACTATCGCAGATTGTGGGACAGAATGGTTATCAAACGAAGAAAGGAGTAACAAATGATGACAGTAAGAGAACTATATGAAAAGGTTGTCAATGGTGTTATCATCAGTGACATTGAGCTACAACGGAATATTGTTTACGATGCAGACAAGCAGGCCCTGGTGATTGACAGCCTCTACAAAGGCATCCCTCTGCCAGCCTTCTACTTGTGGCAGAGAGAGGACGGAAAAATGGAGGTGCTCGACGGAAAGCAGCGCATCGAAGCCATCAAGAAATTCAAGCAGGGTAACCTACTGTATGAGGGTAAGTCATGGAAAGCCTACGCCTACGACAGTGACCTGCAGCAGGTAATTGACAATACAGAACTTACAATCATTACTTGCAGCGGCGACGAAGAGAAGAAACGAATGATATTTAAGCGTATCAATACGCTGGGCGTTCAGCTCTCGAAGTTTGAGGTTCTTAATGGCCTGTACCATGGCGAGTACATAGAAGGGTTGAACTACTACTTTGCTAATGACGCCAATGTTAGAAATGTGTTGCCAAACGCACCTGTTGACCGTGGAGATAATAAGTATCGCCTGCTTGAATACATATACTATGTACGAAACAAGAGTGTTTTTCCCAAACGGAGCGAGTTGGACGACTATGTGCAGCAACACAAGGATGAATCATTCAACGAGGAGGTCAAGAAGATAAAACCATATATTGGCTTTATTCGTGATGTTTTTAGCGATGCCTCCAAGATAAGCCCAGCATTGAAATTCAAGCTGGCGGTGAAATACCAGAAAGACCGAGCCATCTGGCTGCAGCACAAAGATGCAATATGCAAAGACTGCAACGCATTCATTAAAAGCGATGGATACAAGTTATCTTCCAGCAAGGATGAGGATATTGAGGCAATGGTTCTCGGTATTGTTGGCAATCTGAGTGTTGATCCGAAGCGTTTGTTTACAGCAGATGACAAGGCAAAATTGCTTGCAGAGTTGGAACCAGATGAGAGGGGACTATACGAATGCACAAAGTGCCACCAGCATTTTGCGGCAGACGAACTAACTATTGACCACATAAAACCGTGGAGTAAAGGTGGACGAACTGTGTTGACGAATGCTTGCTTATTATGCAGAGCCTGTAATAGTAGCAAGGGGAATAAATGATGCCATTTTCGTCGAACCATCACAGACGGACCACCGAAGCATCACTATAAGAACACTATCGGAACCATAGCGTTACCATATACCGAGGCAAAAGCGGAACAATAGATAAGCAAAAGGGGAGCAAAACCGATAGGCATATTTTAGATACCTTCATGTTCTTTTCTGCGGAGAAAAAATATATTATTCTCCGCAAATATGCGGAGAATAATTCGTATATTTGCCGCATGAATAAAATACTATCTCTGAAGTTTCTTGACTTCGGCGATAATAGTCGATTTTATCTCTTCCCAGCTAACAGGGATTTGCATCTTGGGCATAGCTTGTTGTTCAGCATCCTCAAAGTAGTTGAGACTGAGCAATGCACGGAAAAAAGAATGGTTGGGATATTTCTGAGCGTAAAAATCGAGGAGCTCAGAAAGTGTGTAGTTCTGCAATAGAAAGTAAATGTCGACAAAGTCTTTGCGAGTGCCTCGGCCTTCGATGGCGTTTATCTTCATGGCGGCAATGTCTCGGGGAGAGGCCAGGGTAATGCCGTCTTCAACAATAGCCGCATCTATCCATGGATACTGACTGTAATCAATCACATCAACCTTGATACCACGCAAAGCGCCTTGCAATATTCTTTTTGTGCGGTTGTGAATGGTAAAGGAACCCATTGAGGAAAACATTTCTATAATGTCATCCTGCTCTACGGCAAGAGTACCAAAGAAATCCAGGTCGATAGACTGACGGTGACCATACTGCAAAGCAAGGGCTGTACCACCAACCAACCGAAGACCGCTCATTTCGGGTCGGGAGGATAACTCCTTCAGGAGTTCCAGAGTGTCGGGAAGGACTGTCTGAAGTTGTAGCATCGGTAGTCTTCTTTTTTGGTATCGGTCATGGTACAGACAAACGCCAGTGCTTCGGGAGATAGAGACCGCAGTCCTTTGCAGTCGCTGGCTATGCGGTCCAAACCATAGTAGTCGCGCACCATACGCCAGTCGTCCAGCTCGCCGCACTCAAGCACATGCTGTATCAACTGCGCCGAATTCTTCTCGGGGTCGAACTGGTCTCGGTCAATGTCCCAGAACAGGACTGGCGACAGCTTTTCTATTTCAAGTCGTTTGTCCATTGTTAAAAGAAGGGTATACGCCAACGGGTTGACGTATACCCTTTGGTTTTGTTATTATCTCCCTCGGCGGGAGGACCCGCTAGCAGAGCTCGTGGATCACGAGGCCGGAGCGGAGCTTGGGCTCGAACCAGGTGGTCTTCGGGGGCATGATGTTGCCGGTGTCGGCGATGTCGATGATCTGCTTCATGCTCACGGGATAGAGGGCGAAGGCGACCTTCATCTCGCCGTTGTCGACGCGACGTTTCAGCTCGCCGAGGCCGCGGATGCCGCCGACGAAGTCGATGCGCTTGTCAGTGCGGAGGTCCTTGATGCCGAGCACCTTGTCGAGGACGAGGTTGCTGAGGATGGTGACATCGAGCACGCCGATGGGGTCGTTGTCGTTGTAGGTGCCGGGCTTGGCGGTCATCTTGTACCAGTGGCCGTCGAGGTACATGCTGTGCTCATGCAGCTTGGCAGGCTTGTAGATGTCGGTGCCCATGTCGGTGAGCTCGTAGCTCTCGCCGACGGCTTTGAGGAACTGCTCCTTGCTGAGGCCGTTGAGGTCCTTCACAACGCGGTTGTAGTCGATGACGTTGAGCTGGTTGTCGGGGAAGATGACGGTCATGAAGTAGTTGTACTCCTCCTTGCCGGTGTGGTGGGGGTTCTGCTCCTTCTTCTCCTGTCCCACGAGGGCG
>ONCC01000038.1 GCA_900316235.1 uncultured Bacteroidales bacterium
GCTTTTTGTTTCGGCTTGCACTATTTAACTGCTCCCCTAAATTAGGGGAGCTGGCAGCCGCTTGCGGCTGACTGAGGAGTATGTCCTGAAACACCGGCGTCGGAACCTCTCCCTCGCTGATAATCAGCCGCTCCCAGTCCACCACCAGCTGTCCCTCGGCATCCAATGAAAAACACTCTTTGTTTCGCTTGACGAAGAGGTTGCACTCCGTGATGTGCATCCCCAGCGACACGCCGCGGAGCCCCTTCCGCAGCGCCATCTTCATGTGGCTCGCGAGGTTCACCATCTGCTTGAACAGCAGGCGGTTGCTCTGCTGCTTCGCCGTCCGCGGGTTGCGCACCCGCAGCGGCCGTGAGCGGAGGCACCACTTGCCACGCCACTCATACCCGATGACCGTCCCCACCGTCCCGCGGTAGGCGTCGTTGATCCCAAAACGTTGTTTTGCCATGATATGTTGTTTTTAAAAATTCGACACACATAATATAATCCGGAAGCTGTCCGCTGTCAAGCGAAAAAAAGTTAAAAGAGCATTTCGGGACATAAAAACGCCCTACCATCACCCACCGTGGTAGGAGTTGGTAGGGAGATGGGAGGTAGATGGAAGGTAGATGGTAGGGCGTTTATCCCTCTTGGGAACAAAGAGTTGATTCGGTACGAAAATCATCATTTCTGGGTATTGTGGGGATTAGGAAAAGTGCGTATCTTTGCAGCGTGAAATATGTTTTTGTTAAAAGCACAAACGACTGACTAAATGAACTTTACTGGAATTATCATCGGGGTCTCTTCCTTCCTCTGTATAGGAATTTTCCACCCCATCGTCATCAAGGCGGAGTATTATCTGGGCACACGCTGCTGGTGGATGTTTCTGCTGGCGGGCATCGGCTGTATTGTAGCATCGCTGATGGTCGAGGCCGTCATCCCCTCGACCGTTCTCGGCGTGGTGGCCTTCTCGGCGTTCTGGTCCATCCTGGAACTTTTCAAACAGCGCGAGCGCGTGGCGAAGGGCTGGTTCCCTAAGAATCCGAAACGGAAAGATTGATGGGCGTTTTAATCATAGGATTATTACTGCCCCTGGCGGGCACGATGCTGGGGTCGGCGTTCGTTTTCTTCATGCGGAAGGAGATTCCCGACCGGCTGCAGAAGACGCTGCTGTGATTCGCCAGCGGCGTGATGGTGGCGGCCAGCGTGTGGTCGCTGCTGATACCGTCGATAGAGATGACTGGCAAGAGTGTCGTGCCTGCTGCCGTAGGCTTCCTCGCCGGCATCGCCTTCCTGCTGCTGATTGATGAACTGACACCCCACCTGCATGTCGGCGCAGAGAAGGCCGAAGGACCTCGCAGTCGCCTCTCGCGCACCATGATGCTGGCGTTGGCAGTCACCATCCATAACCTGCCAGAAGGTATGGCTGTGGGTGTGGTCTTCGCCGGCGAGTCGCAGGGGCTGACCCTCAGCGCCGCATTGGCGGTATCTATCGGCATTGCTATCCAGAACATCCCAGAGGGAGCTATCATCTCGATGCCGATGCATGCCGAGGGCAACTCGAGAATGAAGTCGTTTCTTATCGGTAGCCTCAGCGGTGTGGTGGAGCCCCTCGGCTCCGTGGCCATTCTGTTGCTGGCGGGGGTGCTGGGCGTGGCGTTGCCCTATCTGCTGGCTTTCGCCGCCGGCGCCATGATGTACGTGGTAGTCGAGGAACTTATCCCCGAGACCGCCCAAGGCCGTCACACCAACCTCTCCACCATCGGCTTCGCCCTCGGCTTTGTGCTGATGATGGTGATGGACGTCCTGCTGGGATGATAATCAGTAGGCGTAGATTAGTCCATAGATGATTGGTTGTTACAGCATTGCTTCGATGTCTTTCTCGAAGTCTTTGGGCTCGGTGGTGGGGGCGTAGCGCTTTATCACAGTGCCATCTCTGGAAATAAGGAACTTGGTAAAATTCCACTTGATGTCGCTCTCTTTCTCGACGCTTTTGCTGATGGTCTTGAAGAGGGCGGCAGCGCCTTTTGCCTTGAGACCATGGTACTCCTCGGAAGGGGCCTGCTGCTTGAGGTATTCGAAGATGGGGTGTGCCTCGGGGCCGTTGACATCTATCTTCTTCATGATTTGGAATGTCACGCCGTAGTTTACGCGGCAGAATTCCTCAATCTCGTTATCTGTGCCGGGGTCCTGCTCCTTGAACTGGTTGCAGGGGAATCCGATGCACACCAAACCGCGGTCGCGATACTTTTCATTAAGAGTCTCGAGACCGTCAAATTGGGGCGTGAAGCCACATTTGCTGGCTGTGTTGACGATGAGTAGCACTTTGCCTTCAAATTGCTTGAAATCAATCTCCTTGCCATTGCTGGCAATGGCCTGATAATCATAAATGGTTGCCATAATCATATGGGTTTTGTGGATTTGTTTTTAAAATGCAAAGATAGTATTTTTTTATCACAAGTGGGTATATAATTTTTTTTGGGGATTTTTTGAAATAATATTTTGCCAGTTCGGAAAATGTTCGTATCTTTGCAGCACGAAATTAGTAAACGAATTATAAACAATCGTCTAACAATTAACGGGTTAGACGGCAAAAATTAAGAAAATGAAAAAAGGAATTCATCCCGAAAACTATCGCCTCGTGGTGTTCAAAGACATGTCGAACGACAATATGATCCTCACCAAGAGCTGTGCCAACACCAAAGAGACTGTCACCTATACCGATGGTAAGGAGTACCCCGTTGTGAAACTCGAAATCTCGAACACTTCGCACCCCTTCTTCACTGGTAAGCTGAAACTCGTTGACACCGCCGGACGCGTCGACAAGTTCATGAACAAGTACAAAAAGTACGCCAAGAAGGCCGAATAAAAGAAAAAGAAAAAAGTAATTTGTTTTAGATTTTATCGATCTAGAAAACCCTGTCCGCCGAGGCAGGGTTTTTCGAATAGGAGAGATGGCAGAGCGGTCGATTGCGGCGGTCTTGAAAACCGTTGACCTGCGAGGGTCCGGGGGTTCGAATCCCTCTCTCTCCGCTAAACAGGGACATACCTCGGTATGTCCGTTTTATTACACACAAGATGTTACAACTGCAATATATTAAAGATCATCGTGAGGAGTGCATCTCCCGTCTCAAGATCAAGAATGTGGCCGATGTAGAGGCTCGCATTGACGAAATTATCGCCCTCGATGCCGAGCGTCGCTCTCTGCAGGTGAAGGCCGACGGCGTGAAGGCTGAATCGAACCGAATCGCCAAGGAAATTGGAGCTTTAATGAAGCAGGGTAAGAAAGAGGAGGCTGAGGCCGCCAAAGCACGTACTGCCGAACTTAAAGCCGAAGAAAAGAATCTCTCTGCCCAGCAGGCCGAGACCGAGCAGTTGCTCAATGAGAAACTCATCTCGTTGCCCAATACTCCTCATATCACCGTCCCCATGGGTAAGAGTGAGGCCGACAACGTGGTTGTGGCCGAGTTCGGCCACAAGCCCGACCTGCCAGCCGACGCATTGCCCCACTGGGATCTCTGTGCCAAGTATGACATCATTGACTTCGAGCTCGGTAACAAGGTTACCGGCGCCGGTTTCCCCTTCTATAAAGGCAAGGGAGCCCGCCTTCAGCGCGCCCTCATCAACTTCTTCCTCAATGAGGCCGCCAATGCTGGCTTTATTGAGATTCAACCTCCGCTGATGGTCAATGAGGCTTCGGGTCTCGGCACCGGCCAGCTGCCCGACAAGGAAGGCCAGATGTACGCCATCCCGCTGGACGGCTTCTATATGATTCCCACCGCGGAGGTGCCCATCACTAACATCTTCCGTGGAGAAGTCATTGACCAGAAGCAGTTCCCCATCAAACGCGTGGGCTACAGCGAGTGCTTCCGTCGTGAGGCCGGTAGCTATGGTAAGGATGTCCGTGGCTTGAACCGCCTGCACGAGTTCTCGAAGGTGGAAATTGTCGTCATTGAACATCCCGACCGCTCCTATGAGCAACTCGAGGAGATGAAGAAACATGTTGGCGGTTTGCTTGACAAGTTGGGACTACCGTATCATATCCTTAAACTCTGTGGCGGCGATATCAGTTTTACCTCTGCCATGACCTTCGACTTCGAGGTGTGGAGCGCTGCCCAGAAGCGTTGGCTCGAGGTGAGTTCGGTGAGTAATTTCGAGACCTTCCAGGCCAACCGCATGAAGCTTCGTTTCAAGGATGAGAACGGCAAGATGCAGCTCTGCCATACCCTCAACGGATCGGCACTGGCACTGCCGCGCATCGTGGCAGCCCTGTTGGAAAACAATCAGACGCCCGAGGGTATCGTCATGCCCGAGTGCCTGCGCCCCTATCTGGGATTCGACAAGATTAATTAAGAATTAAAAATTAAGAATTAAAAATTAGGCTGGCGCGTCATTGACATGCCAGCCTCTTTTTGAAATAAGAGAAATTCTTAATTCTTAATTTTTTAGAAGTGGAAACCGATGCGGAGCATGATGCTGCCCACCGTGCGTTTCTGACGGCTGGTCAAGGTCTGGTTGTGCAGGTCGGCATACATGTTGTTCTCAAGGGTCCCTTTGGTGTAGTCGATGTTGTGTTTGCCGAGGCCGTAGTAGTAGATACCGGCGCTGACATGCTGGCCGAAATAGGCACCGGCACCCAGCATCCAGGCAAAGGCGAAGGTGGGCTTGTAGGCAAAACGCTCGTCACCGCTGCCCTTACCCTCGGAGGTAATCCAGAAGAAATCGGTGCCGATACCGAACTCGCCATAGGCCGAGATATCGTCCCACGGGAGTTCATCATAGATATAACTCACACCACCCATCAATGGGATGTTGAAGTAGGTGGGGGAGGTATAGTAGGCATCGCTGTATTTGTCACGCCATGAGCCGCTGATGGTGTTCCAGAGGAAGTCAGCATTGACGAACGGTGCCACTTCACCTACTCCGACATCGAAGCGGTAGCTGACACGGTAGCCGAGGCCGAAGCCGATGGAGGCGTCTTTACCAACCTGTTCGGTGGTCAGCGGCACACCGCTGGTGGGGAACAGGGTGCTGGGAGGGGTTACCAGCGAATTCAGGTCGGGACCCGCAGAGGCGCTGCTTCCGAAGTTTCCTGTGGGGATGTTTCCATTGAGATAAATCGACTGGCGAAACTGGGCTTGTGCCATGGTGCCGATGCCAAGCATTATGGCAGTCAGGCACATAATTCTTACTATTCTTTTCATGGTATATTTATTGTTTGTTTATTTTTCTGTTTTTTTCTTCCGGCCGCGTTTCTTGGGAGCACTTGTCTTTTTGGCGGGCTTGGCAATCTCCTCTTCAGGGATGGTGGCGTCGAGAGGCGGGTTCTCGGCGTCGAAGTATTCCTCCTCGATGCCGCGGATGTCCTCGTCCGACGGCTCAAAGTCCTCGTCGGCAGACTCCTCGTCGTCGTCTCCAATTTTCTCGTAGCTATCGAGTTCTTCTACATCGTCGTCGCCGAAAGCAGCACGGATCTCCTCTTTGTTGATACCTAGGGAGAGTTTTTTCTGGCGTTTCTCGTCTTCCTCGAGGTTGGTCTCGAAGTCGCCATGCCTCAGCACTCGCTCCTTGTGTGAAGAGTCTGCCTCTTCTTTCTCAAGGGCTTCGCTCAAGGGGGCGAACTCGTCTTCCTTGCCGCTGTCGTCGTCATCATCGAAGAGCGCCTTGTCGAGGTCCTCGCCGAGGGTGTCTATTTTTACTTCAAATTTGACCATGTAGCAGGTATCCGAGGTCTCGAAGGGGACAACGAAAATTGTCTCCCCATTGGGCTTGGTGAAACGTTGCAAATAGTTGTTGTAGCCGTCAGGATAGGCTTCTTTGAGCTTTTCCTTTAGCTCCTCGGTCAGGTTTTTGTAGCTGACTATCAGGTTTTTCTTACGTTTTTTGACAGTCGTCATGGTTATGTGAATTTAGTGCAATAATAGCAAGTTATTTTGATATAGCCAAATTTTTTTTATGCCACCACTATCGACTCATCGTCCTCGACCCTCAGATTGTTCATGATGAACTCTCGTCGTTCAAGGGTGTTCTCACCCATATAGAACGAGAGAACACTTTGTGTATCGAAATCTTTGTGCAGTAGCACGGGGTCGAGACGCATGTCCTTTCCGATGAAGTTTTTGAACTCGTCGGGACTAATCTCTCCCAAGCCTTTGAATCGTGTAATCTCTGCCTTGGGGGTGTCGTGGATGGCGGCGATGCGCTCGTCGTCGGTATAGCAGTAGGTGGTCTTCTGCTTGTTGCGCACGCGGAAGAGGGGCGTCTGCAGGATGTAGACGTGCCCTGTCTGTATCAGCTCGGGGTAGAATCTCAGGAAGAATGTCAGCAGCAGAAGGCGTATGTGCATGCCGTCGACATCGGCATCGGTGGCGATGACGACGTTGTTGTAGCGCAGGTTCTCCATGCCGTCGTCGATATCAAGGGCATTGTGCAGCAGGTTGAGTTCCTCGTTTTTGTAGACATCTACCTTGCTGATGCTATAGGTGTTTTTAGGTTTGCCTCGCAGGCTGAACACCGCCTGAGTATCCACGTCGCGGCTCTTGGTGATGGAGCCCGAGGCCGAGTCACCCTCGGTGATGAAGATGGTGCTCTCCAGTCGGCGGGCGTGGTTGGTGTTGTAGTGCACATGGCAATCGCGCAACTTGCGGTTGTTGAGGCTCGCCTTTTTACTGGCCTCGCGGGCCACCTTCTTGATGCCCGCAATCTCTTTGCGCTCCTTCTCGTTGGCGGTGATTTTGGCCAGCAGGGCGTCGGCAGTCTCCGAGTGCATGTGGAGATAGTCGTCGAGGTTGCGCTTGAGGATGTCGAGGACATAGGTCTTCAGTAGCGGCGAGTCGTTGCTGCCGTCCACCTTGTTGGGCTCCAGATGCGTGGAACCCAGTTTGGTTTTGGTCTGTGCCTCGAAGACGGGCTCCTGGATTCTTACGCAGAGGGCGCAAACCAAGCCACCGCGGATGACCTCGGGGGCATAGTCTTTTTTGATGAAGTCTTTCACCACACGGGCGTAGGCCTCGCGGAAGGCACTTTGGTGCGTGCCGCCTTCGGTGGTGTGCTGGCCATTGACAAAGGAGAAATAGTAGTCGTTGCTCTGTCCGTTGATATGGGTGAAAGCGGCCTCGAAATCGCCCTCCTTGATGTGGATGATGGGGTAGAGGGGGTCGCTCTGGAGGTTGTTCTCCAGCAGGTCGAGCAAGCCATTCTTCGAGTAGTAGCGCTTGTCGTTGTAGTACATCGTCAAGCCGCGGTTCAGGTAGCAGTAGTTCCAGATGCGCTTCTCGACATATTCGCCAATGAAGTGATAGTTTCCGAAGAGTTTGCTGTCGGGGACAAATTCCACCAGCGTGCCGGTATCGTCGCTGGCGAAGGCGGTGATGCCGCTGTCGTTGGTCAGTTTGCCGTCGCAGAATTCTGCCCGACGGGTCTTCCCTTCGCGGAAACTCTGCACACTGAAGTAGGACGACAGGGCGTTGACGGCCTTGGTACCTACACCGTTCAGTCCCACCGACTTCTGGAAGACCTTGCTGTCGTATTTGGCACCCGTGTTCAGTTTGCTCACAGCCTCCACCAGTTTGCCCAGCGGAATGCCGCGGCCGTAGTCGCGAATGCTCACGCGCCGTTCAGCGAAGTTTATCTTTACCTCTATCTTCTTGCCAAAGCCCGAGGTGAACTCATCTATCGAGTTGTCTATCACTTCCTTGATGAGCACATAAATGCCATCGTCGTGGCTCGAGCCGTCGCCTAGCTTGCCGATGTACATGCCGGGACGCAGCCGGATGTGCTCCATGTCCTCCAGATGGACGATGGAATCGTCGTTGTAGTCAACAGGGTTTATGTTTAGTATATCGGTCTGTTCCATAGTTCTTTATTCTTCCATTTTTATTTCCGACGTGATGCTGTATCCCGTCTTTTCGCCCTCTTCCACTGCTTCGCCGGTGAGGACAATGATTTGCTTCTCGTTGACTCCCTGCTCGGTGAGGTAACGGCGCACAATCTCGTTGCGGAACTCGAGGCCGCGGGCCAGGGTGTCGTTCGCCGGTGCTGGCATGTGCTGCTCGAGGGTGATGACCACCAGCGAGTCGCTTTTGGCCACCGCCGCCAGGTCGCCCAGCGTATGGTAGTTCTCCGATGTCAGTCCACGCTGGTTGGGGGCAATCTCGATGAAGTCAAGGTTATCGTTGCCCATGCCCAGAGCGCTGCCGAGGGCGCGTATCGGCGAGGTGGCCACCTTCACCAGCAGGTTGCCCAAGGTCTTCCATACCAGCTTCATATAGCTGAATTCGGGACTGTCGATATTGCCTTTGATGGGCATGTCGATGAGTATCTTGTCGTCTTTGTCGCGCAGGATGTAGAGGGCCGTCTTCAGCGGTATCTTCATCTCTGGCTCCACGTCCTTGCGGCGGCTGCCCACGCGAGCGTTGTAGATGTCTATCTTGTTCTGATTGTCGAGCTGGCTGCTCACGATTTTCAGACGTGTGGTAAGGCCAAAGACGCCGTCTTCCACAGGTTGCCCGGTATAGGCTACCGTCCACGGACTCAGTTGTTTCATATCCAATCCCTTGATGGAGAGGAAGAGGCTTTGGCGCTCTTTCCAGTTGTCGATGTTGCCATTCCACTTCACCATCAGGTGGCCACCACCGGGCAGCGTGGCAAGCAGCTTCGCGTTATTGTCGCCGTTGAGGGTCAGGTCAGTGGCCTCGATATTGATGTTGGTTACCGGGAAGTGGAACTCGTCGGGTAGCGTGTGGTCGTCATAGGTGAGACTGCAGTTACTTACCGCCAGCTTATTAATCCTTAGTTTCAAGGGGCTGCCTTTTTCGGTAGTTTCGGAATTGTCCGATTTCTCAGAATATTCTGAGTTCTCTGAGTATTCCGAATTTTTGGCTTTTTCCACCAGGATGTCATCAATTGTGCTCCGCTCTTTCCACTGTTCGTATTTTGCTACCAGTCCATCAATCGTAACCTCTTGTATGTCATAGCTGTTGGCATCAAGGTTTATGTTCCCCACCTTCACGGCCATTTTATTCAGGCTGGCCACTGGACCTTGCTCACCCACCCAATTCACACCTTTCAATGCCAGTGTGCCGCCGATGTGGCTCTTCATAATCTCGTCTATGGAGCCCTCGGCCTTCAGTCGAGCCGCAAATGTACCGTCCAGTTGCTTGACTCTCACATAGTCCGTGACCAATGGTAGAATGTTCTTCAACGCGAAGCCTTCCATCTTGGCTGTCAGGTTGTAAGAGCCTTGTTTCGAGTCGTATCCGCCATCGATGTTCAGGCGTCCGCCCTCGGCAAAGCCTATGTTCAGGCCACCCTCGCTGGCTTCCTCTCCTCCCAGCACAAAGCCGGGAACTCTCAGGTTGATATCGGGGATGTGCCAATGTTTTCCGTTGGCCATGTCGCGGTAGTGTATCTGCGCATGGCTCAAGCGGATATTGTAGAATTTCATCACCCAGTCGCTCGGCGTAGTGTCTTTCTCCTCTTGGGTCGAGTCGCTGGCGAAGTGGTCAATGATGCTTTGGAAGTTGAAGGTTTCACCGTTCTGTATCACGTTGACTTTCAGTCCTGCCAGGGTGATATGCTTCAACTTTACAGTCTTTCCCAATAACCTCAGCAGGCTGGCTTTCACGTCGAGGGTGTCGAAACTGGCGAAGATGTCCTTTTCGTTGTCCTCATAAAGTTTCAGTCCGTGGACCGCCACATGGCCGGTGTAGACATTGATTTTCAGTCCCTCCACCTGCACCTTGCGCCCCACTAGCTCCTCGCCGTGATTGTTGATGTAACTCTTGGCGACGGGCGATACGACGAGGGTGGCCAAAACAATGATTCCCAGTAGTATGCCTACCACCCACAGGACTATCTTCCAAACGCGTTTCATTATTATAATATATATTATATCAATAATTATTATTCGGATAACGCCACCCCTCACCCTTTATTGTGCCCCTCCCGGGGAAAAGTTATTAACACCCGTTCCCCGACCCTCCAGCCTCCCGTGAAGCTCCTACAAACACCCTACCAAATCCCTACCATCTCCCTACCAACTCCTACCACGGTGGGAGATGATAGGTCTTTTATTAGGTTAAAATCGGTCGTTTTAACTTTTATTAAGAAAGTTCGAAGGGTGTAAATAAAAGTTTGGCTGCGACACAATATTTTCCCGTTAGTGCCGTTTTAGAAAAAAAGTTAAAATGTCTGAAACGATGAAAAAAATAATTTCAAGTGTCGTTATGATTCTGGCTGTTGCCGCGATGGCGGTGGCATGCACCAAGGAGAAAGAACCCTCGGTGGCCGAGAGTAAGTTGGTGGGTATATGGGTTGCGCCTCTCAATGCTGGCGGCGGCGTGCTGCAAGGTGTTGGAGGAAAGGATCTTGTCATTATGGATAATCATACCGCTCTCCTGGCGACCAAGCCGTTTGCCAACTGGAAGATTACGGGCGACGAACTCGTGTTCAGCAATTTTGTCGAGCGTGGATATATGAGTGAGATTGAGTCGCTTAAGTATCAGATTCTCAATTTTGCCGACACGGTGATGACGCTCAAGGGCACCTATACCTACGTTGTGGGCGACAGCATCTATATGAAGGCCGACATGAGTGGCCTCTATCAGAAGAAAACGCCCCCTCAGCCCGAGGACTAGTTTTCGTAGAAGTGCATCTCTGTGAGATACTTGTACACCGGTTCGGTGAGCAGGTATCTCACATCTTTTTTGGCCGCTATCTGGCGTCGGATGAAACTGGAGGAGATGTCCATCATCGGCACGTCGACGATGGTGACGTTGCGATGGGAGGCTAGCGGCAGATGGTCGTAGCCTGGACGGGGATAGACATAAATCTTGTGGTTCTCAATGATATGCTGGTAGTTACGCCAGCGGTCGAAGGTGGCGAGGTTGTCGCCGCCCATGATGAGGCTGAACTCGCGGTCGGGGTATTTCTCGGCGAGGGCGGCGAGGGTAACCACGGTGTAGCTCGGTATTGGCAGGTGCATCTCGATGTCACATACGCGCAGGCGGTAGTTGTCGTCGATGGCGCGCTGCACCATCTGTAGCCGGTGATGGTCGGCAAGCAGCGTGGAACGCTCCTTCAATGGATTTTGGGGGGATACGACAAGCCACACCTCGTCGATGCCCTCATGCTGCAACATGGTATTTGCAATGATGAGGTGCCCGACATGAATCGGGTTGAACGACCCAAAAAAAAGAGCTATGCTCTTCATCAATAATATTTGTACGCCGTCTCAATCTTGATGTGGCGGAGCTTCTGGCCTTTAAAGGTGTAGATTTCGGCCACTTCGCCAGCTCCGGAGATGACCTTCAGCACGGCTACCTCGGAGGTGTACGACTTGGGGTATTTCTTGAAGAAGACTTTGAAGACGTCGTCTTTCGACATGCCCACATGGATGCCGTTGGTGAGGATGACCTCGGGGTCGTTGATGCGGCCGCCGAGGAGTTCCACCTTGCGTGTCCAGATGGAATAGAACATGTCAAGGTAGCTGTCGTCGAGGCGTTTCATGCGGTTGACGCTGACCTCCATCGAGTCGAAGAACTTGCGGTAGCCGCTCTCGCGGTACCAGTGCAGCTGGTTGTCGGTGATATACTGCTCCATCGACTCCCACTGGCCGAAGGGGTAGATGATGATGTTGGACAGCGAGTAAACAGTCATGGTGTCGGTGTAGACCTTGATGTCCTTAATCATGTATTCCTCACGGCTGAAGTTCATCATGCGCATGGCTTTGGCGCGCGACGAGAGACCGCTGGTGGAGGTGGCAGGTTGCGAGAACGCCATTGTGCTGCACAGCACCAGGGCTGCTATGGTCAGTATTTTTTTCATCTCTTTTTACAGATAATTATATAAAGTAACGAGGGATGCAATGTTTTATTGCATCCCTCGCAAGAATTTTTTCAGAAAGGGTTACTTCACAACGGTCAGGCGCTGGGTGGCGACACCGTTGTCGGTGGTGACGTTGATGAAGTAGACACCGGCGTTGATACCTCTGACATCGAGTTCGAGGATGTCGGCGTTGACGTTCTGCTCGCTCATGACCTTGCGGCCCAGGGCGTCGATCATCTCATAGGCACGGATGGTGCTCTCGGCGGTGATGTAGGCCATCTCGGTGGCGGGGTTGGGATAGGTCACCACTTTGATGCTGGCTTCCACATCGGCGATGCCGGAGGTGGGGTCTTTGCTCTCCATGAGGTAGCCGCTCTTGGTGGCGTTGGCGACGGTGCGGTGCAGCATGTCGGGACCGAAGTCGTTGACAAAGGCTACGAGACGGCAGTGGTCGGCGCGCATGTCGGCGGGCAGGGTGTAGTTGAAGGTCTTGCTGTAGGTGCTGCCGGCGGTGGTGCCGTTGAAGGCATCGGCGTCACCCCAAGGATTGCTGATGCTGGCGCGGATGACGTGGTTGTGCAGATAGTTCTGGATGTAGGAGTGGGTGGTGGCATCGGCCTGGCGGGCATAGATGCTGTCCTGGGTGATATAGAGCGAGAGGCGGGGCTGGGTGCCGGCATAGTCGGCAAGGAACTCACCACTGATGGTGACGCTCATCTGGCGGGTCTGGGGATCGTAGGTGAGACCGCTCAAGGCGATGGAGACATAGGAGGGAGCGATGGTGGCGTTGGCAAACTGATTGACGAGGGTGGAGACATCGCCTACTTCGCCCACAACACCGTCTTCGTTGGCGCCGGAAGCGTATAGTTGGGTGCGGTCGAGAGCCATGGCGGGAGCCCACGTTCCACCTTGTTCTTCAGTGTAGATGGTGCAGTAGAGGCCGGGAACCCAGGAGTCAAGGCTGTTGGCGGTGAAGTGGCCGGCCACCTCGTCCGAGGCGTCGATGGTCATGTTGTCGGTGCCGTAGCCCACATGGTGAGCCACCCAGGCAACCTTGTCCTCATAGCCGGCGATGGCCTGTTCGAGGCGGTTGTGGCCGCCGGGGCAGTACTGGCAGGCACCAGTGGTGAAGTGCTCAAGCAGGGTGGTACGGGTGGCGGTGGTGGCAGGGTCGTAGACAGTGGTGCTGCAGCTAGTGCTGTCGACACAGTCATCAGGGTTGGTTTCCCCATTGGGGTTGCTAACGACAATTTCAATGACGTTCTCACCAACACCCGCCGTGGCGACATTGAAGGTGTGGACATAGTATTCGAAGGGAGCTACATTGAGGCCTGTGGCGCTGATGGTCTGCTCGGCTCCGCCGTTGACGGTGTAGGTGATGTCGAAGGAGGTCAGGGGGGCGAGACCTTCGTTGAGCACGGCGAGTCTGGTGCTGATGTCGCCATTCAGGACGGACCAGATGGGAGCGGCGGAAGCAACGGCCGAGACGGCATTGGGAACAACAACCTTCACCTGAACGTCGTCGACAGCCATGTAAAGGCCATCAGCAGTCTGGGCGATGAAAGCAATGTAGATGGTTTGACCGGCGAAGCTGCTGAGGTCGAGGAGCCGTTTCGATAAGCCTGCGGCAAGCAACTCATTGTCTATGAGGGTTTGGGTAAAGCTGGCTTTTTCCGTATTGGTGGTAGAGACCTTCACGGACATGCGCTCACTGTACTGAGAGGCAACCTGGTCGAATAGCAGTTTGTAATCGCCCTCGGTGGGGATGGTGATGGCGGGGGTAATGAGCCAGCGGTCGCAGGCAGTACCTTCCATGGTGTAGGTGATGGAAATGGCCATGTTATCACCTTCCATGTCGTAGACCTTCCAACTCTTTCCGAAGGCGGTGTAACCACCCTGGCTGGTGGAGTAGTTGTTCAGATTGTCCTCATAGAGAGTCCAACCGTCAGGGAGTTCACCGAGGCCGGTTTGACTGCTGACAGTCACAGCGTCAAAGTCCTCGGAGAAGATGGTCTGTGCATTTGCGGCAAAGCCGAAAGTCAGCGCTGCTGCAAGAAAAAATAATGTTTTTTTCATATAAAAAAGTGTTTAATTTGTTGTTTTTTTCAAAGTGCAAAAATACATATTTTTTTTGATATGAAAATAAAAATGTATTTTTGCAGCATGTTTTATGCCACTATTATTGCCAACCAGCTGAATGTCAACCAGCGTCAGGTTGAGAAAACGATAGAACTTTTGGAATCGGGTGCCACGGTACCCTTCATCGCGCGTTACCGCAAGGAGGCTACCGGCGGTCTCAACGAGGTGCAGATTGCCGCCATCCGTGACATGCTCGTCAAACTTAAGGAACTCGACAAGCGTCGCGAGACAGTACTCTCCTCCATCGAGGAGCAGGGCAAACTCACCCCCGAGTTGCGCAAGCAGATAGAGGAGGCCATGTCTCTCACAGACCTCGAGGACCTTTACCTGCCTTACCGTCCCAAGCGTCGCACCCGCGCCACCATCGCCATCGAGAAGGGTTACGAGCCTGTGGCCAATGCGATAATGAAAGGCCAGTGGGGTGACTGGGACGTCGAAGCGTTGGCTGGTGCCCGCGATATCATTGCCGAGCGCATCAGTGAGGATGCCACTGTTCGTAACCGTGTCCGCAATGTCTTCCGTCGCCGCGCCATGCTCTCCTCTTCATTGGCCCGCGGCGTGAATGAGAATGACGAGCGCGTGGCCAAGTTCGAGAATTGGATCGACTGGAAGGAACCCATTGGCCGTGCACCGTCACACCGCATCCTGGCCCTCTTCCGTGGGGAGGAGGCTGGTGTTCTCAAGGTACACGTGAAGCCCGAGCAGGATGAAGAGTGCATAGAGGCTATGACCTCGCGTATACGTCCGCAGGGTAAGGCCGGCGAGCAATATGACCTGGCCGTGGCCGACAGCTATAAGCGCCTCGTCATGCCAAGCATCGAGACGGAGTTCCGCAATATACTGAAAGAAAAAGCCGACCGCGAGGCTATCCGCGTTTTTGCCGAGAACCTTCGGCAGTTGCTCTTGGCCGCCCCGCTGGGACAGAAGCGTACCCTCGCCATCGACCCTGGCTTCCGTACTGGCTGCAAATGTGTCTGTCTCGATGCTCAGGGGCAGCTGTTGCACAACGAGACCATCTACCCATTCACCTCGGTGCGCGAAGAACGTGCCGCCGTCAATAAACTCGAAGCATTGGTGGAGGCTTTCCAGATAGAGGCCATCGCCATCGGTAACGGCACTGCCGGCCGTGAGACAGAGGAAGTGGTGCAGCGCTGCCACTTCAACCGCAAGGTCATTGCCGTCAGCGTCAGTGAAGCTGGTGCATCGGTGTATAGCGCCAGCGATGTGGCTCGCCGCGAATTCCCCGACTACGACGTCACCGTCCGTGGCGCCGTGAGTATCGGCCGACGACTGATGGATCCCCTCAGCGAATTGGTAAAGATAGATCCCAAGAGTATCGGCGTAGGCCAGTATCAGCACGATGTCGACCAGAAGATGCTGGCCGAAAGCCTGTCAGACACCGTGGTCTCGTGTGTCAACAGTGTGGGTGTGGAACTCAATACCTCCAGTCGAGAGTTGCTCAGCTACGTCAGTGGCATCGGACCCGCTTTGGCAGAGAAGATTGTGGCTCACCGTAACAAAAACGGTGCTTTCGCCTCTCGTGAGGCGTTGCATGACGTGAAGGGGCTCGGAGACAAGGCCTTCGAGCAGTGTGCGGGATTCCTGCGTGTGCGCGAGAGCGCGAATCCATTAGATAAAAGTGCCGTCCATCCCGAACGTTACGCACTGGTGGAGAAGATGGCTGCCTCGGTGGGCACCGACGTGGAGACGCTGATGAAAGACAAGGAGCTGCGGGCAAAAATCAACCTGCAGGATTTCGTTACTCCCGACTGCGGCTTGCCTACCCTGCAGGATATCATGAAAGAGTTGGAGAAACCCGGCCTTGACCCCCGTGCCAAGTTCGAAGTCTTCGAGTTCGACAAGAATGTCACCCGCATCGAGGATGTCCACGAGGGCATGATTCTTCCTGGCATCGTCACCAATATCACTGCTTTCGGCGCTTTCGTTGACATTGGAGTGCATCAGGACGGTCTCATCCATGTCAGTCAGATGGCCAATCGTCGAGTCAATGACCCGGGCGAGGTGGTTCACCTCCATCAGCACCTCAAGGTCAAAGTCCTCGAGGTGGATCTCCGTCGCCACCGCATCAGTTTAACGTTGAAAGGAATAGAATAATAGTCTGTTTCGACAGAGATGCTTTTCTTCTTAAAAACAGCAAGGGACGCCCCAACAGGGGCGCCCCTTGCTGCAGTTATGCTAAAAAAGTTTATTTCAGTTCCACGGTGGCACGGCGGTTGAGGGCGCGGCCTTCCTTGGTCTTGTTGTCGGCGACGGGCTCGCTTTCTCCCTTGCTTTCGCACTTGATGTTCTTGGCAGGGGCACCCTGCTTGACCATATAGCGCTTCAATGCATGGGCACGCTTGTTGCCGTATCTCCAGTTGACCCTGTGGGAACCACTGTTGTCGGCATGGCCGGTAATAATAACCTTCATCTCAGGGTCTGCCTTCATGGCCTCACAGATGGCCTGGATGGCTTCCTCCTCTTCGGCATCAGGTTTTACACTGGTACTTTTGAAGTCAAAGTAAATGGTAGCTCCCAGGGCATCGAGTTTCCTCTGGGCATTAACTTTGGGACTCTTCTCTTGAACCGCCTTGGTCTCAGCCTGCGGGTTGCGTGCGGCGCGTTCGGCGGCGAGGTCGGCCTCAGCCTTCTGCTGGGCGGCTTTCATGGCAGCCAGGTCGGCCTCAGCCTTCTGCTGGGCGGCTTTCATGGCAGCCAGCTCGGCGTCGGACTTCTGCTGGGCAGCCTTCATGGCGGCCAGGGCGGCGGCGTCCTTCTCGCGGGCGGCTTTCATGGCGGCGATCTCGGAGGCCATCTCGTCATAGCGGTTGTCAGCGGGCACCAGCTCCACGGGC
>ONCC01000043.1 GCA_900316235.1 uncultured Bacteroidales bacterium
CCGGTTGTAACGCCAGTGGCACCGCCGGGTAGCTATGTCTGGATCGGATAAGCGCTGAAAGCATCTAAGTGCGAAGCCGGCCCCAAGATGAGACTTCGTCACAGGGTGGTCGAAGACTACGACCTTGATAGGCCGCAGGTGTAAAGGCAGCGATGTCAAAGCCGAGCGGTACTAATAACCCGAAGACTTTCCGTTGGTACTTTAAAGAAGTACACTGTATTCTCTTGTATGTCTTGTCCAGTAAGTCAAAACCATTATTTTTGGTGGCTATGGAGTGAGTGTTCACCTCTTCCCATTCCGAACAGAGAAGTTAAGCCTCACATCGCCGATGATACTGCACTTGTTTGTGGAAAAGTAGGTCGCCGCCAATCTTTTTTAAGGAGTTCCAGTTGGAACTCCTTTTTTATTTCTTATTATTACATTTTGCGCCACTACCAATTGCAATTGCACCTTTGCAAAATGGCTTCGCAATGTGCAAAGCCATTTTGCAAGAAGCCATGAGACAATCTCACGGTATTGTGCAGTTTCGTGTGTAGGTCGAGGTTACCGTTTGTCCTGTACTCCGTACTTGATCCATTCGTACTGCGGGTAGCGGGCCTTGACGGCTTTGCGCATGGTGAGCATTTGTGCCTTAAGGTCGGCAATCAACTCCAGATTCTCATGCGCCTTAAGGGTAGCCTGGCGGCGCAGTTCGTCCACTTCGGCATCTTTCTGGCGCAGAGACTTGGCGGCCTCCTCCAGGCGGTTGATGGCATCGGTGGTGATGCCGAGTTCCTTCACCTCATTGGGGTGTTTCCGCAGACCGGCTACGAGCACATCTGCCTTGTCAATTTCGTTCAAGTTTGTTACTGACATAATGTTTGAATTTTGATTAATATTGGGCTTGCGCCCCTTAACTTATTTGTCCTGCTTTATCATGTTTATGAAGGTCTTGCTCGGTTTGAAATGTGGAATTTTGTGTTCCGGGATGACAACTGAAGTTCCCTTGCTGATGTTGCGCCCAAGCTTCTGGCGGCGTGTGATAACGCCAAAGGTGCCGAAGTGTCGCAAATAGACGCTCTCGCCGTTGACCAGGCGTTCCTTGATGATTTCCATGATGGATTCGACCATCGTCAATGCATAAGTTTTCTCAATGCCCGTTTTCTCGTTGATACGAGCTACAATTTCTGCTTTAGTCATAGTGCAATATTTTAAGGATTGGATTTGCGAAACAGCAGCCATAAGGCTATGTCAATGGATTACTTCCCGGCAGCAATCTCTTTTTCGCGGATAATCACGTCGGCAATGGCCTCCGTCTCGTCAGTCGGTTTCACCGTTTTGGTGGCGTTCCTCTCGTTGCGCTGCGCGATGTTGGTGGGGAAAAGCCTGCGTATGGCAAACCGTACAAATGGCTGGACGAAAAACATCTGCGAGAAGTAGGCAAATGGCAGGTTATAGCAGACCAAACGGAACCAACGGCACATGAAGTCGATAACGTTGAAACCTTCATAATAAGGATAATAGAACGCATCGGCCAGCAGGCTCATCGACGGGCACATTAGGCAGACGGTGGCTGTGATGACGGCCGATTCGAATATCATCGGGTGGTTGCGGCGTGGGTCGAACTTGCGGCTGGCAAGCCTGAACGCCAGCGGGCTGCCCATCCCCACCGCAAGCACGAAAGCGCAAACCGTCTCAACGACAATCACCAGCCATATCGGCAGATGGCTGCCAAACATGTAAACGCCGCCTTGGCTGCCGATGGCCTGTAGGACAGACGTGGTGCCTGTCGACCGCATCAGGGCATCGCCCTCGACAACATAAAGGCTGTAGAACACAAACGCGTGAACGGTGATGACCACCGTAATCAACGCATACACCAAATGCTGAATCTGATTTTGAGATTTCATTCTGAAAAAACCATTAAGTTAAACATGTGCCCAACTTGCATGGTTCTTACAGATTCACACCATGTTCCGACTACCGACACGCTCACCGGAGACAGTAGCAAAATTACAAAAAATATTTGGAATGACAATTTTTTTTTCAGAAGGATGTGGAATTTCTTGTCGGTTAAACTCTAACCAGCACAAATTAGAACTCCTACCATTTTTCTTACGCCGTATATAACGCCCCACCCCGATTTTATTGCCCTGCGCCAAACAAAAACCGCCACCCATTCAGGTGGCGGTTCTATTGTTTTTCCCCTTTGGGGTTCAATCCTTGCGAATTGGCTCCGATGTTAATCCTACGCCGAGTTTCTTGAAAATCTTGCGGTCGACTTCGCTGGTCATCACGGTGGTGTGCATCTGGCAGCCGTCGAGGAGGGGGAGGCAGTCGAGGGCGCGGCGGCAGTTGTCGTCGAGGAGGCTGAGGATGGAGAGCGTCACCAGTACCTCGTCGGTGTGCAGGCGGGGGTTGCTGCCATGGAGCATGGTGACCTTGGTGTGCTGGATGGGCTCTATCATCTTCTGCGAGATAAGCTTGACGCTGTGGTCGATGCCGGCGAGGTGCTTGAGGGCATTGAGCAGCAGGGCGGCACAAGCACCGAGCAGATCGCTGCTGTGGGCGGTGATGATGGTGCCGTCGGACAGTTCGATGGCGGCGGCGGGTGCATTTTCCTTATCGCGGCGCTCTTTGGCGGCCACGGTGGTGCGGCGGTCGTCGGTGGAGATTTTGGCCTGCTTCATGAGCAGGGCTATCTTGTTGATCTCGCTGTCGGAGGCTTTGCCGTCGGCATAGTTGCAGAGGGTGGTGTAGTAGCGGCGGATAATCTCATCCTTGGAGGCCTGGCAGCAGACATCGTCGTCGCAGATGCAGAAGCCCGCCATGTTGACACCCATGTCGGTGGGCGACTTGTAGGGGTTTTCTCCATAGATACCATCAAATATGGCATTAAGCACGGGGAATATCTCGATGTCGCGGTTGTAGTTGACGGCGGTCTTGCCGTAGGCTTCGAGGTGGAAGGGGTCGATCATGTTGACATCGTTGAGGTCGGCGGTGGCGGCCTCGTAGGCGATGTTGACGGGGTGCTTGAGCGGGATGCTCCAGATGGGGAAGGTCTCGAACTTGGCGTAGCCGGCCTTGATGCCGCGCTTGTTCTCATTGTAGAGCTGGCTGAGGCATACGGCCATCTTGCCGCTGCCGGGACCGGGGGCGGTGATGACCACCAGCGGGCGTGTGGTCTCGACATAATCGTTGCGGCCGAAGCCCTCGTCGGAGTCGATGAGCTCGACGTTGGTGGGGTAGCCCTCGATGATATAATGATAGTAGGCCTTGATGCCCATGCGCTCGAGGCGCTCGCGGTAGGCGGTGGCGGAGGGTTGTCCACTATAGTGGGTGATGACGACGCCTGAGACCAGGAAGCCGCGCTCGGTGAAGACCTCGCGCAGGCGCAGCACATCCTCGTCGTAGGTGATGCCGAGGTCGCCGCGCTTCTTGTTTTTCTCGATGTCCACGGCACTGATGACGATGACGATTTCGGCATCATCCTTCAGCTGTGTGAGCATCTTCAATTTGCTGTCGGGCTCAAAGCCGGGCAGCACACGACTGGCGTGGTAGTCGTCGAATAGTTTACCGCCAAATTCTAGGTAAAGTTTGTTTCCGAATTTGCTGATGCGCTCCTTGATGTGTTCGGACTGTATCCGCAGATACTTCTCGTTGTCAAACCCGTATTTCATAATGATGATAGATATATGATGAATAAAAAATACGGGATGCAAAAATACGAAGATTTTTGGTACTGGCAAAATTTTTTGTATTTTTGCAGTCGAAAAAAGTTAAAACAGAAAGGGATGAAACAGAAAGTAATCTTGATAACAGGAGCCAGCAGCGGCATTGGCTTCGACGCAGCCCAGAAGCTGGCCTCGAGAGGCCATAGGGTCTATGCTGCCGCGAGGCGTATGGAGCTGATGGGGCCCCTGAGGAATAAAGGAATAATGCCCGTACGGATGGATGTTACCGACGAGCGGTCGATGACCGAAGGGGTGAATTTTGTGTTGCAACAGGAGGGTAGGATAGATGTGCTGGTGAACAATGCCGGCTATGGCTATTTCGGTGCCGTGGAGACGGTGACCATGGAGGAGGCCCGCCGCCAGTTGGAGGTCAATGTCTTCGGTCTGGCCCGTCTTTGCCAGCTGGTGCTGCCGTCCATGCGCCAGCAAGGTCGTGGTCGCATCGTCAACACCTCGTCCATCGCCGGCAAGATAGTGCTTCCCTTCGGCGGATGGTACAATGTGTCGAAGTATTCGGTGGAGGCCTTGAGCGACGCTTTGCGCATGGAGGTGAAACCCTTCGGCATCGACGTGGTGATGATAGAACCAGGTGGCATCAAGACCGACTGGGGCCTCATCGCCGCCCGTCACCTGAAGGAGTCGTCGGCCGGCACCCCCTACGAGGCCGACGGCTGCCGTTTTGCCGACGTGATGCACTACGGCTACAGCTCGAATCTGTTGTCGAAACCTCGCGTCATCACCCGCGCCATCCTCCGTGCCGTCGACAGCCGACGTCCCAAGGCCCGCTACCGCACCGGCCGCGCCTCCCATACGCTTGTCTTTCTGCACAATATATTGCCCACCCGCTGCTGGGACGCCCTGATGCGCCGCACGCTGCACATAAAAATAAAGTGAAAATGTACGATGTCAAGATAACCGCTATCCGCAAGGCCGACTACAAGGACCTGCAAGCGCTCTACGAGAACCCCATCGAGCACACCTGCGACGTGCAGGAGGGGCAGACTTGGGTGTCGAAAGAGGGGAGAATGCCCGAAGGCATGTGCGAAAGCGCCTGGGGCAGCATGCGAGAGTTTGTCGAGGCGCTGAGCCGTGGCGAAGGCAACTTCTACGACGGCTGGATGCGCAACCCCTACAGCGCCATGATCAGCTGCAACGACGGCTTCCGCCCCGTGAGCTTCCTGCTGGAAAGAATATAGATTAATCAAAACGGCAGGAAACCGATGGCTATCCCCACGGAAAGCACATCGCGTGGGAGCCAGCCTTCGGGACTCTTCAAGGCGATGTTTCCATGGAAGTTCAAGTTGACCAGGAAACGATGCTTAAAGATGTAGTTGTGCCCCGATTCAATGGTGAAACCCACAAGTTTTTTATCCTTCTCTGTATTATCCGACACGCCGTAGAACGCTCCTAAGCCCCAGTAGCGCCCCAGGGGAGCGAATTCCGTCCGGCTATAGTAACGTAGCGTGAGGGCCGATAATAGCACCTGATAGTCGTTGCTCAGTTGCCATCTGCCCTCCACGTTTGCCGATATCTTGCGCCCGAGGGCGTATTCTATACCTACGGTGGGTTGTACATAAGGCGCATTGTACATTGTGCTGGCGCCTGCCGTCAATGCCATGTGGAGGCCGGTGGCACCAGGGTTCTCAGGTTTCCCCTGCTTGCTTTCAAGACTTGCGTCATATATCATCGATGCCAGCAGCGCATTGTCATCGTTCCAGCTCTCGTGGTATTCATTGCGTGTCAGTATCTTCCCTTCGGTAGCGTCGATAATCAGCGTGGTGGCTGCGGTCTGCTGGTGGTCAAAGAGACGACTGTAGAGTGTGGGCGGAAACAGTTTGAAGATTAATGCGATGGGAGGAACTACGAAAAGGAATGCGTCTTGGCTACTAAAGAAGTAGGGACCGACATTCTCACTATTGACCACCATAGTCATGTTTACCGTGCTCGCATGGTGTTGGCGGAGGAGGCTGTCCATGGCAGGCTGCATGGTATAGTGTATGGGAAAGGCTCCCTTCGACTGCCAGAATTCGGTCATCCATTCGTTGACAGTGACGTAGTTGTTGTATTGTTCTGCATCAGTCATCGTGGCGAGGCTCTGGTTGGAGAAGTCAACGCTCGATTGTCCGAACTGATGCCCCGTGTGCTCCATCTCTTTTATTAAGCGGCGTTCGCCATCGATGCTCTTGCGGGGTTTCATTTCGCCCGTTTTGTCGTTGTCTACAATATAGGTGGGGCGGTAGAGGAACTGGCCCCTGTCGCTCTTTTGGCGGCTCTCCTTCGCCAGAGGCAGGCGATCCATGCTGTCCACCAGGGCGGCAAAAGCGGCGTCTGTCGCCAGCAGGTCGGCGAACGCATAGTTCATGCTCCGTGTTGTGGCCGCCGCCTGCGTGTTGCGCTTGTGTCTGATGCGCTCGAGACGCGAGAGTTTCGAGAGGTCCGTCGTGTCGACCACTGCAGGAGCGGCCGTGGTGTCGTGTGCCTGCGTGGTGAAGTCTTTCTTGTCGAGCTTGTATTTCTCATGGATGGCGGCCAGCAGGTGTCTCGTCAGCATCTGGTAGCTGTTGTCATCGGGAAACCGCTTTCCCATCAGCCATATCTTCCGGGTCGCCGTGAGGGCCAGCATCTGGGGGTCAATGACTCGCAGCATGTGGTACACCTGTTGCGATTCCCCTTCTACTTTCTTGAAGTCGCCCACCACTGCATCGGTCCCGTTCATGCGGTAGAGGACGGTCTGGTAGAGGGCCTGAGCCATGCATCGCGTGGCAAAAGCGTCGTTGCTGTCAATCTTTAGCAGCAGATAAGCATCATATAGTGCCCGTGCAGGTACCACATGGATAAGTTCCTGGTGTAGACACTCTTTGCGCGCCAGTAGCTGCATCTGGGCAAACTCCTCCTCCGTCGTTATCAAGAATTTTGCGCCGCCGCTCTTGCCTGCCAGAAGGGCTCCGCAGGCAGCGCGACGCTTGAGAATGTTAGGGTGGGTCATCAGGGTGTCGTCATAGTCCTCGTGACTCTTGATGGAGTCGACGTTCTCGAGCCAGCAGTCGTTGCCCACGTGTGCCAACGGGGCGTCGAGGAGGGTGCGGTCGAAAGGAATATTCCCGTAGGGTAATGCGCTGTATTGCAACACATCGAACACCCCGTTCACTACCTCTTTGTCGTAGGGACTGGGGAGGTAGAACCGCATGATGCCCAGCGAGTCGGACTCTGTCTCCTTTTCGCGGCTCCGCGAGTGGCGATGCAACAGCGCCTCTACGGCCGCATCCTCGTCCTCAAGCCGCTTCCCTTTCTCCCCTCCCAAGAGCAGGGCCTGGATGGAGTGATGATTCACATAGTGGATGACTTCGTGTGACAGGATGAAGGCTAGTTGCGCCTCGTTCTCTACCTGCGCAACAAGGCCTGCATTCACCAATATCATACCTTGCGACGTGGTGAAAGCATTCACTTCGGGACTTTTCACTGTGTAGATGCGCAACTCGCGCCGTAACGCAGGTTCGTTGGCCAGCAGGGTGTCCAATATCCTGTTCAGCATCAGCGTCACCGGGTCGCCGAAGACTATACGTCCGCCTGAGAGCAACTTGCTAACGCTGTAGGATACCTGCTCCACGGCCTTCTTCTCCTTCACTTTGCCTCCCGCTACCTCGGCCGTACGACGCAGGTCGCTCTCGTACAGCTGTTCGTAGGTTAGCCTCAAGTCTGCCGGTATGGGTCCCTCACTACGGAGAACTTGTTGTGCGGAAATAGTTAAATTTAGGGCCAGTAGGAAAAGTAGTGCAGTCTTTTTCATTGGAGGTCGAGTGTAGCAAGTTTGAGAGTCTTTCGGTTGCTCATGAAGAGCAGATATTTGTTGTTGTCCATGAGAATTGGGGTGTTAATTAGGCTAAATTTTTCTGTAGGGAAATGCTTCTCGATAACCTCACCATCGTCGGGGATGAAGAGTGCTGTCAGTACAGCCTTGTCCCCCCCAGGAGCGTATATTTTGACTTTTTTTGAGGGTTTACGGCCGACGTTTTTCTTATGCTGGCTATAGAGGAGCAGTGACCCCCCATTGGTTCGTAATAAGCGTTTTTTTGCCAATTTTATGAAAACGATGTTGCTCCAAGCGTCATAGGGATGGGTATAGACACGCTTGACGGTGCCGTTGGGCTGGAGAGTGACAATCATAATGCCCGAGCTTACTTGACTGATTCCATAGTCGCTCACGACTGTCCATGTCTGGGTAAGCAACACGTCGTAGTGCCCATCAGGAGCCTCTACAGCGTTCTCGAAGCCTAAGAAACGTATTTCGTCGTTCAAGGTTCCTGAAAGATTACCCTTGTTGTTCATGCGCTCTATTTCCTCCTTGCTGAAAGTGTAGCTGTCGGAAGTGACTTTGTCGCTGACGGTGTTGTAGCAGATGGAAACCACTCGGTCAGCGTGAGACCCATTGTCATGCTTGCTTTTCTTTTTGCGGCCGATGGCGAGGAGGTAGAGTTTGCCGTCGCGCCAACCTGCAAGGTCGACATCCGCAATCTCGCCTGCGTCGAGGGTGAAGTTATAGCTGTGGTCCTTCTCGCCGTCGAGGACAATAATCTCGAAATCGTTCCTGTCGGGAATGGCCTGAGGCCGGAAGCCACCGATAATCACTTCTCCGTTGTCGGTCACTGAGGCGAAATCCACCACGCGTAAGCGTGTGGTCATCGACCAGTATTCTTCGAACTTGCGGTCGTAGAGTACTACGCGGGCCTCGGCTCCCTGCCCTTCACGCTGGGTGACGAAGATGCCGGCGGTGAGCATCATGTCAGGCGACTGGCGGCAGATGAATCCCATGTTGTCGGTCTTCTCGCCCGTGAGCGTGCCCAAGGTAATCCGTTCTCCCACAGGCTCGAGGGTGGTGGGGGAGAGGTGTTCGTGATAGACATTGATTTTGGTGCCCTCCTCGTTTTTCTCCGAAAGCAAAATATCGATACCTTCTTTGTTATTGAATCCCGTGATATATTTACAATTGACGGGAATGTCCACAGATGAGCGTGTTACTTCGTTTAGGTTCTTATCATAGCGTGCTATTTCAAGATGTCCTCCCATTGTTCCAAAAATGGAACGCGTGTTTGCCTCTTTGAAGACGATTGAGGTGGTGTCTCCATACAAATAGTCGAAATCTGTCGATTTAACACTGATAGTCTTCTCGGCAAGGGTAGTCAGTTCGCCCCCATTTTGGGCCCATGTTGTAGCCGCGAATATGAATGCGGCCAAAATAAGAGAGAGTTTTCTCATGATTGTAATAGTTTTTCGATGTGAAAAATCTTGCAAAGATAGACAAAATATTGCAAATAGCAAGGAGTTCCCCAATTTTTTTTCTCATGCAATATTCCTCGCGTGTGTGCGTTATTATTTTAAATGATGTATAATGTGGGGATTGCAGCTATCGGCAAGGAAATTTGTGCGTTATCAGTACATCATTTGTTCAGTACTTGTTCAGTTAATCACTGAACAAGTACTGAACAAATACCGAACAAGTACCGAAGAAAATACTAACCAAATAGAAAGGAGACAAAAACCATGAAGACAAAGAATCCCAAAGGATTGGTGATGACCGGCAGCTTCCGTAGCGCCGGAATGACATTCTACATGCGTAACGGACAGGTGATTGCGCGAGTGTCGCGTTCGATGGAGAAGCGTAGCTGCACGCTGGCGCAGTTCGTCCAGCGACAGAAGATGCGCCATACCATAGCGCTGTGGCAGATGCTGAAGGAGTCTGGAACACCGCTGTTTACCGAGCGGCGGACGGCTTACCAGGGTTTCGCCTCGCTGGCCAACCGCCTGCCAGCGGTCTACGTACCCAAGTCGCTGAACGACGCGTCGTTGCTGCTGCCCGAGATGCCTGTGAGCGGTGGCACGCTGCCGACGGTGAAACAGCAGTTGGACGAGGTCGACGGCGCTGTGGCGTTGAGGACGAACCTCAGAGCCAGCGACCTGCTTCCGCACGAGGAACTCCGTCTCTACACCGCCATGCAGCGCCTCGAGGGCAAAACGCCGCGTGTGCGCTTCAAGGTGCGGCGCGTGGAGGTGGGCGAGATGACGGAGGTGGACGGCTGTTTGGCCCTGGTCGACAATGTTTTCGCCGACGAGCAGAAGGGCTGGGCCCTGGTGCGTGTGGTGCCGTCGGCCACGGGCAAGAGCCGTTGCTCGTCGCAGGGGCTCGTCACCCGCTGCACCTACTACCTCCAGTACACCACCGACGACGCCCTTCGCACTGCCGCCCAAAGCTACGGCGGTTTGACGGAATGAGTATTTTATTTTGTCATGTCGGGAAAAATGTGTAATTTTGCACTTTGTAATTTGAACACAAGACTATGAAACGAATACTGATACTTTTGGCCATTGCGTTGCCGTTGATGGCAGCGGCGCAGGTAAATCACAAAGAGAGCTGCACCTCCATCATGGTGGGTAAGCGGGCGAGTACCGACGGGAGTGTCATCACGTCGCACACCTGCGACGGGCGCTACCGCACGTGGATGACCGTCGAGCCGGCGGCCGACCACAAGAAAGGAGAGAAGCACGAGGTGCGCAAGGGTACGATGCACACCGTGAGCGCCAGCGACACCACGGGTATCCGTGTGGCCGGCACCATCAGCGAGGTGGAGCACACCTACGCCTACCTCAACACCGCGTACCCCTGCCTCAACGAGAAGCAGTTGGCCATTGGAGAGAGCACTTTCAGCGGCCCCGATACGCTGGAGAACCCTGATGCCATGTTTCTCATCGAGGAACTGGAGCGTATTGCCCTGCAGCGTTGCACTACGGCCCGCCAGGCTATCAAGCTCATTGCCAAGTTGGCAGAGAAATACGGCTATGCCGACGGTGGAGAGTGCATTACCATAGCTGACAAGAAAGAGGTGTGGCAGATGGAAATTATCGGATGCGGTCGCACGGAGATTGGCGCCGTGTGGGCTGCTCAGCGTGTGCCCGACGACCACGTGGCCGTGAGTTGTAACATCCCGCGTATCGGCAAGTTGCAGCGCGATAATCCTGACTTTTTCATGTGCTCCGACAATATTGAGGAGGTGGCCAAGAGGTATTTCCTTTGGGATGGTGAGGGCGAGTTCTGCTTTTGGAAAGCCTTCAATACCTCGTGGGCCAATGGCAAGAACTTCCGCGAGCGCGAGTACTTTATCTTCAACGCTCTGGCTCCTTCGCAGGGATTTACCTACGATATGCCTGAGCTTCCTTTCAGCGTAAAACCCGACAATCCTGTCGACGTCACCGACATCATGGAACTGCTGCGGTCCACTTATGAGGGCACCGACATGGATATGTGCAAGAATCTCAAGGTGGTGGTGAACCGCAAGCGTGACGACGG
>ONCC01000026.1 GCA_900316235.1 uncultured Bacteroidales bacterium
CTGCTGCTCGGTAATCATGCCCACTTCCATATTGGCCATGGCGGCGGCCTTCTTGGTGATGGCCATGCCACGGATGAAGTTGGAGTAGCTGCTCAGCAGGTGACCGCTGATGTGGAAGTTTTCGATAGCGCGGGTTGTCTGGACTCCGTATAAAGCCTCTTCGGGAACCTGTTTCTGACCCAGAAGGTCACTCTCGGTGCGGAATTTATCTTTATTCATAACCAAAATGTTTTTTTTATTGTATATCAAATTTTTATATAATTCTTTTTCACTCTTTCGTGAGGCAAAAATACAAAAAAAATATAATGTGGCAAAGTAAATCGAAATTTTTTTATCGAATAAATTATAATCAACTGTAATTTAGTAAAATAAACACTGAAAAATTTTTTTTGAAGAAAATGAAAACAGTGTTAAAATTCGGTTTTTGTAAGTATCTGATACTTAGTATTAACACCGTATCAACACCGTATCATCTCCCTACCAACTCCTACCATGGTAGGAGTTGGTAGGGTGTTGGTAGGGTATTGGCAGGTCGATGGAAGGAAGTAGGAGGCTCTTTGTAATTAATTTTTGGCAGTTTATACAATAAAAGTGCTGGGGGTGCGTTTATATGGCAAAATTATTATAATGTATATATATAAATGAAGCGTTTTGTTCTGTTAGTGTGGATGACACTGGGAGTCTTGACGACTGTGGCTCAGACGAATGTGGAGATTGTGGGGGAGGTTGTCGGCGGTACCGGCAAGCGTGTGGTTTTGGGAGCCTACAGCGACATGCTGACGCAGAGTGAACTGGTTCTGGATTCGATGACGGTGGGAGAAGATGGACGCTTCGTGTTGAAATGTTATGCCAATTATCCGAGGCTGGTGTTCATCCAGATGGAGCGCTATAGCCAGTCGTTCTATATTGAGCCAAGCCGTATATATAATGTCTACATCCCTGATTTTGATTGGGATATGGACGAGAAAAAGAATATCTTCCTGGAACCTGTGGCATTGCCCATCGAATTCCTTGGGATTGACTCTACAGAGCTGAACATCAGGATAATGAAGTGGGAAGAGCAGATGGCTACCAGCAATTACCAACTCCTTCCGTTACCTTCCAATGCGAATGAGAATCAGGATGGTTTCTTTGAACGGTATGTGAGGTTCAAGACCTTGGAGATACGCTTGGCTCAGCATAAGGACTCACGAAAGAAACTTGTGCGGAAATATATTGAGAACGAGCCGATAAGATACTACGACGAGAATTATATGCGCTTTTTTCTGGCGCTTTTTGAGCATTCGATTTCCTTTGGAACCAAAAAGGTCGCTCAGTGGCAGATGGCCGATTGGGTGAGCAGTGGACATGTGGAGGGATGGCTCGATACACTAGGTCTGGATCCCTTGCTCGAAAATGAGCAGATAAGGGAACTGGCAGCCCTGCAGGCCCTAAAAGAGATGTATTTCATGAAGGAGTACAATCGCGAGGATGTCGTGAAGATGACCCGGCGGTTGGGAGAATATACTAAGTTCTCGGAACATAGGGAGTTGGCAGAGAGGCTACTTGCGATGTTTGGCAGGACGGAAGGCCGTGCGAGCGCCGGGCTGGATTTTTCGTTGCCCGACGTGGAACGTAACAGGGTGAGCCTGAGCTCGATGAAGGGGAAATGGGTCTATCTGGCCTTTGTCCGAACAGGTGACCCCAACTGTATCAAGGAAATAGAGACCATGGCACATTTCAGGGACTCGCTTTACAGTGCGTATCCCAATGTAGAGTTTGTCTCGGTGGTGTGTGACAGGGAGTTCCAGAAGATGTACCATTTTGTGAAGAACAGCCGCCGTGGTACCCGATGCCGCTGGACATGGCTCCACTTTGACGGTGATTATGAGTTGTTGGAGCGTTGGGGAGTGGTGTGCTATCCTAAGTTCGTCCTTCTGAATCCCGAAGGGCGGAAAGTATATAACTATACCCCGGCTCCCGGGAGCGGTTTCCTGCTCCACGGGCCGTGGGAGAAAGCAAAGGAATAAAAGAAACATTATGAATATGAAGAAGTTGTTTTTAGTAGGTCTCATAGGTCTTATGGGCTTGATGGGAAGCGATGTGTGGGGACAGAAAGTGAGTGGCGAGCAGCGCCAGCGTGAGCTATATCGTCAGGCGACAGACCTCTTCGGGAAGCAGAAATATGCTGCGGCCCAACAGATTTACGATGAGATTGCGCAGGGTGCGGCAGACCGTGCCGACCTGACCACCGCTGACGCCTGCTTCTATGCCGGTGTTTGTTCGGAGAAACTCGACAACAATGATGCCGGCTACCGGCTGGAGGAGTTCCTTAGACTCTATCCCCAGAGCTCGCGCTGCAACATGGCGCGTTTCTATCTTGGCAATTTTCACTATGCCCGTGGCGAATGGAAAGAGGCTCTGGTATGGTATAACCAGGTGATTGGCAGCGAAGTGGAATATAACCACCGGAGCGAATTCAACTTCAAGAAAGGCTACTGCCATTTCCAGCAGGGCGAAGTGGCAAAGGCCTCAAAGTGTTTCGCCCAGCAGGTGGGAGGACAGTCGAAATACCATAGCTCAAGCCTCTACTACTATGCTCATATCCAGTATATGAACGGCGAGTATGAGTCGGCACTGCGGAATTTCAAGGAACTTGAAAACGACAAGAAATTCGAGAAAATAGCCCCCAGTTACATTCTGCGCATCTATTACTATTTGGGTCGTGAGGACGAGCTGTTGGAGATGGCTCCCCGACTGCTCAAGGACAAGGATGCTTTCCGCCGCAACGAGGTGCATCAGATGGTAGGGGAGGTCTATTTCAACCGTGGTGAGTACAAGAAGGCATTGGAAGAGTATCGTCTGGTGGACGAGGAGGCCAAACTGGAACAGACCCAGAGTTGCACGCCACAGGACAACGACTATCAGATAGGCTATTGCCACTATCAGGCTGGCGATTACGCCAAAGCTTCGGAATTCCTGGTGAGGAAGACGGTGTGTGAAGATAGCGTGGCGCAGAATGCCCTGTATCTGTTGGGCGATTGCTATGTGCGTCTTGGACGTAAGAAAGAGGCACGCAGCATGTTCCAGCAGGCCTCGAAGATGAATTTCGATGCCAAAATCAAGGAGGATGCCTTGTTTAACTATGCCAAGCTTAGCTGTGAACTGAATGAGAGTGCCTATAGCGAGAACATCCGTGCAATGGAGAACTATCTGAAGCAGTATCCGCGTACAAGCCATAAGACAGAGGTGCAGGAGATATTGACGGAACTCTATTGCTCGACGAACAATTACAAGGATGCCATCCGTTTGCTGGAGGAGATTCCCCAACGTAATGCCGCTTTGGAGCAGGCCTATCAGCGCGCCGTTTTGAACCGCGGTATTGAGCTGTGCAACAGCGGCAAGATCGAGGAGGGAGAGGCATTGTATGCAAAGGCGGTGAAGATTAACGCTGTACCGAGAATCACGGCCGATGCCAACTACCTGCTGGGAGAATCCCACTACCGTGCAAAACGTTATGACGAGGCAGAGAACTGCATGAACAAACTGCTGCTTTCTTCGTTCAGCAAAACCAGCCCCTATGCCGCCGATGCACGCTACACTTACGGCTACTTGCAGATGAGGAAGAAAAAATATGAAGAGGCGCAGGAAACCTTCGAGGAATTGGAAAGAATGATCGGAAGGAAAAGTGAGAAAGAACGCACTATGAAGAATGATGTGTGGAACCGTTTGGGAGACTGCCTCTATGTTCAGAGTCATTTCGGCGAAGCCATTAGGATGTACAACAAGGTTATCGAAGCCAAGGGTAAAGATGCCGACTATGCTACCTACCAGAAGGCATTGGCTTATGGCGCCCAAGGCAAAAATAGTGAGAAACTGACCTATCTGAACTATATTTTTGAGAAATTCGAGAACTCGCCGTTGAAATCGAAAGCCATGCTTGAAATCGCCAACACCTATATGGTGTGCGACAACAACGAGATGGCCATGACCTACTACAATAACTTCATCAAGCAGTATCCGCAGAGTGTGTATGTGAGGACTGCGTTGTTGAACGAAGGTCTGATTTACTATAATACCGATCGCTACGAGCAATCGTTGGCCACCTTCGACCGCTTGCTGACGACCTACCCCGGTACTGACGAGGCCCGCGATGCACTTGGAACGGTGAAGAACATCTACATTGCCCAGAACCGTGTGGCGGAGTTTTTCCCCTATGTGGAGCGCACCACGAAGATGAAGTTCTCGAACATGGAGCAGGATAGCACTATTTTCTTGGCTGTTGAGGAACGTTACCAGGAAGGACGCTTCGATGTCGCCGCCACAGGTTTGGAGGATTATCTGCAACGCTTCCCCAACGGCCTGTTCGCACTGAAGGCCCATTATTTGCTGGCGGATAGTTACAACCGTCAGGAACAGTATGCAAAGGCATTGCCCCACTACGAGTGGGTGGCGCAGAGTGGCAGCAACCAGTATAGCGAGCGCTCGTTGACGGCGGCTGCCAATATTGCTTTCAGTTTGGGCGACTACACCAAAGCGGCTCCCTATTATCAGCGTATGGTCGAGAATGCTGAGAGTGACCAGAGCCTGCTGCAAGGCGAGACAGGTGCTCTCCGTTGTGCAGTGGCGATGAAGAACCATAACGATATCGTGGAGGCGGGTCGCCGGCTTCGACAGGAGCGCAAGGCAACTGTCGAGCAGAAGGAAGAAGCCCTCCTTGCAATGGCTCGTAGTTACTTCAACTTAGGACAGCGCGACAGCGCCTACAACATCTACGGTTCCTTGACCAACTCTACGAATGGCGAGTACAATGGCGAAGCCTGTTGCCGTCAGGCTGAGATATTGATGTTGAACCAGGAATACGATAAGGCGGAGAAAAAGATTGAGAAAATAGTGAGAGATGCCTCGAGCGACTATTGGTTGGCTTACAGCTTCATTCTTTGGGCCGACATCTACTATGCCCGAGGCAACAACCTCCAGGCTAAGCAGACACTTCAGAGTATCATCGACAATTATGACGGTGAGGATTTAGTGAATGTTGCCCGCCAGAAGCATGCTGCCATTGTGGCTGCCGAGCAACCCAAGGAACCGGTGGAAGCAGAGGAAATGGTGATTGAAATTGAAAACTGAGAATTGAAAGAATGAAATATATGGATATGAAAAGAGTTTTGTTGATAGGCTTGGTGGGACTGATTGGTGGGTTGGCATATGGTCAGGAAGAAGGCACTTATAACGAGAGTGTGCTGGTGAAGGGATCATTCCGCCCTGTGATAGAACAAGCAGAGAAAGTGAATTTCCCGGCGGCGGTGACAGACACGATGACCCGCTTCGACCACATGTTCCAATACTCCATCACCCCGACCCGTTTGCGGTCGGTGTATGAACCCTCGCGCATCAAGGCTGCCCGCATCCTTGGCGAGCCTGCCACGAGGTTGTATAACAACTATCTGCGTCTGGGATTGGGCAACTATTGGAGTCCACTGGCTGACCTCTACTGGAGTTCTACGCGCGACACCAAAAAGACCTATGGCTTCCGTGTCAACCACCGCTCTTCGTGGGGTACGTTGCCCGACTATGGGAAGAACCACTATGGTCTCACCGGGGTCACACTCTTCGGCAAGTATATCGTGGCCGACAAGTTGCAGCTCTCTTCTGATCTCAACTATGAGCACGACCACAACCTCTACTACGGATTCACCGATGACAAGCTACAGACGATACTTGGCAAAGACCGCGACGACATCTCAGTGGGCGATTACAAGGCTAAGTACAACAGTGTCACTTGGAACGCCGGCGTGAAGAACATGCAGCTCGACGGCTACAAACTCGGCTACAATGCCAATGTGCGAGTGAGCGACCTCTGGGCCTCGTGGGACCAGAACGAGTTCAACCTCAACCTCAACGGTGACATCCATTACGGCTTCAAGATGCTGCGCGATGTAAAAGGTGTCGCCTATCTGCGTGCCGAATGGGACGCTTATAAGTTCAGCTACAACCCTGACGAGATGCCACTGGGATTCAATACCACGCTCTATCCTTCTCCCAATGTCCTGGCCTGTGATGGTGGCCGCAACATTGTAAAACTCAACCCTTACGTTGACTTCATGTACAGCGGTCTCCTCTTCCATGCCGGCTTCACTACAGGGTGGGACGGCTTTTCCGACCCCTCGGAGGTCGCTTTCTGTCTTTTCCCCGATGTGGTGGTCAGCAAGAGCCTCATGAAAGAGGCTTTGGTTCTCAGCATCGGCTTCACAGGTGGTCTGGACGCCAACAACTGGGATGTCATCCGCAAGATTAACCCTTATGTGATTCCTGGTGCCGAGCAGCGTGCCACGCATCACTATGATATTACCGGTCACGCTCGTTGGACCATCAGCAAGAAGTTGGAGGCCAATGCCGAGGTACGTTACAGCAGTTTACGCGATGACCTCACTTTTTCTCTCTCTCCCTTATACCAACTCGACAACGTCTACACTCCTCTCTATTTCGACAACAAACGTCTCACCGCGGGTGCTGACATAGCCTTTGTCAACGACGAGATGCTCACCCTCCGCCTCGGTGGCCACTATTACTATAATAAGACCGAGTTGGCCTGGGACAAGCCATTCTATCGTCCCGACTGGGACCTCATGGCTTCGGTCAATCTCAATTATAACGACAAATGGCTCTTCTTCCTCGAAGGACAGCTGCTGGGCAAGATGCAGGGCGACAACAACGAGGAACTGCCCATGCGCTACGGCATCAATGCCGAAGTGGAATACCGCCACAACCGCGCTCTCTCATTCTTCCTCAAGATGGACAACCTCGCCTTCCAGCGTTACTACTACTGGAGCAATTACCCCTCGCAGAAAGGCCTCTTTATCATCGGTCTGACCTACACCATCCCGCACAAATGACCTACCAAGAAACTCTCGACTTCATGTTTTCGCAGCTGCCGATGTATCACCGCATCGGCGCTGCTGCCTATAAGGCTGACATCCAGCCCACCATCGACATGATGGCCGCCCTCGGTAACCCCGAGCGCAAATTAAAAAGTATCCATGTCGCCGGCACCAACGGCAAAGGATCCGTCTCCCATTTCCTCGCCTCCATCCTCCAAGAGGCCGGCTATAAAGTGGGCCTTTACACTTCGCCCCATCTCGTCGACTTCCGTGAAAGAATCCGCATCAATGGAGAGATGATTCCCCAGAGCGCGGTAGTCAATTTTGTTGACCACCACCGTGACATGTTTGACAAGTTCAATTTGTCGTTCTTTGAAATGACGGTAGGGTTAGCTTTCGACTATTTCGCTCGCGAGCAGGTCGACATCGCTGTCATTGAAGTCGGTATGGGCGGCCGCCTCGACAGCACCAACGTCATCACGCCGCTCCTCTCCGTCATCACCAATATCGGCCTCGACCACACGCAATTCCTCGGCGACACCCTCGAGAAGATTGCTGGCGAGAAGGCTGGTATTATCAAAGACGGCGTTCCTGTGGTGATAGGGGAGACTCAACTTGAGACAGCTCCTGTCTTTGTAAAGACTGCCGCCAATCATCACGCACCCATCACCTTTGCTGACCAGCACTATGTGGTCGATGACATCAGCCGCTATACCGAGGAACTCACTGGCGAATACCAGAAGAAGAATATTGCAACGGTCCTTGAGGCTGTTGAGGTGTTGCGCAAGACAACAGACTTTGAATTACAGCCAGAAGCGGTTCGAAAAGGACTAGCCAAGGTGGTTACTAATACGCATTTGCACGGCCGTTGGCAAAAGATAGGGGAGAACCCCCTCACCATCTGCGAGACCGCCCACAATGCACCAGGAATCGACTCCATGCTGGGTAAACTTGCCACGATGGATTACGATAATCTCCATGTTGTCTACGGATGTGTCAACGACAAGGATTATCGAAAAATTCTCAATCACCTTAATACAGAGTTCTCTCGTTTGGGAAAACCTTTCCGGTGGTACTTCAGCCAGCCTTCTGTGCCGCGTGGTCTACCCGTGGCCGACTTGCTGGCTGCTGCCAGCGAACAAGGCATTGAGGGAAAAGGCTATGAAAAGGTAAAAGATGCCATTGCTGAAGCTCGATCCACAGCCTGTAAGGACGATTTTGTCCTCGTCACGGGAAGCATATTCCTGATTGCCGATGCGCTGGCTTAATAGCCGTATTTCTGTCCCCAGTGTTCGTGGAGCGAGCGACGAGTTTCGTTCTCACGGGGGGTATTGCCAGGTTCATAGAAACGGCTGCCTTCAAGCCCTTGCGGCAGGTATTCCTGGTGCGTGAAATTTCCTTCAAAGTCGTGGGCGTATTTGTAGCCGTCTCCGTAGCCCATGTTCTTCATAAGCTTGGTGGGAGCGTTGCGGATATGCAACGGCACAGGCAGGTCGCCCGTGCGCTTGATGGCCATCTCGGCGTTGTTCAGCGCCATATATGTGGCGTTGCTCTTGGCCGAGCAGGCCAGGTAGCAGGCGCACTGTGAGAGGTTGATGCGGCACTCTGGGTAGCCAATCTTGCTCACCGCGTCGAAGGTGGCATTGGCCAGCAGCAGCGCGTTGGGATTGGCGTTGCCTATGTCCTCGCTGGCGAAGATAAGCATGCGGCGGGCGATGAACAGCGGGTCCTCGCCACCGGCAATCATACGCGCCAGCCAGTAGACAGCACCGTTAGGGTCGCTGCCCCGCATACTCTTGATGAAGGCCGAGATGATGTCATAGTGCATTTCGCCCCCTTTGTCGTAAAAGGCAAGGTTCTGCTGGATGACGGTGGTGACAGAAGAATTATCCAGAATAATCGGTAGGGGCGTACTCCTGTGTACGCCCGCTGATAGTTTGTCGGGCGTACACGGGGGTACGCCCCTACGGACCACCAGCTCGATGGCGTTCAGCAGCTTCCTTGCGTCGCCGCCGCTGATGCGCATCAGAGCTTCGTCCTCCTTCACCTCGACGGTAATACCCTGTGTGGCGTAGTACTTCACCGCCGATGCTATCAGCTGACGCATGTCTTCCTCGCCGAACTCCTTGAGCACATATACCTGGCAGCGGGAGAGTAGGGCGGAGATGACCTCGAACGAAGGATTCTCGGTGGTAGCGCCAATCAGCGTGATGGTACCGCGCTCCACAGCGCCGAGCAGCGAGTCCTGCTGGGCCTTGTTGAAGCGGTGTATTTCGTCGATGAAGAGTATGGCGCCTTCTTCCTCCTGTGCGGCGTTGATAACCTCGCGCACTTCCTTCACGCCGCTGCTGATGGCGCTGAGTGTGTGGAACGGCCGGTGCAGCGTGTTGCTGATAATCATGGCCAGCGTCGTTTTGCCGATGCCCGGAGGTCCCCAGAAAATCATGCTGGGGATGTTGCCACTCTCTATCAATGTGCGAAGAACAGCACCTTGTCCGATAAGGTGCTGTTGTCCGATATAGTCGTCTAATGACTTTGGTCTTAGTATTTCCGCTAAAGGAGTCATTCTCTCCTTAAACCTTAAACCCTAAACCTTAAACCTTATATAATCAGCATCGCGTCGCCGTAGGTCGAGAAGCGGTACTTCTCTTTGATGGCGGTCTGGTAGGTCTGCATCAGCAGTTCGGGGCCAGCGAAGGCGGAGGCCATGATGAACTGGCTGCTCATGGGGTGGTGGAAGTTGGTTACCATCATGTCAGCGATGGTGAAGTCGTAGGGCGGGAAGATGAATTTGTTGGTCCAACCATCGTAGGCGCACAATTTGCCGGGGATGGTCACGGCGCTCTCCAGCGCACGCATTGTCGTCGTACCCACACAGCACACTTTTTTGCCATTCTCTTTGGCGTCGTGTACTGCCTGGCACACATCCTCGCTCAGGTGCATCTCCTCGGCATCCATGCGGTGTTTCGACAGGTCCTCAACCTCAATAGGTTTGAACTCACCTACGCCCGCGTGAAGCGTCAATTCTTTCCATTTCACCCCCTTGATTTCCATTCTCTTCAACAGCTCGCGGCTGAAATGCAGGCCCGCGATGGGGGCGGCAACCGAACCTTCCTCTTTGGCATAAAGGGTCTGGTAGTTCTCTGCATCGCTCTTCTCGATGTCGCGCAGGCGGCGCAACTCTTCGGGCAGAGGCGTGCGGCCCATGCCGCGGATAATGGAGATGAACTCCTCGTGGCTACCATCAAAAAGAAATCTTATCGTGCGGCCGCGCGAGGTCGTGTTGTCCACAACCTCGGCCACCAAGGCGTCGTTCACGCCGAAATACAACTTATTGCCGATTCGTATTTTGCGCGCGGGATCCACAATGACGTCCCATAGGCGCATCTCCTCGTTCAGTTCTCTCAGCAGGAACACCTGTATCCTGGCCCCCGTCTTCTCTTTCTCACCCTCCAGCAATGCGGGGAACACCCTCGTATTGTTCGCCACCACCACGTCGTCCTCATCCACAAAGTCAATGAAGTCCTTGAAAATCCGGTGCTCCACCTCGCCGGTGTCGCGGTGCAATACCAGCATGCGAGCCTCGTCGCGGTTGCGCGGCGGCTTTTCGGCTATCAACTCTTTCGGCAGGTTGAACCTGAACTGCGATAATTTCATAATCTCTTATCTCCTTACTAAAAACTTTTCCCTATAACGAAAAAAAAATGATATTGGTATACGTCAATTAAATTTTTTTTTACCCCTTTCAAACACAAAAAAAATAGCTAATAAATGGAGTTTTATAACTAGTTGATACTTAGTGTTAACGCCGTATCAACACCGTCCCAAAGACGTATCAACACCCTACCAACTCCTACCACGGTAGGAGTTGGTAGGGTGTTGGATAGGAGTTGGTAGGGAGATGGTGCTTAGTATGAGGCATTTGTGATGGGTGGAAAAATGGCTTTTTTTCGTGTGGGAAAGTTTTTTTTCAGTCGGATATACTATATGGCCATTTTTGGCGTTAAAGAAACCATGAATATTAGGAAATATATATATATATTTATTGTTTTGTTGGTTGGCGGGACGTCCCAGATGAGCGCGCAAAGCGAGGTGGAGCTGATGACGAAACGCTACACTGACGCCTATGACAGCCTGATTAACAGCTTCTATCTCCGCCAGTTCTCCCACAATCGTCTGCTTAGTTCTCGCGAGCTTTCGCTCGAGGAGTTCGATGCTATCCCCGACTCTGTCATTGCCCGCCGACTTTCCTCGCTGCATACAGTCATCCCCATGACTTTCAACAGTGAGGTCCGCTCCTATATTCGCTTCTATCTCAAGTATATGTCGCGTCGACTGGACGTAATGATGAGTCTGGGTCAATATTACCACCCCATGTTTGAGGATGCTTTGAACCGGTATGGTGTCCCTGAGGAGTTGAAGTATCTGACCATCGTTGAGAGTGCCATGAACCCCATGGCTACCTCGAGGGTGGGTGCTGCAGGCCTCTGGCAGTTCATGTACAGCACTGGCAAACTCTATGGTCTCGAGGTCAATTCACTCGTCGACGAGCGTCGTGATGTCTACAAGTCGACTGAGGCGGCAGCCCATTTTCTCAGCGACCTCCACCGCGTCTTCGACGACTGGACCCTCGCCATTGCAGCCTACAACTGCGGCCCGGGAAACATTAATAAAGCCATTGCCCGTTCGGGTGGAAAGCGCAATTTTTGGGAGATTTACTACTTCCTCCCCCGTGAGACGCGTGGTTACATACCTGCCTTTATAGCAGTTACTTATGTAATGAACTACTACCAAGCCCATGGTCTTCGTCCCGTTGAGGTGAAGGCGCCGGTGAGGACCGACACGCTGATGCTGACCTCCGACGTGCTGATGGGTTTTGTGGAGGAGTATACTGGTGTGGGTGATGAGGAGTTGCGGACTCTGAACCCTCAATACCGGACGGATTTCATTCCTGCCTCGACGGGTCGTTACAGTCTCTGTCTACCGACGTCGAAGATGGAGCTCTTCATCGCTAATCAGGATTCTATCTATGCACACTCGCAAGACAGCCTCTCGCGACGTCCCTTGGTGGTGGAGCCCGAGAAGAGTGGCAAAGGTGCGAAAGGCGGTGGCGGACGCTACCATACCGTGAAGAAAGGCGAGACCCTTTCCTCGGTGGCACGGAAATATGGCATCTCAGTGAAGAAACTCAAGGAACTCAATGGTTTGAAAAAAGATACAATCACCGTCGGCCAGCGCCTCAGAGTTAAGAGTTAAGAGAGTATGGACTTAAAGAAAATAAAGAATATAAAAGGATTGAAGTATTGGATTGCCTGTGGCGTTTTCGCACTGGTTATCCTTTTCATCGACCCTAATAACCTGCTGGTTACCTTCAAGCTGGCCCATCAGGTGCATACGCTCCATGCTGAGGAACGTGAGTTCCAGGAGGCCATTGTTCAGGATAGTATCAATGCTGCCACGCTCAAAGGGAACCTCGACGCTATCGAGCACTACGGTAGGGAGAATTTCTACATGAAACGTGCCGACGAGGATATTTTTGTCATCAAATGAGGAAGACGTTCATACTCTGTTTTGTGGTCCTCGCGGCCTCGCTGAGTCTCACGGGATGCAGTGCGCTGAAGAATTTCCTCTCGCGCGACCTTGAAGATGAAGACTTTATCATCGGACAGCTTTATGTTGACGAGGTGGTGAAGGAGACTCCTGTGATTGCCCAACGTGTGGAGCCCCGGAGCAGTAGTAAATCCAACCCGCTTGGGCTGAGTTACAGTGCGGAAGACAACCATGCATTGTATGAGACGGTGAATTCGTGGCTTGGTGTACCTTACAAGTATGGTGGAACCGACCGTAATGGCATCGACTGCTCGGCTTTTGTGGGCACGGTGTTTAGGCAGGTATACGGCGTTGAACTCCATCGCACCGCCAACGATATGCTGCGTGATGTCTCCTTGATTTCCAGGTCGGAACTCCGTGAGGGCGATATACTCTTCTTTACCAACAGCAAGGGCAAGGTGTCGCATGTGGGCATCTATTTGAAGGAGGGGCTCTTTGCCCATGCCTCCACCAGCAATGGTGTCAGTGTGAGTAGGTTGGACGACACCTACTGGACAAAGCATTTCTACAAAGGTGGAAGGATAAAAAAATAGAGACGCAGTTTTGAGCGTCTCTTTTTTTATTTGCTGTTGGTGTACCCCATTCCCTGCAACAGGGCGACCACTTTCTCTTTTATTTCCCCCTGGATGACAATCTCGCCCTCTTTGGCGCTTCCTCCGGTACCGCATTTGGTTTTGATCTTCTTGGCAAGTTCTTGCAGGTCGTCGTCGGTACCGACGAAGCCTTTGACAAGCGTGACGGTCTTCCCGCCGCGGTGATGTCGTTCGATACTGACACGGAGTTTCTGTTTTTCAGGTGCGAGGGTCTCGACCTCGGATTCCTCGTCGTGGTAGTTGAAATCCGGGTTGGTGGAGAATACAATGTTCATTTGCGTCCGAAGATTTTCACTGAGTTTGGGTGATTGACGAAGTGAAGTGTGTTGCCGAGGTTTTCGCCTTCGCCGTCGATGTTGACCCATTTGTGTACATTGCCCTCGATGAGGATGTCCTTGGCACGGAACGTCTCGACATGCTGTGAATGGTCGAGGAGGTTCATGAAGGCCATAGGGGCGGTGATAAGGATGTGGTCGAGGGGAATTTTGTCAATGATGGAGATGTCGATGAGGCCGTCGCTGAGGTTGGCCTTGGGAGCCACGGAGAGGTTGTAGCCGAATTGTCGGCCGTTGGCCACGGCGATGAACCAGGCGCTGCGCTCGATAGTGCGGCCGTCGATGGTGAGGCAGTAGGTGTTGTTTTTGTAACTGGCGTATTCTCGGAGGATGAGGTTGGTATAGGCTGCGAAGCCACGGGTCTTGGCGGCTTTCATCAGGCGCGCGATGTAGGCGTCGAAGCCTACGCCGGCGGCGTTGACGGAGATGTATTTGTCGTTGATGACAATGGAGTCGATGAGGTGTTCGTTGCGCTGGTTGAGGAGTTTGATGGCTGAGGCTGGCGTGAGGGGAATCTTGAGTCCGCGGGCCAGGCCGTTGCCGCTGCCGCAGGGGATGATGCCCATGGTGACCCCGGTGTCCTTAAGACCTTGGGCCACATCGTTGACACTGCCGTCGCCACCCACGGCAACTACACAGTCACATCCCTGGTCAACAGCCTCGCGGGCGATATCGGTGCCGTGGTGGATGTGTTCGGTATAGCGCACGGTGTAATCGAAAAGATCTTGATTGAGATTCTCCCTGAGAAGGGTCTCTATCTTTTTCTGCTTGCCAACGCCTGAGATGGGGTTGACAATGACAACGGTTTTGGTTTTCATTGGGCTATGAGTTTGTTGTTCATGACTCGGTTAAAGTATTGCTGCACCACGGCTTTGAGAAAGCGGATGTTTTCCGGATTGCCATATTCCTTCTTGCCGCAGAGGACGGTGATGTCGTGCTGGGAGGGGTCGTTGGCATTGTTGCTGACCATGCAGAAGAAGTCGTTGCCAAAGTAGACTTGCCAGCCTTTGGGCTGCTGCTGGATGCTTTGTCCAAAGGCGACGACTGGGTCGTCAAACTCCAGACGGTCGATGAGCGAAGGCAGTATGTCGGTCTGCTGTACGATGCGCTGGTCGACGCGGGCTTTGGGATTCTGTGGGTCATAGACAATCAGGGGAATGCGGTAGGAACCGTCGTAGTCAAGATACTCGGGACTTAGACCCGGGCCGCTGTGGTCGGCGGTGATGATGAAGAGGGTGTTGTCGAACCACGGCTGCTTCTTGGCCTCGTCGAAGAATTTGCGCAAAGAGTTATCCATGTACTCCACGCATTTCAGGATGTGATGCTTGCCTTCGAGGAATTGGCCTTTATACTGTTCGGGCAGGGGGAATGGGTCGTGGGAGGTGACGGTGAAGACGGTGGTGAGGAAAGGCTCCTTGAAAGTGTTGGTGTGGCGCACTACATACTGCAGGAAGGGCTCATCGTAGACACCCCATACGTTATCAAAGTCCTCCTCTTTGGCTTTGCCTTCGGCACTAAACTCGTTGAGGCCAAGGTATTCGTGGAAGCCTATGCGATAGCATACCTTGTCGAAGTCCATCACGCCGTTGTGGCTGCCGTGGAAGAAGGCGGTGTGGTAGCCGTGGCGGTTGAGGACGGTGGGAAGGCCGGCGATGGAGTCGTTGCGATAGGTGCAGTTGACAAACGGCACATTCATCAAGGTGGGGATGCCGGTGAGGATGGCAGTGATGCCCTCAATGGAACGCTTGCCATTGGCACGGCCTTGATAGACAGTGCTGTGGAGGGCTAGTGAGTCGAGGAATGGGGTGCGGGTGTCGGCATCAGCGTTATGGTTGTAGGTGCCGATGTATTCTTGGCCGAGACTTTCAACAATGATGAGGACGATGTTTTTAGGCTTATGGGGGAGGGTGTCAATGACGATAGTGTCGGTGACAGGACTCCCGATGCCTTGGAAATCAGGTTTGAACAACTGGTCAGCCTCTTCCTGCTCCATATATCCATGTTCCTCAAGTTGGGGCTGGAAGAGGGTGCGGAGGATGTTGTAGCCGCTGTTGCTTACCACCGGGATGTTTTTAGGCTGACAATACTTTGCGGCATCCGTGAGTTGGATGAATCCGCCGAAGCCACCGCGCAGGAGAAACCATGCGATGAGAAGACCCGAACCGAAACCAATCCATTCGTTGGACAGGATGGTATTCTGATTGCGTTTTGCCAGGTGGATGTGGTGGTTGAGTATGATGAAGGCAATGATAATGATGATGCCGAAGACAAAAGCGTACCAGTAGTTGACCATGAAGTGGGGAACGAGTTTGTCCATGGGACCGCTGTTGCCAAGATAGGTGAAGATCTCGTTGGAGAGCATGCGGTAGGTGTACTGGAAATAGGCCGAATCGGCAGCATCGGCCACAAGCACCACTAACCAAGGTAGGAGATAGAGAGTTTCGGTGAGGATGCGGTACCAACGTTTCCAGCGGGCTTTGACGGGTAGGAGCATCAGAACGATAAAAGGCAGCAGAACCGTACAGACGGTGGCTACTCCAAAAACGATGTTGCCCCAAAGGATGCCCGCCCACTCGTTGAAGTTTTCAGGACGGAAAATATGGCTGTTGGCTACATGGAAAAGTACCTGCATGGCTAGCAGCGAGCAGAATGCCAGTAGCAGTTTGTTGAGTGTGTATAAATAGGTATTGTGTCCTTTCTTGTCCATATTCATTATGTGTTTTTATGGTCTCCACCCCGATTGCTCGAGAATTTTTTGGCTGTCGGTCTCGGCGAAGAGTTCGCTGATGGAGCACCTTGTTTTTTTTATGTATTTCTTGACAATCTGCCAGCCAATATAGTCGCCGGTGCGCGGAGCCGATCCTTCGCCGAAAGCGTTGGTCTTGGGCGCATCGTCGATGAGGTTGCGGATCTGGGAGAGGTCGGTGGTGAAGAGCACATTGTTCTGGATAAGCCAGCCCCAAACATTCTCAAGGTTCTCTTCCATCCAGTCCATCTGCTCTTTGGTGTAGCGAATCTTGATGGTATCGGGAGTGGATGGAAGTACTTGGTCGAGAAAGTATAGTGTCTTGCCCTCGGCAATGGCATGGTCGAGGAATGTGAGGTCGCCGTCAGGCAGCATGATGTGTGCGCGTGCGGCGGTGGACATGACGTCGGAGGCGATATATTCGCGGCGGCAGAGATTCATGATGTAGGAGGGAATGCCAAACTGCTGCATTTCCTCGCAATGGCCGAGGGTGTAGCAGTCGATGGAAATAGCCATGTCTGTGAGGTTGCAGAAGACGCGGTTGGCATAATTGCCTAAATCGGCGGTGACAAGGGTGTAGAAATAGTGGTAGTCAATCTCTGGATACAGTTTGCGAGCCTTGCTCATGGCGTCGCCTAGCTCCTGTTCGAGCCACGAGAGGTCGTGGTAGAGACTATCGGTGACGGCGTAGACTCGTCGCACAATGGGGTCGTTGACGAATCCGTCTAATGCTGCCATGAATTCAGGATCCTCGGGGTGGAAGTTGAGCAGTGGTGTCTGGAAGTCGGTGGCGTTACCTTGGTTGGCAAAAAGGAACTGCTCGAAGCGTAGTATCTTCACCGATTCGGCCTTGTGGCTACAGGCGGAAAAAGCCAGCATTGCTGGCAGTATGTATATGAGTATGCGTCTCATTAGTTGGTCAGTTTGAAGTATTTTTCTAGTACCCGCAGTCCGATGTAACGCTCGCGTCGCAGGTCGCGGAACTGGTCGACATAGGTATTGGCATTCCTTGCGATCTCTTTGGCTTCTTCGGGATGGCTACTGTAGTAGTCGAGCTGGCTTTCGAGGTCGCTGAAGTCGTCTTTTACCAGAATGTAGTGTACACCCGGCACCAGTCGCTCTTCCATGAACCACGACTCGCAGGTGGGCTTGGGCATAACGGCCAGTGAGTTGCTCGACATCACCCAACGGAGATTCGATGCCACATCGTTGCCCTCGAGGGCCATAATGTAACGGTAGTCGAGATGTTCGTAGAGCGACAGGCGTGGCGCGGCGTTGCCCGAATTAGGAATCTTTTCCTCGGCGAAGGGACTGCCTCCGGAGAGGGTGTTGGCCACATCGACACGTGGGTTGCCAGCGAAAGTGTTGCAGAACAGCAGCCGATTGGGACGCTGACCGATATAGCCACGGAAGATGGCACGATCGACCTTCGACTCGAAAGGCCTGCGGTCTTTCAGGAAGACATAATGGCGGCATTTATCAAGTTTTAGCAGGACGCTATTGCTGTTGTCCTCTGACCCTACGGCATGAGTGTCGTTACTCAGGCTGCGGCTTTTTACGATGGAAGGGTAGGGCGGTATGTCGCGCACGTCACCGAAAACGTAGTTCCAGCGTAGTTGCGGGTCGAACCACTGCAGCAACTCACGGCTATCGTAGTAGTAGGTGCTACCGTGGTTGCGCTTCAGGAGGCCTCCAATGCTCTGTGCTCCAGGACCTAGGTGGCGATGCTCGTTGAAACGGCAGTAGTAGTTGACGCGATCTTCAATATAGGCTTCGTCATACAGACGGCCACATACCTCCATCTCGCGTTTCAACCGTCCACGGAAGAGGATGTCGGGCAGCATGTCTCTAAAGCCGGCTTTGATATAGTAGCCGGCTTTAGAGTTCTTGCCGCTGTGCAAGATATAGCCTATGGTTGCGTTGGCCATCAGGGCTTATTCTTCGGTTTTTTGTTCTTCTTTCTCTGCTTTTTCGGCCTTCTCTGCTTCGTTGAGGATGCGGAGCTTGGCCTGCATGAGTGCAATCTGTTGGCGGGCGCCTTGCATTTTCTTCTCAAACTCTTGCTTCAGCAGGTCGGCTTGCTTCGAGTTGGCAAGGAATCCCAAGTTATTCTCCCACAGATTGAGGTCGCTACGCAGTTTCTCAATCTTCTCCTGTAGTTCGGCCTTCTCATTGTTGACAAACTTTTTGGCATCGCCACCGGCATTCTTGATACGCTCGCGGTAAGCGGTCTCTTCGGCCTCACGGGCACTGATTTTCAGTTGCTCGAAGATACGGTCGATTTCTCCACGGAACTCTTTGTGCAGGCGATCTTTCTCAGACATGGGGACATAACCCACTTCGGCCCACCGACGCTGGAACTCCTTGATAGCGTTCAGGTTTTCTTCGCGGTCATCGCCAAACTGGTGAGCTTTGAGTTCTGCGATGATGGCCTCCTTGGCGGCCAGATTCTCGCTCTCCGAAGTGCGGCGCTCGGCGAAGAATTCACTCTTCTTGGCGAAGAATTCGTCGCAGGCTTTACGGAAGCGTTGCCATACTTTTTCGCTCACTTTGCGGCTGGTAGTGCCGATGGTTTTCCATTCCTGCTGAAGCTCCAGCAGTTCCTCAGTGGCCTTCTTCCAGTCTTCACGTTTGGCAATTGCTTCGGCTTTGAGGCAGAGGTCGATTTTCTTCTGATAGTTTGTCTCCTGCTCGTCGCGGATGGCACCGAAGTATTCTTTCTTCTCGCTGTAGTGCTTGTCAATCATGCCCTTGAACTTGGTCCAGATTTCTTCGTTGACCTCGCGGGGCACGGGACCGATGGTTTTCCACACCTTGAGGAGTTCGTCGAGGGCAGCGGTGGTGTCGTTCCACTCTTTGGTGCTCTCAGGATGTTTCTCTGTGAGCTCAGTGGCCTTGTCGATGAGTGCCTGTTTGGCCAGCAGATTGCTGTCCATCTCTTCTTTGCGCTGATCATAGTACTCTTTACGGCGCTCGTCAATCTGGTTGGCAGCGTTGCAGAAGCGTTGCCATATTTCCTCATTTTGTTCGGCGGGTACGGGGCCAATTTCTTTCCAGCGGGCACGGAGGTCCTGCAAGCCTTTGAATGCTTTGGTCACCGAAGGCTCCATGATGAGTTCTTCGGCTTCCTCGCAGAGTTTGATTTTCTCCTCGAGGTTGCGTTTTTGGTCGAGAGCACGAAGCTCACGGTTGATTTTCAGTTTGTTGAAGAATTGCTCAATCTGGAAGTGATAGTTCTGCCAAAGGTCGTTCATCTGCTCACGGGGCACCTCGCCGATGGCTTTCCAGCGCTCCTGGATGTTGTTGAACTTGTCCATGGAAGCACGTACCTGCTCCTCTTCGGAATCAATCAGTTGGCGCATTTCCTCGATGAGCGCCTGTTTGGCCTCGAGGTTGCGTTTCTTTTGCTCCTCGAGTTCTTCCATATATTTTTGTCGCATGGCTCGGTATTGGTCGTGCAGGCGGTGCATCTCCTCGGCCACGGCGTCGTTCTCGTATTGGTAGTCGTCTTTGTTGCCACCTTCGGCGATGAATTTCTCGAATGCGGCATTTTGCACCTCACGGTTCAACTCGTTGAAGCGGTTTCGGATGCTGGCGACACGATTCTTGATTTTCTGTACATCCTGTCCCAAGAGCTCTTTCATGGCATCCACCAGCTCTTCGCGGGTGCTGTTGCTGTAGTCGGGTTCGGGTTCAGTCTCAACGGGAGCCTCTTCAACGGAGGGCTCTTCGACAGGGGTTTCCGTCTTTTCTTGCATCTCCGGGGTCTCCTGAGTTTCTGGCATCTCAGGTGTTGCGGGTTCGTTGTTGGTGTTCTCGGTCACCTCGGTGGTGACGTTCTCAGGGTTAGGCAGAACCTCATTGGTGGTGTTCTGCAGTTCGTTGGTTTCTTCCATTTTAATGGTTTTTTGTTAATAGAACTACTTCTGTAATAATATTTTACAGGTTAAAATCTCATAAGCTCCTTTTCTTAGGAGCAAATGCAAAGATACGAAGTTTTTTCAACGTGAAAAAAAAAAGTTGTCAGATTACCCTTTCAGGAAGGATTCGACTTGGTCGAGTTGGAGGGCGTTGGTGACAGAGTAGTGGCCTATATTTTCGCGGCGGAGGGCGGAGAGGAAAGCACCGCTGCCAAGGGCGAGGCCGAGGTCGCGTGCCAAAGAGCGGATATAAGTGCCTTTGCCGCAGTGGATACGGAAGTCGAGCTGTGGAAGGTGAGGGGGAACTTCGCCTAGAGGGTTTTGGTAGAGGTTCTTTGTTGGGGTATTTTGAATGTTCGGAGTATTCTGAATAATCTGAGTATTCTGAGTTCCTGGACGGAAGGCGGTGATTTCAAAACTATAGATGCTGACAGGTTTGGGTTGTATGGTGGCGGTGGGGTCGTCGAGGCGGGCGTACTCGTAGGCCCTCTGTCCGTCAATTTTTACGGCACTGAACATTGGAGGAACCTGCTGGATTGTCCCGGTAAACTGCTTCGCCGTTTCCTCTGCAATTTGCTGTGTGATATGCTCGTAGGGGTAGTATTGGTCGATGGGTCGCTCAAGGTCGTAGCAGGGTGTGGTGGCGCCGAGAACCATCGTACCTGTATACACTTTGTCTCCGTCCTGCAGGGTGGGGATTGTTTTGGTGGCTTTGCCCAAACAGACAAGCAGGAGGCCGGTAGCCAGGGGATCCAACGTTCCCGCATGGCCTATCTTGATTTTTTTAAGGCCGGCATTTTTGTCTGCCGTCGCGCCATCTTTGGCGCGTTGGCCGTAGGTGTTGCGCACTACGGCCTTGATTTTGTTGACGGCCTGGAATGAAGTCCATTGCCGTGGTTTGTCGATGGGGATGACGATGCCTGCCTGTAGCTGTTCCAAGGTAATCATAGGCTATCCTAGGTATGCCTAGGTTATCCTAGGAGGGGAATGATGATGGCGGCGATGCCCACGATGGTGCAGTAGAGCGCGAACCAGATGAGCTTGCCTTTCTTCACGATGTTAATCATCCACTTGCAAGCCAGGCAACCACTGACGAAGGCGGCGATGAAACCTATGGCTAGCGCTATAGGAGAGAGACCAGCCATGGCCTGTGAGACACCCACTTCGACCATATCCTTGGTATCGAGCAGGGCTTCACCGAGGATGGGCGGTATGACCATGAGGAAGGAGAACTGAGCCAGCCTCTCCTTCTTGTTTCCCAGCAGGAGTCCGGTGGCAATGGTGGAACCCGAGCGCGAGAGGCCGGGGAGCACTGCCAGAGCTTGGGCGATGCCGATGATGAAGGCATGGAGTGGTGAGATGTTCTCGCGCTGGCGTGGACGCGCCCAATAGCTGAAAGCAAGCAAGGCTGCGGTAACCAGTAGGCAGATACCGACGATAAGGAGTCCACTGCCGAAGATTTCCTCTACCGTGTCTTTGAAAAAGAATCCCACGATAGCTACGGGTATCATGGAAATGAGGATGTTGACGGCATATTTTGTGCCCTCGTTCCATTTCCATTTGAAGAGGTCGGCAAAAATCCACACAATCTCTTTCCAGAGGATGACTATGGTGCTGAGCACCGTGGCCACATGGACGGCGATGGTGAAAGTGAGGTTCTCCGCGCCGCTCATTCCGAAGAGGTGGGCTCCGATGGCCAGGTGGCCGGAAGAGGAGACGGGAAGATATTCGGTAAGTCCTTGGACGATACCGAGGATAAGTGCTTGCAACCAGTCCATAGCTTACTTCTTACCTTTGAGCATGATGGCCAGAATCTCGACCACAAAACCTGCGACAATGAGGATGGGGGCCACGACGAGACGGCGGGTGTCGAACATGGCGGGGTTGAAGGTGTTGGGATCATCACTGCCACCACCACTGAGGAGAATGTATCCGAGAGCGAGGACAATGAGGCCGGTGGCCATGAGGACATAGTTCATGCGGCCAAAGGCAAAGCCGAGGTTGTTGCTGTTTTCTTCTTTATTATCCATAAGGTTTTTTAATTTTCAAGTTTTCTTGTGTAACGGCGCACGGTGGCGATGGTGGCGAGGTAGGAGATGATGATTCCCACGAGGATAACGGCTACGGCTATCAGTCCATACCATAGCAGGTGCATTTCGCCGAGCAAATCGACGCCGAACTGGTTGCTGAAAATCCAGAGGGTGATAGCGATAAGCACGTTGGCAATAAGTCCTCCGATGGCACCATAGGCGATGCTGCGCAGCCGGAAGGGACGCGAGATGAAGGAAGGCTTGGCTCCCACCAGCCGCATAGTGGCAATAGTGTCGCGACGGGAGAAGAGGGCAATACGGATGAGGCTGGAGATGAGTACGATGGTGATACCCAGCAGCAGTGCCACAAAGACAATAAGGAACCAAGAGAGCTTATAGAAAATGTCGCGCAGTTCGTTGACCACATTCTCTTGGTAGGCAACACCGGTGACGAAGTCGTGGGTGCGCATCTCGGCACAGAAGGCGTCGAGGGTCTCGGTGCTATTGTCGGGCAGCAGTGCCACATTGAAGTTGACCATCAGCGAGGGGTAGAGGGGATTGTAGCCTGCGAAGTCGACGAAGTCTTCGTCGAGTTCCTGGGTGAAAATCTTGGCGGCTTGCTCCTTCGAGATATAGTCGACATGCTTGACAACTTCCATTTGGGCAATTTCGTCCTTAAGAGCCAGTGCCAGAGAGTCGCTGACGTCGGGCGAGAGGTCCACCTTGTAGGTGATGCGTTCCTGGGCGTCGTGGGTAAGGCGGTAGGAGTGGTACTCTAGGGTGAGCAGTAGCCCCAGCATAAAGAGCACCAAGGAGATACCGAGGATGGTAGCTCCATGGGTGCCCCAGAGATTGACTTTGTTTTTCATAATCTATTAGTTGGCCAGCATCACGGGCATGACGAGCATCAGGATGTCGTCCTTCTTCTCGCTGTCGTCCTCACCATAGGGGAATATGATACCCGCGCGCGAGGGATGCGACAGTTCGACGAGCACCTGCTCGCTGTCGAGGTAGGAGATCATCTCGGTGAGGAATTTGGCGTTGAAGCCGATGTCCATGGGATCGCCCTCATACTGGCAGGGGAGGGTCTCGCGGGCGTTGTTGGAGAGCTCAAGGTCCTCGGCTGAGATTTCCAACTTGTCAGCGCTGATGGAGAGACGCACCTGGCGGGTGGCTTCGCTGGCGAAGATGCTCACACGGCGCAGCGTGTTGAGGAACGACTGGCGGTCGAGGATGAGCTTGTTGGGATTATCCTTCGGGATGGCGGCTTCATAGTTGGGGTAGCGCCCGTCGACGAGGCGGCAGACAATGTAGAAATTGTCGAAAGTGATGAAGAGATTGGTGTTGTTGTATTCAATGGTGATATCGCTCTCCTCCTTACGGCCGGCAAGGATGTTCTTGACGATGATGGTGGGCTTCTTGGGGAGGATGAAGTTGGTGCTCTCGTCGGAAGCGACGTCTTTGCGGCGGTAGCGGACGAGTTTGTGGGCGTCGGTGGCCACGAAAGTCACGCCGTCGGGTGTCATTTCGCAGTAGATGCCGCTCATCTGCTGGTGCATCTCGTCGTTGCTGGTGGCGAAGACGGTCTTGTTGATGGCATCCACGAGGGCAGCGCTGCTCATGACCACCTTGCTGGTGCTTTCGGCCACGGGCATGGTGGGATAGGTGGCGGCATCCATGCCGGCGAGGCGGTACTGACCTTGGCCGGAGACGATGTCGACGGTGTAGTTCGAGGGGTCGACGTTGAAGGTCAGCGGTACATCGTCAAAGGTCTTCAGGATGTCGAGGAGCATCTTTGAGGGGACGGCCACCTCTTCGGGATTCTCCATGCGGCCAGTTTCCACGGTTATTTTCGCCACCAGGGTGGTCGAGAGGTCCGTGGTTTTGATGGTGAGGTTGTTTTCTTCGAGATGGAAGAGGAAACAACCGATTATGGGCATGGTGTTACTCGACGAAAGAACTCCGCTGAGTGACTGTAACTGCTTGTGTAACTGTTGACTGTTGACGATAAATTTCATATTCTCGGTATTTTTAATTATTTCAAATCAAAGTGCAAAAGTACAAAAAAGGTTAGAGGTTAGAGGTTAAAGGTTAAAGATTTTGTTAACAATTAATCAACACTTACTGATGTGAAGACCCCGATGGGGATGTTGTCGATGTCGTTCCAGTGGACGGAGCAATGGGCACGGGGGTATTCGTCGTCGAGATAGAAAGAGCCTTTGATGTCATCGTGCAGATACAGCAGACAGTCGGGGTCGTAGAGTATCACTACATTGTGGTAGGTGGTACCATCCTTGAGGGTGTAGTCTGAGCCGTAATTCTCTGGCGTTGATAGCTCTACAAGGTAGCCTACATCGGGACGCGTGTAGGAGAGTGTGCATTCGCGGGTGTCGATGATGGTACCCTTGAAATCCACCTCGTCGTGCTTGGTGCAGGCTGCCAACAGCAGCAAGAGGCTAAAAAAGGCGAAGTGCTTCATTGAGAGAGGTTTTTTTGTCTGTTGATTCTTTTCGTTGACCGATAATCAGGGCGCAAGGCACCTGGTAGTCACCGGCGGGGAAATGTTTCGTGTGGCTGCCGGGAATGACCACGCTGCGTGGCGGTACCTGTCCGACGTATGTCTTTGGTTCAGAATCCGTCACGTCGATAATCTTGGTGCTGGCCGTGATGACGGTTCCGGCACCCAGGACGGCTTCGGTGCCGATATGGGCCCCCTCGACCACTATACAGCGGCTGCCAATGAAGCAGTTGTCCTCGATGATGACGGGTGCGGCCTGCACAGGCTCCAGTACACCGCCGATGCCCACACCTCCGCTAAGGTGCACATTCTTACCTATTTGTGCACAACTGCCTACCGTGGCCCAGGTGTCAACCATCGTGCCGCTATCCACATAGGCACCGATGTTGACATACGAGGGCATCAAGATGGCTCCCGGTGCCAGATAGCAACCGTAGCGCGCCACTGCAGGCGGCACAACACGCACACCCTTAGTCTCATAGCCGTGCTTCAGCGGTATCTTGTCGTGGTACTCCATCGGCCCGGCTTCAAGGGTTTCCATGCCACACAGTGGGAAATAGAGCAGCACAGCCTTTTTCACCCACTCGTTCACCTGCCACTCGCCGTTTCCCTGCGGTTTCGCTACCCGCAGTGTGCCGCAATCCAGCTGTGCAACGGCCTCTTCCACAGCCTCTTTGTATTCTTTCTCTTTCAGCAGCTCGCGGTTCTCCCACGCCTGCTCAATCAGTTGTCGCATACCACACTAAATATTTAATAATATGTTATAACTTTAAACTCTCGAAAATATTGCCCCAACTTTGTTAATAACCCTTAAAATGCCCTTTTTTAACTTAACAAACATCCTATTATCTCCTATCGTGGTAGGAGTTGGTTAGGAGTTGGTAGGGTTTTGGTAGGTGCAAAATAGGAGTTTGACCCCTCGTCGCCATGACATAATCCGTGCCTGTATCCATAGGCTTGTTGATAAATATTTTTCGGCGAATAGAATATTATTCGTATATTTGCACAAAATATAAAATATAAAAAAATGAAGCAACTTATTGAATGCGTGCCCAATATCAGCGAAGGGCGCAACATGGATATCATCAATCAGGTGACTGCCGAGATTGAGAAGGTGGAAGGTGTGAAACTCCTTGACGTCGACCCTGGTCAGACTACCAATCGTACTGTCATTACCTTCGTAGGTGAACCCGAGCCTGTGCTTGAGGCTGCTTATCAGGTGGTTAAGAAGGCCGCTGAGCTTATCGACATGACCCAGCACCACGGTGCCCACCCCCGTCAGGGTGCCACCGACGTCTGCCCCCTCATCCCCGTGAGCAACATCACCATGGAAGAGGTGGTCGAGTATGCCCACAAGTTGGGCAAGCGCCTCGGCGAGGAGCTGCAGATTCCCATCTACTGCTACGAGAACGCCGCCTTCATCCCCGAGCGTCGCAACCTGGCCTACTGCCGCACCGGCGAGTACGAGAGCCTCAGCTCCCGCCTCGGCACCGAGCAGTGGAAGCCCGACTTCGGCCCCAACGCGTGGAACGACCACACCGCCCATACCGGTGCCACCCAGGTGGGTGCCCGCGACTTCCTCGTGGCCATCAACTACAACCTCAACACCACCAGCACCCGCCGTGCCAACGCCATCGCCTTCGACGTGCGTGAGAAAGGTCGTCCGAAACGCGAGGGAGGTAAGCCCAGCGGCAAGCCCATCAAGGACGAGAACGGCAAGACCATCATGATTCCCGGCACCCTGAAGGGTACCAAGGCCATCGGCTGGTACATCGAGGACTACGGCATCGCCCAGGTCTCCATGAATATCACCTCCATCAAGGTGGCTCCCGTGCACCTCTGCTTCGACGAGGTGTGCCGTTGCGCCGCCAACCGCGGCTTGCGTGTCACCGGCTGCGAGATTGTGGGTCTCATCCCCAAGAGCGTCCTCATCGATGCCGGCAAGTACTACCTGGCCAAACAGCAGCGCAGCCTCGGCGTCAGTGAGGAGGAAATCATGAAAGTGGCCATCAAGAGCATGGGTCTCGACGACCTCAAACCTTTCGACCCCAAGGAGAAAGTGATTGAATACCTCATCGAGGACCACTCGAAGAAGAAACTGGTCGACCTTACCTGCCGCGGATTCTGTGACGAGACCGCTAGCGAGAGTCCCGCCCCCGGTGGTGGCAGCGTCAGCGCCTACATGGGTGCCCTCGCCGCCTCCCTCGGCACCATGGTGGCCAACCTCACCGGAGGCAAGGCCGCCTACGATGACGAGTGGGAGAAATTCAGCGACGTGGCCGTCAAGGGTCAGGCCCTGAAGGACGAGCTGCTGCACCTCGTGGACGAGGACACCGCTGCTTTCAACAAGATTATGGATGCCTTCGGCCTGCCGAAGAAGACCGACGAGGAGAAGGCCGCCCGCAGCGCCGCCATCCAGGAGGCTACCAAGTTTGCCACCGAGGTGCCCTTCCGCACCATGCAACGCTCCCTCGAAGCCTTCGAAGTCTGCCGCGCTATGGTGGAATGGGGCAACCCCAACAGTGTCACCGACGGTGGCGTTGGCTCTCTGGCTGCCCGCTCGGCTGTCATGGGCGCCCACCTCAACGTGAAGATCAACGCCTCCTCGCTGAAGGACGAAGCCTTCAAGGCCGACATCCTTGCCAAGGCTCAGACCATCGAGGACGAGGCCATCAAGCAGGAAGCCGAGATTCTAAAGATTGTCAACGAAAAAATTGGTTTGTAATATGAAGAAGAAAGTTTTTGCTATCGCAGCACTCATGCTGCTTGTCGCTGGCATCGCTGCCAGTTGCACTCATCACACCTGTCCCGCCTATCGCGGAAGCACGGCAATGGCCGAAGTGAGATAGTATGCCGACCACCGCAGCGACACGGCGTAAAGACAGGCTGACATACACGCAGGCCTTTGATATCAACGGCAACACACCTCCTCAGGCAATAGCCCTCGAGGAGAGTGTGTTGGGCGCTTTGATGCTTGACCAGACGGCGCTCATCAATGCCATCGAAACCCTGCATATTGAATACTTTTACAAGCCTGAGCATCAGACCATCTACAAGGCCATAAGGAAACTCTTCGAACAGAGCCAGCCGGTGGACTTGTTAACGGTGGTGGAGCGCCTGCGTCTCGATGGAGAACTTGAGGCTGCCGGCGGCGCTTATGCCGTCTCCAAGCTCACGGAGAATGTCGTCTCCGCTGCCCACATTGAGTATCACATCCGCGTGCTGAGCGAGAAGTTCATCCAGCGCGAGATGATTCGTATCTCCACCGAGACCATCACCGAGGCCTACGACGAGACCACCGACGTGGTCAACCTGCTCGACAAGACCGAGCAACGCCTGATGGATATCAATGACAAAAACTTCCGCTCCGACTACCATCCCATGGGTGACTTTGTCTCCATGGCCATGGATCAGATTAAGGAAGCCGGAGAAAAGAGTGATGGCTTGAGTGGACTGGAGAGTGGTTTTATCGGCTTGGACCGCATGACGGCAGGTTTCCAGCCCGGTACCCTCATCATCCTTGCCGCCCGTCCCGCCATGGGTAAGACGGCCTGTGCCCTCTCGATGGCACGCAATATCGCTGTTGATTTCCACAAGGCGGTGGCTTTCTTCTCGCTCGAGATGACGGGTCAGGAGTTAGCCATGCGTCTCATCAGCAGCGAGGCCAAGTTGCCGGGTGACAAACTCAAGAAGGGTCACTTGGAACCTTATGAGAAGGAGCAACTTAAGCGTGGAGCCCAGCCGCTCAACAATGCTCCGATTTACATCGATGATACCCCGCAGCTCACCATTTTCGAGTTACGTGCCAAAGCTCGTCGTCTGAAGCAGCGCTACGATATTCAGATGATTTTCATCGACTACCTGCAGTTGATGTCTAGCGGTAGCACCGATAATCGCAATGGAAACCGTGAGCAGGAAATCAGCATGATATCGCGCCAACTGAAGGCACTCTCCAAGGAACTGGGAATCCCCGTGCTGGCCATGTCGCAGTTGAGTCGTGCCGTGGAGAACCGTGTGGGCAACAAGCCGCAGCTGAGCGACCTCCGTGAATCGGGTGCCATCGAGCAGGACGCTGACATCGTCATGTTCATTTACCGTCCCGAATACTATGGCATCCAGGAGGATGACCATGGTTCTACCCTCGGTATGGCCGACCTCATTGTGGCCAAGCACCGTAGCGGTGGTACCGGCGATGTGCGTCTGCGCTTTGTCAAGGAGTTTGCCCGTTTTGAGAATCCGCCGCAACTAGGACTTGAAGGGTTTGGTGGCGGTATGCCACAGAACGGCAATTTTGACCAGCAGGGCGGCAGTATGATTGTCGACTCGAAGATGAATGAGGACAATATGGAACCCGACGGCGATGTGCCGTTCTAATCTGATTATACTATGGAAGAGAGTATCCGCAAGCAACTGAAAGAGATAATGCAACAGGAGGTAGTTCTCGCCACCGGCTGTACCGAACCCGGCGCTGTGGCCCTCTGTGTGGCTAAGGCTGTCGAGACCTTGGGCTGCGAGCCTGAGAATATTACCCTCAAACTCAGCAAAAACGTCTATAAGAATGCCATGGGCGTGGGTATTCCCGGTACTGGCATGATAGGTCTGCCGATAGCTGTTGCTATGGCCGTCACCCACGGCAACTCCTCGCGCGGCCTTGAGGTGCTCACCATCCCCGCCGACCAGGTGGAGGATGCCAAGCAGTGGCTCGCCAACAATGCCAACAAGATTGAGATTGGTGTCAAGGAGACTTCGGATAAACTCTATATAGAGTGTTCTGTGTGCTGCGGTGACGCTGCAGCTACCGCTGTGATTTCCAAGCGTCACACCAATTTCATATTCCTCAAGAAAAACGACCAGATACTCCTCGACCACAAGCAAGGGCTCTTCCAAGAACAGGACAACGACGACAACCCCGAGGAGGACAACAAGCAGCGCCTCGAGTTCACCGCCCGCATGGTTTACGACTACGCCACCACGGCACCCCTCGAGGAACTCGAGTGGCTGCGTGACACGGTCGAATACAACACCGCCGCCTCGCAGTGCGGCCTCTCGGGCATGGGACTCCATACCGGCGAAATCCTTATGGAACAGGCTAGGGGAGACATGGTGCATACCGTCGTAGCCCGCACCGTCGCCGCCTCCGACGCCCGCATGGACGGCTGCACCAAGCCCGTCTACAGCAACTCCGGCTCCGGCAACCAGGGCATCACCTGCACTCTCCCGTCCTACTACTACGGAACGTACAAGGGCTGCAGCGACGAGCAGATCATGCGTGCCGTGACGATGAATCACCTCATGTCCATCTACATCAAGCGTGGCATCGGCCGTCTCTCGGCCCTCTGTGGTATTGTCAATGCCACCATGGGCGGTGCTGCCGCACTTACCTATCTCGAAGGTGGTGGCTACGAGCAGGTCTGCTATGCCATGAAGAATATGATTAACACCATCGCCGGCATGGTCTGCGACGGAGCTAAGCCCAGCTGTGCTTTGAAGATGAGCGTGGGGCTCTACAGTGCCTTCGTCTGTGCCGAACTGGCAGTACACGATCGCGTAGTTGACTGCACCGATGGCCTTAGCGAGAGCGACATCGACTGCTCTATTCGCAACCTCGGTCGCCTCGGAAAAGACGGCATGAACCAGACCGACGACATGATTCTTGATATCATGACCCACAAGAAATAAATGAATTTAAATAAAGATTGTTGATAACTTTTTTATGATAAAAAGGTATCATTTTACAAAAAATGACTATTTTTGCAGAAAATTTTAACGTAATAAATACATGAGTATGGACAACAAAGAGCAAAGAAAAGAAGAACTCTACAGCCAAGCTATCCCTGCCGGTAAACGTAGATATTTCTTCGATGTGAAAGAAACCCGCGGAGGTGACAAATTTATTACCATTACCGAAAGCCGCAAGTTGTTTGACAACAATACCGGCGATGTTTATTTTGAGAAAAACAAGATGTTCCTCTACAAGGAGGATTTCGACAAGTTCCGTCAGGGTCTTGACAACGCCTTCTCGTTCATTGAGACAGGCATTGTGCCTCCCCCTGTAGTTGTGGAAGAAAACTGGCGCGGTGATGATACCGCTGCCAAGCTGGATGAAATAGACTTCAAGTTCTAATGTGCAATGGCTAAGATTATTTCCATCGCCAACCAGAAAGGCGGGGTGGGGAAGACCACCACGGCGGTGAACCTCAGTGCCTCGCTGGCAGTGCTCGAGAAAAAGGTGCTGCTGGTGGACTGCGACCCTCAGGCCAACGCTACCTCGGGTCTGGGCATCAACCCCGATGAGTTGGAGAAGAGCGTCTACGACTGCATTCTTGGCCAGGCTCAGGTGAAGGATGTCATCACGGAGACCGAGACTCCCAACCTCGACATCCTTCCCACGCGCATTGACCTGGTGGGTGCCGAAGTGGAACTCATCAACGAGAAGGGACGTGAGCAGTTTCTGTCGCGGACCCTTGAACCCGTGCGCAACGACTATGACTTCATCATCATTGACTGCTCTCCCTCCTTGGGTTTGATTACCATCAACGCCCTTACGGCCTCCGATTCGGTAATTATCCCCATACAAAGCGAATATTTCGCCCTTGAAGGTCTCGGGAAGTTGCTCAACACAGTGCGTATTGTTCAGACCCGCCTTAATCCCAAGCTCTCGATAGAGGGACTGCTTATCACCATGTATGACAATCGTTTGCGTCTGGCCCGCCAGGTGGTGGAGGATGTCCGTGGACACTTCAAGCAGATGGTATTCAATACCCTCATCTATCGTAACACCAAGCTTGCGGAGGCCCCCTCCTACGGTCAGAGCATCATAATGCACGATGCTGCTTCGACGGGCGCCGTCAACTACCTCAATTTGGCACAAGAGATTTTGGAGAGAAACAAGAATAAGTAGACAAAATGGCAACTAAACAAAAGAGTGGAGGATTGGGTCGCGGACTGAGCTCGATACTGCCCGATACCAAGGATTTTGAGGTGGCTAACACTGTTACTGCCGCCATTAGTACCATACCCCTCAAGAAGATTGTCGCCAATCCCTTCCAACCCCGCAAGGAATTCTCTACCGAGGCGTTGGAAGAGTTGGCCCAGTCCATCCGTCAGCAAGGTGTGATTACTCCCGTCACGGTGCGCAAGATGCCCGACGACACCTATCAGCTCATTGCCGGTGAGCGTCGTTACCGCGCTTCCCAATTGGCTGGTCTCAAAGAGATTCCAGCCTATGTGCGTGTGGCTACCGACAACCAGATGATGGAGATGGCACTGGTGGAGAATATCCAGCGCGAAAACCTCAATGCCATGGAGGTGGCGCTGGCCTATAAGGCCCTCATCGAGGAATGTCAGTTGACTCACGACCAGCTCAGCGAGAAAGTTGGCAAGAACCGTTCCACCATCACCAATTACCTGCGTCTGCTCAACCTACCTGCCGAGACTCAGCTGGCCTTGAGCAATGAGCAAATCAGCATGGCTCATGCCCGTGCATTGGTCAATGTGGAGGATATCGATCTCCATCTGGAGATTCTCCATGCCATTATCGACCGCCACCTCTCGGTGCACCAGGTTGAGGAGATGGCCAAGAATGCGAAGAAGAAACCCGTAGCCCCCGTAAAAAAACGGGGGGACTTGCCCGCCACCCATGCCGCCGCACAGAGCCGTCTGAAAGAGCGTCTCCAATCGACGGTGGAGATTAAGCGTTCGTTGCGCGGCAAAGGTTCGCTGACCATTCTATTCAATTCAGACAAAGACTTTGAGAGGATAATGGCCTTACTTGAGAAGTAGAATGAAGGGTGAAAAAGTAAAAAGGAAGAATAGGAAATGGCTGATGCGATTTGTCTGCGTCAGCCTATTCTTCATTTTTCATTCTTCTTTTTTCACTCCTGCCAGGGCTCAGTATGTTGAGGTGCAGGAGCCGGTGGAGGTGAAGAGTGTGATGGTGCCCAAGGAACATTCTGCCACTAAGGCTTTGTTGCTGTCGATTGTCCCCGGTGCTGGACAAATCTACAACGGGCAGGCCTGGAAGACCCCCATCATTTATGGCACCTTTGCCGTCATGGGGTACTTTATACATTATAATTATACGCGCATGATGTTCTTCAAGGATGAATATCTCTATCGTGTAAACCATAATGACACGCCCGACAATTCCGATTATGCCTCCTATCCCACCTCCAACATTTATAGCCTCTATAACTCCTACGACCAATACTTCCAGCTCATGGTCATTATCACTGTGGGCTTCTATGCCCTCAATCTCATTGATGCCTATGTCTTCGGGCATCTTTACGATTTCCAGATTGACGACAACCTTTCCCTCGGTTTTACACCGGGGCTGATACCCACAAGCACGGGACTCCAGCCGTCGCTAGGCATCACCCTCTCGTTCTAGAACGACACAATAAAAAAGAAAATAACACGTTAATATAAGCAACCAAAAACACACAACATCATGATGAATCCTCTGTTAATGCTTCAATCCGACTCTGCCGTGCAGGCAGCTGTTGAAACCGTGGCCAATGCTGAAAAGCCCGAAAACATCACCATCTGGGACATGGCCGTCAACGGTGGATGGATTATGCTTGTGCTGGCGCTCCTCCTTGTGCTGGCTATCTACATTTTCATTGAGCGCTACATCACCCTTAGCGCCGCTCTCAAGGGCGAGGAAGACAATGTCTTTATGGACAACATCCGCCAATATGTCCATGAGGGCAATATCGACGAGGCCCGCAGCCTCTCCAAGCAAACCCCCACGCCTCTGGGACGCATGATTGACAAGGGCTTCTCTCGTCTTGGTCGTCCGTTGCCCGATATCCAGGCAGCCATCGAGAACGAAGGCCAGCTGGAAGTGGCCAACCTTGAGCGCCGCGTCTCCCTCGTGGCTACTGTCGCCTCCTTGGGACCCATGATTGGTTTCCTTGGCACAGTGGTCGGTATGATTTCCGCCTTCCAGGAGATGGCTCATGCCGGCAATAATATCGACATCCAGATGCTCGCTTCGGGTATCTATACCGCCATGGTCACCACCGTCGGTGGTCTTATCGTCGGTATCATCTGCTACTTCCTCCACAATGTTCTTGTCACCCGCATCAACAAGGTGGTATTCGAACTTGAGGTGCGCGCCAACGAATTCATGGATCTGCTGCACGAACCCGCATAAAATTCGTATTTGTTATGATACATTTACAGAACAAAATCAAGATAGAGACCTCGTCGTCGTCGATGTCCGACTTGGTGTTCCTGCTGCTCATCTTCTTCATGATCACCTCGACGCTCATCGCCCCCAATGCGGTGAAGTTGATGCTCCCCGAGAGCTCGAGCCGCACCATGGCCAAGCAGAACGTCACTGTCTACATCGACCGCGAGCACAACTTCTATGTCGGCGAGGTAGCAGTGCCTGTCGCCGACCTGCAGCGTAACATCGAAGCCGGCATTGAGGCCGGTGTCGAGGATGCCTGTGTTGTGCTCCGCGCCGACAAGGACGTGCCCGTGCAGGATGTTGTCATCGTGATCGATGCCGTCAATAACATCAACAACAATACGGGCTCCAAGCATAAAGTCATTCTGGCTACCTCACCCAAACAGCAAGCGTCATGAATCCCAAACTCATCTCCGGTATCAGCACGGCGGCGATAGTGGCTCTGGCAATATTGCTTATGAGCCTGAATATCTTCGCCTATGAGCCGCCGGATCCTCCCATCCCCGAGGAGGGTGTCGAGGTGAACCTTGGCGACTCCGACTTCGGTTTGGGCGATAGCCCCGAACCCGCCTCCCAGGCCACTAGTTATGCCCCTCCCGCCTCGCAGGAGCAGGTTATCACGCAGCGTTCCGAGACCACCACTCCCATTCCGAGTTCTACCAAACCCGGCAATGTGATCAATCCCGCGGCTGAGACAAAATCCCAGCCCGAAAACAAGGAGCCTGCAATTAACAAGAATGCCCTCTTCCCCGGCAAGCGCAATCAAAACAGCGGTGGCGGCAGCGAGGGTGTCACACAGGGCAATGGAAACCAAGGCAAGTCCGACGGCAACACCAATAGTAACAACTACACCGGCAATGGTGGCAATGGCAAGTGGACTCTCGACGGCCGTACGGCGGTGTCGCTTCCGTCACCCAAATATGAATCCAACAAACAGGGAACGGTTGTTATCGCCATTTGGGTTGACCAGCAAGGAAGAGTGACCCGTGCCGAGTACCAGCCCAAGGGCTCCAACACACAGGATGGCTATCTGGTCAATCAGGCCAAAACCGCCGCTCTCAAGGCTCGCTTCAATGCTGACACCAAGGCTGTTGAACTACAGAAAGGTACTATTACCTATATTTTTAAAATATAGTTTAAGGTTTAAAGTTTAAGGTTTAAGGGATGCGACTCGACAAATATCTCTGGGCGGTGCGGCTCTACAAGACCCGCTCGCTGGCGGCAGATGCCTGCCAGTGTGGCAAGGTGACGATGACTTCTGATGGCCGCGAGCTCAAACCCTCGCACGATGTGAAGGAAGGGGAGAGGTACAGTCTCAACATCGATCAGTTGCACAAGGAGATAGAGGTCCTTGCCATCCCGCCCAACCGCGTGGGTGCCCCTTTGGTACAGGGATTCATGATTGACCGCACCCCCGAGGAGGAATATGAGCGCATCCGCATGGCGCGCCAGTATGCCTTCGAGAAGCGTGACCGCGGTGTCGGCCGCCCCACCAAACGCGAGCGTCGCGACATCGAGCGCTTCAAATACGAGTAAAAAAAAAGGAAAATTCCGGGAGGAAAAAATAATTTTCCGAAATTTTTGCAAGAAAACCTATTCATCGAATACCTAATAACGAATCGACCCAGTGGAAGACAAAGAGATAGTCGAAAGAATTCTCGCCGGAGACACTGAAAGATACTCCGAGATAGTGCGTCGATACCAACAGATTGTGGCCAACCTGACCTACAAACTCTGCGGCACGCGCCTCGAGACTGAGGAGGTTACCCAGCAGGTCTTCGTCGAACTCTACATGGCCCTGCCACGATTCCGCTTCGATTCAAAACTGAGTTCTTTCATCTACCGCATCACCGTCAACGTCGTATGCAAGATGCTGAACAAGAGCAAGCGCTTCGTCAGCAGCGACGAACTGGAGAACCCCCGCGAGGAGGTATCGCCCGATCGCAATGCCGAGCAGGAGATTATCCATCAGGAGCAACTCGACCAGCTGCGCACCGCCATCGGACACCTCAAGGAAGAGCAACGCACAGCCCTGGTGCTCTACACCTTTGAGGACTTCTCCTACCAGCAGATTGCCGACGTCATGCAGTGCACGCTCGCCAAGGTGGAATCGCTCATCTTCCGCGCCAAGAAGAACTTGGCAAAAGAAATAAAACGTTAAACAAAAACCGATGAATATAGACGAACAACTACAAGAACTCTCCCGCCAAACTTGCCCCAAGCAGGTCGATGTAGTCGATGCCGTGATGGCCCAGGTGCGTCAGCACCCCTATCTTATGCCCACTGTAGAGATGCGGCAGGCCGCATCTCCCCGAAAGACGAACAAGGTCCTTTGGCGCCGCATCGCCCTCACCGCCGCTGCCGCCGTGGCTGCCCTCGTGGTGCTCAACGTCTCCCTCCGTCCCTCTTACGACGAGGCTCAGATTGGCGACATGCTGGCCTATGTGACCGACTATGACTATTACTCGCCCGTTGAGGAATTGGCCGAGAACCCCATCGAGGTCCTTTACGATGATTACAACGAATAAAAAACATAAGAATATGAAAAAGATTCTCCTGATAGCATTGCTTTCACCTTTCATCTTTCACCTTTCACCTTCCTACGCCCAACGTCCCCATCCGGAAGAGCCCGGACGTCCGGGTCCTGAGAAACGCCCCGAAATCACGGAGCTTGTCAGCGATCTCAGTTCCAGCCAGAAAAGTAAACTGGAAACTATCTCCAAAGACTCCCGTAAGCGCGTCGAATCCCTTCGCAATCAGCAGAAAGCCGTGCGCGACAGCATCGACAAATATATGGAAATGGACGGCGACCAGTCCAAGGTGCTCTACCCGCTCTTCGACCGCGAGTCTCGCCTCCATGCCCAGATTTCGCGCGAGATGTACGCCACCAAGGTCCGCATCGACAAAGTTCTTACCAAAGAGCAGCGCAAAGATCTGAAAAACAAGTGTAAGCACCATCAGAAGCAACGCAAGGGGAAGAAGCATTAATCTTCCTATAAACCAGTTACCAACCCCCTACCATCTCCCTACCAACTCCTACCACGGTGGGTGATGGTAGGGCGTTTTTATGCCCCAAAATGCTTTTTTAACATTTTTCTGCTTGACAGCGGACAGGTTCCGGATTATATTATGTGTGTCGAATTTTTAAAAACAACATATTATGGCAAAGCAA
>ONCC01000027.1 GCA_900316235.1 uncultured Bacteroidales bacterium
TATAACTGAATGAAACGGTTGCCACATTCGCCGTGCTGTAGCTGGCTTGCTCTTTGGCTGTTGCTGTAATTGTGGTCAGCAGCGTTTCGGTCTGCGCCACTGCCATGCCGCCCAAAGCCAGCACAGCCAAAATCGTCAATAAGTTTTTCTTCATGATGTTAAAGTTTTTGATTGATTAGTGATATTTGTGAATTTTCGTGAATTTCGATGTGGGTACAAAACAAAGCCGCCCCGCCGCCGTAGGGGCGTACTCCTGTGTACGCCCGCTGGCAGCAGGGTGGTGAGAGTCCAACAATAAATATAGGCTTTCCTCCCTTCCCGTTTACAAGACCAGCAAACTGGGGGGGGGTAATAATCAGCGAGTTATGTCCGTTTTGCCGCAGCATAAGGGTTAATTCATTTTCGGCTGCAAAGATACAAAAATTATCCGACGTGGCAAAAAATATTCGTCATGTCGGATAATGTATGTTTAGATATTTGTCTTATTTCAGGTAGTCGTCGATGTGGCCGAAGACGATGTCGGCACGGGCGGCAAAGCTCTCTTCGGTAGCGAAGGCGATGTGGGGGGCGAGGAGGCAGTTGGGGGCGGAGAGGAGGGGATGAGAAGAGGGCAGGGGAGGCTCCTGTTCGAAGACGTCGAAAGCGGCGCCGGCGATGCGACCGTCGATGAGGGCCTTGCCCACGGCGGCGATATCGCAGACGGGACCGCGGGCGGTGTTGACTAACAATGCAGTGGGTTTCATTAATTCAAGTTCCGCTTTACCTATCAGTCCGCGGGTCTCGTCGCACAGCGGCACATGGAGCGAGACGATGTCGCTCTCTTTGAGCAGCTCCTCCAGCGTCACATACTTCACGCCCATGGCCTTCACCTCGGGGCGCTCGCGGCGGCTCCATGCGATGACCTTGGCGCCAAAGGCCAGCAGGAGGCGTATGGTGGCGGTGCCGATGGCGCCGGTGCCGACAACGCCGACGGTCTTGCCCCTCAGTTCGCGGCCGAGGAAGGTGCCGCGGCTGCCACCCTGGCGTATCTTCTCATTCAGCGTGACGATGTTGCGCAGCAGGTCGAGCATCATGCCGACGGCCAACTCGCTGACGGCCGTGGTGCTGTAGCCCGCGGCGTTCTGCACCTTTATATCATGCTCCTTGCAATAGGCGAGGTCGATATGGTCGAGGCCCGTGAAGGCCACGCTCAGGTACTTGAGATTGGTGCATTGGCTGAGCACTGCGGCCGACAGCTTGATGTTGCTTATCACCGCAATGTCGGCCTCGCGCATGCGGTCGACAAGCGTCGGCTCATCCTCTTTGCGGTCCATATAATAGGTGAATGTGTGGCCCATGGAAGCATAATGCTTCTTGAGTTCCTCGAAGCGGGTCTGGGGGATGCCCAGGGATTCTACGCAGGTGATGTTCATTGTTTTCTGGTTTTTATTGTTCGGGCGTACACGGGGGTACGCCCCTACGGTTGTCGTTTTGGTAGGGGCGTACCCCCGTGTACGCCCGTATCGTTCATTGTTTTGTTGTTGTTTCCGTACCCATGTGTATGCTTGCTGGTAGGCCATCTATATCTTCGTCACATCCATTGTTCCACCGTTTTGGGTTGTCTCTAATGTACAATCTGATATTTTCGAAGGCCTGTTGGTTGCGGATAATATGTTCATAGTAGTTGCGTTGCCATAATGTCTTGTTGAAGCGAGTCCATCCTTGTTCGTTGACGCCATGAATGTAGCGGTTGGTGGAAACACTCTTGAACCAACGAATAATGTCGGGTACATAGTGCTCGCCTCCATTGAAAAACAAAAGATGAACGTGGTTTGGCATAACAATATATTCAGTTATCTCGGTCTTGTCAAATCTTGTGGCAATCTCATGTATTGTCTGTCGGATTATCTCTCCCCCAGAAGATAGGTGTATCATCCCATTGATGATATTCCCGAATAGATGAAGTTTGTCGTTTACCGCAATGGTACAGAAATAGTAAGCGGGACGGGTGTAGTCATAGCCCTGTAGTCGGAGTTGTTTTCGGTATGGCAATTGTTGTTCCATGTATTGGCGGAAGTAAACGGAGGTACGTTGGTTGTTGTTCGGGCGTACACGGGGGTACGTTGGTTATTGTTCGGGCGTACACGGGGGTACGTTGGTTGTTGTTCGGGCGTACACGGGGGTACGTTGGTTGTTGTTCGGGCGTACACGGGGGTACGTTGGCTGTTGTTCGGGCGTACACGGGGGTACGTTGGTTGTTGTTCGGGCGTACACGGGGGTACGTTGGTTATTGTTCGGGCGTACACGGGGGTACGCCCCTACGGTTGTCGGTAGGGGCGTACCCCCGTGTACGCCCGAACGATGTATCGCTTTTATTTTCTTTTCTTTACGCTGAATCCGAAGCCGCCGAGTTTCTCGCCGAGGCCGTAGTATTTGCCGTGGGAGTAGGCGAGGGGGCCGGCATGGTTGAGCTGGAACTGGCCGGTGGTCTTGTCAATCAGGTCCTCCTCGGCATCGACGGCCACCACGTTGGCGATGAACATATCATGGCTGCCGAGACGCTTCACCTCCACCACCTTGCACTCGATGTTGAGCGGGCTCTCCTTGATGAGGGGCGCCTTTACCAGCTGTGCCGGTTCGGCGTGGAGCCCCATCTCGCGGAACTTGTTGTATTCGCGGCCGCTCTTCACGCCGCACCAGTCGGTGGCACGGGCCAGCTCGGTGGTGGTGAGGTTGATGACGAACTCGCCCGTGCGGGAAATCAACTCGTGGCTATGGCGGTTGGGGCGCACGCTGATATAGCACATGGGCGGGTCACTGCAGATAGTGCCCGTCCATGCGATGGTGATGATATTGTAGTTCTCGGGGCTGTCGCCGCAGCTGACCATGACGGCCGGCAGCGGGTATATCATTGTGCCCGGCTTGAATGCTGTCTTCATGCTTCTTTGAACTTCTTCTCGAGCTCGTCGACCAGGTTGCGGATGTAGCGGTCGGTCTGGCGCAGGTTCTCGATGGTCTTGCAGGCGTGGAGTACCGTGGCGTGGTCCTTGTTGCCGCACTGCATGCCGATGACGGCGAGGCTCGACTTGGTGATTTTTTTGGCGAAGTACATACTCAGCTGGCGGGCCTGCACAATCTCGCGCTTGCGCGACATCTGCTGGATGCTGTCCACCGGCAAATCGAGGCTGTCGCACACCACTTTCTGGATGTAGTCGATGGTGATTTCGCGCGTGCTGCTCTGCACGTACTTGTCAATCATCTGTTTGGTGAGTTCAAGAGTGATCTGCTTGCGGTTCAGCGAGCTCTGCGCGATGAGGGAGATGAGGGCTCCTTCGAGTTCGCGCACGTTCGTATTAATATTATAGGCGATGTACTCAATGACATCTTCGCTCATCTCGATGCCGTCGTTCTGCAGTTTTTGGCGCAGAATGGCCTTGCGTGTCTCCACGTCGGGAGCTTGCAGGTCGGCGTTGAGACCCCATTTGAGGCGGCTGAGGAGGCGGGGCTCGAGCCCCTGGAGCTCTCCCGGAGCCTTGTCTGAGGTGATGATAATCTGACAGTTGCGCTGATGCAGGTAATTGAAGATATGGAAGAAAGCCTCCTGAGTCTTCTGTCCCTTGCCCGACCAGAACTGGATGTCGTCGACGATAAGGACATCTATCTGCTCATAGAAGTGGATGAAGTCATTGGTGGTACCCGTGCGGCCGGCTTCGGCATACTGGGCCATGAACTGTTCACTGGTGACGTAGAGCACGGTCTTGTCGGGGTGCAGTTCCTTGGTCTTCAATCCGATGGCATTGGCTAGATGGGTTTTTCCGAGGCCCACGTTGCTATGCAGCAATAGGGGGTTGAAGCTGGTGGTACCGGGCTTCTCGGCCACGGCATAGCCGGCCGACCGTGCCAGACGGTTGCAGTCGCCCTCCACGAAGTTCTCCAGCGTGTAGTTGGGACTCAGCTGCGAATGTACACGGGTCTTCTGGATGCCGGGGATGACGAAGGGATTCGGCAGCTCGCGCGCGTTATCCTTATTTATATTAATAGGCATGTCGGTCAGCGGGTTCTGCACCGAGCGGCGGCTGTTCGACGGGAGCGTTGTTACGATGGGGGAGGTGCGGATGCTCTGGTCCATCACGATGCTGTATTTCAGCATTGCGTTGGAACCCAACTGCATACGTATCACACGTTTCAACAGGTCTACATAATGTTCCTCCAAATATTCATAGAAAAACTGGCTCGGTACCTGCACCATCAGCGTGCTCCCTTCCAGCTTCAACGGCACGATGGGGACAAACCACGTGTCGAAAGCCACTTTGTTCTCCGGGCCGAGGGCATCTTTAATCACTTCCAGGCATTCTGCCCATACTCTCTTATAATCTTCCGCTATCATTTTTGAATTACTATATTCCATTATCAGTAACTTACACAAATTACACCCTCTCGAGTTCTGCTTGCAAAAGTCACTCTTTTTTTGTGCATAAATTTGAAAAAAAAAATTTGCATCTTTCAACTGAATTATGTAAAGTTTTCCCCCGGTGCGACACACCCCTTCAGACACGAAAAACATAACTTACTAGAAAACAAGTCAACCCAAGAATTTTAACATTTTCCGGCGCTTTTAAATATACGAAAAATTTTCTTTGATTAAAAATTTTTTTTCATTCTTAGCCCTTTCTGAGCCCTTTTTTGTTGAAAAATCAATAGTGTCTTGTAAATGTGTTAGTTGTTTGTTGATTTCTTTTCTAATCTATTGTAATGAAATGGTTTGTCGTAAAGGTTTGAAAATCAAAATCCATTTTTCTTCCTGTTTTTGATAAGTGGCTGTATGTGTGAAAAAACACCCCGATATGCACCGGGAAGGGTTGAAAAATTTTTTTCGGAATGGGGGATTTTTTCTTTTGAAAAAGTGCAACACGGCCCTCATTGATTGTAGAGGTGCGCCGTGAGACCTCCCTCCGGGCGGTAGGGGAGAGGGTGCTTCCATCGACCTACGATCCCCCTACCAACACCCTACCAACTCCTACCGTGGTAGGAGTTGGTAAGGCGTTGGTAAGGCGTTGGTAACTGGTTTATAGTTACTTGTGTTTTTGCTAGCGGAAAGGACTTTTTGAGGGTTTTAGGGGTGTTTTTGGGGGCATTTGGGAGGTGTTTTGGGTGTGGTGGAAAAAAATATTTGGCCATGTCGGTGGGATTTCGTAATTTTGCATTTTATTTAGTACATATAATAATAAAAGAGATATTCGCTATGAAATATGATTTAATGGTGATTGGCAGCGGCCCGGGAGGCTATGTGGCTGCCGTGAAAGGTGCCCAGTTGGGTCTGAAGACCGCTGTTGTGGAACGTGAAACCCTGGGTGGCATCTGCCTCAACTGGGGCTGCATCCCCACCAAGGCGCTGATGAAGAGCGCACAGGCCTTCAACTATGCCAAGCATGCTGCCACCTACGGCTTCAAGGCCGAGGGTGTGGAGCCCGACCTCAACGCCATGGTCGACCGCAGCCGCGGTGTGGCCTCGACGATGAATAAAGGTGTCGAGTTCCTGCTCAAGAAGAACAATGTCGACGTTATCAACGGCACCGCCAAGGTGCTGCCCGGCAAGAAGGTGAGTGTGGACGGCACCGAATATGAGGCCGACCATATCATCATTGCCACGGGTGCCCGCAGCCGTGTGATGCCCGCCATGCCGCAGGACGGCAAGCGCATCATCGGCTACCGCGAGGCCATGACCCTCCGCGAGCAACCCGCCAGAATGCTCGTGTGTGGCAGCGGCGCCATCGGAAGCGAGTTCGCTTTCTTCTATCAAAGCATTGGTACCCAGGTGACCCTGGTCGAGTTCATGCCCCAGATCCTCCCCAACGAGGACGAGGAGGTGGCCGCCCAGATGAGCCGTTCGTTCCGCAAGATGGGCATGAAGGTGATGCCTTCGTGCTCGGTGGAGAAGGTTGACATCGAGGGAGATGTGTGCCATGTTACTGTCAAGGACCTGAAGAAGAATACCGAGACGGTGGTCGATGTCGACGTGGTGCTGAGCGCCGTGGGCGTGGTGACCAACCTCGAGAACCTGGGTCTCGAAGAGACCGGCATCAAGTTCGAGCGCGGCAAGATTGAGGTCAACGACTGGTACGAGACCAATGTCCCCGGCTATTACGCCATTGGCGACGTGGTCCATGGTCCCGCTTTGGCGCATGTGGCTTCGAAGGAGGCCATCTGCTGCGTGGAGCACCTGGCCGGCAAGGAGGCCCATCCCGTGAACTATAGCAATGTCCCCGGTTGCACCTACACCACTCCCGAGGTAGCCAGCGTGGGCCTCACCGAGAAGAAGGCCGTCGACGCCGGCTACGAGGTGAAGGTGGGCAAATTCTTCTTCAAGGCCAGCGGCAAGGCCACGGCGGCCGGCAACACCGACGGCTTCGTGAAGATTGTGGCCGATGCCAAGACCGACCTCATCCTGGGTTGCCACATGTGCGGTGACAATGTCACCGAGATGATTGCCGAGGCCGTTGTTGCCCGTGAGAAGGGCATGACCGCCCGCGAGCTGGCACAAGCCATCCATCCGCACCCCACCATGAGCGAGGGTGTGATGGAGGCTCTCGAGGCCGTTCACGGCGAAGCCATCCATGGTTAAGAACAATAATCCGGAATAGTGAAGATACTGCCCAAAAAGTGCGCGAGAGTGGCTGAAGGCCTGCATGTGTGGATTTCGAATCACTTCTACTACAGTGATTTCGGAATCCACGACATGGAAGGCAGGCGTTTCGACGGCCGTCGTTATGTGATGACGGGTACGCCGGGCACGGGCTTTATCGAGCACGACAGCGAGAGCCACAGCTATCATGCGTTTGTACGAGCCTGTGTCGCTGAGCAAAAGCCCAGTTACCTTCGCATGCTCATGGGACGTGAGCCCAGTTTCGACAATGCCATTGCGGCAGCCAACAAGGCGATGGCTGACTGCAGTGAACCCTACAAGAAGGACCTGCTGGAACACTACGCCAACGCCCTGACGGTGGCCCGCAGTGCGGAGTATACCGAACGTGTCATCCGTGGCATTAAGGACAAGATGGGTCACAAGCACGACCAATACATGTCGGGCGTGCTGGGCTACTACAAGAACAGGCTGCGCCACATGAGGCACGACATGACTTCGGTGGTTTGGCATGTGAGGGAACATTGCTCCGCGGAGACCTACCAGGCTTATTGCGAAGCGGTTGAGGCTTTCTCACAAGTGGCTTCCTGCCGACGCATCTGGTACTACGACCGCTCGGCAAAGCAATCTTTCGTGCAGATGTTCTTCGGCGTGGGGGTGTTCGATTTCATCCACTCCGAGGTCTACCTGCCCTATATGTGCACTCCCGACGGGACACACTACTACCTGCTGCCCGATATCGCCATCGTGGCGCGCAGCAACACCGATTTCGACGTGGTACCGCTCAAGACGCTGACGGTTGTGTGCCAGGAGATGGCCATCGAGGAGGTCAACGAGTCGATGGTGGGATTCATGGGCACTGCCGCCAGTATGATCAAGATTCCGGAATTTGACCTGAATTTCTACTTCAACCATCTGCACCCCGTGGTGCGGTTTGTCGAAGCTGTTGATAAATTGAAAGCAACCCTCTGAGAAAAAAGTGAAGAAACCACGCCATACCTACCGCTTCAACCCCCATACCCTGAGGTATGAGAAATTCTTCGTGCCACTACGTGAGAAAGTGCGCCGCATCAGTTTCAATGTGCTGTTCGGTGTGGTTCTTGGTGTGGTGCTAGTGGTGGTGGGTATGCAGTTTATGGAATCTCCCTCAGAGCGTGCCTTGAAGCGCGAACTGGCCAAGTTCAAGCGCCAGTCGAAGGTTCTCAACGCCCGTGTGGCGCGTGCCGAGAAGGTGCTGCTGAACATCGAGGAGCGTGACGACGCCCTCTATCGCACCATCTTCTCCAGCGAGCCGGTGAGTCCGGCCGAACGCTACAGTGGCATCGGTGGCGTGGAACGCTATGCCGAGTTCGACGAACTGGAAAATGGCGAGTTGCTGAAGATGACCACCAAACGTGTCGACGACCTCACCAAGCGCCTCTATGTGGAATCGAAGTCGTTGGACGAGATTTACGAGATGGCGCGCACCAAGAATGAGCGCATGGCCACCATGCCGGCTATCCTTCCCGTGGCCAAGAATAAGTGCAAGGTTGTCAGTGGTTTTGGAATGCGCTACCACCCCATCCTCAAGCGTACCCGTATGCATTCGGGTATCGATCTGACGGCGCGTCAGGGTACCCCCATCTATGCCACCGGCGACGGTGTCGTCGTGGCAGCCTCCCGCAATCCCGAAGGCTATTCGGGCTATGGCGTGGTGGTCATCATCAACCACGGTTTCGGCTTCCAGACGCTCTATGCACACATGAACAACGCCTCAGTCAAGAAGGGCCAGAAAGTGAAGCGCGGCGAGCAGATAGGCACAGTGGGAAGCAGCGGCATGTCGTCGGGCTACCACCTTCATTACGAGGTTATCCTCAACGGAAAGAGGGTGGATCCTGTCTATTATTTCTTCAACGACCTTACCCCCGAGGAATACGAGGATGTCCTCGAGCAGGCCCGCCAGGAGAACCAGAGCATGAGCTAGCCATGGAAATACGGATTGATGATAATGCAGGCTATTGTTTCGGCGTGGTGAAAGCCATCGGCGCCGCCGAGGAGGAACTAGCGCGCGACGGCAGCCTCTATTGCCTCGGTGACATTGTTCACAACAACGCCGAAGTGGAACGCCTCCGAAACCTTGGCCTCGAGGTTATTGACCACCAGCGTCTGCCTGAGCTCACGGGTAGAAAGGTCCTTATCCGGGCCCACGGTGAGCCCCCTTCCACCTATCTTACTGCCAAGGAACTCGGCATCCATCTTATTGATGCTACCTGCCCCATCGTGCTGGCTCTCCAACAGCGCATCCGCAAGGGATATGACGAAATGAAGCGCCTGGGAGGCCAGATAGTCATCTTTGGGAAACCAGGCCATGCCGAAGTGGTGGGTCTTACGGGACAGACCGACGGGACGGCAATTATCGCCAGCACTCCCAATGACCTTGAGAATATCGACTTTTCCCGTCCTATCCGCCTCTATTCCCAAACCACCAAGAGCCGCGAAGAATACCAGCTTCTCATCGCCAATATCCAGTCGCACCTGCCACAGGATGCCGACTTTGTGGCCTATGACACCATTTGCAACCGCGTGGCCAACCGCGCCCGCGAGCTGGAGACTTTCGCCTGCAGTGTAGATGTCCTCCTCTTCGTCGCCGGTGCCAACAGCAGCAACGGCCATTACCTTTATGAATACTGCCGCAAGGTGCAGCCCCGCACCCATTTCATCGCCGATGTCGCCCACCTCCGGTGCGAGTGGTTCGACGGTGCCGGCTGTGTGGGTATCTCCGGAGCTACCTCCACCCCTCGCTGGCAGATGGAGCAAGTACGTGAACAACTCAAAAAACTTTTCATTTCTTGATACTCAATAGGCTCATAGTAAATAACTTTAAAAACTACAGCGAAGCCGACGTCCCGCTCTGCGACAACGTCAACTGCTTCGTGGGAAACAACGGTGCCGGCAAAACCAACCTCCTCGATGCCGTCTACTACCTCTCTTTCTGCAAGAGCTATTTCAACCCTGTTGACAGTCAGAATATAAAACTCGGAGAGGATTTCTTTGCCATCCACGGCCATTATGGCGGCGACACTGCATCGCTGACCTTGCGACGCGGACAGGGCAAGCAGATGAAATGGAACAAGAAGACCTACAAGGCGCTTTCCGAGCATATCGGCAAGATACCCCTCGTTATGGTGTCGCCCAACGACCAGCAGCTTATCACTGGCGGCAGCGACCTCCGTCGCAAGTTCATGGACGGCGTCATCTCGCAGACCGACCACCGCTACCTCGAACACCTTATCGCCTACACTAAAGCCCTCGAGCAACGCAACCGCCTCCTTAAGCAGATGTGGGACGACCGCCTGTGGGACGATGCAATGGTCGCCATCTGGGATACCCAGCTGGCCACCAACGGCGAATACCTCACCGAGAAACGCGTCGAGTTTGTCCGCGACTTCACACCCCTTTTCTCCGAATATTACCATTGGATTGTCGGCACCGACGAGTCCGGCACCATCGACTACCGCCACGATTCCCGTCCTATGCTCCTCCAACTCGAGGAATGCCGCCAGGCCGACAAATACTCGCAGTACACCAATGCCGGCCCCCATAAGGACGACCTCATCTTTCTTCTTAGCGACGAAAACACCGATTTTACCCTTAAGAAATTCGGTTCCCAGGGACAGCAGAAGAGTTTTGCACTGGCCCTGAAACTCGCTCAGTTCCAGTATATCCTCAACCATTCGGGCGAGAAACCTATCCTGCTTCTCGACGACATCTTCGACAAACTCGACCTACTCCGCATCAAGCGCCTCATCGCCCTCGTCGGCAGCGACCGCTTCGGCCAGGTCCTCCTCTCCGACACCCAGCCCGGCCGCGTCCAAGCCATCTTCGACGAACTCCCCACCCTCGACCACAAGATATTCCAAGTCGACCGTGGTAGCGTAACTCTTAACTCTTAACTCTAATCTATTAACTAAATATGCAGCCCGACCGCACACTCGACTACTATCTCCAGATTGCCCTCCGGCGTTTGGACCACGGCGACTTCGCCGACGAACTGCGTGTCGAGCGTGTCTACCGCCAGCTCGCCGGCGACCTCATCAGCCGCCTCACCTCCTCTGTCCAGTTCTCACACGGCGTCCTCTCCCTGCGACTTTCCTCCGCAGCCCTGCGCCACGAAATGTTCAACCGCCGCGAAAGCCTCCGCCAGCACATCAACGACCACCTCGGCGCCGAAACCGTCAAAACAATATACATAAGATGAAAAACCTCTGGAAAGCGCTCCTTATGGTGCATCGCTGCAATCCCCGCTCCTTCTGGCTGCGGATGCTCTATGTGTTGTTGCAGAGCGTGCTTCCGTTGATCAACCTCTATCTTCTCAAGCTCCTCATCGACCAGGTGTCCCTCGCCGTCACCTCTGCAGGAGCCCTCCCTCTCGCCGACAGCCATGTTCTTCACTACCTCCTCGCCATGTGCGCAGTCTTCTTGCTCAACCGCATCGTTTTAGCTCTCAATGCTGTCAACAACGACGTCCTCGGTCAGCGCCTCATAGACCATGTCAGTGACCTCCTCCAACGGCAATCCTCGCGGCTCGACATGCAGTACTACGACAACCCCACATACCACGACACCCTCCACCGCGCGCAGCAGGAAGCCTCCTATCGTCCACTCCAGATACTCAACAATATCATGGCCTTCGGTGGATCCCTCCTGTCCATCATCGGTGTCCTTGCCATGCTCGCCGCCGCCTCCTGGTGGATCATCCTCGTTATGATAGTCGCCGTCCTTCCGGGGTTCGCTGTCCGACTCTATAAAGCTCGCAAAATCTATCGTTTCCGTCGAGAGAACACGCAGCTCTACCGCCGTACCTCCTATTTCGGAGCCCTCCTCACGGCACGCGACTTCGCCAAGGAAATACGTTCATTCCGCCTCGCGCACCTCTTCCGCTCCCGTTTTGTCGACGCACGACGGCAACTCGTAGGGAGGCTCCTCACCATCTCGCGCCGACTGGGGGTGCTCGATGTCCTCTGCGGCATCATCGAGGCCGTAGCCATGTTCGCTGTCGTTTTCCTCCTCATCTCCCAGGCCTACCTCGGTGCCATCACCCTCGGCACCTTCGTCATGCTCTTCGAGGCCTTCCGCCGCGGACAAGGATACCTCTCCTCTCTCGTCGCCGCCGTTGCCGGACTCTACGATAACCGCCTTTTCATCTCCAACCTCTTCGAATTCCTCTCCCTCCAGCCCACCATCCTCCCTCCTGACACCCCTGAACCGCTCCCCGATGAAATCACTGAAATCGAGTTCCGCGACGTCACCTTCCGCTACCCCGACATGCAGCACGACGTCCTCTCCCACTTCTCCCTTACGGCCCGCAAAGGCCAGATAACCCACATCGACGGCCGCAACGGCTTCGGTAAATCTACCCTTATAAAACTTCTCCTTCGCCTCTACGACCCGCAAGGAGGCAGCGTGCTCGTTAACGGTATTGACATCCGACACTTTCATCCCGACGAGTTGCGCTCACGCATGGGCGTTCTCTTCCAGGACTTTGTCCGCTACAACCTCACGGTCTCTGACAACGTGATGCCGGGAACGTCCCAGCCCCATCATGATGCCCTGCGCCTCGCGGGAGCCGACACGATTGTCGACCGCCTCCCACAAAAAGAAAACACTATGCTGGGACGCCTCTTCGACGGTGGCGCCGAACTCAGTATGGGACAGTGGCAACGCATCGCCCTTGCCCGCGCCCTCGCCACCGACGCTCCCATCCTCCTTCTCGACGAACCCTCCGCCTGGCTCGACGGCGACGCCCGCCACCATCTGCAGGAAACCCTCCGCGAACTCGAGCCCCGGAAAATTATCCTCCTCGTCACCCATTCCCAGAATCTCGGCTAGCGTTTTTTTTGTTGCCAGGCACAATAAATGCTCTTCGGGGGCGTTACCTTTTTATATTTTTATTTTTAAAGTAAAGAATACTATGTTTTACACTTTGCAGGATATCAACCCCAAGGAGTACGAGGGGAGTGTTGTGTTTTTGTATGGTGACGAGTGTGCGGAACGTAATCTGCCGTTGGCCAAGAAGGAGGTGGAGCGTTTGAAGGAGGCTAAAGATAAGAATTTTGTGGTCGGTTTCGACCGCCTACCCCACAGGCTTTTTCTCGTGAAGTTTGACAGCGAGTGTCCCGCCCCCGAGGTCCAGGAAGAACTGCGCCGTCTGGCTGTGGAGGTGCTAAAGATGATGGAAAAGGATGGAGTGAAGACTGTCGCCCTCTGCGGAGAAGGCACCCTCCCTGAGGAGGTCGCCGCCTTCGTGGAAGGCCTCACCCTCGCCGACTACAGCTTCGACCGCTTCTGCTCCAAGGAACGTTTCCATGTCGACCAGCTAATCATCAATTCGGTTTATTTCAAACAGGAGGAACTCGACGCCCAACAGCGTCTTTGGAACCGCATCTTCTGGTGCCGCGAGTGGGTCAACCTGCCTGTGGCAGATTTGAATGCAGCTCAGTTCGCCGAGGAACTCCAGAGTGTCGCCGAGGGCTTTAAGAATGTCAAGTGCACGGTGATGGACAAGAGGAAAATCGAAAGTCTGCGCATGGGCGGCCTCCTGGCCGTGAACCGCGGCTCGGTCGATGAACCCCGCTTCGTGGTTTTAGAATATAATCCGAGTAATCTGAATAATCAGAATAATCCGATTATTCTTGTGGGCAAGGGTATCATGTATGATACCGGTGGACTCAACATCAAGCCCGAGGACTATATGCAGGAGATGAAGAGTGATATGGCGGGCGCCGCCACGATGGCCAGCGTGCTGTTCGCTGCCGCCGACAATGCTCTGCCAGTCCACCTGGTGGCCCTGTTGCCGCTGACCGACAACCGTCCCGGATTCAACGCCTATGCCGCCGACGACATTCTCACCATGTATGATGGTACAACCGTCGAAGTGGTCAATACTGACGCCGAGGGCCGTCTCATCCTGGCCGACGCCATCGCCTACGCTGTGAAGAACTATAACCCCCGTGTCATCATCGACGCCGCTACCCTCACGGGTGCCGCCGTACGGGCTATCTCTACCTTTGGAATCGCCGCCATGCAGCAGAATGCCCAGCGTGAGTTGGAGATGCTCAAAATCGTGGGCAACGAGGTCTATGAGCGCCTAGTGGAGTTCCCGATGTGGAAGGAATACGACGAACTTATCAAGAGCGATTTTGCCGACCTGCGCAACTGTGGCAATACGCCGCAGGCGGGCACCATCACGGCGGGCAAGTTCCTGGCGCACTTCGCGGGGAATGTCCCCTTCGTCCACCTCGACATCGCCGGCGTGGCCTATTTTACCAAGGCACAGCACTACTTCCGCCCCGGTGCCAGCGGATACGCTATCCGCCTGCTCTACGCTTACTTACAAATGCAATAATTATTTACCATGGAAAATAAAAACAACGAAGAAAAGAAAATACGCGTGGCCATCACTCACGGTGATATCAACGGAGTGGGCTACGAGACCATCATTAAAACCTTTGCGGACAGCCGCATGTTCGATGTCTGCACGCCGGTGCTATATGGAAGCACCAAGGTGGCTAGCTACCACAAGAAACTTCTGGGAAGTGTCCAGCAAGAGATGACTTTCTTCCCCATCAAAGATGCCAGTGAAGCGCAGGACCGCAAATACAACACCATTAACTTGACGCAGGAAGAGATAAAGATCGACCTGGGAAAGAGTACCGAAATGGCTGGAAAGTTGAGTCGCGAAAGCCTGAACCGTGCCTGCGAGGACTTGAAAGCGGGGAAGGTGGATGTGCTGGTGACGGCACCCATCAACAAGAGGAATATCCAGGCCCCGGATTTTGACTTCCCCGGCCACACGGAGTATCTGAGCCACAAGTTTGGCTGCTCCAGCCTGATGATGATGGTGTGCGACCGCATCCGCATCGGCATCATGACGAACCACCTTGCGCTGAAGGATGTGCCCGGAGCGTTGACGCATAACCTCCTTTACGATAAGATTATGCTGATGAACGAGAGCCTGAAGCGTGACTTTGGTATCACCATTCCGAAGATTGCTGTGCTGGCCCTCGACCCCCATGCAGGCGACAACGGTGTGATTGGTGACTTCGATATGAAGGTTATCAAACCCGTCATCGACGAGGTGCAGGGGAAAGGTGTCCTTGCCTATGGCCCCTTCCCGAGCGATGGCTTCTTTGGCAGCTCGGAGTTCAATAAGTTCGATGGCGTGCTGGCGCTCTATCATGACCAGGGTCTCATTCCTTTCAAGCTGATGTCGTTCACCGAAGGTGTGAACTTCACAGCCGGATTGCCCTATGTGCGCACGAGCCCTGCCCACGGTACGGGCTACGACATTGCCGGCAAGGACAAAGCCAGCGAGCAGTCGATGCGCTCGGCCGTCTATCTGGCCTGCAATATCTTGCGCAACCGCAAGGAATATGACGAACTGACGGCGAATCCGCTGAAATGAAGAAGCTGCTGCTGATAGACGGAATGGCGGCGGTATACCGTGCCTATTATGCGTTGAACAAGAATCCGCGCATCAACTCGAAGGGTTTGAACACAAGTTGTGTGCTAGGATTTACCACTACGCTCTACGACCTCCTTCGCAGCCAGCACCCCACACATGTCGGCGTGGCTTTTGACCTTCAGAAGCCTACCTTCCGCCACGAGATGTACGCCGAATACAAGGCCAACCGCGAGGCGATGCCCGAGGAAATCCAGAATGGACTGCCGTGGGTGAAAAAGATGATTGAAGCATTTCGAATTCCTATCCTCACCTGCGAGGGTTACGAGGCCGACGACGTGATAGGCACCCTCTCGCATGCTGCCGAAGAGGCAGGATTCGATGAGGTGGTGATGGTGACGCCCGACAAGGACTTTGCGCAGCTGGTGACGAAGGTGGTGAAGATGTACCGCTTCGGCCGCATGGGCAAGCCTGATAGCATCATGGGCATCGAGGAGGTGAAGGAGAAGTTTGGCGTCGGCGACCCCCGTCAAGTGATAGATCTGCTGGGCCTTTGGGGTGACGCTTCCGACAATATCCCCGGCATTCCGGGGGTGGGGGAGAAGACCGCCAAGAAGCTCATCGACCAGTTTGGCAGCATCGAAGAGATGGTGGCTCACAGCGACGAGATAAAGAACGAGAAGATGCGCCTCCTTGTGAAGGAACATGGCGAGCAGGCATTGTTCTCGAAGGAGCTGGCTACCATCCGGCTTGACGCCCCCATACCCCTCGAAGAAGAGAAACTGGTACTCGAGGAGCCAGACTATCAAAAGCTTAAGGCTATTACTGACGAACTGGAGTTCCGCCAGTTCGCCAAGAAGGTCTTCACTGACTTAACAGTGAAAGACCCGTCGAAGGCCGTAGCTTGGGGGAATCAGAGTAATCAGAATACACCGAGTAATCAGAAAACTTCGAGCACTCCGACGCTCTTCGACCTGGCGCCGACGGCGCAGCAGGCTCCTGCAGTGGAGCAGGCAGTGTTGACCGCCGAGGTGCTGGAACAGATGGGGGACAAGGATGTGGCACTGATTGTTGACGGCCCCAACGTGGTATTGAGCACCGATGCCGATTCGGTATGGGTCTCTAAGGTTTCTAACCTCGACCTGCCGCGCTTGGCTAAAGTGCTGCAGAACCCCAATACCACTAAACTTTGCTACGATCTCAAGAACCTTAAATATATCCTTGCCGAGCTCGACATAGAGTTGCAGGGCGAGATTTTCGACGTACAGCTGGCGCACTATCTTATTGATGCCGAGATGCGTCACTCGCTGGAGTTCATCTGCTCGGCGATGCTGGGATTCGAACCCGAAGGTCGTGCAGCCCAAGCTGCGGCGTTGTGGCAACTCTATCCGCTGATGGCGGCAAAATTGCGCGATGCACAGTTGGAGAAGCTTTACCGCGAGGTGGAGTTGCCGTTGGTCGACGTGCTGATAGACATGGAGAAAGAGGGAGTGAGAATTGATGTGGAGGCACTGCAAGAATATTCGCGGCAACTCACCGCCGAGCGTGTTGAAATAGAGGAGAAGGTCTATGAGATGGCTGGCGAACGGTTCAATATTGGTTCGCCAAAACAACTGGGCGAGGTACTTTATGAGAAGATGAAGGTGACCGACAAGCCTCCGCGGACGGCCACCAAGCAATACAGCACTGCTGAGGATGTTTTGACGAAACTTTCCGATAAGCATCCCATCATCCCGCTGATACTCGATTATCGCTCGGTGACGAAACTCGTGGGAACTTATCTCGACTCGTTCCCGAAACTCATCAATCCCGCCACGGGCCGCCTGCATACCGTTTACAACCAGACCGTCACCGCCACGGGGCGACTCTCTTCTTCGAGCCCCAACCTGCAGAATATACCCATCCGCACCGAACGGGGGCGCGAGATACGCCGTGCCTTTGTGGCACGCGACGCTGACCATCTGCTTTTGGCCGCCGACTACTCGCAGATAGAACTTCGTATCATTGCCTCGCTGGCAAAAGACCGTCATATGTTGGAGGCGTTTGCCAATGGTTTCGATATCCATGCTGCCACCGCCGCTAAGATATACCACATCCCTATGGCAGAAGTGACAAAGGATCAGCGGAGGAACGCCAAGAGTGTCAATTTCGGCATTGTCTATGGCATCTCGGCGTTTGGACTGAGTGAGCAGCTAGGCATTCCCCGCAAGGAGGCCGCTGCACTGATTGACGAGTATTTCGCCCAATATCCCGACATTCGCCGTTTCATCGACGAGAGCGTGGCTTCTGCCCGTGAGTGCGGCTACGCACAGACCTTGTTGGGCCGTAGGCGTTATCTGCCCGACATCAACAGCCGCAACGCATCTGCGCGTTCCTTCGCCGAGCGCAATGCCGTCAATATGCCCATCCAGGGTACCTCGGCCGACATGATTAAACTGGCGATGGTGAATATCCACCGTTGCCTCACTCGGCAGAATCTCCGCACCAAAATGATACTGCAGGTGCACGATGAGTTGGTTTTTGACCTTTACCGTCCTGAGGAGGCGCTCGTGAGGCAAATTGTGGCCCGCGAGATGAAGCAGGCGCTGCCCCTTCCTGGTATCGATATTGAGGTGGGTATTGATGTTGGAGACAACTGGCTGGAGGCGCACTAATTATTAATGGAACTAAGAGGTAAGAATTATGAAAACTATTTTTTCTAATGGTCTTTTCTTGGTTCTGTGTTCTTTCTTCATCCCTCTGTCGGCTCAACGGCCGTGGAACTATTCCACCTTGCAAGAGATACGTCTCGACGATGCCTATTTTGTCGATCCACCAGCTGCACTGAAGGCCAAGATTGCCCAATATACAGAGAAGACTGAGGTGCCTTACAACATTCTCTACCGCCTCTCTGTCTCTTGCAATAAAAATGGAATTCACCAGGTTCTATTCCAGTCTGACAGTATTGTCTTCACCATTCCTGAACCACTCGCCTCGGACCTTTTGCCTTACCTCGTCTCTGACCGCTATTGGCGTGAGCGTTATCGTCAGCTTCAGGATTGGGCTTTCGTCAATATGGACAATCACTACATGATTGACGTCGATACCTCCAATCACCGCTACGGCCATTTCTCACCTGTGACGTGGTTGGACTATCACTACCAGCCATCGTCCGAATGGCCGGTATCCTTTACCATTCGCACCAACAATCACAAACAGCAAGTTCTCAGCCTGCCAGTCCTCCAGCGGTTGGCTGAGTGGGGCGCATTCACCACCGATGAGGGGCTAATGGCTTATGAGCATAGGCAAGAACAACGTCGACAAAAGGAAATTGAACGCCAGCAGGAACTCCAGCAGCAGCTTGATTCGCTCGACCGCATCAGCGAGCTGTTCGCCCGACGGGCTGACAGCATCACCGTGGTCCTGCAGCGTGACTCGATGGCTTTCGCCGAAGAACGCCTCATGGCTGATGTACAGGCCACCAAGGACCGCATGAACCGCGACCAACTCTTTCTTATGAATGTCCGCTCAGCCCGCAGCGACTATATGTTCGGTCTTGAGTTCAATTTCTACAACTGTTTCCAGAAAACCATCACCAAGATTGAAATCACTGTCACTCCTGTTAACGCCAATGGGCAAGTGCAGCGCGATCAATTCAACCGAGACGTGCGCACCGTCCGTTGCATGGGTCCCATCCGTCCCGAATCGCCGGCACAATACATCTTCGACGAGCTTTTCTGGGACGACAAAGGTCGAATCAAATATATGCGCGTCACTTCCGTTACCTTCCACTTCACCGACGGTACCCGCAAGAATTTCTACGGCTACGAGAAAATCCTCAAGCACACGCTGAATCAATAAAAAAAGCTGCAAGCAGACACTTGCAGCTTTTTCTTTATTCAGGACATCCTTATGCGATTGTCATTTCCTGCAGGAAGCGGACGCTGGAGTGGATGTGCTTGTACATAATCTCGTCGATGTCGACGAAGTTGACGCGCTTGCGGTAGTCGGCGACCATGCTCTCAATCTTCGGGCTGCTCTTGAGGCCTTCCTGATGACGGAAGTCGAGGGCCTGAGCGGCGTTGAAGAGTTCGATGGCCAGCACGCGCTCAGTGTTCTCGCACACCTTGTAGCACTTGGTAGCGGCGTTGCCACCCATGGAGACGAGGTCTTCCTGATTCTGGCTACTGGGAATGCTGTCGACGCTGGCGGGGGTGCAGAGCTGCTTACTCTGGCTCACGATGCTGGCGGCGGCATATTGAGGAATCATGAAGCCGCTGTTGAGACCGGGCTTGGCGACGAGGAACGAGGGCAGACCGCGTTTGGCGTCGATAAGCTGGTAGGTGCGGCGTTCGCTGATGGCGCCGAGTTCGGCAACGGCGATGGCCAGGAAGTCGAGCACCATGGCGAGGGGCTCGCCGTGGAAGTGACCGCCGGAGATGACCATATCCTCGTCAGGCAGCACGATGGGGTTGTCGGTGGTGGAGTTGATCTCGGTCTCCACGACGGAAGCCACATAGCGGATGGTGTCCTTGGCGGCACCGTGCACCTGCGGGGCGCAGCGGAAGCTGTAGGGATCCTGCACGTGCTCTTTGTGACGCTTGATAATCTCGCTGCCGTCGAGCATTTCGCGCACGGCGGCGGCGGTCTCCAGCTGGCCCTTGTGGGGGCGCACCATGTGGAGGCTCTCGTAGAAGGGCTCGATGCGGCCGTCGAAGGCATCCAGAGAAAGCGAAAGCACCATGTCGGCCTGACGGCTCAGACGGCGGGCCTTGAGGAGGCTCCATACGGCGAAGGAGCTCATGAACTGGGTGCCGTTCAGCAGGGCGAGACCCTCCTTGCTCTGCAGCTCAATGGGCTGCCAGCCCTTCTCAGCGTAAACTTCCTTCACGTCGCAGCGACGGCCTTTGTAGTACACATCGCCCATGCCGAGGATGGCGGGGAGCATCAGGTTGGCCAGGGGGCAGAGGTCGCCGCTGGCGCCGAGGGAACCCTGCTGGTAGACCACGGGAAGCACGTCGTTGTTGTAGCAGTCGATGAGGCGCTGCACGGTCTGCAGCTGGGCACCGCTGTAGCCGAAGCAGAAGTTCTGTGCCTTGAGCAGCAACATAAGACGCACCACATCATGAGGCACCTCGTCGCCGACGCCGCAGGCGTGGCTCATCACCAGGTTCTTCTGCAGCTGGCTGAGCTGCTCCTTGCTGATGCTGATGTTGCAGAGGCTGCCGAAACCGGTGGTCACGCCGTAGATGGGCACCTTCTGGGTTTCCATCTTCTGGTTGAGGTAGTTGCGGCATTTCTCGATGCGGCGCTTGGCCTCGTCGCTCAGGGCCAGCGTCATTTTCTTATCGATAATCTCCTGAATCTTGTCCAGGGTAAGCTTTTCTTCGGGGTTGAAATGATAAATCATGGTTTAAGGTTTAAAGTTTAAGGTTTAAAGTTTTTTATGGTCGGCGGTTTCCGGCTTTGGGCTGCGTAGCATCCTTAAACCTTAAACCGTAAACCGTAAACTTTATTTCTCCAAGTTGGCTTTGGCTTTGGCGGCGATGTCGTCGTCGACGAGGATACGTCCGCAGTTCTCGCAGACGATGACCTTCTTGTGCATTTTGATTTCCATCTGACGCTGGGGCGGGATGTTGCTGAAGCAGCCACCGCAGGAGTCGCGGTCGATGGTGACCACGGCCAGACCGTTGCGGGCGGCGCTACGGATGCGCTTGTAAGCCGTCAGGTAGCGTTCGTCGATAAACTGTTCCTGTTCCTTCGATTTCTCGCGCAAGCGCTTCTCATCCTTCTCGGTTTCGGAGATGATAGAGGTCAGCTCCTCGCGTTTGGCGTCGAGGTCTTTGGAGCGGCTCTCCACCAATGTCTTGGCGGCGGCGATGTGCTCCTTGAGTTCTTTCACTTTGGCGGCACCTTCCTTGTTCTTGCGCTCACAAAGCTGAATCTCTAGGTTCTGGAACTCGATCTCCTTGGCCAGGGATTCGTATTCGCGGTTGTTGCGCACATTGTCCTGCTGTTTCTTGTACTTCTTGATTTGTTCCTCATGGTCGGCCACCTCGGCGTTGCGGGCTTTGTTGGCAGCTTCGGTCTCCTTGATGTCGTTGGTGAAATTCTCGATGCGGGTGTTGAGACCGGCGATTTCGTCTTCGAGGTCCTGAACAGCCTGGGGGAGTTCGCCGCGGATAATCTGAATCTTGTCAATCTCGCTGTCCACACTCTGGAGGGTGTAGAGGGCGACGAGGCGCTTTTCGATGGCCAGATCCACATCGGGACGCTGGATGGGGGTGGGTTCCACCTTGGCTTCTGCTTTTTTGGTGCTGACTTTCTTTGCCATTTTTATATATATTATATTATTTTTCAATCAAATATATTGAATTAGCGAGGCTTGGCTCTCGGAAATTCGGCATGCAAAGTTACTAAATTTTTCTGATATGACGCGAGAAATTATTTCTTTTGCAAACTGTTCGGTCTCGTAGTGGCCGGCATCGGCCAGGATGATGCGCCCCTCGGCGCGTTGGAAGTCGTGGTATTTCAGGTCGGCGGTGAGGTAGAGGTCGGCCTTCGCGGCAATGGCGTCGGGGATGAATTCCGACCCACTGCCACCGCAGAGTGCCACTCGGCGCACTTCCTGTTTAGGGTCGTGCTTCGAAGTGCGTATCGATGGCTGTCCAGTCAATTTCTTGATTTTCAGAAGGAATTTATCAGCCTCCGTCTCTTTCGGCAACATGCCCACCATACCGGCACCGATATTATCAACAGATGACTGCCGCAAAATGCGGCAATCTTTCAATCCCAGCTTTTCGGCAAGGATGCCGTTCACCCCCCAGGGCAGGTTGTCGAGGTTGGTGTGGGCGGCATAGACGGATATCTTGTTCTTTATCAGCTTTAGGACTATCCGTCCCGCCTCGGTGCGGTCGGTAATGCGTTTGATACCGCTGAAAATGAAGGGGTGGTGAGTGACGATGAGGTTAAGCCCCTCGTTCACAGCTTCCTCTACCACCGCAGAGGTTAAGTCAAGCGCCACGAGTGTCCCACTGTAGGATATCGTGCTATCACCCAGGAGGAAGCCTGCGTTGTCGTAGTCTTCCTGCAGTTCAGGACGGAATGTTTTGTCGAGGAAATTTATTACTTCGCCAATCGATATCTTTTTATTCATAGTTTCTGTTTTTAACTTTTCACATTACTTCTTTCTCCGGAATTTTAACATTTCTAACGCCGAAAACACCAAAATATTGCCCAATTTGGCGGTTAAAACGCAAGTATCTGAAAACTAGCTATCAACTACCTACCATCTACCTACCAACGCCCTACCAACTCCTACTATGGTAGGAGTTGGTAGGGCGTTGGTAGGGTCTTCGTAGGGTGTTTTGTCTAAGTAAATGTTAAAAAAAGCCGCCCCGAAACCGGAGCGGCTTTTTAACATTTGGCAGGCAATGACTACCACAGTTGGACACGTTTCTCGGGGGCGAGCCACATGCCGTCGCCTTCCTTGATGCCGAAGGCCTCGATGAACTCGGAGACCTGGGGCAGGGCGACATTGACGCGGTTGCGGCCCAGGGAGTGGACATCCATCTGGGTGAGCTGCAGGGCAGCGGCGGGACGGATGTTGCTGGCCCACACGGCGGCATAGGCCAGGAAGAAGCGCTGCTCGGGAGTGAAGTTGTCCATCTTCTCCTTGTTGACCTGCTTCTTGGCCATGGCGTTCTGCATGGCGAGGTAGCTCACGTGGAGGCCACCGTTGTCGGCGATGTTCTCACCGAGGGTCAGCTCGCCATTGCCATGGATGAGACCGCCATACTCGGGGTCGTCGAGGGCGACGCAGTTGTTGAAGGCGTCGATGAGGGTCTGTTTGTTGTTGTCGAAGTTCTTGGCGTCCTCTTCGCTCCACCAGTCGTTCAGGTTGCCGTTCTCGTCATACTGGCGGCCCTGGTCGTCGAAGCCGTGGGTCAGCTCGTGGCCGATGACCACGCCGATGGCACCGTAGTTGGCGGCTTCGTCAGCATTCATGTTGAAGAAGGGGGGCTGCAGGATGGCAGCGGGGAAGCAAATCTCGTTGGTGGTGGGGTTGTAGTAGGCGTTGACGGTCTGCGGGGTCATGAGCCACTCGTCCTTGTCGACGGGTTTGTTGATTTTGCTGAACATATAGGCCATGTCAAACTCGTTGCTGCGCACCACATTGGCGTAGTAGCTGTCGTTCTTGATTTCGAGGCCGCTGTAGTCGCGCCATTTGTTGGGGTAGCCAATCTTGATGTAGATAGTGGAGAGTTTCTTGTGGGCGTTGGCCTTGGTGGCATCGGTCATCCATTCGGCCATGTCGATGCGCTGGCCGAGGGCCTCGATGAGGTTGTTGACGAGGGTTTCCATGCGGGTCTTGGCCTCAGCGGGGAAGTATTTCTCCACGTAGAGCTGGCCGAGGGCCTCACCCATGGCACCTTCCACGGTGCTGGTGACGCGTTTCCAGCGCGGACGGTTCTCCTCGCGGCCGCTCATCAGCTTGCCGAAGAAGTCGAAGCTGGCATTCACGAAGTCGTCGCTCAAGTAGCTGGCGGCACCCAGAATCTCATGCCAGGCGAAGTAGGCTTTCAGGGTCTCCACGTCGGCATCTTTCATCACTTTGTTCACCTCGGTGAAGTACTTGGGCTGGGCGATGTTGAAACTCTTCATGCCTTTCATGATGCCCATGGTCTCGAAGTAGCCCTTCCAGTCGATATTGGGGGCGAACTTGACGGCCTCGTCCACCGTGTAGCGGTTGAAGGTGCCCTGCGGGTCGCGGTTCTCGAGCTTGGTATTCATGGCCTTGGCCAGACGGGTCTCGAAAGCCATCACGCTCTGAGCCAGTTTGTCGGCTTTCTTGCCGCTGAGCTTGTCGTAGCCGCTCATGGCGAAAAGCTTGTTCATCAGGTCGACATAGCCGGCACGGATGTTCTTGTTGTTGCCCTCGTCAAGGAGGTAGTAGTCGCGGTCGCCGAGACCGAGGCCACCCTGGTAGGCCCAGGCGATGCACTGCTTGGCATCGTCCTTGTCAGCCTCACCGAAGACACCAAACAACACGGTGTTGCCGCGTTTGTGCATCTTCAGAAGCTCGTTCCAGGCATCCTCGCGAGTCTTCACGCTGTTGATTTCCTCCAGGTAGGGGGTCAGCGGGGCCACACCGTCGGCTTGCAGCTTGGCGCTGTCCATACCGATGTTGTACATCGTGGCAATTTTGTCGGCCAGCGAGCCGGCTTCGTTCTTGTTCTTGCTGACGCTGTCGATGATGTCGTTGACATTCTTCAGAGCGTTCTCGGCCAGCACGTCGAAGGCGCCGTAGCGGCTGTGCTCGGCATCGAGGGGGTTCTTGGCCATCCAGCCGCCGCAGGCAAACTGGTAGAAGTCGTCCTCAAGACGGGCCGTGGTGTCGAAATTGTCAGGGTCGATGCCCGATGTGAGCTGGGCTTTGTTCTGACAACCGGTGGCGATAACTGCCATAGTTGCAATACTTAACAATGTCTTTTTCATTTAAATGTTTTTATTTGTTGTTTCTAAAGTAAAATGCAAAAGTACAAACTTTCAGCCAATTGACCAAATTTTTTTTACTGGTCGTACTGTTGGCCGCTTTCGAGGTACTCGGCTACGAGGGAGAGGAGATCTTTGCCGTATTTTTCCACGGTTTTGGGTCCCACGCCAAGCTGCTTTTTGAGTTCCGGCAGGGTGCGTGGCATGTTGGTGGCAATGGAATGGAGTGCCTTTTGCTGCAGTATGTTGTAGGCTGGCACATGCTCCTCTTTGGCCTTTGCGGCGCGCCACTGGCGGATGAGGGTGGCGAGGTCGTTGTTGATGTCTTCGGAGCCTGCCTGTTTTTCTGCTTTGCTGCTTTTTGACGATTTCTTCTCGTCGCTCATCATCGCGTTAACCTTGGCCTTCTGCACTGCCTGCACGCTGTATCCTTTTTCTTTGACAGTGCGGAGACAGGAAATTTTGACTTTCAGCGCTTCCGACAACTCTTTGCCCGATTCTTCCACATTTTTTGCGGTTTCTTTGTTGTCGATTTCCACCTCCAAAAGGGCAGGAAGATGGGCATTGAAAAGGGCCAGTTGCGCGAGGTAGTATTCGGCACCTTTCCGTGCGCGGTCGTTTTGGTCGGATTCGTCGAGGCGCATCAACTGGTTTTTGAATTTCTCGCTGACGGATTGAAGGTCGAGGAGTTTGGAGATATGTGTGTTGAGGCTGGAGAGTTGCTCGGGGTAGATATTTTTGAGTTTGTTGTAGTGCTCCTGCAGGCGTTCGACGAGACGCATCAGGTCGTCTATGCCAAAGAGTTCCATGAGTTTGTCCAGACGGTATTGCCTCTCATATTCGGGGGCAGCCTCGGTGGTTTGCTCGAAGGAGGGTTGGCTGCTGACGAATTGGCTGACGCTGACGTCGTCGAAGGCCACGCCGGCGGTCAAGGGAGTGCTGAGGGAGAGGCCCTCGAGGGTACGGCAGCGGCTAAGGGCCACGTAGACCTGACCGAAGGCAAAGGCGTCGGCGGCATCGATAACCACGCGGTCAAAGGTGAGACCTTGCGCCTTGTGGATGGTGACGGCCCATGCCGCCTGCAGGGGGTACTGGCTGAAGGTGCCCTCCACCTCCTGTTCTATCTCGTTGGTTTTGGCGTTGAGCTTGTAACGCAAACTCTCCCATGTCTCGCGGCCGGTGAGGATGGTGTCGCCATCGTCGTTGACGACCTCGATATAGTCTTTCTTTTCCTCATCGTCATAGCGGAATCCGGTGACGGTGCCCAGCATGCCGTTGTAGTAGCGGTGGCCGCCGGAGGAGTCGTTCTTTACGAACATCACGCGCTCACCAATCTTTATCTCAAGGGTGCGGTCGCAGGGGAGCGATTTTTCGGGGAAGTTTCCTTTTAGGAGGGCCTCGAAGGTGCGTTGCTCACCCTTCAGTGCCTCCATGTGACGTCGGTTGATGGCGTCGGCTTGCCGGTTGTGGGTGGTCAGTGTGATGGCATCTTTCTGTTGTGGCGCATTGACACGGGCGTTGAGCTTGCTCAATGTCTCGGCGTCGATGTTGTTGTCGCGCACATGGTTAAGGAGGTCGACGAAGGTGGCATCCTGTTGGCGGTAGACGGTGGTAAGTTCGATGGTGACGTAGGGTATCCGCTGTAATGCCTTGCTGGCGAAGAAGTAGGGAGTGGGGTAGACCTGCTGCATATAACTCTTTTCGGCCTCCGTCACCACGGGCGAGAGCTGGTGCACGTCGCCAATCATCAATAGTTGAACGCCACCGAAGGGACGGGAGGAGCGGCGGTAGCGCCGCAACACCATGTCGATGGCATCGAGGAGGTCGGCACGCACCATCGATATCTCGTCGATGATGAGCAGCTCCAGTGTACGTATGACGTTGAGCTTGTTCTTGCTGAGTGACTTGAACTTGTCGGGCAGTTGGTACTCGGTCACCAACTCCTTGACATCGGGCAGGTAGGGGTCGAAGGGGAGCTGGAAGAAGGAGTGGATGGTGACGCCGCCGGCATTGATGGCCGCTACGCCTGTGGGGGCCACGATGGCGTGACGTTTGGGGCAGCGTGCCGCTATTTCCCGCAGGAAGGTCGTCTTGCCGGTGCCCGCCTTGCCGGTCAGGAACACCGACACGCCTGTCTGCTCCACATAACGGCGTGCCAGTTCTATCTGTGGGTTGGTTTCCATAAACTTTTTCTTTAATGTGAATTGGCTGCAAAAGTACTATATTTATTTGAACTGGCAAAATATTATTGTTGTTGATGCGTTATTTTAACATGGAAACACCAATTCTTAATGAACATAATAAGGCCGAAGAGCCTAGAATGCATTCTTGCGAGCATATATTGAACCAGACGATGGTGCGGATGTTTGGCTGTCCGCGGTCGCGCAACGCTCATATCGAAAAGAAGAAGAGCAAGTGCGACTACCTCCTCGACGCCTGCCCCACGGAGGAGCAGGTGCAGGAGATTGAGCGCCGCGTGAACGAGGTGATAGGCCGCCATCTGGATGTCAGCTACGAGTTCGTGAAGAGGGGAGAGGTGCCGCCGGAGGTGGACCTCTGGAAGCTGCCCGACGACGCCAGCGAGACGCTACGCCTCGTCCGTATCGGCGACTACGACCTCTGCGCCTGCGTCGGCACACATGTGCAGAATACCTCCGAGATAGGCACCTTCAAGATTATCTCTCACGACTATAACGCTGACACCCACACCTGGCGGATGAGGTTCAAACTGGCAGAGTAGAATGGACAGACTCGAAAATATAGACTTCTGTATCCGTTACTTGATGGAGCAAACCGAGGCAACGGCTCAGATTCCCAAGAGCCTGCCCGCAAAGAAGCAGTTGCTCCGCACGCTGATGAATGTATGGGAACCTCAACAGTTGAGCGACGACTTCCTTGTGGCTCAGGATGCCGAATTGCAGATGCAGTTGAAAGATAAGGGAGTGATTAGGACTCGCAAGAGATTGTGGCAGGGGGATATCACGAGACTCAAGGTCGATGCGATAGTCAATGCCGCCAATCCCCGCGGTCTTGGTTGTTGGAATCCTCTCCACCCCTGTGTCGACAATGATATCCACTCCGCAGCGGGACTGCAACTTAGACAGGAGTGCAACAACATTCTTCAAGGTGAAGAGATTGCCACGGGTGGTGCCATCATCACTCCGGGATATAACCTGCCAGCGAAATATGTCATCCACACTGTGGGACCGGTCATTGAGAACGGTATCCCTACTGTGGGGCAGGAGGAACAGCTGGCCGGATGCTACCGAAGCTGCCTGTGGCTTGCCCGGCAGTACAACTGCCATAGCATTGCCTTCTGCTGTATCTCCACCGGCGATTTCCATTTCCCCAAACGCCGAGCCGCCGAGATAGCCATCAAAACCTGCCGGGAAGCCCGCATCCGCGTGATCTTCAACGTCTATAAAGACATCGACTACGCCATCTACAAGGAGCTCCTGCGGCTGCGTTGAGATATACACCGAAAGGAAGTACCCTATTGCAACACGCCTCTGTAGTAAATTTGCTGCAGAGGCGTGTTGTTTATGTGGCATGTTATATTACAAGTGTGTTGATTCCCTCTTGGAGGCCGTTGAGGAAGCGGGCGGCTTCGAAGCCGTCCATCTGGGCATGGTGGAACTGGAAGGAGACGGGCAGCGTGGTCTTGAAGAATCCCCTCCGGTATTTGCCCCAGGCAAGGAAGGGGTCGGTGAACATCTCGGAGTAGACGCTCACCACCGAGTCGATTTCGCATAGCGACAATGCCGAGGTGTCGATGGCCATGTATTGTTCGCCCAGGAGGTGGTCCTCGTTGGTGTCGCTGACCTGACGTGTCAGCCGGAGGTACTCTTCGTTGAACCGTTGGATGTCCTCCGAGAAGGGTATGTCGCAGAGATGGGCCTCGCCCTTGGAGGTCATCACGACGGTGTTGACCGCCAGGCGGTCGTACCGCCACAGGCGTCCGCCGGCCGGCAGGGTGTAGAACTCGGCGATGGGGCTTGCCGCGTGGCCGATGCACCAACACATCAGCATGTTGGTCTTCAGCCCTTTTCTCCGACCCGCCTTGACAAGCCTGCCGATATTGAAGGTCTTGGTGATGGTCACTTTCGGCATCGGGGCATTCTTCCAGAGCTCAAATGCCCTTCCACGCAGCGATGATTGGGGGTCTATCTCTCTTCTCATATCAAAAAAGAACAGTCGTTCTGTTGGTTTGTTATCGGTTGCAAAGATACTCTTTTTTCGCAATACCGTGGAAATAATATTTTCCCATGTGGCGGGAAATGTGTATATTTGCAGTGTGAAACAAAAATGGGAAGATGCTTATAACTCGCTGATAGTAACCCTCCCCACGAATTGCACAGGTGATCGTCGGGAGTCTTTCCTTTTTGTTTTTAATTCATTTGCCACTCTCTGCCGCAATGTTGCGGCGGGGCGGGATTGGTTTGTAATTTCTAAAATAACGGGATTGGTTTGTAATTTTTTAAATAAATTGAATATGAAGAAACTCTTTTTGCTCGGCGCGATGGTGTGCGCCCTCGGAATGATGACCGCCTGCAAAAGCGGGATAGAGGGGAACGCAACTGGAGAAGAGGCGATGAATATGCAGCCGTATAAATCTCAAGTATGGATTGACAACTTTCTTTCTGCTGACCACACAGACACTCTGCAAGTAAAACTATGGACGGAAACAAGCAATCAGTTTATAACCGAAGTACCCAACGACACAACAGCAGATTGGTGGTGCTGGTATCAAGAAAACAAAGTCAATGCAGTTCTTTTTTTGCGTGACATTGAACCGCTTTACCTTCCATATGCTTATGCCCTCGCGCAATGTTATCCCATCACAGAGGGTAATAAAAGAGCAATAGTAATTGTTCCGTACGCAGCACAACCATCAAACTGGGTTCAATGCGGAATTTACATAATAACCGATAACAAATGGATAGAACAAAAATCTTTCAGCATTGCATTGTGGGATGATTGTGGTGGCAAGGCAAGTTTGGAGGAATGTCTAATAAAGAAGAATGGCCGATGGATGTACGCCGATCAGTTTGACATTAATATAGAGCCGAAAGAAAACCCATACCAATACGTTTTCGATTAGGCAGTGATGAATATAGATAAAGGGTAGAACAAATGAAACGATTGATTATATTAATATCTTTCTTGCTGACAGCCGTACAATTGTTTGCGCAAACGCAGTACGACTATTACGAAGGAAAAGATGCCTATGGTGGTGTTGATACCGCTATTACTGGTTTAAAGATTATTGGGATAATAGTTCTTGCAGTTGTTGTCATTTTGGCTATTGCTGCAATTTATGGATATTTTGCAGGATGGTTTAGCCATAACGATAATAGAGATATTCCAACAAATACAAACCACATTCCGAAAAAGGATAGCAAATCTGTCAATGACATATATTCTAAATTATTAGATGTAGTAATTGTAACAGGGAAAACGATAGAGGCTTTTTATACGTGTACAGATGGTTCAAAAATCAAATCAAAATATTGGTATGAGATAGAGTCGATAAAATACAACTATAATCTTGACGTTAAAGAATCATCTGTTGATACTCATATCAGCTTATGTGAATACCATGGAAATAGTATTGAAGAATGTGATGTAATATCAGATAGTGTTGCACGGGTAACAATAAAGTATTGGATAGTTAAGCAAGATAATTTTGAACCAGGCTATTTACATTTTAGAGAAATCAGACCATGCAAAGTAAGACTATATGATTTTAAAAAGATAGATTATGATGACATGTACTTTGTCCAGAATCCCAATGTAGCAATGAAACCTCTAGCAAATTACTAACAACAGAAGACAGATGTTTACACTAATAATAGTTTAAAACGCAAAAGAAAGGAGCAAATTATGCCTTTTTTTTACAACAAAGTGCAAAGGGGCAACCCGCGCGGCCAAACGGTTTTGAAAACGACTGTCACGGGTCGTGAAAGAGCTAAATGATTTTGAAAATGGCCGTCACGGGTCGTGAAAACGCCAAATGATTTTGGAAATGGCTGTCACTGGTTGCAAAAGTAGGTTTTGAAATTGAAACAAGGTTTTGCAGGGGTGCAAAAGGGTGTTTTGAAAATGAAACAGGGTTTCGCAGGGTGCGAAAGGGCCTTTCGGATTGAAAACATTGTTTTGCAGGGTTGCAACGGGGTGTTTTGAAACGAAAACATAGTTTTGCAGGGCTACAACGCGGCCTCTCGGAATGAAATACTAACAACGTAATACTACATAGATATGGAAGCAATCAAATTTGACGAAAAAACATTGTCGCGGTTCCCGTCCCACAAATTTATTTTGCTGTGTCGAAAAGATTGTGTATTTTTGCAAACTGAAATCAATGACATTATGAAACGTCCAACAATCACAGAAGCCATCAAAAAGGGTCTCGATTCCCTGCCACTTGACATTGAAGTGTGGCTTTACGGCAGCGAGGCCCGAGGCGATGCACGTCCCGACTCGGACATCGACTTGCTGGTGCTTTTTAACAAGCCAAAAGTTGATTTCGATGACAAGGATAAAATATATGACATCACCTATCCGATAGAGTTGGAAAAGGGTGTGCTGATTAATCCATTCATTATTTCCAAAGAGCAATGGGCGTCGCGCATGACACCTTTTCGTGATAATGTGGAAACTGATAGAGTTAGATTATAGCCATGCTTACAAATCAGGAAAGAATTGATATTGTGCGCTACCGGATGGAATGCGCCGAAAAGACATTAGGCGAAATAGAGAATCTTTTTGCCCTCAAATATTACAACAACGCTGCCAACCGTATGTATTATGCCTGTTATTATGCCGTGAGTGCGCTGTTGGTTGCCAATGGCATCACCACCAAATCACACGAAGGTGTGATTCAGATGTTCGGTTTGCATTTCATTCGCCCTGGTATTTTCCCTGCCTATTTTGGCAGAAACTACAGCCAACTGTTCAACGAGCGGCTCACGGGAGATTATGAAGACCTTTTTAACCACGACGAGGTGTCCACTGCCGAACTCTATCCCAAGGCCAAAGAAATTGTTGCAGCCGTCAAGGAGAAGGTCGAAGTCTGGTTGGCTGAGAATGCTAGACAATAATTTGTAACACCATTTTCGTAACCTCACGAAAATAGTCATTAATCATTAAAAACCTCGGCTGGCATTGCCAACCGAGGCTTTTGTTATAAGCAGCAGTATTATCTTAACTACTGCCGACGGATCAATACATGCCGCCCATGCCGCCCATGCCGGGGTTGCCGGCGGGCATTGGGGGTTCGGGTTCCTTGATGTCGCAGAGGACGCACTCGGTGGTGAGGAGCATGCCGGCGATAGAGGCGGCGTTCTCCAGGGCCACACGGGTCACCTTGGCGGGGTCGATGACGCCGCTCTGGAACAGGTTCTCGTATTTCTCGGCGCGGGCATTGTAGCCGTAGTCACCCTTGCCGTTCTTCACCTCGTTGACGACGACGCTGCCTTCCAGGCCGGCGTTCTCGACAATCATGCGGAGGGGCTCCTCGACGGCGCGACGGATGATCTCGATGCCGAGCTTCTCGTCCTCGTTCTCGGGCTTCACGGCCTCGAGCTTCTGGGCGGCGCGGATAAGAGCGGTGCCGCCACCGGGGATGATACCCTCTTCGACAGCTGCGCGGGTGGCGTGCAGGGCATCGTCGAAGCGGTCTTTCTTCTCCTTCATCTCCACCTCGGAGGCTGCGCCGACGTAGATGACTGCCACGCCGCCGGCCAGCTTGGCCAGACGCTCCTGCAGTTTCTCGCGGTCGTAGTCACTGGTGGTCTTCTCAATCTGGGCTTTGATCTGACCCACGCGGGCCTTGATGGCGTCGCTGTCGCCCTTGCCGCTGACGATGGTGGTGTTGTCCTTGTCGATGCTGATCTTCTCGCTCTGGCCGAGCATGCTGAGGTCGGCGTCCTCGAGTTTGTAGCCTTTCTCCTCGCTGATGACGGTGCCACCGGTGAGGATGGCGATGTCTTCGAGCATCTCCTTGCGGCGGTCGCCGAAGCCGGGGGCCTTGACGGCGGCAATCTTCAGGCTGCCGCACAGGCGGTTGACCACGAGGGTAGCCAGAGCCTCGCTCTCGACGTCCTCAGCGATGATGAGGAGAGGACGGCCTTGAGGTCAATCATGGACAAGGGCTTGCAGGTGTGCACCTCGTAGACGGTACGAGGACAGACTTCGTAAAACATCCAAGAAAATGAAGAAAAAAAGGTATTTTTGCAAAAAAATAATAGGATTCATGTCAAAAAAAAAATATTTTTGCGTCTAATGTAGTAGAATGTTTATTTTCGAAGGTATGAAATCAAAAGAAGAACAAGAAAAATTCATTAACACGCTACGGCAGAATGACGGCGTAATTTTCAAAATATGCATGATGTTCACGGACCGACAACCAGATAATATTCGAGATTTATATCAAGATATTGTTTGCAACCTTTGGGAGAGTCGTGAAAAATTCCGTGAAGAATGCTCAACTCGGACGTGGTTTTACAGAATCGGTTTAAGTACAGCAGTGTCGCAATTACGAAAACGCCGACACACTCCCCTTATTATAGAGCTAACTAAGGAAATGGAGGAATCCATTAAGGAGGAAAAACAAGATGAACGGATAGAAGAGCTATACAACATGATAAATCAGCTGAATAAAGCCGACAAATCACTTATACTTCTTTATGTAGACGACATCCCCATCAATGAAATTGCCGGAATAATGGGTATATCCTATATGGCTGCCGCCAAAAGATTATCGCGCATCAAAGATAAATTGCAAACGCTAAAAATTATGCAAGATGGAAAATAACACAAGTGAAATACAGACGTTAACTGACCTCAAATTTCTTTTTAGGTCATACGATGATAAATTCAAGCACATTGACGCTATTCTTGAAGAATCTATAGCGAAAACATTAACCAGCAAAATCAGAACACAGACTCAACATATGGAATTGCATTGTCAAAAGAGTCTACTCATTAGCTTTGGCTGTGTTCTTATTATTATGTTAGTATACAAACCATTCATTCACGGCTGGCAATCACTCTTACCTTACATTGCTATATTGTTGTCGTGTATAGCCAATACTATTGCCACCATTTTTGAATACACCAAAATCAAGCGGATTAATCAACCCGAAAATGATGTTATTACTAATTTATTCCAATGCGATAAATATTTGTTGCTAATACATCACCACCACCTATGGTCCATGTACATTGGCATCCCGATTGTATTATTTGCCGTCCCTCAATTCTGTGCAATATTGAAAGGTTGGAATTTCTATGAAATGAGCATTTGGAAAGAGCCATATCATCTGTTTGTATTTGGCGTGGCAGTTCTTGCCGGGATAGTTGCCGAAATATGGTACTATAAAAAAACAAAAAATAACATACTCGCATTGAAAGAGAATATCACCCAATATAACGCATTACTAAACAACAAATAGTTAAAGACACATGGAACAGTATCCTGAGAAAATCATCGTTGACCTGGATGTACAAATGCATCTTCAACACACAGATGAGGGAAGTGAAAAACATTCCACAAAAAAACTTTATGGCCAACTCACCTCGTATCCAAACAAAGGCGACTATCATATAGAACTAGAGCCTTGTGAGGAGAATGAAAACTTTTTCTGGCCTATTATTCCTATCATCATATTTTTCCTTTTGGACTGGCCAACTCCTGCTCGAATTTACAAAGGAAAGAGAAAAACACTCGGCATGCCAGCCCCACAAAACTTCCTCGACCTTAGCGATGGCGAGTATTCAGCAGTTACACGACTGAACTTCTCTGAAGATGAATATGCCTTAAAGCATTGTAAAATGGAGAAAGTCGAGGACTGCCATTACAAAGCGACCATTGACACATTGCATCGGTACAACTCTGCTATTGGGACAGGCATGGTTCAGTTACTCCCAGCCGACATTACCATGACCGACGCAGGCCCCGGTCAGATAATAGGGCATACTATGGTAAACTGGTTGATGGATGATGGCTCTGTGTTTCGTAAACCAATGGAAATTGTTGTTGAACTTAAAGACAGAAATCACAGGCTTCCAATGACTGAAGTTTACTCATATGATTTCCCCAATGTGCAGTTTACCGATAAATCTATCATTATCGATGCGCGTGGACAAATGATTGCTGTCGACTGTCGGCCGACAGAAATCGAATTTGACAAAGAAAACCGAATATTCATAGGTTAATAATATTGGGTGATATTCTCTTTATACCGAGATTATAAACATTCTAAAGCCCACTTCGTAGTGGGCTTTCATGGCAAGAAAAAAACAACAATGGCCTCGTTGCATATTCTTACAATACAAATCAGATATGGAACACCCGTCGCGGGTGCGAAAGTACCAAATCATTTTTAGAACCGCCTAAAAAGACTCTCGCCAGCCCCAAATGATTTTGAAAACGGTTGAAAAGAGTGTCGTAAGTCCCAAATGATTTTGAAAGGGGTTAAAAAGAGTGTCGCGGGGCTGTTATGAAATCAAAAGGCGGTGAAAAGAGTGTCGCAAGGGCCAAATGAAAATAAAAACGGCTGAAAAGAGTGTTTTCGGGGCCTTTCAAATTTGAAACACGGTGAAAAGAGATTTTTCAAACCAAAAAAATATTGAATTATGGATGCAATCAAATTTTCGGACAAGGCATTGAGCGTGTTCCCAATGGCCTTTTATTTCAGCGCCGTTGAGGCATTTGGCAGACGCATCATGGCGGCGGAGTGCGCGTTGGACCGTTTCCGCGAGATGCGCGACGAGTACGACCGGCTGTTCAAGGCGTTCGACGAGGCCTACAAGCGGACGCAGAAGAGCGAGCTGACGGCTAAGATTGCCGCCTTGGACAAGGAGCGCGACGGTTACGCCTACGTGATACAGAAGGTGGCCGAGGCGTGGGCGGCGAAGATTGAGGACGAGAGCCTGGCGGTACACGGCGTCAGGGTGGCGCAGGTGTTCCGCGACTACGGCTTCCGCACGTCGGAGGCGCTGGTGGCGGAGAACGCGAAGATTCACAATATGGAGCAGAAG
>ONCC01000028.1 GCA_900316235.1 uncultured Bacteroidales bacterium
AAAGTCAGCGGTACCGCTGAGATGCCTCGCCTGTCGGTTTTCAGAAGCAACAAGGAAATCTATGCCCAGGTGATTGACGATGTAAAAGGTGTGACACTGACCGCAGCCTCTTCCCTCGAGAAAGGCTTTGAAAAGAGTGGCACAAAGAGCGAAGTGGCCGCCAAGGTCGGCAAAGCCGTTGCCGAGCGCGCCATTGCCGCTGGTATCAATACCGTTGTTTTTGACCGTAATGGTTACCTCTACCACGGCCGCGTGAAGAGCTTGGCCGACGGTGCCAGAGAAGGTGGTTTAAAATTCTAATAAGTCATGGCAGAAGTAAACATTAAAAGAGTAAAATCGAGCGAGATCGAATTCAAAGATCGTCTTGTCGCTATCAATCGCGTTACCAAGGTTACCAAAGGTGGTAGAACGTTCACCTTTGCTGCCATCGTAGTTATTGGAAATGAGAATGGTGTTGTGGGCTACGGCCTCGGCAAAGCCAAGGAGGTCCAGGCTGCCGTCCAGAAAGGTATCGACGACGCCAAGAAGAACCTCATCCGTGTTCCCGTGCTGAAGGGTACCATCCCCCACGAGCAGTGCGGTAAGTACAGCGGTGCCAAAGTCTTCCTGAAACCTGCAGCTCCTGGTACCGGTGTCATCGCCGGTGGTGCTATGCGTGCCGTTCTGGAGAGCGTCGGTGTGAAGGACGTCCTTGCCAAGTGCAAAGGTTCCTCCAACCCCCACAGTGTGGTGAAGGCCACCATCAATGCCCTTCTCCAGATGAAGGATCCTTACATGGTGTCTCAGCTCCGTGGTATTTCTCTCGACAAAGTGTTTAACGGTTAATTAATAGGAGGTCAAGAAAATGAAGAAACTCAGAATCAAACAGGTCAGAAGTATCATTGGCCGTCCCGCCCGTCAGAAACGCACCATGGCCGCTTTGGGTCTGCGTCGCATCAACCACACCCGTGAGGTTGAAGCCACCCCCCAGATTATGGGCATGATTGACAAGGTCAAGCACCTCATCACTGTCGAAGAAATTTAACCTAGTAAAATAAGAAAGGAAAGATATAATGAACTTAAGTAATCTCAAGCCCGCTGAAGGATCTATCAAGCATTCGAAACGTATCGGCCGTGGTGCCGGTTCCGGTAAAGGCGGTACCGCTACCCGCGGTAACAAGGGTGCCAAGGCTCGCTCCGGTTACCACCAGAAGGTCGGCTTCGAGGGCGGTCAGATGCCTCTCTATCGTCGCGTTCCTAAGTTCGGTTTCAAGAACATCAACCGCGTCGAGTATGTCGGAATCAACATTGATACTCTCAATGCTCTCGCCGAGGCTAAGAATATTACCGACTTCAACATTGACGTGCTGAAGGAGAACGGCCTCATTTCTGGCAAGGACCGGATTAAGATCTTGGGTCGTGGCGAACTCGCCAAGGCTGTCAACGTCACTGCTCACGCCTTCTCGGCCACTGCCAAGAAAGCCATTGAGGACAAGGGCGGCGTTGCTACCGTTATCGAATAAAACAAACTATTACAATGAAGCGATTAATACAGACACTGAAAAACATCTGGTCGATTGAAGACCTGCGGAAAAGAATTCTCTACACCATCGGTTTGGTGCTCATCTACCGCATCGGCTCCTACGTCGTGTTGCCAGGTGTTGACCCCTCTCAGCTTTCGGTTCTCAGAAAACAGGGTTCCGAGGGTCTGATGGGCCTTCTCAACATGTTCTCGGGCGGAGCATTCTCCAATGCCTCCGTCTTTGCCTTGGGTATCATGCCTTACATCACGGCATCCATCGTTATCCAGTTGCTCGTGATGGTGGTCCCCAAGTTCCAGAAAATGCAGCGGGAAGGTGAAAGTGGCCGTAGAAAAATGAATCAAATCACTCGCTGGCTCACCGTTGCCGTCACGGCAGCCCAGGCTCCCGCCTATATCACCAACATGAGAATGCAGCTCGAGGCCACTCCCTACGCCCTCCATCCTTTCACGGGCGCCGAACCCTCGCTCTTCTTCTGGATTAGCAGCATTGTTATCCTGATCAGCGGTACCCTCTTCGTCATGTGGCTTGGTGAGCGCATTACCGACAAAGGTGTCGGCAATGGTATCTCGCTTTTGATTATGATTGGTATCATCGCCCGTCTCCCCTTCGCCCTCTCGGCCGAGTTTGCCTCGCGTCTCTCCGAAGGTGGTGGTCTGGTGATGTTCCTCTTCGAACTCGTTGTTCTCCTCGTTGTTATCCTGCTTGTCATCCTGCTTGTGCAAGGCACCCGCAGAATCCCCGTGCAGTACGCCAAGCGTATTGTCGGCAACAAGCAGTACGGCGGTGTCCGCCAGTACATCCCCATCAAGGTTAATGCAGCCGGTGTCATGCCGATCATCTTTGCCCAGGCAATCATGTTCCTGCCCATCACCTTTATGGGATTCTCCAACAATGTTGACAGCAAGTTCGCTATGGCTTTCGCTGACTACAACAGTTTCTGGTACAACCTGGTGTTCTTTATCCTTGTTGTGGTGTTCACCTACTTCTACACCGCCATCGCCATCAACCCCAACCAGATGGCTGACGATATGAAGAAGAACGGTGGTTTCATTCCCGGTGTCAAGCCTGGCAAGAAGACGGCCGAATACCTCGAGGGCATCCTCTCCAAGATTACCCTCCCCGGCTCCATCTTCCTCGCCATCGTGGCTATCCTTCCGGCCATCATCCGCCTCTTTGGTGTCAACACCCAGTTCGCCCAGTTCTATGGTGGTACCTCTCTGCTCATCCTTGTCGGTGTCGTCCTCGACACCCTCCAGCAGGTTGAGAGCCATCTTCTGATGCGACACTACGACGGTCTCACCAAGACCGGCCGTATCAAGGGACGCACCTCGATGTCCATCCAGGCTTAAAAAACATCAAAGGAAAGAATGATTCTGCTCAAGACCAAAGAAGAAATCGAGCTCATACGTGATGCCGGCCGCCTCCTCGGGAAAACTCTCGCGGAGGTGGGTCGTCACATCCGTCCGGGTGTGACCACTGCTTTTCTCGACCAGATTGGCGAGCAAATCATCCGCGACAACGGCGCAAAACCCCTCTGCAAAGGTTTCGAGGGTTTCCCCTCGGCTTTCTGCATCTCGGTCAACGATGTCGTTGTCCATGGCATCCCCGGCGACCTTTTCATCAAGGAAGGCGACAATGTATCGCTTGACTGTGTCGTCGAACTCAACGGCTATGTGGCCGACTCGGCCTACACCTTCACCGTTGGCGAGACCTCTCCCGAGATGCAGCGCCTCCTCAAGGTCACCCGCGAAGCCCTTTTCATCGGCCTTGACAAGTGCAAGGCTGGCAACAGGGTGGGGGACATCAGCCATGCCATCCAGATGCATTGTGAGAAAAACGGCTACTCTGTCGTCCGCGAGCTTTGCGGTCATGGCGTGGGATTCAAGATGCACGAATCCCCCAATGTGCCCAACTATGGTGTCCCCGGCACCGGCCCCCTCCTCAAAGAGGGTATGGTCATCGCCGTCGAACCCATGGTTTGCATGGGCTCCAAGAACGTCAAGTTCTCCAAGGAAGACGGGTGGACCTGCCGCACACGCGACGGCAAGCCCGCAGCCCACTTCGAGCACACGGTGGCCATCACCGACAAGGGGCCGGACATCCTCACAACATTCGAATTTATCGAGAACAATTAAAAACAAATACGGTAAGTAAACGCAATTCAATGGCAAAACAAGCATCCATACAATTAGACGGCACCGTTGTCGAATCGCTCGGCAACGCCATGTTCCGCGTCGAATTGGAAAACGGACACCAGATCATCGCCCATATCTCCGGCAAAATGCGCATGCATTACATCAAGATTCTCCCCGGTGACAAGGTGCAGATAGAAATGTCCCCCTATGACCTCTCGAAAGGCCGCATCACTTACCGTCACAAGTAGGCTTCCGCCTGCCAAAAAGAACAAGAAGTATCAACAAGATTAATAATTACACAAAATGAAAGTTAGAGTTTCAGTCAAGAAAAGATCGCCCGAATGCAAAGTGGTCCGCCGCCACGGGGTTGTCTATGTTATCAACAAGAAAAATCCTAAATTCAAACAAAGACAAGGATAATTAAAAAAAACAATAAAAAGAATCTATGGCACGTATTGCAGGTATTGACTTACCCAAGAACAAAAGAGGAGAGATAGGCCTGACCTATATCTTCGGAATCGGACGTAGCACCGCCAAAGAGATTCTGGCCAAGGCCGGTATCGACGAAGGCAAGAAGGTGCAGGATTGGACCGACGACGAGCAGAACACCCTCCGCAACATCATCAACGATGAGTACAAGGTGGAAGGCGCCCTCCGCTCCGAAGTCCAGATGAACATCAAGCGACTGATGGATATCGGCTGCTACCGTGGCATCCGTCACCGCCTGGGTCTGCCCCTCCGTGGTCAGAGCACCAAGAACAACGCCCGTACTCGTAAGGGTAAGAAAAAAACAATCGCTAACAAGAAGAAAGCTACCAAGTAAGTAAAGGTTGTAGCGCCCCAATCGCGGATTAGAATGTGACATCAGGAGCGGTTGGTAGTAAGAAACAAAGTAAATCAAGCAAAAAGAAATGGCAAAAACTTCAAAACCGACCAAAAAAAGAGTCGTAAAAGTTGAACCTCAGGGAAGAGCATGTATCTTTGCATCCTTCAACAATGTTATCGTCTCGCTGACGAACAACGCCGGTCAAGTGATTTCTTGGTCGTCTGCTGGAAAAATGGGCTTCCGCGGATCGAAGAAAAACACTCCGTACGCCGCTCAGATGGCTGCGGAAGATTGCGGCAAAGTTGCTTATGATTTGGGCCTAAGAAAAGTCAAGGTCTTCGTTAAAGGACCTGGTCAAGGACGTGAATCTGCAATCCGCGCAATCAACACCTGCGGTATCGAGGTTATGGAAATCACCGACATCACCCCGCTGCCCCACAATGGTTGCCGTCCCCCCAAACGTCGTCGTGTGTAATTATTAATCTTAAAAGAAAAAAAGAACAATGGCAAGATACACTGGTCCGAAGACCAAAATCGCAAGAAAGTTCCACGAGCCTATCTATGGCCCGGACAAGAGCTACGAGAAAAAACCCTACGCCCCCGGTATGCACGGCCAGAACCGCCGTCGCAGCAAGACCTCCGAGTACGGTATCCAGCTCAATGAGAAACAGAAAGCCAAATACACCTATGGCATTCTCGAGCGCCAGTTCCGTAAACTTTATGCCGAGGCTTCGCGCCGTGGTGGCATCACCGGTGAAGAGCTGATGAAACTCATCGAGGCCCGCCTCGACAACGTGGTCTACCGTCTCGGTATCGCCCGCAGCCGCGCTCAGGCCCGTCAGCTCGTTTCCCACCGCCACATCGCCGTCAACGGCAATGTCGTCAATGTTCCCTCCTATTCTTTGAAGGAAGGCGACGTCGTCTCCGTCCGCGAGCGCAGCAAATCGCTCGAGGTCATCACCGACGCCCTCGCCTCGCGTGCCAACAACTATCCTTGGCTCGAATGGGACGGCGCCAGCATGAGCGGCAAGTTCGTTAACTTCCCCCAGCGCTCCGACATCCCCGAGACCATCAACGAGCAGCTCATCGTTGACCTCTACTCCAAGTAATAGTCCACAGGACGTCAGTCTGAGTCTTGACTTAGACATCAACCCAATCAAAGAAAGAAAGGATAAAAAATGGCAATATTATCATTCCAAAAACCCGATAAGGTGGTCATGCTGGAAGCCGACGACTTCCGCGGCACGTTCGAATTCCGTCCGCTGGAGCCCGGTTACGGCACAACCATCGGCAACGCTTTGCGTCGCGTCCTTCTCTCTTCGCTCGAAGGCTATGCTATCACATCTGTCCAGATTGATGGCGTCGACCATGAATTCTCCTCGCTCCCCGGTGTGGTCGAGGACATGACCGACATTATCCTGCGCTTGAAGCAGATCCGCTTCCGCCGTCAGCTGGAGGATTACGACCATGAGAAGCTCACCTTCACGGTCAAAAATCAGACAGTCTTCAAAGCCGGTGACCTCAACAGCAACCTCAACGGATTCCAGGTCCTTAATCCCGACCTCGAGATCTGCCATATGGAAGCTTCCACCGAGCTCCACATCACCCTCTCCATCGACAAGGGTCGCGGATACGTCCCCGCCGACGAGAACAAACGTGCCACCGACCCCATCGGTGTCATCGCCATCGACTCCATCCATACCCCCATCAAGAAGGTCATGTATGCCGTCGACGACTACCGCGTTGAGCAGCGCACCGACTATGAGAAGCTGACGTTCGATATCGAGACCGACGGCTCCATCCATCCGAAGGAAGCCCTCAAAGAGGCCGCCACTATCCTCATCCAGCACTTTATGCTCTTCTCCGACGAGCGCATCACCCTCGATGTCGAGACCAAGCCCGTCCAGGATGAATTCGATGAGTCCACGGCCCACACCCGTCAGCTCCTCAAGACCAAGCTCATCGACCTCGACCTCTCCGTCCGCGCACTCAACTGCCTCAAGGCCGCCGAAGTCGAGACCCTCGGTGACCTGGTGTCGTTCAACAAGGCCGATCTGCTCAAATTCCGCAACTTCGGCAAAAAATCGCTTACCGAGCTCGAGAACCTCGTCGCTTCGAAGAACCTCGAATTCGGCATGAATGTTTCAAAGTATAAACTTGATAAAGAATAACAAAGAATATGAGACACGGTTGCAAAGTAAATCATCTGTCAAGAACCCACGCCCATCGCGTGGCTATGCTCTCCAACATGGCCACCTCGCTTATCATGCATAAGCGCATCGAGACCACTGTTGCCAAAGCCAAGGCCCTCCGCGTGTATGTCGAGCCGCTCATCAGCCGCTCCAAAGAGGACACCACCCACAACCGCCGTATCGTCTTCAGCTACCTCCACAGCAAAGAGGCCGTCAACGAGCTCTTCCGCGAAGTGTCGCAGAAGGTCGCTGGTCGCCCCGGTGGCTACACCCGCATCCTGAAGACCGGCATCCGTCACGGTGACAACTCCGAGATGGCCATCATCGAGCTCGTCGACTACAACGAGAACATGCTCAAAGACACCACCAAGAAGGCTGCCAAGAGCACCCGCCGTAGCCGCGCCAAGAAAGCTGAGGCCGCTCCCGTCGCCGAGGCTCCCGTGGCCGAAGAGGCTCCCAAGGCTGAGTAAAGAAATAAAAATACTCTCCGACAACAAACGGCATCTTCCCTCTCCAAGGGGAGTTGCCGTTTTTTTTTGAAAAAAAATGCACCCCTGTGTAACATTTTCCCCAAAAACCTTGTATTTATATATGTGAGGTTTTCGAAAAAAGATTTTTTTTTAAGCCGGAGTATGCCCATCACTGAACAGGACCCGCAGCGAGAGCTCTTCCTCGCCCTCCTCCAGCGCCAACGGAGCGTCATCTGGAAGCTGTGCCTGCGCCACGAGCACGACGACCGCCGTGCCGCCGCCGACCTCGTGCAGGAGGCCGCGCAGGCCCTCTGGCGCTATAGAGGTTCCCTGCGGCCCGACAGCACTCCGCGGCAGGAGCGCCGCTGGGTCGCCTGGCGTGTCCGCGCCATCCTCTATGAGCACGACTGCCGCCAGCGCCGCAATCTCCTCGTTCTGGGCCAACCTTACGAAGGGAGCGAGGAGCCCTCCGTCGACGACGACCTCACCTTCGCCGCCCTCCTCGCCACCCTTCCCCACGCCGATCGCCAGCTCGTCGACCTCCGCCTCGCCGGCTACTCCGACCGCGAGATTGGCGACCGTCTGGGAATCACGGCTGCCGCCGTGCGTGTCCGCATGTTCCGCCTCGTGCGCCGCCTTCGCCGAGTGGTCGCACGCGAGGAGCAAGCCGTCAATCGCCTTTCCCGACGACAATGAATATTAATCATAAAAAAAACATAAAACCCTATGAAAGACAAAGACCTTGCCCTGATGCTGCATCTCGACAGCCCCTCGTGGGAGCCTGCCTCCCCCGAGGCCGCCGAGGCCATCCGTGTCGCCGCCCTCCGTGGCTTCGCCCCCTGGGCCGTGCGTCATAGTCGCGTCGCCGCCCTGCGGCGCTATGCCTGTGCCTCTGGCCTCTCCCTGCTGCTCTGCCTTGGCGTCGTCCGTGCCATGGCGGGTGTCCTCCCCATGATTTCCAGCGACGGCACCCCGCAGGCCGTTGCCGTCGGTGAAATAAACTATCTCCTGTCATGCTGAAACGACGTCTCATACCTCTTTTGATAGCCTTGGTGCCTCCTTTTGTGGTGCTGGCGGTGCTGCTCGCCCAGCGCAGCATTCCTGCCGCCGAGGCCAGCGACCTCTACCGACGGTATGAGCACAGCGAGCACATCAGCGCCACCTTCATCAAGGACTTCCCCATCGACGACACCCTCCGCCTCGACGTCACCCTGCTGCAGGCCACCGACTCCGCCGGCTGGGAGACGCTGCTCTCGCTCTTTGGAATTAAAGATGCACCACAAAGACTTAATGACATGTATGCCGAAGGAAGAGACATAGTGACTCTCAGCCTTACTCCCAGGGACCATCCAGGCTTGCCAATGGATAAATCCAATCTTCTAAATAACAATGTTGTAGCCACATCGCGAGTACATCATACAATCAGCATCTTTGAAACAAAAACAGAACAGGAAATCGATGCCGTTCTACATAGTAAATATAAATATAGTATAAACAATTAACCCAAAACCTGACAAAATGAAGATTAATTTTAAAAGCGTAGCACTTTTTATGGTGCTCAGCCTTGCAGCCGTGGGCTGCGAAAAGGAAACCCTCAGCGACCCCATTGCCATCGCCAATGAGGGAGCCACCATGTACACGGTGTATTACTCCATCGACGGAGAAAATAGCCAAGTGACAATTCAGGACGAAGCCTCATGGGAAAGTTTCCTCGAATGGATGGTTGGCTTGAGCAGGGAAGGCCGTCGCGTCAGCTTCCGTCGAGGGACACCCACCAACAATCGAATGACCAAGGAAACTATCACCTTCACTACGACGAGCCAATCCGAAGCAACAGCATGGGCCGACATAAAAGTTAAAGAAGGGTATCAGGTCCAGATTGAATATAATAAAAAGACAGGTATCTACACCTGCACGGCAATCAAATAGAATATAAACCAACAGGAAACGCCATGAAAATCATCCATCTCAGTCCCCGGCGATAACCGGTGCGCCGTCGCTAAGGGGGCAAAAAAGAGGGAGCCCCGAGAGGGAAGAGTGTCTCCAGGGGTCCAATCCACAAGCCACTCTCTCCCTCCTTCCGCAGGCTCCGCAAGGCATAGATCAATTTGGTCGGAACAATGTTACAAACTCATCCAATTACTGACTTTGGCAATGGACATGTTTCTATTAGCGGCTCTTCGCTGGAGGCGGGGATGTATGTGTACGCATTGGTCGTTGATGGACAGATAATCGACAGTAAACGGATGATATTAACCAAGTAAACAAAGAAATTTATGAAAAAAGAAATACTCTTTGGCATTGCCCTCTGGGGGATGTCTTTAGTGTCCCATGGACAGGACACAAACGCTTACCAGTCGTTCTTCGGACAGGAGTCGACAGAATGGAATGGAGTGACAGAGTTCTACGATACGGATTTGGAAAACCATGTTCTCCGGGTCGCTTATGACACTGTTTTTGACGGTAAAGAATACAAAAAAATGCAATATTCCCATAACGGATACGCATCCCCAAGATACGACTTCTTCCTCCGCGAGGATACCACGACGGGAAGGCTTTGGTGCCGTTACGCTGACGAAGATGAGGATTTTATCATTGCCGACATGTCGTTGTCGGTGGGCGACAGCATCTATTTGCACAATATGACACAGAGTATGCAGGGGATTCATCTGGAAATTGTCCAGCGTGTTGATACTGTTGATTCTAAAAAAATAATCGCCTTGAGTGGAGATGGATTCTACCGCACCCCAGTATTCATCGAAGGTGTTGGATGCTCCAATCTGTTGGACTACACCCGTTATGATTTAAATATTGGGAGTGAGATTATCTGTTGCCATAAAGACGACAGTCTTGTCTACCACAACACCCGATACGCATACCGAGAGGAAGGGTGCGTGATTAAACATGTTGGAATTGGCGAGATTGAAAAGGAAGCCCGTGTCTCGGTATTCCCCAATCCTTGCAGGGATTGGGTGATTGTAGATGGCGGCGGTGTCGAATCTATTCAAATTTACAACATGCAGGGCTGCCTAATAAAGACATCTACAGGCCAGCGGAAACATATTGATGTGTCAATGCTTCCGAGTGGCTCCTACTTCCTGAACATTATCTCTAAAGGTTCTGTCGTCTATAAGAAAATAATAAAACAGTGATATGAAGAAGTTTTCAAATAGAATATAAACCAACAGGAAACGCCATGAAAATCATCCATCTCAGCCCCCGGCGATAACCGGTGCGCCGTCGCTCAAGGGGCAAAAAAGAGGGAGCCCCGAGAGGGAAGAGTGTCTCCAGGGGTCCAATCCACAAGCCACTCTCTCCCTCCTTCCGCAGGCTCCGCAAGGCATAGAGGCTATCACACAGCACCGCAACATTTAACAAAACAACAACGAAAACAACTTTAAAAAAATCTAATCATGAAAAAAAGTTTTTTAATTGTTGGCGCCATCGCCCTCTTCGTCACCCTCGGAATCATCGTTGCCTGCAACAAAGAATTTTCGCCGAAAAATGATGAGATTGTCGCAACAAAATCATACACTAATACCCAGCAACAATTGACGGCTGCGGTAAACGTGTTCTGGCAGTATTGTAGAGATGCTTACAGGAATCACCCAAACGACTTTATTAGCATATGCAATTCTAATTCGTTGTCAAACTTCTTTTCTATTACAAATATGCCTCCCGCCCTTTTCGATACAATTGCTGTATTATCTAATCGTTCTCTGAAGGAGTACATACAGGAGAACCCCGATTCAACACTCGTGGGAGACTCTTGCCACACTTGTATTCCAACTCTTGCCGACCTGGGGTATAGGGTGGCTCAAATGTGTGATGATATTGAAGTGATTCTGGCACTGGATAAGTCCTTTGATGACGATTATCCGTGTACGGTTACTCCGAAAGAGGGATGCAAGTATAATTGCAGTTTAAGAACCTGCAATAATGTGCAATATACTATTTGTGTGACGTTGTGCTTCATGGATTTAAATTCCATAAGTATACAAGAGTATCGGGAGTATTTAGAGGCGATTGCTCAACCGGGTTTTCCTAATTTTCCTAAATGATAATAAATAATATGAAAAAAATAAATAATATGAAAAAAAATAGTGTTATTGTAATGATGCTTTGCGTAATGGTGACTTCCGGACTTGCTTCCTGCGAGAAAGAAAAAGAGGAGTCGCCGGCGCCTTCACCTTATGTGGAGCCTGTTGAACACAACCCGTTTAGGGGCACTACATGGTTAAACCGATTGGACACTACGGTGAATGGGATGCATGTTTTGTCGGAATGGCGTTTTGTGTTCGTTACAGATAGTACAGGGAAGTTTATGATAGGAGATGAAATAGAAAATGTCTCCCCTTGGACGGAAAAGACATTTGACATGAATTACACCTATAATGATTCCTCCCATGTAGTCTTCATGACGTTTGCTGAACGAGCTCCGATTACCTTGATTTACCATCCTGATAAACAGATACTGGTTAACCAGTCGGATGAAACGGAGATTTATCATCAAGTGGAATAATCATGTAGTGTCGATTGTCTGACGGTTCCAATGCGCCGAGCCCCGCCGGTATTCCGGCGGGGCTTTTTTTTGTATAACCCCGCCTTCTCCCTTGCACCGCATAGCCCCGAAAGCCTTACCAACCCCTTGTCATCTCCCTACCAACTCCTACCACGGTAGGTGATGATAGGGCTTTCGTTATGTTAAAAACTGCATTTTAACATTTTTTCACTTGACATGTCACCGTTTCGGCATTATATTATATGTCGACAATCTTCCATCGGCGAATTTTCCGTCGGCGAATTAAGCGAATTAAGCGAATTATATTTTATGTTATTTGCAATTCGCCAAATTCGCTTAATTCGCCGACAAAAAAGTAAGCAGTTAAAAGAAAGCAGATATGGCAAAGCAAAGATTTGGAATCAACGACGCCTACCGTGGGACGGTGGGGACGGTCATCGGGTATGAGTGGCGCGGCAAGTGGTGCCTGCGGGCACGGCCGCTGCGGGTGCACAACCCACGGACAGAGAAGCAGCAGAGCAACCGCATGGTCTTCAAACAGGCGGTGGCCCTGGCGGGGACCATGAAACTGGCCCTCCGCAAGGGTCTGCACAACGTGTCGATGGGTCTGCACATCACCGAGTGCAACCTCTTTGTCAAAAGAAACAAGGGGTGCTTCTCGCTGGACGAGAGCGGGAGGATGCCGGCTGGAAGCCGGCGGCCCAAGGGAGAGGAGCAGGGACAACGGATGTTGGTGGACTGGGAGAGGCTGATCATCAGCGAAGGTAGCGTGGCGGTGCCGGAGTTCGCGGTGCCGGAACCCGGCCTGCTCTCTTCTACACACTCCTCAGTCAGCCCTGGAAGGGCTGCCAGCTCCCCTAACTTTGCTCCACTTCGGTCGCAGGCCGTGTCTCCTTCGGAGCCAGGCAGAGGGGAGCAGCCAGTTAGTAGTATCGCTGGCAGTAACATTACTTTTCCTTTCGCACCTTGCGGAGAGGGGGAGAAGGCTTGTGGGGACGACGAGGTGTATGTCTACGCCTACTGCCCCGAGGCTGCGGAGGGTGTGCTGAGTGCACCGGCGTGGCGGAGGGGCGGCAGCGTGCGGATGACGCTGCCCGAGCGCTGGCAGGGCAAGGAGGTGCATTTCTACGGCTTCGCCGTGGACCTGGACGGAGAGGCCAGCGAGACGGTCTATATCGGGGTTATGGAAAGGACCGAGGTACGCAATGAAGCTCACGAGGAGTGCCGGGAGGAGACGGATGGCGCGGGAGAAGACCTCTCTGTTCCGGCACAGCGTGCCGGGTTGCTTCAATGGCGGTGGGTGTCGGATGCCTCATGGGGAGCGCTTCCCGAAATGAATGATTTCGGGTGATTTTTTTTCTGTGGTGTGAGATTTTTTTTGTAATTTTGCGACTCATTGCGAAAGGAATAATTGTTTAATTAATCAATATAAGTAGTTATGAGTCAGATTATAGGAATCAAGGGCCGTCAGATTCTCGACAGTCGCGGAAACCCCACAGTTGAAGTCGATGTGTATACCGACCAGGGCGCCATGGGCCGCGCCGCCGTTCCGAGCGGTGCCTCCACGGGCGTGCACGAGGCTTGCGAGCTTCGCGATGGCGACAAGAGCTTGTTCCTCGGCAAAAGCGTGATGCAGGCCGTGAACAATGTGAACACTGTTTTGAACGACGAGTTGCAGGGCATGTTTGTCAGCGAGCAGAAAGCCCTCGACATGAAGATGATAGAACTTGACGGCACAGAGAACAAGAGCCGTCTGGGTGCCAATGCCATTCTGGGTGTCTCGCTGGCCGCCGCCAAGGCTGCCGCGCAGGAGACGGGCCAGGAGCTCTACCGCTACCTTGGCGGTGTGGGTGGCTACACCCTGCCCATCCCCATGATGAACATCCTCAACGGCGGTTCGCATGCCGACAACAGCATCGACTTCCAGGAGTTCATGATTATGCCCGTGGGTGCCCCCACCTTCAGCGAAGCGTTGCGCATGGGTGCCGAGGTGTTCCACAACCTCCGCTCCGTGCTCAAGGCCAAAGGCCTGAGCACCAATGTGGGCGACGAGGGCGGCTTCGCTCCCAACCTGGGCAGCAACGAGGAGGCCCTGATGTGCATCCTCCAGGCCATCGAGAAGGCTGGCTACCGCCCCGGCGAGGATGTCTTCATCGGTTTGGATGCCGCCGCCTCGGAGTTCTACAACGCCGACGAGAACATGTACGAGCTCAAGTGGAGCACCGGCGAGAAGCTGACTCCCTCTCAGATGAGCGACTTCTGGAAAGACTGGGTCAGCCGCTATCCTATCCTCTCGATTGAGGACGGTATGGCCGAGGACGACTGGGACGGCTGGAAGCTGCACACCGACGCCATCGGCGACCGCTGCCAGCTGGTGGGCGACGACCTCTTCGTGACCAACGTGAGCCGTCTGAAGATGGGTCTTGAGAAGAAGGTGGCCAACTCCATTCTCATCAAGCTCAACCAGATTGGTACCCTCACCGAGACCATCGACGCCGTCAACCTCGCCATGCGCAACAATATGACTGCCATCATCAGCCACCGCTCTGGTGAGACCGAGGATACCACCATTGCCGACCTCGTGGTGGCCATGAACGCTGGCCTCATCAAAACCGGCAGCGCCAGCCGTACCGACCGCATCTGCAAATACAACCAACTGATGCGCATCGAGGAGAGCCTCGGTGACCAGGCCTACTACCTGGGCAAGGACTTCAAATTCCTTAAGAAATAATGTCTTCCAGAATATTCAGATAGTTCTGATAGCGTTCCGCACTGATAAGGCCGTCGTCGACGGCCTTTTTTATTGCGCAGCCGGGCTCATGGCGGTGGGTGCAGTTGGCGAAGCGGCAGTCGTGGAGGCGGGCGCGCATCTCGGGGAAGAAGTGCGAGAGCTCCTGGGCGGTGAAGTCCACCATGCCGAACTCCTTGATGCCTGGAGTGTCGATTAAAAAAGTTGAGAGTTGAGAGTTAAGAGTTGAGAGTGGGACTGGATGGATTTCAGCGAAAGTGGTGGTGTGTTTGCCTTTGAGGCTCCAATCGGATATCTGCCCCACTTTGAGTTCTAGTCCGGGGCTGATGGCGTTGAGAAGGGCACTTTTGCCCACGCCGCTGTGGCCGGAGAAGAGAACGGTCTTGCCGGCAATCATCTCTTTCAGGTTGTCGAGGCCCGTGCCTTTCAGGGCTGATACTTCCAGAACGGGGTATCCGGCGCCCGTATAGATAGCCTTCAACTCGTTGTGTATCTCCCACAGCTCGTCGTCATAGAGGTCGCACTTGTTGAAGATGATGGCTGCAGGGATGTGATAGGCTTCGGCGGTGACAAGGAGGCGGTCGATGAATCCTGTGGAGGTGCGGGGGAGGCCGAGGGTGGCTACGATGCAGAGGAGGTCGATATTGGCGGCGATGACGTGGGTCTGCTTGCTGAGCTTGGTGGCACGGCGGACGATGTAGTTGCGACGGTCGTGGACGTCAGTGATGACACCGGTGCCGTCGTCCTGGAGATTGAAATCAACGATGTCGCCCACGGCCACGGGGTTGGTCTGTTTGTTGCCACGTAGACGGTAGTTGCCGCGCAGACGGCAATCATGTTGCGAGCTGTCGGCGAGCAACACCCGATACCAACTGCCGGTGGTTCTTATGACGAGTCCTTCTTGCATTTTCAAACTGCAAAGATACAACTTTTTGGTGGAATGGAAGAAAAATTGTACTTTTGCACGCTGATTATTATGAGGAAGAATTTGCTCATCATGCTGTTGCTCACGCTCTTTGCCCCTGTGGTGCAAGGACAGCGTCCCTATTGGAACAATCTCGAAGTATATCGTCTCAACAAGATGCAGCCTCACGATCGCATTATTCCCAACGGTGACCGCTGGCGCATGAACCTTAACGGCATCTGGCGTTTCCGCTCCTTCGACAATCCTTCCCAGGTCACACTCAACCCCTCGCAATGGGATACTATCCGTGTGCCGGGCAACGTGGAGTTGCAGGGATACGGCGTACCTGTCTATGTCAACATGAAGAACGAGTTCCCCTGCAATCCCCCTTATGCCCCCACCGACTATAACCCCACTTATGTCTACACCCGTTCGTTCGAACTTCCTGAACACTGGCATGGTCGCCGAACGATAATAAAGTTCGGGGCTGTCAAATCGGCCATATACCTCTATGTCAACGACCATGAGGTGGGTTACAGTGAGGATTCGAAGACCCCTGCCGAGTGGGATATTACTAAGTATCTCCGTGAGGGCAAGAACGACCTTAAGGTGAAGGTACTGCGGTGGTGCGACGGCAGCTACCTTGAGTGTCAGGATATGTGGCGTATGAGTGGTATCACGCGTGACGTGGAGCTTTACTCAGTGCCGAAGACATACATCACTGACATCAAAGTCATCGCTGATATTGACACTAACGACTGGAGTACCGGATTGCTCGATGTTATGGTCGACCTCAACCATGAGGTCAGTGGTGGACGTATCGAGGTGGCGTTCGGAGGCAGGTTGATGAGACACATGCTGAGGAATCACGACTGGTTTGCGGATTTTCAGTTGAAATATCCCGATATCCAACCATGGTGTGATAGTATCCCTGAACTTTATGATCTCACTATACGCCTTTTCGATGCTGCAGGCCATGAGACGGAGAGTATCACCAAGGGCATAGGCTTCCGCCATATCGACATCCGGAATGGCCTATTATGCCTCAACGGAAAGCCTATGGAGATACGTGGTGTGAATCGTCACGAGCACAGCATGTATGGCGGACACCACATCACCCCCGACGAAATGCGGCAGGACATCGCCCTGATGAAAGAGATGGGCATCAATGCCGTGCGCACCAGCCACTACCCTAACGATGAGCTATGGTACGACCTCTGCGACTCTGCTGGCATCTATGTCTGGGACGAGGCCAATGTGGAAAGTCATGCGCAAGGATACGGCGAGGGTTCGCTGGCCAAGAAGAAAGAGTGGCTCAACCCCATCCTCGACCGCATCTATAACATGTACCGTCGCGACCGCAACCATCCCTGTGTCATTGCCTGGAGCCTCGGCAACGAGTGCGGCAACGGCTACTGTATGGAGGAGGCCTACCGTTTCCTCAAGGGCAAAGACAATACGCGCCCCGTGGTCTACGAACGCGCTGAACTGGACCGCAATACCGATATCGTCAGCATCATGTACCCCACGGTGGAGTTCCTTTCGGAGTATGCCCGCAACCCCAAGAACAAGCGCCCCTACATCATGGCCGAATACTGCCACGCCATGGGCAACAGTATGGGCGGCCTCAAGGACTACTGGGACACCATCGACAAATATCCCCAGCTGCAAGGCGGTTTCATCTGGGATTGGATTGATCAAGCCTTTCTCAAAGATGGCTATTGGGCAGCGGGGGGAGATTTAGGTGAACTGCCGGGCATTAAAGATGATGATGCCTTCTGTGCCAACGGCATCCTCGCTGCCGACCGCACTCCGCACCCCCATGCTGCCGAGGTGGAAGCCGTCTACACTCGCGGCCGCTACAATATTATTGTCCCCATGACCTTGGTCGACTACAGGGATTCGCAACTGGAATATGACATTCGTATCACCAAGACCAAGCAAGGGATTACCTTCTCTAATGACAAGTTCAGTGTGACCATTGCCACTGCTGACGGCAGTATTACTTCTTATCGTTTCGACGGCCGAGAGATTCTTGCCGCACCGCTGCGGTGGAATTTCTGGCGGCCACCTACAGAGAATGACCTTGTCGACCCCCTCGGTGCTCGAGTATGGCAAGGCCTTGACCAACTGCAGGCTACCCTTCTCTCCCTCAACACCATTGAGCGCAAAGAGGATGCTGTAGCCGAACTCCAGATGCTCTTCCGTCTTGAGACACCTGATGGTGCTGCCATGTACTTGAAGCAGATTGTTGAGGTCAATCCGGAAGGACGGATGCGGCTCAGCTACCAAATTATTCCCGGAAGACACTTCCTCACGCTCCCCAAGTTGGGTCTCCAGTTGGGACTGGACACAGCCTATAGTTCTTGTACTTTCTATGGGAACATCCACGAGACTTACCCCGACAGGGCAACGGCAATACGCTATGGCCTTTGGTACAAGTCTATTAATGACCTTGCGGCGCCCCAGTATGTGGTGCCCCAGGAACAGGGCAACCATGAAGCCCGCTATGTCCGTTTCTACTCCGATAGCATCAATCTCACTGTCTTTTCCCCTGACTGGCAGTCGAATCTCAATTTCAGCGTCCGTCATTGGAACGACAACGTCCTCACTCGAGCCCGCCGCTGGAGCGATGTTGGTGAGTCCGACCCTTATTATACGGTCTCCATCGATTACCGTGTTGCGCCTCTTGGTACTGCTACCTGTGGCCCCGGTGTGGCAGAACGCTATACCATTGCAGGTGACCATGCCTATACCTACAGTTTTGTCTTTGATCCCTTGTTGGATTACTCTCCCAATAGCACTCCTTTCAATCCCTTCAGCGTGCACCCTGACCTCGTGTCGTCTATTGTCGAGCTACCGGTCGAAGAAAAGAATCAGGTCTACATTGAGAATGTGTCATGCACCAAAACTCCTTCCGAGAAATACAGTGAGGGACGTCTTCCGTTACTCTATAATGGTTACCGTGGTGTAGTGGGCGATTGGAATCGCGGTTGGCTGGGTTTTGAGGGTGAAGACACCGTTGAGATTACACTCACTCTCATGAAGTGGGAATCTATCGGTGAAATTGTTGTTGGTGCTTGTCATAGCCCAGATGACTGGGTCGTCAAGCCTCTCGATATCCAAACCTCTTGGAGTACCGATGGCCGCACGTGGAGCCCATGGCAGAGTTTCGATTTGCATAATCCACCCGCCGACCTCTACCATGACAGCCGACGTTTGTGCTACACTCACACAATCAGACAATCAGGCAATTGCGCAATCAAATACGTCCGCCTGCGCTTCATCTGCCGCCCGCAGCTGCCCATCTGGCATCCCTATGCCGGCCAGAAAGCATGGATGATGCTCGATGAAATAGAGTTGAAAAAGAAATAATTCCCGCCATGTGGAAATAATTGTGTATCTTTGCACATTATTATTAGTAATGACGAAATGACCTTACTCATTATATTTCTGTTAGGTGCGATGTCGATATCGTTCCTCTGTTCTGTGTTGGAATCGGTATTGATGTCCACCCCGCTCAGCTACATCACCATGCGCGAGGACGAGGGCTACAAGGCTGCCCCCCTGTTCAAGAGATACAAGCAGGACAACGCCCGCGCCATTGCCGCCATATTGAGTCTCAACACCATCGCCAACACCATCGGTGCTGCCGGCGTGGGCTACCAAACCACCGAAGCTTTTGGCAACGAATGGTTCGGCCTCGTCTCCGCCATCACCACGGTGCTGATACTGGTGTTCAGTGAGATTATCCCCAAGACCATCGGCACCAGCCAGTGGCGTCACCTCATGGGCTTCACGGCCTATACCATCCGCACGCTTATCTTCATCCTCTACCCCATCGTGGTGGCTGTGCAGTGGTTCACCCGCCTTATCGCCAAGAAGGACGACGAGGAAGCGGTGGTCTCCCGCGAGGAGGTGGCCGCTATGGCTGATATGGGTGAGGACGAGGGTGTCATCGATGAGGACGAGAACAAGATTATCCAGAACGTCATCAAGCTCAACGACATCAAAGCCTACGACGTGATGACCCCGCGTGTCGTCGCCGCCACAGCTCCCGAGAGCATGACGCTCAAGGATTTCTATCGCAACGACGAATACTCCCATTTCTCACGCATCCCCGTCTATGCCGACGAGGAAGATTTCATCACAGGCTATGTGCTCCGCAGCGAGGCCCTCGAGGAACTGGCCGAGGACCACTTCAAGAAGACCCTCGGCGAAATCAAACGCACAATACCCCTCTACAACGAGGAGATGTCGGTGGCTGACATCTGGGACAGTCTCTTGAAGCACAAAGAACAGATTGCCGGTATCATCGACGAGTTCGGCTCTTTCCAGGGTATTATCACGCTAGAGGACATCATCGAGACTATCTTCGGCCTCGAGATTATCGACGAGAGCGACGAGGTGGCCGACATGCAGCAGTATGCCCGCGAGCGCTGGCAGAAACGCCAGAGTCGCTTCAAGGAAATCAAGCTCCCGGAGTAAAATCCAGACGCATTATTTTTACCGGGCGGTCGCTGCCTAGTTGCAGACGGCTGCAGCGGTTGACGAGGCCCGTGTCGCGGAAGCCGCAGTGCTCCATCACCTTGCCGCTGGCGGGGTTGTCGGGGAAGTAGTCGGCCCAGAGTGTGCGGAAGCCTTTCTCCTTGAAACAATAGTCTATCAGCAGCCGCAACGCTTCGGTGCAGATGCCGCGGTTCCAGTAGGGGCGCGCAATCCAGTAACCCACCTCGGCGTCGTTCTCGCCGATGTCGATGTTACTTTCACCATGGACCATATAGCCCATGCAGCCGATGGCCTCGCCTGATGGTGCGCAGGCGTCCTCGCCTGCTGTTGTCGGTACGCAGGCGTCCCCGCCTGCATTCTTTAAAACAATGGCCCATATATGGTCGCTGTGGAAGATGGTGCGGATAATCTCGAGGCTCTCCTCAACACTCTTGTGCGGCGGCCAGCCGGCACGCGGCCCCACCTCGGGGTCGGAAGCGTATTTGTATAACGTTTCGGCATCATTGTCGCGCCACGGGCGAAATAGTATTCGTTCGGTTTCCATATTAGTCATGATAATCAATTTCTTTCCATTCAAGTTTTACCGTTTCCGGAACTAGGTACCTGCCGATCTTGTAGTCGATGTTGGCTTTATGTGCTTGGCTGAGCTGATGGCAGCGGCGCACACGGTACATGCGGCCGTCCTTGATGAAATGAGCGCCCGTCTGGTGGAAGCGGAAAGGGACATCCTTCGCAATGCACTGCTCACGGAGCGAGAGCACCCAGTCGTAGTCGCAGGGCCGCGCGTCGACGCCCGACTCGCCCCCTACCGATACCTCCTCTATCGTTTCGTCGAGCCACGGCGTGATGTCCATCGCCGTGAGCAGTGGCGATGCGATGATGGCCTTGTGGCGGATGGGCAGCGAGCGGAAGATGGGCAGGCGGTAGTCGGCCATCGCCTGGTTCTCAGCGGTGCAGCCCACAATGACGTTCTCGTAGCCGTCGCCCCAGTCGTCGGGCACACATTGCATAAAGCGGTCGATGCGTTTGGTGAAGAAAAAGAACCAGAGGTCGCTCCGCAGCCGCATCATCTCCCAGCATTCGGGGCGCCACGGGTCGGCGTCCTCGAGAAGGAAGTCGGAGGTGAAGCAGGTGAAGACCATCTTTCCGCTCTCTATCTTCCACGACTTGTCGCGCTTGCGTTTTATCGGTAGGTTGAAGTTTGCGGTTTTGCGGCACAAGCTGCTGGCAATCTCGCTGCCATACATCTCGTCCTGCCGGTAGACATAGCAGTACTTGCACCCAGGGCTTATCTTGGTGCACCCGTGCCACGGGTTCCAGTCGGCGTATATCTCCCAGTGTTCAGACATTATGTGTTTGATGAAATTTCTTTATCTTATTGTTCTAGCAATTGTCTGGCAATATTTGCTATTACTGCCTCAGATGGTGATTGCGTGGTGAAAACGGCGATGATGACGTGGCTTCCATCAGGCATGAGAATGATACCTGCATCGTTCATGTCTTGCACTCCTTCAGACGATGGGAAACCTGTACCTGTCTTATGTACGATACGGGCATCTGCGGGTATCGCAGCAGGAATTCGTTTCAGCCCTGTTGAGCAGTTGGCCATCGCCTTCCAGATGAATGCCAGATATTGGTTGTCATCTTTGTGATGATAGAACCACTCGAACAAACGAACCATTTCGGCGGGAGTGGAACTGTTTTTGATGGCCTTTGCCGGATTCTTATGCATCTGCTCCTCTGTCATGCGGATATGGATATCACGGAATCCAAGTTTTCTCATGTACTTCTCTACCGCTTTGGGCTTGCCACAATGCTTGAAAAGGAGTTCGCACGCATTGTTGTCGCTCTGTCCGAGAGACAATTCCAGCAGTTCTGCATACGAAATAGCCCCATTTCCTTCAAATCGTTTTAGCATTGGCGACCATGTGTCTTGCATCAGCTCTGCCTTATCGACAACAATAGTGTCATAAAGATCTAAGCCTTTCCGACACAAATAATCAGCAACGTATAAAGCCTGCGGAAACTTCATCACACTGTGCAAAGCAAAACGCTCATTTCGGTTAACACCACTAACGGAGTCATTACGTATCATGCATGCACCATATTTCTCTACTTTTTGCTGTGCAAAAAGCAGGGTTGGGATAATTAGAGACAGTAACAATAATAAATGTTTCATATTAACACTTCTTCTTCCCATGTTCGTGTTTTTGCTCTTTTCGCCAATGAACAGCGCCGGCGTAGAGCCGATATTTAATTCAATAACCTTCATGTCTTGTTATTCGGAAAGTACAGCGGTCGCTCCCCCTGAGAATCGTATTCTCAATCCGAACATCGAAATGACTGTTCGGTTCAAGTTGCGACAGGATATATAGAATGCTCTGTCGCGAGCACTCACATTGCTGTGGATGGTTTCTCAGCCCACATTTAACTTTAGGGCACGTACATTCCAGATAACTCAGTTCATAAATCTTTCCTGGCTCAATCACCCTACCCGTATAGGACTCGATGGCCTCTTCTCTATAGCACATATTCATTTGTATTCTAAAAGTTTTTTTACCTCACAGCCTTTGCTTTCGTAGTAGGCAAGCATCTCCGGCAGCTTCTTCAGGTCGTAGCTGGTGACGCAGTCGGAGAGGACATGCACCGTGAAGCCGGCCTTGGCCATGTTGAAACAGGTCGATTTCACGCAGGCCGTAGCGTCAGCACCAGCCACGTAGAACTCAGTGATGCCGTTCTCCGCGATGAAAGCAGAAAATGCCTCGCTGGTAAGGGCATTGCTTTTCGTCTTCACGAAGATGTTGTCCGACACGACCTTCATCTCAGGTGCCAACTCCTCGCCTTTAGTGCCTGGTTTGAATGTCCGCGTAGCAGCGGTGACGTTGTTATGCTTGATATAGACGATATGTATCCCCTCGGCCACAGCCCATTCGATGGCGGCGTTGATGTTGCCGACGATGTCGCGGTAGTGCTTGGTGATGTCGTTCTGTATGTCGATAACGACTAGTGCTTTGTTTTTCATTGCTTTCTCTGTCATGTTTTCAAAGTTCCTCAATGTTGGTTTTGTCATCCCCGCGAAGTTGCTTTTGTCAACTTGAGAAGTTGACGTTGTCAACTTGAGAGGTTGACGCTGTCAACTTGAGAAGTTGACAAATGCCATCACGGCAGTTGTCCCGGCGCCCTCGGTTTTTGCGTCTCAAAACCTGCGGGTGCGGCGGCGGTAGGCGTCGTATTCCTTGCCGAAGTCGCGGCTCAGGCGGCGCTCCTCGCTGACCACCTGCACCAGCATCACCGCCAGGAAGGCCACCCATACCGCTGCCGCCTGCCACGTCCACAGCCAGACGACCACGCCGGCGAGGTAGAGCAGCGTGCCGGTGAGCATCGGGTTGCGGTTCAGGCGATAGGGGCCGTCGGTCATCAGGTGCTGCGTGCGCGGCGCCACCTCGTGGCCGAAAGCATCCATGGGGTTGCCCTTTCCACGGCGCTTCATATAGATGATAGTCCATACGCTCAGCGCCAGTCCGCCCATCATCAGCACCCCAGTGATGGAGGCCCTCAAAGCGCCGATATGCACAATCGGCGGCATCCCCGACACCACCCACATCACCGTCGGCATCAGTCCCACGAAGAGCACCCCGCCGAGGATATAACCCAGTATTTCACGAAAATGTTTCATCAGTCACTCTTAACTCTTAACTCTTAATTCTTAACTCTTAAAAGCGTCCAAGTGTCGCTATGTCCGTCGCGATAGGTGAAGCTCCATTGCAGCTTCTCGGCCGTCAGGGCGTCGAGGTGGAATTTGTATTCGTAGTCGATGCTGCCGCTATACATGCCGATAATCTTCTGCGCCAACTCTATGTTTTCGTTTTGGTTTTGGTTTTCGTTCTCGATCACTTCCATGCGGAATTCCTCCTTAACGCCAGCGAAGAAGAGCGTGTCGCCATCCACCCGCCAGCGACTGGGACTGATGTAGTTGTACACCCACGTCACCGTATCGCCGTCAGCAAGCGTGACAGTATACACCTGCCGCGCCGAGTCTAGCGCGGTGCCGTCGGCATAGAAATCCATGGCGCCGGTCTCGCTCACGTCGAAGTGGTTGCCGTCCATATCATAATTGAAAGAATGCTCATAGGTGTAGTTCCCTTCCACCTGCGGCGCCTTCTGTGTGTCGCAAGCGCTCATCATGAGTAGCAGCGACACAACCAAAAATAAATGTCTTGTCTTAATCATAATGTCTTTACGATAATCTCTGCCTTCTCCTCGAGCGGCAATGTGCCGTCAATCCAGTGGATGGTGACGCTGTTGCGTTCCATGTGGCGGAACCAGGTCATCTGGCGTTTGGCGAAACGGCGGATGTCGGTGAAGAGGTCGCGGAAAAGTTCCTCTTTCGTGCACTCGCCCATGAGGTAGCGCGTCACGTGGCGGTATTCGAGTCCGTAGCGCATCAGCCGCTCGGGCTTCACACCCTTGTCGAGCAACTGTTGCACCTCGTCGGTCATTCCCTCCTCCATGCGGCGACGGAGACGGGCTTCAATGCGTTCGATGACTACCTCGCGCGGCAACAGCAGACCGTAGACTCGATGTTCCATCGCCGGTGCCTGCGTGCAGGCCTCGGGATGGGCAAGAGAGAACTCCTGTATCTCGAGGGCGCGTACCAAGCGCTCGCGAGTCTCGGTGTCGGTGTGATTGTGCAACTTGATATATGAGGCCAGCCTCTCTGTTAGCTCCTCATCAGAGAAAGCCTCGAGCGAACGGCGATAATCCTCGTCCACCGGCGCATCGGCCAGCCGGTAGCCGCGCACTACGGCGTCGATGTAAAGCCCAGTGCCGCCACATAGGATAGGCTGCCGCCCACGCGAGATGATGTCGGCATAGGCATCATTGAAGTCACGCAGAAAGCGGTAGGCGCTGTACTCCTCACCGGGTTCGCATATATCTATTATATGATAAGGGATGTGTGTGCCGTGGAGGTCGTAGTCGGCGAGATCCTTGCCGGTCCCGATATCCATGCCGCGGAACACTTGGCGCGAGTCGGCACTGATAATCTCACCGCCCAGGCGGTAGGCCACCTCGGCGGCCAGAGCGGTCTTGCCGGTGGCCGTAGGTCCGAGGATGGTGATGAGGCTACTCATCCAGGAAAATCAGCTTCGAACGTTGTTTGTCGAACTCGTAGTTGCCAAACTGTTGCAGACCGGTGCGGTTGATGATGAACTTGTAGTCAATGCCTTTGATGACGATAACCTCAATGTTCTCGCGGCGCTGTTCGCCAATCTGCATGCTCTTGAAGAGGATGGTGGTGCGGTCGAGGATATTGCCCTCGGGGTCAAAGGACTTATCGCGCAAGGGGAAGTCCTCCTTAGTGATACGCTGCTGGTAGAGCAGGTTCATAGCTTCTTCCCACGAGATGGCGATGGGCTCGGCATAGCGCTCGTCGATGAGCATGGGTACTTGCATGCCGTTGGCAATACAGGTAATTTCACCACGGGTGGAGTTGATCATGGTGACGTAGAGAGTGCTCTCATCGTGGATAATGGTGGGGGCAATGTCGGGCTCGTCGTCATCGTTGCGATGTTCAATGAGGTCTACTACCTTGCCTTGTTCGTCTACCGACTTACTGTCAGCGGTAAGATTATCTACGAGTTTGCGTGACACATAGTCTTCGCGCAGTACAAGGAATTCAATGCGGCGGTTGAGGGAGTGGGCTGCCTGCTGATGATCGCCTTTGAGGGTGGCGATATAGTCGCATTCCAACACTGTGCCGGCAGAGAACTCGTACTTCTGACCATTGTAGTTGACGGTGACATCCTCGTCGAGGACGCGGGGTACACGGTCGGCATAGCCTTTGGCTACCAGTCTCTCGCGTTCGATGCCGCGGTTGACGAGGTAGTCGACCACGCTTTGGGCGCGGCGCTGCGAGAGAGTGTCGTTGGTAAGGCCCACATAGGGCTGGCAGTCAGTATGCGAGCGTATCTCAACCACTAGGTTGGGATTGTTCTCCATGATGAGATAAAGGTCCATGAGGGAGTCCATGAACTGCGCTTGAAGGTCGGTCTTGGCAAGTTCGAAGTGTATCTTTGGAAGGATGATGGGGCGGCGGGGGACGGGTTCCATGCGGTAGTCGTGGACGATGGTCTTGTTGGTGTTGTAGCCACGGGTGCTTTCGGAACCCTCGATGCTGTAGTAGCTCTGCTTGGAGAGGTACATTTTGTAGACCACATCGCGGCGGATGATGGTGCTATCAAACTTATAGAAGCCTTTTTTATCAGTGCGAGTCTCTGAAGAGGTTCCGTCGGAGCCCACGAGCTTGATGCGGACATCTTTCATGAGCTGCATGGACTTCTCGTCGCGTACGGTACCCTGGATGGCATAGTTGAGACCTGGAATCTCGAAATAGAAGATGTTGTCGTTGATGGGAGGGTTCTGGGTGCTGCGGTTTTCGTTCTGCTTGTTGCGGTTGTGGGGGTCGTCATAGGGACGGTTGGAGGAGAAGTATCCGCGCTCCAGGATGTTGTTCTTCGACTCGTCGGGGTAGAAGACAATCGACATCTCGTCGTAGGATGAGTTAAGAGGAATGCCGAGGTTGGTGGGTACCGTCCACTTGCCGTTGGGGTTGAGTTTCGTATAGAAAAGGTCTTGTCCGCCTACGCCGGGATGGCCATTGGAGGAGAAGTACATCAGCGAGTCGTTGCGGAGCACCGGCATGATTTCTTTTCCGGGGGTGTTGACGATGGAGGAGAGGTTAACGGGCCGGCCGAAGTCGTCGGCAGTGGATTTGCGTGTGGCACGCCAGAGATCGTATTCGCCGAAGCCGCCGGGCATGTTCGATGAGAAGTAAAGCGTCAAACCATCGCTGCTGATGGCAGGGTAGAGGAAAGTATAGGCAGTGTCGCCGAGGTGGACATAGGTGGCGTCGCTCCATTCGCCGGGTTTGGGTTCTTCGGCGGAGGTGGCAGGCTCCTCTTCGGTGGCGAGATTGTCATCCTGAGCGCCCTTCTTTCCCTTGGTGGGTTTCTTCTTGGGTGCCTTTTTCTTTACGGTCTTTTTCTTTTTGTCTTTGTCGTCGAGAGTCTGGGGAGTGCGGACGGAGGTGTAGATTCGGCAGCGCACGGTCTCGTTCTCGCGAATGTCACAGCGTGAGAAGAAGACCATATTGCCGTCGGGGGTAAATGAAGGCTCACCCTCGTTGACGGCGGTATTGATTTTTCCACTCTTGTCCCATGGCTCGGGGGCGGAAACCCACTGACCATTGCGGTCCATGTAAACCATGTAGATGTCGGAAAAGGCCTGGTCGGTCCAGGGATCCTTGCCATGATCCTCCCCTTCGGGGAAACGAGCCGAGGTGAAGACAATCTTGGTAGTGTCGTTGCCCACGAAACGCGGGGCGAAGTCGTTGTAGTCGGTGCACCACTCCGAGAGTTTCTTGATGGTGTGGCGAGTGCGGTTGTTGGCCAACTGGTTGACATAGACGAGCGATTCCTTGCGCTTGACGGCATAGCTGTCCTTGGGTTCCTGCTCGAGGTATTTCTGGTAGTATTGTTCGGCTTCGTCGAATTTCTCCTGGAAACGGCACATCTCGGCGAGGTTGAAGTATAGTTTACGCTCGCTCTTGTAGTACTCCTCGTCGGCCAGACGCTTGTAGATACGTTCGGCACGGGGGTAGTTGTAGGTCAGTCGATAGCACTCGGCAATCTGGAAGTAGACGCGATTCTTCTCGGCTTTGTTGTCCTTGATTTTTTCATAGGCGGCTTCGTACTCTTTGACGGCTTCGATGAAACGGTTTTGGTCGAAGAGGTTGTCGGCCTTGGCAGCGAGACTTTTTGACTGGGCGTAGGCGCCGGTGGCCATCAGCATGGCCGCAAAGAGCATCAGGAAACCCTTTTTAAATGTTTTCATATTATATACCCAAGTTTTCTTTTTGTTCTATTAATATCATAATCAACTCATTAAAAGAGTGTTCTTCCCCATTTAATGCGTTAATTCAAAATGCTAAAATACGACTTTTTCCCGATATGGCAAAATTTTTCACCAAAAGCCGAAAAAACGCTCTGGATTCGGGAATCAGAGTTTGAGTTTCGTGGTGGCGATGTCAGGGGTGAGGGTAAAGGTGGAGCCTTTGGCAAGGGATGGGAGGTCGAACATGAGGTCGGTCATGATGCCTTCCATGATGGAGCGGAGGCCACGGGCGCCGAGGTGGTATTTTACTGCCCGGTCGACGACGAGGTCCAGGGTCTCGCCGGGGATGTCGAGAGTGACATCGTCCATGCGGAAGAGTTCCTGATATTGTTTCACCAGGGCGTTTTTGGGTTCGGTGAGGATGCGTCGTAGGGCTTCACGGTCAAGGGGTTGCAGTGCGGTGAGCACGGGGAAACGACCTACGAGTTCGGGAATAAGGCCGAATTTTTTGAGGTCCATGGGCTGGACATACTGAAGCATGTTGTCGCGGTCGAGTTCGGCGCGCGTTTCGTCGCCCTTGAAGCCTATGACATTGGAATTGAGTCGTGAAGCGATGGCACGCTCGATGCCGTCGAAGGCACCTCCGCAGATAAAAAGAATATTGCGTGTGTTGATGGTGATGAGTTTCTGCTCGGGGTGCTTCCGTCCCCCTTCAGGGGGGACGGAAACGAGGGCGCCTTCGAGGAGTTTCAGCAGGGCCTGCTGGACGCCTTCGCCGCTGACGTCGCGGGTGATGGAAGTGTTTTCGCTCTTGCGGGCTATCTTGTCTATTTCGTCAATAAAGACGATGCCGCGCTCGCAGGCTGCCACGTCGTAGTCGGCGGCCTGGAGGAGGCGCACAAGGACGTTCTCAACGTCGTCACCCACATATCCGGCCTCGGTGAGGGTGGTGGCGTCGGCGATGCAGAACGGTACTTTGAGGAGGCGCGCGATGGTGCGGGCTAGGAGGGTTTTGCCGGTGCCGGTCTCACCGACCATGACAATGTTGGATTTCTCAATCTCGACATCGTTCTTGTCTCCGTGCTCCTGATTGTATTTCAACCTCTTGTAGTGATTGTAGACGGCCACGGAGAGGACTCGTTTGGCAGTGTCTTGTCCGATGACATATTGGTCGAGGAAGGTCTTTATTTCAGTGGGTTTGGGGATATCCGAGCTTTGGATCTCGAATTTCGGGTTATGAGTCTGTTGGTTTTCTTCGTTGAAGATTTTCCTTGCTTGGTCGACACAGTTTTGGCAGATGTAGCCGTTGAGGCCTGCCAAGAGCATGCCAGCTTGCGAGGCGGGACGGCCGCAGAAGGAGCAGTGTTCTTCGTTGGTGGGTTTCTTGGACATTTACAATAATTGGTTTTTAGCTGCATCCTGACGGATGAATATGAACAAAAGGATGGTGAAGGCGAGGAGTGAGGAGCCACCATAGGAGAAGAAGGGGAGGGGAATGCCGATAACGGGTACCAAGCCGAGCACCATGCCCACATTGACAAAGAGGTGGATGAAGAGGATGCTGGCCACGGAGTATCCATAGATTCGTGCGAAGGGCGACCGCTGCCGTTCGGCCATGTTGATGAGGCGGACAAGGAGAACGACATAGAGTGTCACCAAAATGGCGGAACCGAAAAATCCCCATTCTTCGCCCACGGTGCAGAAGATGAAGTCGGTCTCCTGCTCAGGTACGAAGTCGGCTTTGGTCAGGGTGCCTTTGAGGAAGCCTTTGCCGATAATGCCACCCGAGCCGATGGCAATTTTCGACTGGTTGACATTGTATCCGGAGCCTTGCAGGTCCTCTGTCTTTCCCAGCAATACATCGATACGGCCACGTTGGTGGGGCTCCAGCACATTGTTGAAGACGAAGTCGACGGAGAAGATGAACATGGCGCAGCAAGCGAAGACGGCCGCCACACGCCAGTAGTCGCGCATGGAGCGCTTGTTGAGCCAGAGGAAGAGATAGAAGAGGCCTGCGCCAAAAAGGATGGCGAGGAGGACGTATTTGTTGACAAGTAAAGCGAGGACGAAGAGGGCGATGGCCGCCACACCGATGATGAGGAAGTTTCCCGAGAGACCTTCGCGGTAGAGAGGGAAGATGAATCCCACGAAGACGAGGGCCGAACCGGTGTCGTGTTGCAAAAGGATGAGGGCAGCGGGTACTGCGATGAGAATCGCCGCCACTATCTTAGTGCGCATGTCGCGCATGTCAATACCAATGGTCGACAGGTATTTGGCTATCGCTAAGGCAGTGGCAAATTTGGCGAATTCCGAAGGTTGAAAACGGAAGAATCCGAAGTCTATCCACGACTTGCCACCGTTGACGGTGACGGCCAGGAACAGTGTGAGCACTAGGAGGCCCATGACGATGCCGTAGATGGGGTAGGCAGTGTTGGAAAAGACTCGTGGTTCGGTGGAAGCGATAATCACGGCGAGGATGAGGGCAACGGCAATCCAGATGAATTGCTTGCCATGCTGTACTGAGAAGTCGAAGAGGGCAGAGTGGTCGGCATTATAGCCGGCAGCGTAGATGTTTACCCAGCCGAAGAGCATGATGGCGAGCCACAACCCGATGGTTACCCAGTCCAATTTAATCTTTTCCTGATACATGGTTTATCCTCTCTTCTTGGCTTTTTTGACCCTACGAGTAAGCGGGAGCTTTTGGCAGGGGTTGATTTCTTTGTACATTTTCTCGACATCCTTGCGTTTTACCTCGCCATTGAGATATTTCTCTACCAGAAGACCTGCGATGGGGGCTGCCCAGGTGCCGCCGCCGCCCTGCGCGTTCTCCACATAGACGGCCATGGCTATCTTGGGATTGTCCTTGGGGGCGAAGCAGATGAAGACGGAGTGGTCGTTGCCGTAGTTCTCGGCGGTGCCGGTCTTGCCACAGATGTCGAGACCATCGACGCGTGCACGCCGTGCCGTGCCACCTGCCACATGCACCACATCGTACATGCCGGCAGCGGCGATGTCGAAGTATTTCCTGTCGATACCTGTCTCATGGCGCTTGTGGTACTCCTCATTCTGGATGGAGTCGGGGCCGTAGAAGCGCACCATGTGAGGTGTGACGTAGTAGCCGCGGTTGGCAACGATGGCGGCGAGGTTGGCCATCTGGATGGGGACCACGGTGACCTCTCCCTGACCGATGGAGTTGGAGTAGATGGTGGAGAATGCCCAGCGCTCCTTACCGTACCAGCGGTTATAGAAGGATGTGTCGGGAATGTTACCACTTGACATGCCGCTTTTGGGTAGATCGATGTCTATCTTTTGGCCAAAGCCGAAGCGAAGCATATAGTTGTGCCACACGGTGAGACCATATTGTGCATCCTTGTAGATGTTTTTGTATTTACCCTGCTGGATAACACGACGGTAGACCTGGTAGAAGTAGGGGTTGCAGCTCATCTTGATGGCCTCCTGCACCGAGCGTGCCGAGGGATGGTTGTGGCAACCCACGAGGCTCTTGTCGCAGGCGAATCCGCTGCCGGGGTTGATGACGCCGAGGTCGAGAGCTACCATCGACTGGGCTACCTTGAAAATGGAGCCCGGGGGATACTGGCCGATGAGGGCGCGATTGAGCATGGGCTTTGAGATGTCGCTGTTGAGCATGATATAGTTCTTGCCGCGGATACGTCCGACGAGGAGGTTGGGATCATAGGTGGGGGCAGAGACCATGGCAAGAATCTCGCCCGACGAGGGCTCTATGGCCACTACACAGCCGCGCTTGTTGGCCATGAGTTCCTCGGCGTAGGTCTGGAGATCGGCGTCAAGAGTGGTGTAGAGGTTGCTTCCCTCCACGGGCAGGGTGTCAAGGGCTCCGTTGCGGTAGGGGCCTATTTCACGGTTATGCACATCGACATGCATCACTTTTTTGCCTTTGATGCCGCGCAATACCTCCTCGTAGCTTTTCTCTAGGCCACTCTTGCCGATGTAGTCGCCGCGTTTGTAATAAGAATCGCGATCGAGGTCGGCTTGGTCCACTTCGCCCACATAGCCCAGCACCTGTGCCGCGATGGGACGGTCGTAAATTCTGAGGGTACGCTGCGAAATGTAGAAGCCTTTGAAGCGGAACATCTTGTTCTCGAATTTGGCGTATTCTTCCTTCGAGACTTGTTTCATGAAGATGGAGGCCGAATAGGGCGAGTAATTGCGGGCCTTCTGCATGCGGTCGTTGAATTCGTCAAGGGTGATGCCGAGGCTCTCGCAGAAGTAGGAGGTGTCGAGATTCTTGACCATGCGGGGGATGACCATGAGGTCGTAGACGGCCTCGTTGTGCACCAGCAACTCGCCGTGGCGGTCATAAATGAAACCGCGGGCGGGATACTGCGTTACATTGCGCAACGACTGCATCTCGCCCAACGCTTTGTATTTGGGGTTGAAGAGTTGCAACATCGCTAGGCGTCCTATAAACAGAACCCCAATGACAATGAAGATAATCTTCACCACATGGCTGCGGTCGGCATACTGGTTTGACATAATTTATATCTAACGAGTATGCGTGTGAAATATTGTTTCTCGAGGGAAAATATTTTTTTACCGCCAGCGGAGGGTCTCGATGAGGTGGTCGAGATCGGTTTGCATGTAGTCGAGGACGGGAGCGAGGGAGTCGTTGTTGGGGGCATGATTGATGAAGAGTGCGCCGCGAAGGAAATGGTGAACGGAGTCGGTAGCGTAGAATTGATAAGTGGAAGCCACGTTCTTGCCCTTGAGGTGCCATTTGACGGCATGCACTGTGTGATCGTCGCTTTCAAAGACTTGTTCATCAATACCAGAGGCGAACTGATAGTGCTTCTCCAGCATGCGTGTAGAGGTGTCGGTCTGGCCACGCAGGTCGTTAACTCCACGCAGGTGCTTATAGGTGAGGAATACAACGCCGCTCCACTGAGGATAGTTGATGTCGAGCCATATCTCGTGTCCCGTGTTCTTTTTCAGTGACAGTTCCGCTTTGTCGTTCATCTCGAAAAGGAAGGGTAGGGGAAGGCTGTCGACGGCCACGTAGTGGGCCTCTGGGGTGTCGATGCGGAGATAGGCTTGCGGCTTGGGAGAATAGTCGTTTCCACCGCATGCCACCAGTATTGTCGAGACAAATAATGTGGTTAGTATATTTCTGATTCTCATTGTCTTTAAACTTTAAACTTTAAACTTTAAACTTTATTTTGTATCTTTGCATCATGAACCGCCTTCAATACTTCCTACACGCCAAGACACAGTTCAATCTGCATTCGCCCTTCGTCTACAGGCTCTATACCGAGGTACTTTTCTCGCGTGCCAAGGGGGCACCGCATGGTCGTTTCGCTGAGGTGGTGTGGCGTCTGGAACGTCATTACAATATTGCTTCTGAGCATTTGGACGACACTGCTGTCTTCGACACCTCTGACGGCCGTTTCCTTGTTGTCGATCGTCCTCACCGTGACGAGCAGCGGTGGCAGTCCATCATTGCTGACCCTCAGTGGCAAGTTACCATCGACCTCTTTTCCGTGGGGCTTGCTGTAGAAAATCCACGTCTCCACAAGCAACATTTCATATTGCGTTAGCGCATTTGGCGACCGTCGAGCATGGGTACAAAGCTGTAAGCGCCAAATTTTTCCACTTTCCAGTCTTTCTCTTCAGAACCCTCCTTGGTGATGCGTAGCATCTCCTGGCCATTATCATCATCGAGGGGGATGACCATAATGCCGCCATCCTTAAGTTGTTGCATTAGCGCCGTGGGTATTTCGCGGGCTCCGCAGGTGACGATGATACGGTCGTAGGGGCCATAGTTTACTTCCTTTAATCCTTGGTAACCGTCACCGAGGAAACAACGCACACGAAACCCCAGCTCTGCGAGTAGCGCGCGTGTTTTGTCGAAGAGCCCTTTTTGCCGTTCGACGCTGAAGACCTTGGCACCCATCTTGCAGAGGATGGCGGCTTGATAGCCGCTTCCGGTACCTATTTCCAGCACCTTCATGCCGGGCTGCACGTTGAGTAACTGACTCTGCATGGCCACGGTAGAGGGGTGCGAGATGGTCTGTTCGCAGCTGATTTTCAGCGCACGGTCCTCATAGGCGAAGGTGTCCAGCGCTCCGTCGATAAACCAATGCCGCGGCACCTCTTCCATGGCTCGCAGCACCATCTCGTCGTTGATGCCTTTGACTCGCAAGGCTTCAACCATCTGCTTTCGCAATCCTTTATGTTTGAATGTGTCTTGTCGTGTCATTGCTTGGTGAACCCTTGCGCCTGTAGTTCGATAGTAGTGTTCTGCGGCGTGACCATCACGCTGGGCATGTCTTTCTCTGTGATGTAGCCGATGATGTGAATGCCCTCCAGGGTCTTGATTTTCTCGTAATCTTTCTGATCCACAGTGAAGAGTAACTCGTAGTCGCGGCCGCCATTGAGGGCGCAACTCACGGGAAGCATGTTCTTGCTCATCTCCGAACACACGCGCGAGCACTGGTAGTCGATGGGCAGGCGCTCCTCATAAACCTCACAGCCACAACCTGAGGCCTTCCCGAGGTGTAATAGGCTGTCGGCCAGACCTTCGCTGACATCAATCATCGAGGTGGGTACTACTTCGCGTTCGGCCAGTTTCTTGACGATATCCATGCGCGGCTCAGGTTTGAGGAAGCGCTCTAGCACGTAGTCGAAGCCGTCGAGGTCGGGTTGGAAATTGGGATTGGCTTGATAGGTAACCTTCTCTCGCTCAAGCACCAGCAGTCCTGCATAGGCGCTGCCGAGGTCACCGCTGACGCAGATGAGGTCGTTGTGTTTGGCTCCGCTGCGGTAGGCAATCTTGTCCTCGTCGGCTTCGCCTATTACGGTGACGGTCAGTACCATGCCTGCACGGGTGCTACGGGTGTCGCCACCCACGAGACACACATCATAGCGGTCGCAACAGAGGCGGATGCCGGCGTAAAGTTCATCGAGAGCTTCCACCGAGTAGCGGTTGCTCACGGCAATGGAGACCAGCGCCTGACGTGGCGTGCCGTTCATGGCAGCGATATTGCTGATGGCTACGGCTACGGACTTGTATCCCAGGTGCTTGAGTGGTGTGTACATCATGTCGAAATCCACACCTTCCACTAGGGTCTGCACCGTGACAAGGGTGCGTTTCTTGCCCTTGCCCAGCACAGCGCAGTCGTCGCCCTGACAGGCGGTGTCGGCCGTCAGGCGGTCGATGAGCGCCACCTTGCCCAGCTGGCCTATCTCTGTTCTTCCTTCTTGATATTGTAGTTGTTCCATAATAAATAATTCATCAATATTCCTGCTGCCACGCTGGCGTTGAGGCTTTCGGCCGTGCCGCCGATATTGGGAATGAGCACAGGGTCAGTCACCTGAGCCATAGCCTCTTTGGAGATTCCACGGCTTTCGTTGCCGATAAGCAATACTGCCTCTCTGACAGTACCAGTATTTTGGGCGGCAATGGGTTTGCCCTGTAGCGAGGCTCCGTAGACAGGCATACCGCAAGCGCTCAGCCACTCTGGCAGGTCGACATAATCAACCTTCGTGCGGAATACGGCACCCATTGAAGCCTGTACTACCTTGGGATTGTAACAGCTGACGGTGTCGCGGCTACACACCACATGGCGCACACCGAACCAGTCGGCCGTCCGCAGCATGGTACCCATATTTCCTGGATCCTGTATCTTATCAAGTGCCAGCGTAAGGCCACTTCTCATTTCCCATTTTTCGCTTCCCACTTTCCTCTCCAAAAGCATCCATACCTGATTGGGTGTCTTGAAGTTGGAGAGTCGTTCCAATTCCGCCGGACTCACTTCGAAGGTCTCCTCCGCCACCATGCCGTCGGCGTGAGCCGACAGCCATTCCGCCGTCGCGCATACCGCCCTGACGGCAAGGCCCGACGCTATCGCCTCGGCTGCCATCTTGGGACCCTCGACAACAAAAACCGCCTCCTCGTCGCAACGTTTCTGCAGGCGGTAGGCGGCCAATTCCTTCAGTTTATTTTTACTTATCAAAGCTCTATATACATGTTGTTTTCTTGTGCCAGGCGGCGCAGGTTGATGATGGCGTAGCGCATACGGCCGAGAGCGGTGTTGATACTCACGCCGGTACGGGCGGCAATGTCCTTGAAATCGCACTTGCCGTAGTGGCGCAGGATGACCACGCGGCGCTGCTCGGGAGGAAGCATCTTCACCAGCTTGCGGATGTTCTGGCTCGTCTGTTTCTTCATGATGGCATGCTCAGCATTCTCGTCCTGAATCTTGAGGTTGTCCACCACGTCACCTTCGGGTTTATTGGGCACCAAAGGCATCTTGTTGTTGCGGCGGAAGTAGTCCACAATGAGGTTGTGCGCGATGCGCATCACCCAATGGACAAACTTGTTCTCGTCCTTGTAAAGGCCGGAGTTGATGGTGACGATGACTTTGTAGAAGGTATCCTGGAAGATATCATCCGCCGTTTCCTTCTCTTTCACCACCGAAAAAATGTAACCATACACCTTCGCTTGGTAGCGCTCGAGGAGCACTTCAAAGCAAGATGCGTCGCCTTCCTGGTAGCGCAGAATCAGTTCATTGTCTGACAGTTGTCTGGTTTTTACGTCCGTCATATTCCTCTATCTTTTAGGGGGTTAAAACTGATACGTTTGCTTCATTCAATCCTTGTTGGTTCTACATTAATTCGGCTGCAAAGATACAACTTTTTTTTAACATACAAATAAAAAAATGAAAAATGTTAAAAAACGCCCTTCCAACGCCTATTTTTCTCTATTCCGTAACTTCCTGTGAACCACCTATCAACTACCTATCAACTCCTAACCAACTCCTACCACAGTGGGAGATGATAAAGGGATGGGTAAGGGGAGAGTAAGAGCGGAGTAAGAGTTGGTGGGTTGTAAGTGCATTGTATCAAGTGGTTAGAAAATGACATTTTGAGGTGCCACAATATTTTCCCTCATTTCGCGTTATGAGAGGGTTAAAAGAAAGGAAACACGTTATGGAACTGAAAGATACACTCAAAGACCTCGTCTTTACCAAAAGTGAGTTGAAACGGAATGTTTTTGATGCCACGAAAGAAACCTTCGAGATTTTCCGCAAGCAGACACGCGAACTGATAGGGCTTTTCCGTGAACGTTGTCGCGAGGAGGGCCGACAGGTGACTTTTGAGTTTACCGACCGTGGTGACTTTGAGTTCGAGGTGACGTTCGCGGGTGATGTTCTGTTGTTTATGATGCACACCAATGTGTTTGAGTTCTCGCGCGACCATCAGGTGATGAAAACTCCCTACGTGAGGGAAGACCCCCGAAGAAGCTATTGTGGCGTGATTCATATCTACAACTTCTTGGCTGACAGTATTGTGTATCAACGTGATAACGATATAGGTTATATGATTGGTCGCGTGTTTGTCAATAATGAGAAGCACTACTTCATTGAGGGCAAGCGCGAACTGGGTATGTTGTACACCAATTTTAACACTTCGACAGTCACCCCGGAGAGTGTCCAAGGTATCATTGAGTCGGCTATCGAGTACACCACCAATTTTGATCTTTTGACCCCTCCATACGATGAAGTTAAGCTCGTCTCAGTGGGTGAGATGAGGAGTAATTTTGACAAAAAAATGTTTGTGACAGGCAAGCGCTTAGGTTTTCGTTTTCAGGCAGATGAGCAGTAATCGAGGGAAGATATTAACCGATGGCGTTGAAAAAAATTTTGCCATGTCGGAAAATGTTTGTACTTTTGCACCCGCTTTTGACAGACAAAAAAGTCTCAAAAAGAGTGATGCCGCGTTCGTCTAGCTGGCCCAGGACGTGAGATTTTCATTCTCAAAATCGCGGGTTCGAATCCCGCACGCGGTACTAAAAAAGAATATATAATAATAAGAAGAACAACAATTAATTTATGGCACACCACAAGTCTGCAAAAAAGAGAATTCGCTCGAGCGAAAAAAGAAGAGTTGAGAACAGATACTACGCCAAGACCATGCGCAATGCTCTGCGCGACTTCCGTGCTCTGGAAGACAAGGCCGTGGCTACCGAGCGTCTGCCCAAGATGATTAGCATCATCGACAAGCTTGCCAAGCGCAGCATCATCCACAAGAACAAAGCTTCCAACCTGAAGTCGAAGTGCATGCGTCAGGTCAACGCCATGTAATTCACGACACAGCGAATCCTTGAAAACAAAAAAAGCCGCTCTCGAAAGAGAGCGGCTTTTTTTGTTGTGACTGGACAATCAGCCGAGTACGGCGGCACGTTCGTCGTCGTCCCAGTAGGTCATATTGCGGAAGGGATTCACCTCGTCCTTGTGGCGAGAGACTTTCTTTTGCTCCTCGATGTAAGCCTGGATGTCAGCGTAACGCTGCTGGTATTGCTGCCAGAGGGTTTCATCGAGTTGGTCGACATTAGCCAGCTCGCAGAGGACGCCATAGGCGTGGGCCTCGCGCTGGGCGGGATAGGCTTCCCACAGGGTGTCCATGCGGTCGTGCAGTTGCTGCCAGCTTCCGATAGCGCCGCTCTCCACGTCGGCGATGAGCTGCTCCATGTCGGGCTTGGTGACAAGTTGGCCGCCGATATTGACCCATTCTTTGGGAGACGCGGCAGGTCGCATTTCTACAGACGGGTTGGAAGTTAGCGTCTTCATGGCGTAGAAAACGAGCATCTCCTCGTAGGCTTTGAGGCCTTCCTCGGCTTTGAGGACAACGGTGGGACGCTTGCTCTTCTCCTGTCCCTGGGCGTAGACGGTGTCGGTGGTGGAAGCCGCCATCCAAGCACGCAACTGCTTCATGCCGCGGAGTATCTCCTCGGCGGTATCGGGAGCCAGGTTGTCGAACTCTATGTGCTGGGCCTTGAACTTGCGTTTGTCGCGCTTGGCGAATTTCTTGCTGTTGCGGTCCATGGCGTACATGTTGTACATCCACCAGTAAGCCGGCATAATCTCCAGTTGGTCTTTGCTTACGTTGTTGTTCACCAAGGCGAAGGGCAGTGTGATGTTGAGTTCGGCAGGGTAGTCGGCTTTGGCCAGCAGGCAGTAGGATGCGAAACGGCTCGAGTGCTTGAAGGAGCAGCAGAGTCCGGGCCAGAAACCACGGCCTGCGGCAATCTCGTTGTCGGCGGTGCGGCTGTTGTGGTTGCTGCCTATGGTGCCGCCTGCGGCGATGTTGCTCTGGCCCATGATGAGGCCGGCGATGAGGAACGAGTTGTTGTGGTGCTGCTCGTGGGCAGGGAAGATGATGCTGTTGCCCACCTCGCAGCGTGCCAGCGTACTGTTGTCGCCCACCACGGTGTCGTTGAGCCTCAGACCGAACTCCAGGTGCACATGCTCGCCCAGCAGGAAGCGCTCGGCGATGACACCGTGTTCCACGGTGCATCCGTAGCCTATTACGCCGTCAATGAGCGTGATGCAACTGTCAACCACCGTGGGGTCCTCCTCGCAGGAGAGGATGGAGACGTTGCGGATGCAGGTGGTGTTCTTGATGGTGCAGTCGCCGCCCACATGAGAGAGGCTTTCTTGGGCGGCGGTGAATTCATTCAGTTTCTGTATGAACGCCTTGTGGCCACGGTAGCGGGCCCACATATAGGCGTCGCCAATAGTCATTCCGGCGAAGGGGAGTATGGCGCGGCCCCCGTTCTCGTTCATTACCTCGAGGGCTTTGGGCGTTCCGCCACCCGTCATCTCGCCGATATTGAACAACGTCACGTTGTCGCCCAGTGTGTAGTTGGAGAGCAGGCGCACGTCGCGGATGGTGACGTTGGCGCCGAGGGTGCAGTTGCAGAGGGTTGAGTTCCGCACCTGTTTGACGCAGAAGGGGTCGGCCACCCGCACAGTGGCCCAATCCTCGGCGTAGTTACCTTGCCGCTCCAGTTGTTCTATTTCGCTCGGTAAAAGATTGCGATACATGGGCGTTTATTTGTAGAGGTTTACAAATTCTTCTATTGAGCCTTCAATGCGCTGCTTGTCTTTGAAGTAGTCGTATGTGCTCATTTTGAGTTCGACCGAAGCTTCCTCGTCACATACCACTACGGCGTGAGGGTGCATCTGCAGCATGCTGCTGGTCCACATGTGGTTGACACCGTTTTCTATCATGTGGTGCAAGGCACGGGCTTTCTTGGGACCGTTGCAGAGGATGAGTACCTCACGGGCATCCATCACAGTGCCCACGCCGACGGTGAGGGCCTGTTTGGGCACTTTGGTCTCGTCGTTGTCGAAGAAGCGGCAGTTGGCCTGGATGGTGTTGGTGGTGAGGGTTTTGATGCGGGTGCGGCTGGCCAGCGAAGAACCGGGCTCGTTGAAGGCTATGTGGCCGTCGGGACCCACTCCGCCCATGAAGAGATCCACACCGCCGGCGGCGGCAATCATCTCCTCATAGTGTTCGCACTCTGCCTTCAGGTCTTTGGCGTTGCCGTCGAGGATGTGGACATTCTCCTTCTTGATGTCGATGTGGCTGAAGAAGTTGTTCCACATGAAGCTGTGGTAGCTCTCGGGGTGGTTCACGTCGAGGTTGACATACTCGTCCATGTTGAAGGTCACCACGTTCTGGAAACTCAGCACACCTTTCTTGTTGAGTTTCACCAGGTGCTGGTAAAGTCCGAGGGGGGAACTACCGGTGGGGCAACCGAGGACAAACGGGTTCTCTGCCGTGGGTTTAAAATCGATGATTTTCTTGGCCACATAGTTGGCGGCCCAGACCGACATTTCGTCGTAATCTTTTGTGATAATTACGCGCATAACTTTAAATTGTTATGTTAATATATAGTGTTTTTATTCTGCTTCAGGTTGGTCGGATGGAATCATGAGGGAGTTGTCGATGTAGTCTGTGGGGATGATGGCTGCGCCTTTTTTGCCTTTGCTGACTTTCATGTTGTCGATGCCCAGTTTGAGAATCTGGTTGGCAGTGGTGCCGATGCTGCGGCCGCCGGGGAGGAGTTTTTTGCGGCTGCTCTCGAAGGCATCGAGGGCGTCCTGCAGGCTTTCTCCGATGGTGTCGTATTCTTTCAGGAAATTACCGGTGCGTTCAATCATCTCCTGCGCCAGTTCGTAGAGACGCTTGTGATTCTGCTCCTGGTCGATATGCGTCCAGGTGATGCGGATGATGCGCAGGGCGGCATAGAGGGTCTGCTCGTCGGCGATGAAAACTTTCTTCTGCATGGCGTCCTGCCAAAGCGAGTTGTCTTCGTTGAGGGCCACCCATAGGGCAGGGGATTGCGGGACAAACATGATGACGAAGTCGAGGTGGGGATTGATCTGGTATTGTGTGTAGTTCTTGGCCGAGAGTTCGTCGACATGTTTCTTCAGGCTGTTGATGTGTTCCTTGAGGAAATGACGGCGTGTGAGTTCGTCTTCGGCATTGGCATAGTCGATATATGCGGTCATGGAGACCTTGGAGTCGATGATGACGTCGCGCTTGTCGTCAAGATGTAGGAGCACGTCGGGACGCAGGTTCTCGCCCTCGTCGGGACGGATGGTGTTGCCGTCCTCGTCGCGCATCACGACCTGGGTCTCGAAGTCCTTGCCTTCAGTGAATCCTTGCTTTTGCAGCAGGTTGCTGAGCACCACCTCGCCCCAGTCGCCCTGTGTTTTTGACTCGTGCTTGAAGGCGCGCGTCAGCTCCTCGGCACTCTTCTGGGCCTCGATACTCTGGCGTATCATGTGCTCCATGTTGGTCTTGATTTCGGCACTCATGGTGGTCTGCACGGTGGAGTTCTTGGCCATCTCTTCCTTCATCTTATCGATGGTCTCCTTAAGGGGTTTGACGATGCTGTCGATGTTCTTGGTGCTGGCGTCGGAGAACTCCTCCTGACGCTGCTTGAGCATGGCGTTGGTGGTGTTTTCCACCTGCTCGCGGAGGGCCTTGATGGTGTCGGCGAAGCGCTTTTCGAGGGCCTCGGTGTCGCTGCGGTGGCGGCGCTCCTGCTCGTCGATGAAATGCTGGTGGTTCTGCTTGAGTTCGTCCACCACGGTGTTGTGGCGCTTGAGCACCTCCTCCTTGTAGTCGGCCAGGCGCTTGTCGGCCTCCTCCTTGGCACTCTGCACGGCTTGTGCGGCATCAGTCTTCTGGTCGGCCAACTGACGGTTGAGCAGTGCTGTCTCGGTGGCGTGACTTTGGTTGGTGGCGGCGAGTTGTGCTTCAAGCGTATGTTTCTCAGCGGCGAGGGTGTTCTTGCCGCGACTGGAGATAAGTATCCCGGCAAGTATTCCCGCGGTAAGGGCTATGATTGCTATGATGATGGTAGTACCCATTGGAAAAAACTCTTATAATTGTTTTTTTATCTCCCCCAGCTGTCGCGGTCGAGGGAGCGGTAGGTGATGGCTTCCCTTAAGTGGTCAGGATTGATGTCGGGGGCGGCTTCGAGGTCAGCAATGGTACGGGCGACACGCAGGATGCGGTCGTAGGCTCTTGCACTAAGCCCCAGGCGATTCATTGCCATCTCCATGATATTGCGGCATTCATCGGTAAGGGCACAATACTGGCGGGTGAGTTTGCTGCCCATCTGGGCGTTGCAATGCACTCCGGGGGTGTTGGCGAAACGGGCCGTCTGTATGGTACGGGCGGCGACGACACGCTCTCTTATCGCGGCACTACTCTCGGCCTTCTCCTCCTTGTTCAGTTGACTGACAGGCACTGGTGTGACTTCGATATGAATGTCGATCCGGTCCATCAGGGGACCGCTGACTTTGTTGAGGTAGCGCTTTACGGCGCCTGGCGGGCAAGTGCAGGGGATGGAGGGGTGATTGTAATAGCCGCAGGGACAGGGGTTCATGGCGGCGATAAGCATGAACGCGGCGGGGTAGTCGATGGTCGTCTTAGCGCGACTGATGGTCACGCGGCGCTCTTCCATAGGTTGTCTAAGTACCTCTAATACAGTCCGCTTGAACTCTGGCAATTCGTCCAGAAATAGAACGCCGTTATGTGCCAGCGAGATCTCGCCAGGTTTGGGGTTGGTACCTCCGCCAACCAAGGCAACGTCCGAAATGGTATGATGCGGGGCACGGAAGGGACGTACAGCTATCAGCGCATCCTCCTTGCGCATCAGGCCTGCTACGGAGTGTATCTGCGTGGTCTCCAAGGATTCGCTGAGAGTCAGCGGCGGCAGGATGCCGGGCATACGTTTTGCGAGCATCGTCTTGCCACTCCCCGGAGGGCCTATCATAATGGCGTTGTGGCCGCCTGCGGCGGCAATCTCGAGGCAGCGCTTCACGGTGAGCTGCCCTTTGACGTCGGCAAAGTCATATTCGTAGTTGTTCAGTGATCGCGCGAACTCGGCACGGGTGTCCATCACCGTCTGCTCGATGGTGCCTACACCGTTGAGGAAGTCGGCCACCTCCTTGAGGCTCGTGGCGCCGTAGACCTCCAAGTTATTGACGATGGCCGCCTCGCGGGCGTTCTCGGCAGGGACGATAATGCCTTTATATTGTTGCTTGCGAGCCTCGATGGCAATAGGTAGCACTCCCTTGATGGGTCGCAGGGTACCGTCTAGTCCCAATTCGCCCATGATGACATACCGCTCCATCTCGTCGGCTTTCACCATACCTATGGCACCTAGCACGCCGATGGCGATGGTAAGGTCGTAAGCGGTTCCTTCTTTTTTCAAGTCCGCGGGAGCAAGGTTCACGACAATACGCTTGCCGGGAATACGGAAGCCGCTCTCCTCGAAGGCCGAAGAGATGCGTTGGGCGCTCTCCTTCACGGCGTTGTCGGGCAGACCCACCATAAAGAAGCCCACGCCGTCACTGACATTCACCTCCACGGTGACTGTCATCGCGTTCACTCCAAGGATGGCACTACCGTAGGTCTTAACTAGCATAAGCGACTTTCAATGATGGACCAGTCGACAATCTGCCACAGGGCAGCAAGATAGTCGGCACGGCGGTTCTGGTAGTCGAGGTAATAAGCATGCTCCCACACGTCGAAGGTCAGCAGGGGCGTGAATTCCATGGTGACGGGATTCTCAGCGTTCTTCTGCTGGGTAATGATCAACTTGCCTTGGGCATCAGAGGAGAGCCACACCCAGCCGCTGCCAAAGAGTGTCGCACCCTTTGTTTCGAACTCTTTCTTGAAGGCCTCCACTGAGCCGAAATCGCGTTCCAGCAGGGCTGCAAACTTTGGACTCATAGCTTTTGGGGAGTTGCTGAACTGCTCGAAATACATCGCATGGTTCAGCACTTGTCCGGCGTTATTGAACATGCCACCTTCGGACTTGCGAATCACCTCGCTCAGCGGCAGATTCTCTAGTCCGCTGCCGGGCAGCAGTTTGTTGAGGTTGTCTACATAGACTTTCAGGTGTCTCCCGTAGTGGAACGATAGCGTCTCCTTGCTGATAATGGTACCCAGCCCTTCATAAGGCAGCGTGGGCATCTCGAACATTCCGTTAATGGGCATCATGTCTTTCATAATCCTACTTTTTAATGTTTAACTGGGTGCAAAGATACAAACTTTTTCTCATTCTGCCAAATTTATTCTAAAAAATTGGGGCAGCCTACCCGAGGCCGCCCCGCTTCACATTAAAAAATAGGGTTTATGAAAAACCTTTATCGCTACTAGTCCACCCCTAACTTTCGCAACCTCGACCTGATGCCGCCAGGATTACGTTGAAAGAGTGTGGATAATTCTTTGACCGTTTTACCTTCTTTATACATTTTCGCAAGGAGTTTGTCGTCATCTTCGCTCCATGGTTTGTAGGCATTGGGATAAAGTCCTCGTAATTCCAATATGTATTGAGGGATTCGCTTTTATTTGGGTTCTGCTGGTCGAATCCGTTGCAGGATATCGGTGGAAGTGCTGATATCATTTTGTTGAAAGGTGGTAATGGATAGGGACTCTGAGACAGGAGCAAAATATAGTTTGTCGGGGTCGGAAGGCAAACCACCAATGCCAACAAGTAGATAAACATGTAAAGAATGCGCTTTGGCATACTGCAGGAAGAAACGCTGTCTGTCAGGTGGTAGTAACTCCTTCTCAATTTCTCTGGGCATATGACTCCGCCACTTACACTCTACGGCGAAAGGCTGCTCGTCGTACAAGAAGATTAAATCAGGAGCACTATTGTTCTCGGGGTAAACGCCAGGCAGTATCTTGTCGCCACGCCATTCCTTCAAGGTGAGTTTTTCATTGTGAGGCAAATCAAAAAAGGCCACCACATAATCTTCAAACTCTCGACCCTTCAGCGCCTCATCGCTAATAGTCAATGCTTTGATACGATTGTAGATAGTGCTATAGGGGCGATTGATGGCATTGTGTATTGCATGTATGCCCATGTCTTCGTAGAACATCCGCAGCAAGCGCTTGTCCTCGGCTACCGTCCAACGATAGGGTTTAGACGCCTCTTCAGCAGCTTTCATCGCCTTGCGGTCAACAAGATATTTAACATTGTCATGTCCTGCCAATAAACCAAAGATGCTTCCGTTGGGATTGATGTAACCACATACGATATGCTGGACTTGACCAATGACATATTGATTGCGCAGACGGGCAATATAGCCCTTGCCATCACTCTCTTCCCGTTGTAATACTACAATAAGCAGGCGATTTTCCTTCAGTGCCTGCTCTATCTGCACATTATAGTTGTCTCGAAACCGTTTTGTCACCACCAACACGGTGGGCACACGCCATACCAACAATGCCTTCAGCATCTCCTCTTCCAGCTCCGACGTGTTGAAACACACAGCACACCCGCTTTTGTCAAAAGACTCCACCCATTGGAACACACGTTCGTGGCAGGCCAACGGTGCATGCTTCGAACAGAGGAACAGCGTCTTCTGCCGCTTCCAAAGTTCTGTGTTGCCTATAGTCTCCGCAATCTTCATTTCGTATTTTGCCTTTTGCCTCTTTCCTAGGGAGCATGAAAAAAGAAATCCGTGAATCTTTCGTTGTTGCGAGTCGAGGTTCCGGAAATCACCTATACCACAAACAAGAAAGCTCACGGATGCCATGAGCGTCTTGCTTTCTGTAGTGGTATGTGTCTAAATTTTCCGGATTCCGACTCACCAGGGAAAAGCAAAAAACGCTTTATTTCAATTCGTTATTATTCTTCTATTTCTTTCGCTATGTCGATACTGTTATTATTGTTTGACGATGCAAAGATACAAAAAATTCTCTAATCGGCAAAAAAGACTCTATCCGATTGGCCGAACTTGTTCGTTTGCGGTCTTTCGGATAGAGTCGCGGGCGAGCATCTCGTCTGTGTGTGACTTCCGGTCACATGGTAAGTATGCCAGCCGGGAAAATGTTACAAAAAAATGTCAAATTGAGAGAGACCGAGATAGTTGTGTCCAGAAGGAGGAGATGCTGGGAGCAATAGAGTAAACAGTTTCTGGCTCGTGGAGCATGCGGCCGGTGGTATCGAAATACTCTTGACGGAGGCGCTTGACGGCGTCGGCATACTTCAGCTCGTCGATAGCGAGGACGTAGAATCTCCCGATGGTAGGGTAAAGGTCAGTGAAGTTGTCGTTGATTTGCTGCGCCATCTGGCGATGCCTCTCGTCGAGCGGTAGCAGGTCGTTTCGCAACAGGCAGGTACGGATGTCCGAGAGTTTGCTTTTCAGGCGGTGGACACATACTCGATAGGCGATGTCACTCATCCCGAGCGCACGAGCCATCTCGTCGTTCGGTAGCGCCTGCTGCTTGTTGAGCAGGGTAAGCAATGTGCGGAGGAAAATGAAGCGGTCATGTGGATAGAGCGTTTGGTGGGCATAGGCGATAAGGTTGGAGGCGACAGCAAGTTTACGCTCGTCGGTCAACGGAGACGAAGCTATATATGTAGCGACCACAGGCTCATCATTAAGGCTTGTACAGGTCATCTGCTTCTCTGCACCTGCTCGCACAGTGAGATAGTTTCGGAAGGTGTTGAGCAACCAAGCCTCGAAGGACTCCTTCTTCCGGATACGCCTCAGCGACTGATAGGGCGTCTTACTCCAGCCGCTCTTGCCTTCTCTTAGATAAAGGAAGAAATCCTCGACCACATCCTCGTACTCGTCCAGTAGCTGATGCTGGTACACCTCGAACCGATGCCTCAGCTGCCGTTCCATCCGCTCATGCAGGAGGTAGTACATCGCCTCATCGCCTTGCTCATCACCCTCGAGGATGATATCCACGAAGTTGGGAACAGGGATTTCTGCAAACTGATTATCGATTGAGGCGTTCACGGTTACTTGTAGATCTCGATGGTGTAGGTGAAGTGATATTCCTCACTGGGAGCGAGGCGGTGGATATACTGGCGGGTGCTGATGTCGCCCGTGAAGCCATAGGGGTCGCAGATGCCACACCAGGGCTCGAGGCAGACGAAGGGACAGCCCTCCTTATGCGGCGCCCAGATGCCGTAGGCCTCCGCCTGCGGACAGCTGACACCGAGCACGGGAGCGCCCGCCTTGTCGCATAGAACGGCCTCTGTCACCTGTCCGCCCTCGAACATCAAGGCATCGTGGGCGAAGGTGTCGGCCTTCAGCGGCATCTCGGACTTGAAGCTATTTAGAGTGTCCAGCGGCACACGATTGCCCTCTTTGAGGGACGAGACAACGACTGGATTCACCGGCCGTCCCTCTCTGTCGCGATAGCGGACGTAGCCGTGTATCTCGTCGGCAGCATTGTAATCGGGCAGCAGGAAGCCGGGATGAGCGCCAATCTGGAAGTGGGCATCCTTGTTATCGAGGTTTTCTACCGTCCATACGGCCTCCACCTTGCGGTCCTCAAGCTGGTACTGCACCTCCAACCCCAAGCGGTAGGGATAGCTGGCGCTGAGGTCACTCTCCTTCATACGCAGGCGACCCTCACCGAGATCCTCAAATTCGCTGTCGCGTGCAAAGCCGTGCTGCTTCATCGGATAAGTCTTCCCATCGACATGCAGCTCGTTGTTGTAAGGCTTCCCCACGGCGGGGAAGAGTATTGGTGCGTAACGGTTCCAGTACTGTGCGTCGCCTGTCCACAGGTACTCTCGGCCGTCTTTCTTCAGGCTTACCAGTTCGGCACCATGTTCGTTCACCTCGAGGGTGATGATATCGTTTGTCAGTTTCATTTCTTGCGTTTTTTAGGTTTTGGGGCGGGGAGCTCGGCGCAAGTGGCGCGCACCAGGGCCGAGAGGTAGTCGCGGTCGTCGACATCCTCGATGTAGAAATAGGGCTTCGCACCGTCGTAAGGTGGACGCATATCCTCGCTGCGGAGCAGTTCGCGGCCCGCCTCGGTAGGCTTCACGTAGAAGCCGTTGTCGCAGATGAGACCAAAGATCTTGCCGTTGCAGTAGATGCCGTAGTCGCCAAACATCTTTTTCGCCTCAATATTTCCAGCACCACTGCATTGGTCGGTAATATACTGTACAAAATCAGAATTGCTTGCCATGTAAAGGTTAAAGATTAAAGGTTAAAGCGTTTTTTTGTTCCAGCAGGAGCAGTTGGCGCTTGCGGTCAAGCCCGTAGGCGTATCCCATCAGGGAGCCGTCGGCTCCGATGACACGATGACAAGGGATGATAATGGCGATGGGGTTCCTGCCCACAGCACCGCCGACGGCCTGTGCCGAATCGCAGTTAATACGACGAGCGATGTCACCATAGGTCACCGTCTCTCCATACGGGATGGACAATAGCTCGCCCCATGCGTACCGCTGAAACAGTGTACCCAAGGGTGCCAACGGCGGGGTAAAACTAGGCTCCTCACCGTTGAAGTAACTGTCGAGCCAACGACGAGTCTCTTCCAATATCGGAATAGTTGAATCCGTCACCTTTATTGGCGTATTGGAGAAGCGCAACTCTTTCAGCGACTCACCGTCGCTGGTCATCGTCAACAGCCCAAGAGGCGAATCGTATTGTGCCTGGTAGGTCATTTGGATATTTGCTCTGGTACGATAGCGAAGAAGGTAAGTGGCTCGGTGGCGCTGGCGTTGATGAGGGAGTGACTGTGTCCCTTGGGGCAGTAGTGACACTGTCCGGGGACGAGGCGTTCCTCGCCGTCATCGTACAGGCAGCGGGCTTCACCGCTGAGTATATAGATAATCTCGCTATTGGTCTCGTGGCTATGATAGCCGATGGAACATCCTGGTTCCAGTCGTCCGCGCATAATTTTGTTCTGTCCGTCGTTGTAGGTGCGGAACAATGTGTCGCCCTCGCCGCCTTTGAACTGTGGGTTGGCGATCTCTTGAATTTCGTTGAAATCTATAATCATAATCGTTTATTTTATCTCTTCCAGGAGTCCTGTTTCGCTGTCGATGATGAAGCCGCGAACTTCGATGTCCTTCGGCACGAGAGGGTGGGTGCGGATGGTCTCTACCGTGCGACGCACCGAATCGGGGGTGTCCTTGAAGCCTTCGAGCCAGTGGTTGAGGTCGATGCCACACTTGCGGATGGTGTCGAGAGTCTCTTCCGTCACCCCGCGGGCGAGCATCTCGTCGTGGAAATGGCCGTAGTTCATGTGGCAGGCACCGCAATTCGAGTGCGCCACCACCATCACATGCTTCACGCCCAGCTCGTAGATGGCCACGATAAGGCTTCGCATGGCCGAGTCGAATGCCGAAATGACGAGTCCTCCGGCGTTCTTGATTATTTTGGCATCACCGTTCTTAAGTCTCAAAGCTGCCGGCAGCAACTCCGTGAGGCGTGTGTCCATGCACGACAGCACCGCCAACTTCTTGTCGGGGTACTTGTCCGTGCGGTACTGTTCGTAGCCTTTGTTCGCCACGAACTCCTTGTTGTACTGTACGATTTGGTCAATCATAATAAGCCTATTTTCAAAATGCAAAAATACAAATTTTTGGCAATACAAAGAAGGATTGCTTGAATTAAAGGCCTCTGGTTTTGCGCGGGGCAGAGGATATCACAGAACTTCGCGAGCGAACGTTATGATTGCTTGAGGACTTAGGTTTCTGATTGCTTGAGTTGGATGGTTTCTTTTTGGCTGATGTGGTTGAAGGTTTGCTGCCGGTAGGTTTGGTGGTCGATGGTTTGGCATCGGTGGCTACGGGTTCGGTGGTGGCGGGCCGTTCGTAATCGGTGGGCGTATAGTTGCGGGTGCGCTTGTAGTTGGACATCGAGTTCACGCGGCTGATGCGCGAAGAGAGGTTGTGTCCGCCAGTGGTGAGCAGGTCGTTGTAGGTGACGATGAGCGACGAGGTCTTCATGTAGCGACCTGAATATCCCGACAAACTTCCTGCATACCAGTTCTTCACATTGCCTAAGTCCATACCTATCAGGTCGAGGTTATTTTTGCCCACCTCGCGCATCAACTGGTTGACGCGACGTGCGCGCAGATAGGTGTTATAGCTGTCCTGATCTTTTATTGTCACTCCACGAGGATAGGACAGATACCGCGCCAACTTCTTGAACTGCTCCTCTGAGAGGCCATTCAACATACCCTTCACCTCGTTGATGCTGCGGCTGATACCGGCTTGGGTATTGCGATGCACATCCCGATAGATACGGTCGCGGTTCTCGTCGGTGTAGGAGAAGTTGTGCTGCTGCTCGTTTTCCCGCAGCTGCTTGTCGACTTGCTCTCTCTGGTAACTGCGGAAGCTGCGCTGCGCGAGACTGTCGGCCAGCAGGGCTATCTCGTCACCGCTGAGGCTACGAATCTTGTTCAGCAGTTCCGTCGTGGGCTTGTAAAGCAGGAATGCCTTTTTGTTTGGCGACGAGTAGGTATTGCCCGAATAGCTGATGTTGTTGTCGATGAAGAGCTGGTAGAGGGCGGTGTACTGCACCACGCGGGCAAGGTCGGTGCAGCCGAGGGTGGCGAAATAATGGTAAGCCTGCGCCTCGTAGCGGTAGCCTATCGACTGACTCCTTTCTTGCGAATTGAAATAGCTGACGGGCAGCGAGCCGGTGCGACCCAAAGTGTATATGGTATAATTTTGCAGGCGAGACGCCTGCGTACCATCGGCTTGGCGGTCGATAGCATACATCGCGCCGGCAGTGTTCCAGTTGTAGACGAGTTCATTGAGGCCCAGCTTACGAAACAAAGGCTTGTCGAAGGGGTAGTAGCCGGGCTCGGGGTAGCGGTAATAGCCCTCCTGGATGGTGCCGCGTTCCGACCAGTCTTTGAGCAGCACGTCGGTGATGGTCATCAGGTCGCCAAATTCGGTGTTCTCCAGCTCCTTGCTGAGGTAGGTGGGACACCAGTCGCGGCCGTTCACCATCTTGCCGGCCATCAGGTCGTTGATGTCCAGGCTCTGCGAAAGATCCTTCTCGGTGGTGGAAGCCAGCAGGAGGATGCTCTCAATCTGCAACGGCGGCAGCTCATGCAGTGGCGACTGGCGTTCGCGACCGATGATGACCAACGTGCTGCTGTCGGCAAGGGCACCGAGGATAAGGTCGGCATCCAGCGTGAATTGCCGGATATCGCCCACCTGCGGGGCAATGTCCGTGTCTTTTGCCACCGCCCATGCCACGAATCCGGGCTCCTGGCTGAAATAGACACCCTGTGCTCGCTGCGCAAAGATGTCACTAACGGTCAACACCGTGTTGGTGTCGTCGAGGTGCATGAATCCCTCGCCCTCCTCAATGAACCAGTTGTTGAACTCCTCCAGTGTGATTTGGTAGTCGATGCTCTCCTTGGCGAAGTAGCGGCGCTTCTCTTCGGCAGGCAGCGTCATCACCATAGGCTTGTAGTCGCTGAAGAAGAGCTCACGGTTCAGTCGCCGTATCAGCCCCGCGCAGTTCTCCTGCGTAGCGTTGCCCAGCAGGATTACTACGTCGGTCACATAGCCGTCGTAGCCGATGGGATGCTTGCGCAGCTCCGTCTTGTGTGTGAACTTGGCGAAGATAGCTGCGATGGAGTCCGTTTCGAAGTGTGGCGGAATATCGGAGAGCAGAATCATGCGACTGCTATCGGCAAACGACGCCATGCCGAGGGTCTGGTAATGGAAGCGGAACTTCTTGCGGAAGTCCTTGTAGATGGAATCCGCCGCCCCTGCCGCCTCTGTACTCTCGATTGCCACCGACTGGTTTGGGATATACTCGTAATCGAACAGCTTCGCGCTCTCCCTCATCACGCTCTCCCCCACCGACGTCCGCATCACCACAAGCGCACCCACCCCGACGATTGCCAGCACGGCAACCAACCAGAGGACTGTTTTATGGGCTTTCTTGTTCATTTTGAATTTGCAAAGGTACAAATTTTTCTGAAAACCAAGCAATAATTATGACAACGCATCGACTCCGCCACCTGTATTGGAATCAATGAGTACATCTTTTTTGCCATAATCTTTTTTTACCCGTTTGACTTTGTCGGGGGAGTACCCCGCCTTTCTGGCCAGATAAATGATGGTACCAAAAGTTGTCTGGCCGTTTGAGTGTTCGTAGCAGTAATCCAATAGATGTCGGCAGGCGTCGGGGTCGAATTTGTCGGCATCCTGCTGGCATAACAATAGGGAAAAGGTGTCACCGGCTTTGGAATTGAACGTGTCCGCAATGGCGTAAGCCACCCGCACCCAGTTCTCGTACTCGTGGGTGATGGAACGTCCGGTGCTCCGCAGGTAGCGAATAATGTCCCAGATGGAATCGATATCCGACGGGCGGTCGGTGGAGCTTTCTTGTGGGGAAGATTTGATATGGGACCGAATAGGTTTCTCAGGAACAGCCTCTGTGGTCTTGTCAACAGCGAATATCCTTGAGGTCTCCTTGACTACCAATCCCTCGTCCCAACAGGCGTAACAGAGGCGGGAGTAGTCAGAACCCGACTGGTCGATGTCGATAGAGTATTTTATCTTGAAATGCTTTGTCAGCTGGCGGAATGCCTGACGATGATGTTCATCCAATTGCTTTTTCTCACCGCTGCTGATGTGCACCAATCCTTTGAGACCCTGTCCCGAAGGCGATTTCCAATAAGCGAAGATGTATTCGTCCTGATGCAGCTTCCATGTAACTGATGGCAGTTCTTCCTCCGACAGGTGGTCGATGTCGAGGATGACGATATTGTTGTAGTGGACGAGGTTGGCTTTTGAGTGTCCGCCTTCGAACACGCCACAAAAAGCGACTACGGGCAGCATCGACTTGCATGCCTTGTACATCTCCGTATCGCCCTCTTGCATATATCCACGGGCCTCGCGGACAATCTTTGCATACCGCTGCGAAGCAAAACTATTCAGCACACTGCCCATAGTGTAACGCTTGGCCTCCTTGCTGAAAACACTGGGAAATAGCGACACCCCACAGCCCAGTATCATCGAGACTTCATATGTATCAGTATCGCTCATCAGAAACTCATCACGTTGTAGGCGTTCTTGAGGTGTTTTATCTCAGCACCGTCGGCTTTTGATACGACGGTGACGATGTCGAACCGCACGTTTTCCCTGCGGTTGTGGGTTTTGACGTACTCGTTGGCCAGCCGGATAAGCGCCTGCCGCTTCTTATGGTCCACCGCATCTTCGGGTTGCAGGATGTTGTCGTAAGCGCGACTCTTCACCTCAACGATGACCAACTCGTCCTCGTCCAGCGCGATGAGGTCGATCTCCAGATGTCCCCGACGGTAGTTGTGCTCCAAGATGAGATACCCTTTGTCCGTCAGGTACTTCGCAGCCATCTGCTCCCCTATCTTACCAAACTCCAGCGCCTCGCGCCTTTCCTCCGGCGTGCGGTTATCAGTCCGTTGTGTGTGAAACCTCAGCAGCGCCATAAGTCATTTACTTTTTTTCAGTTGTTCTAACGCTTGGCAGAGCTGGTCGGGGCAGGAGGTGGGTTTGTCGCCGCAGCGGATGCCGCGCAATTTGGCGATTACGTCGTCGATTTTCTGGCCGGTGACGAGACGGCAGATGCCCTGCAGGTTACCGTTGCAACCGCCAAGGAACGAGACTTGCTGGATGATGTCGTTATCGTCGGCCGTTACATCGATGAGCAGCGAGCAGGTGCCTTGTGTGGGATATTGTATGTGTTTCATTTCTTCAGTTTTTCAATTATCGACTCGTCGGCCGGGAGCCAGCGGACGGTGTCGAGGGCGGCGGGGGTAAGCCAGCGGGCGGCCTCGTGCTCGTTGAGGTGGAGGGCGTCGGTGAGCAGCGAGCAGAGGTAGCAATGCATCTTGAGGTGAAACCTCGGGTAGTCGTACTCTACGGTGCAGAAGAATTCATCGACGCTTATCTCCGTCGACAGCTCCTCGCGGATCTCGCGGCGCAGCGCCTCCTCAGGTGTCTCTCCGAGTTCCATCTTTCCGCCAGGGAACTCCCACCAGTCTTTCCACTCGCCGTATCCCCGCTGTGTAGCGAAGATGCGCCCCTCCTTACGGATAATAGCAGCTACCACTTCAATCTCTTTCATTTTCCACTATTAACTATTATCTCTTAACTTTTAACTCCAGGAAATGAAATTTCCTTGCGGTAGCCCATGCCGGTTACATGGCAGATAAGGCGGCCGTCCTGATTGGTGACCCGCACCTCGACGGAGGGCAACTTATGGTGGTCGGCAATAAGGACGGCTTCTGCCCGCAGTCGGTCACCCTCTACGGCACTCGAGAGGAACATCACATTGCTGCTGATGCCGAAGGTGAGGTTTCCTTGATGATTCATCAGGGCTGCCATTGCGAGGTCAGCCAATGTAAAGAGGGCACCTCCCTGACACACGCCTCCGGCGTTCAGGCGTTCCTTCGTCACCGTCATCTCCGCCACCGCGTGCGTCGCATCCACTTCGGTAATCTGGCAGCCGGCATTCGCCGCGAAGCGGTCGGTGGTGTTCAGTATTTCTTGTATATTTGTCATAATGCTTGTTTTTTGAGTGTGGCGACCAACTCGTCGCTGATGTTGTTGCCCAGTTGGCGACAGACGTCCTGGCTCCATTTCTGTGCCATACCGATACGGTTGTCGATGCCCTTGAGTTTGGCGTAGATGTAGCCGGCGTTGAAGTTGTCGCCGGCGCCAACGGTGCTGACGGTCTCGATGGGCTCCACGGGGTAGCTCTCGCAACCCTCGGGAGTGTAAAGGCGTATCGGACGGGCGCCGTCGGTAAGTATCAGCGTCGGGCAATAGCGGCGCACCCGCTCGTAGATGGCTTCGCCGTCGTGGAGGCTGTAGAGGAATCCGAAATCCTCCGTCGAGCCGCGCACCACGTCGGCCAGCCGCATGTTCTCCTCGATATTGGGCATCACCTCCGGTAGGTCGGCGATATGGTTCTTGCGGAAGTTGACATCATAGTAGAGCCAGGCGCCGGCCTCGCGGGCCTCACGAAGCAAGCGGCCCACCACAGGGCGTATCACAGGGTTGATGGCGAAGAAGGAGCCGAAGAGCACCACGTCGTCTTTACTGAACACGGGCAGCGGCCCGTCCAGCGATACCGACGCGTGGTCTTTGTAGAAGATATACTGCGCGTCGTTGTGCTCGTCGAGGAAGGCCAGCGAGATGTGCGACTTGACGTTCTCGTGGCGGCAGACGTACTCCGACGACACGCCGTTGTCCTGCAGATAGCGGCAGATGATGTCGCCGATGTGGTCGCCGCCCACGTCCGTCACCATAGCGCAGTTCACGCTTGCCCGTCCGAGCGACACGATGCTGTTGAACGTCGACCCACCCGGCACAGCCTTTTGCGGCTGGTCCTCCTTGAACAGGATGTCCAATACCGTTTCTCCAATACCTATCACGCGATGTTTAGTCGTTTTCATTCTTAGTCTTTTTTGTTTCTACCGCTCGCGGCGGTCGATGACTTTCTCCAGGCGGTAGCGGTCGCCGGTGGCAGGAGCGACGGCATCGATGAACTGCTGGTCGTAACCCGGTGTGTCGTAGCCCCAGCGCTGGAAGTTCCCCTTATCGTCCACCTTTCGCACCACCTGGTCGTTGTACTTCACGATAAGGTATTTTGCCAGCCTGTCCCACCGCTGCATCATGCGGTCGGCATAGGCGATGCTTTTCTTGTTCAGGAAGTCGCGCCGGTCGGCGGAGGTCATCTTGTCTATGGCGAGGAGCACGCTGTCCTGGTCGGCGAAATAGTAGTCCTCCAATTCGCGCTGCGCCGCCCGCAGGTCGCCAATCATCATCGAATAGCGCGGATAAACCATGTTGGCCACCCAGTTGTTCATCCAGAAGGCCGACTCGAAGCTGAACTCCGTGCGCGGGTTGTTCTCGGGGCGGAAACAGTCGGGCACCTGCGTGATGCAGCAGTAGAGCGGCACGTATGCCACCATATCGGCATCGTCACAGTTGAACCACGTGACGCCGCCCACGTCGTCGGGCAGCCACGAGCGCATCTGGCAGGTCATCGTGAAACCGCTCTGCTGCGTGGCGATGGGGCGCTCACGGAAGAAGTCATTCCCCTGGCTGTCCTTGAAGTGCATGGGCAGCGGACGGATAGGCATCCCCCAGGGGCCGGCGGTCATGTCGGCAGTCATATCCAGCGGTGTGCCCTCGAAGTGGTCGCGCATGTCGCGCTGCACGTCTTGCAGCGAGAGCGGCTCGTCGGGCTTCACCCACAGCGGCAGGTGGTCGCACTTGTCGAACTCACCGTTGATATACGGCAGATACTGGTCCATATCCGAGCGGTGGTGGCGGAAGAAGCTCCACACGCGGGCGTCGGCATAGCGCACATTCTCGAAGTCGATGGGGCAGTAGGCGTCGCGGAACGAGAACTCCTGGTCGGGACCGTTATAAAAGCCCTTCTCGCGGGCAAAGTCGACCACATCCCAGGCATAGACGCACTCCACCCGCCGATTGTCGATATTCTCCAGGTGCTTGCTGTTGATGCTCTTGCAGTACTGTAATTTCTTTACGTTCTGTGTTTTTACCTTCCACTCGCCGTTTTCCACCTTCCACTCCCATCCCTCTTGCGGAAACTGCCGTATGCGGCTGAGGTTAGCGTGGGCGCAGATGCAGCTGTCGGGGATGCGCAGCGCCACCCATACGGCGCCCTTGCGACCGGGCCCCTTGCCTACAATCTCCATAATCCACGCCTCGTCGGGGTCGCAGATGGTGATGCTCTCGCCCGTGCTGTTGTAGCCGTATTCCTCCACCAGCTCCGCCATACAGCGGATGGCCTCGCGGGCATTGGACGAACGTTGCAGCGCCAGACGCATCAGGCTGAAATAGTCCAGCAGCCCCTCGCGGTTCTGCAGCTCCAGACGACCGTCGAAGGTGCTCTCCACGATGGTCACCTGCCGCTCGTTCATCAGTCCCACGACATTGTAGGTATACTCCACCTGCTTCACGTATTGTCCCTCGTGCTGCGGGCCCCATCCGTGGATGGCCACCGGCTCGCCGGGAGTGTGGCGCCCTGCAGGGCTGTAGAACAGCGACCCCGCGAAGCCGAAGCCGTCGCAGTTGTAGCTGCACATCACGCTGCCGTCCTTCGAGGCCTTCTTGCCGACGATGAGGTTGGTGCAGGCCTGACTAAAATTGAAAATTGAAAAATGAAAAATGAAAATTGCAAGAATTAGTCGTTTCATCCGAAAATCAAATATCTTTTTCGTCACCTGCTCGCCGTTTTGCAGGGCTTGTTTTATTGTCTTCTCGTCTATATGCATGGTGTTATAACGTCTTCTTTGTTTGTGGTATTGTGTATTTTCTTTGCCTTCTTATGGAACAGGAGCCTGTCCATCTGTTCCTCGTTTAAGCATATATTTGTCCGTTTTTCACAATGCAAAGATACACATTTTGTCCGTTTTTCCAAAATAAAATAGCATATTTTTGTCCGTTTTTCCAATCCACAATCTCCCCTCTTACATCATACTGACTTTCCCTGAAATTGGTTGACAGATTTGGGATGGTTAAACTGAATTGGTTTACATTGTTTCGTCCATATCCCTAATCTGGTTTACACCGTCACGGT
>ONCC01000056.1 GCA_900316235.1 uncultured Bacteroidales bacterium
TATACATAGCCGGACGCACGCGCACAGCCTCTAAACCTTCAAGTACGGTAATGTTACTCGCACTGTAGTCAACATTCTGATTTTCGCTCATATAGTAGTTGTGTTTTTTTTCGATTTAGAGTGCAAAAATACGAAAAAAATCTGATATAATATATTATATTATATAAAATGTTTTCAACATATAATTAACATGCCTTTTTCGACGGGACTGATGGGGGGCAAACTCGCACTTTGTACCTACCAACTACCTACCAACTCCTAACCAACTCCTACCACAGTAGGAGATGATAGGTCGTTTTTTGGGTTAAAAATTGTCATTTTAACGTTTATTAGGAAAGTTCAGTACCTGTTTGTGACATGTTCGATTTCCAGGAGGGAATAATAATTTTCCATATATTAATATTATTTTGTATATTTGCAAGATTAAGTATGCGCCGAATATTGTCTATAGTACTGATAATGTTCTGCTTCTGTGTCGTACAGGGGCAGGAGTTCCGTTGCTCCGTGCAGGTGAACAGCCAAAAGCTTATGACCACCACGCAGGCCTATGAGACAACCGACAAGAAGATCTTCGACAATATGAAGCAAGCCATCGAGGACTTTATCAACGGGCGCAAGTGGTCTATGCTTCAGTTCGAAGAGAATGAGAGAATCGATTGTTCTTTTGCCCTTATCCTCCAGCAGCGTAATTCAGCCACCGACTTTGTGGGGCAAATCTCCGTCCAGATGCGCCGCCCGGTCTACAACTCGACCTACACCACTGGCCTCTTCAATTACATGGAGCAGCCCAATTTCTCCTTTTCTTACAACGAAAGTCAGGGACTTGATTTCGATATCAACAATTTCGCCTCCATTCTCTCCTCGACGTTGGCCTACTATTGTTATGTGATGCTGGGAATCTATTTCGATAGCTTTTCGCCTCATGGCGGAGATCCTTACTTCGTGATGGCCCAGACAGTGGTGCAGGCCATCGACGCCACGAAGTATTCCGGCTGGGATGGTGGCGGTGGACGCAATCGTTATTGGTTCTCGGAAAACCATACAAACACGGCTTATGCCGACCTCCGCGACGCCTACTACACGTACCATCGCCTGGGACTCGACATGATGACCAAGGACCAGCCCAAGGCGCGGCAGGCCATCATCCAGAGCCTCCAGAGCCTCCAAAAGGCTCACAAGCGCAACACCAGCATGCTGTCTCTTCAGCAGTTTGTCGACGTGAAGATTCAAGAGATTGTCTCCATCTTCACTCCCGCCCCCGCCGAAGAACAGAAGGAAGTCTACAACCTCAAAGCAATCATACATTCAAGCAATCAAACATTAACACAATATATATATCATGACCCAAATACCTATAGCAAAAGAAACCATAGACCGCATTGCCGCGGCCAACAAGATCCAGAACCCCGGCAAGGCCAGCATCCGCGAGATGCGCAAGATGATACAGGATGTGGAGAAGGAGACCGGTGTGCGCTTTGTGAAGATGGAGATGGGCATCCCCGGCCTGCCCGCCCCGCAGGTGGGTGTGCAGGCACAGATCGAGGCCCTCAAGAGCGGCGTCGCCAGCATCTATCCCGAGATCTACGGCACCGCCGACTTCAAGAAAGAGGCCGCCCGCTTTGTGAAGAACTTCCTTGATATCGACGTCACCCCCGACTGCTGCGTGCCCACCGTGGGCTCGATGCAGGCAGGCTTCGCCAGCTTCCTCACGCTGACGCGCTACGATGCCAAGAAGACCAAGGTGCTCTTCATCGACCCCGGCTTCCCCGTGCAGAAGCAGCAGTGCCGCGTGCTGGGCATCCCGATGAAGGCTTTCGACGTCTACGAGTACCGTGGCGACAAGCTCCGCGACAAACTCGAAGAAGAACTGAAGGACGGCGACGTGGCCTGCATGATTTTCAGCAGTCCCAACAACCCCGCCTGGTTCTGCTTCACCGACCACGAGCTGCAGATTATCGGCGAGATGGCCAACAAGTACGGCGTCGTCGTCATGGAGGACTCCGCCTACTTCCTCATGGATTTCCGCAAGGACTACAGCGTCCCCGGCAAGGCCCCCTTCCAGCCCACCGTGGCCAAGTACACCGACCTCTACGTCATCATGATTTCCGGCTCCAAGAGCTTCAGCTATGCCGGTGAGCGTATCGCCATGATGGTGGTCAGCCCCAAGTTGTTCAATATGGAGTGCCCCGACCTGGCCCGCTACTACAGCCAGACGCAGCTCGGCCGCGCCCTTATCTTCGGTACCCTCTACTGCCTCTCCAGCGGCACCGCCCACAGCGTGCAGTACGCCATGGCCGCCATGCTCAAGGGCGCCAACGACGGCACCTTCAACTTCGTCAAGGACATCAAGGAGTACGGCGAGAAGGCCGGCATCATGAAGAAACTCTTCACCGACAACGGCTTCTACATCGTCTACGACAAGGATATGGGCGAGGACATCGGCGACGGCTTCTACTTCACCTTCTGCTATCCCGGCTACGAGGGTGTCGACCTGCTCAACGAGCTTATCCGCTACGGCATCAGCGCCATCGCCCTCGACATCACGGGCCCGCTACGGCATCAGCGCCATCGCCCTCGACATCACGGGCTCCCACAAGCAGGGCATCCGCGCCTGTGTGGCCCTGGTGCAGCGCGACCAGTTCCCCGACCTCAAGGCCCGCCTCGAGGCCTTCCACAAGGACCACCCTGTGAAGTAAGGTGAGAGGTGAGAGGTGAAAGGTGAAAGATAGTGCGGCCCCGCCATTCGGCGGGGCCGCACTCGTTGTAGCCCAAATGCGCTAATCAAATCACCCTTCGTCCCCGCCCGGGTCGGGTGTGGGTGTGGGGGTCGGCGTGTCGTCGCCGGGGATGGCCTCGTCGGTGGCCACGAAGCGCACCTTCTGCGCCTGCTTGTCGTGGGCGAACTGCTTGCTGAACTTCACCCCCATCGTCGCCCCCAGCGTCCAGGTCAGCATGTCGGGCGTCAGCATCTCCTCGGTGGCCTTGGTGGCGCCGGCGTACTTGGTGGGGTTGGCCTGCACGTCGGCGTCGCTTATCGAGCCGCTGACCTTGGGGTAGATGCTCACCATCTTGGTCCCCTTGCGGTCTGAGAGGGTGATGCGGTTGCTCTCCAGCACCTCCTCGGCCACCACCTCGGCGATGGCGGCGATGACGGCCTCCACCTCGTAGCTCTTGAAGCCCGTGCGCGCCTGGATGCGGTCGGCCAGGTCGTCGTTCGTCAGGTCGGTAGTAATCACTGCCTCAGCGTAGAAGCTGTGGCT
>ONCC01000032.1 GCA_900316235.1 uncultured Bacteroidales bacterium
CTCCTCCCCTAAGTTAGGGGAGGGGGACCGCCGCGGAGCGGTGGTGGAGGAGTATGTAAGAATAATGTTCTCCCCCTGCGCCGAAGGCGAGCGGGCCAGCGGCGACGACGAGGTGTATCTTTACGCCTACTGCCCTGAGATGAAGCAGGGTGTGCTAAGCGCCCCGGCCTACCGTCGGATGGGTTCCGTGCAGCTGGCGCTGCCCGAGCGGTGGCAGGGAAAGGAGGTTCATCTCTACGGCTTCGCCGTTGACTATGAGGGGAATGCCAGCGCGACGGTGTATATCGGGATGCTGGATACAATAAAAGATTCGGAAGCGCGTTATTACGGACATGACAAAAACGATATTCCTTGCTGGCGGATGCTTCTGGGGCATACAGCATTACTTGAAACAGATCAACGGCGTCCTCGAGACACAGACGGGCTTCGCCAATGGCAACTCGGCCAGTCGCCAACGGTCGGGTGACGGCGGCATCGTGGTGGAGCACCCCACCTACGAGCAGGTGTACACCGACCGCACAGGCTATGCCGAGACAGTGCGCGTGGTGTTTGACCCCTACATACTGCCACTGAAGAAGTTGGTAGAACTCTATTTCTTATGTATCGAACCCACGTCGGTCAATCGGCAGGGGGAAGATGAAGGCACGCGCTACCGCACGGGCATCTACTATATTGAACCGGAAGACCGGCTGGTCATCATGGATGTTTTCCGGGAAGTGCAGCACGGCTACAGCAGTCCGCTGGCCGTGGAGGTGGAGCCGTTGGAGATTTTCGAGCCCGCCAACGAATACCATCAGGACTACCTCGACAAGCACCCCGACGGCTACTGCCATCTACCTGAGGCTCTGTTTGAAATGGCACGAAGAGCGAACAGGGGAATTAAGAATTAAGAATTAAGAATTAAGATTTTTTCTTCCAATTGAAAAAAAGTGCGTATTTTTGCACCCGTTTTTGACGTTGCGCGACCCTGGTGGAGCGAGCCGTCAAAAGGCCCTGCGGATATGGCGTAATTGGTAGCCGCGCAAGACTTAGGATCTTGTTCCGAGAGGAGTGGGGGTTCGAGCCCCCCTATCCGCACAAAAGTTGAAAAACGAGAATTGAAAGCTGAAGAACATACAAGCACACGTCGTTGCAGGTTCGTGAAGCGTGCAGCACTGGTGCTGTTTTCCATTTTTTTTATCGCGCACGCGCAGGCGAGTTATATATTACTGCCGATGGACGAGGTGCAGAAGAACCACCTGAAGGCCTACGGCGTGGCCTACTGGAGCCTGCAGCGTGACGTGGAGGTGACATGGCTGCTGAACTACCGCGGCGGTACCTTCATGATGAAGTATGCCGACGCCATCGAGCGCGAGTGCAAGCTGAGGGGCGTCACGTGCGAAGTGATTGCCGACGGCCAAAGCAGCGCCATACTCAGCCATGTGGCCGACCCGGGAGTGAACATGGACGCCGTGAAATTGCAGAAAGCGCCCAAGATTGCTGTCTACTCGCCCAAGAACAAGCTGCCATGGGACGACGCGGTGACGCTGGTGCTGACCTATGCCGAGATACCCTACGACGTGGTATATGACGAGGAGGTGATGAGCGGTGTGTTGCCCACCTACGACTGGCTGCACCTGCACCATGAGGACTTCACGGGGCAGTATGGCAAGTTCTGGGGCAACTACCGCAGCCAGCAATGGTACATCGAGGATGTACGCCTGCAGGAGGCCACGGCCCACAAGCTGGGCTTCAGCAAGGTGAGCCACCTGAAACTCGCCGTGGCCAAGAAGATACGCGACTTCGTGATGGGCGGCGGCTTCCTCTTCGCCATGTGTTCGGCTCCCGACAGCTACGATGTGGCGCTGGCCGCTGAGGGCGTGGACATCTGCGACGTGATGTTCGACGGCGACCCCATGCAGCCCAATGCACAGGAACTGCTCGACTACAGCAAATGCTTTGCCTTCAAAGATTTCCGCATCAGCAAGAATCCCACGGAATACGAGATATCGACCATCGACATCGACGACCGCAGCCGTCAGCGACTGGTGAACGAGAAGACCGACTTCTTCGTGCTCTTCGACTTCTCGGCCAAGTGGGACTGGATTCCCACCATGCTGACCCAAAACCACACCCGTGTGGTTCACGGTTTCATGGGACAGACCACGGCCTTCCGCCGCGAGTTGGTGAAGACCAGCTGCGTCATCTTGGGAGAGAACAAGGAGTTGAACGAGGTGCGCTACCTCCACGGCGACTACGGCAAAGGTACCTGGACCTTCCTCGGCGGCCATGACCCCGAGGACTACCGCCACTTCATCGGTGACCCGCCAACGGACCTCTCGCTCTACCCTAATTCTCCTGGATACAGACTGATATTGAACAACATACTCTTCCCTGCTGCGAAGAAAGAAAAACACAAAACATGAGAAAGACTATCATAATGGGCCTAATAGGCTTAATGGGCTTAGTGGGCTTTGATGCAAAGGCTCAGGAAAACGGCACCTGGACCGTCTATAATACCCGTACGAGCGACATCTGCGGCAACAACATCTCGGCCCTCGCCGCCGACGGCCGTGGCGTGTGGGCCGGTACCTTCCAGGGGCTCTGCCGCCTGTCGGGACCCGCTTGGATGGACTACTCGATGTTCAATGAAAAACTGAAAGACCAGTCGGTGAACTGCCTGATGATAGACTCCCGCGGAGTGCTATGGATTGGTACCGACGACTATGGTGTCATCGAATGGGACGGCACCACCTGGACCGAGCACAACGATGTCACACGTCGACTGAAGATGAAATTTGTCAAGGAGATTGTCATCGACCAAGACGGACTGACCTGGATAGGCGTCACCCTCGGTGGCCTGGTGACTTTCGACGGTCACAACTGGGAGAAATACACACCCGATGACTGCGGTCTGTTGAGCGACTTCGTTCTCGACTTGGCCGTGGACCGCGCCAACCGCAAATGGATTACCACCAATGCCGGTGTCAGCGTCTTCAACGGCAACCGCTGGACCAGCTACACCTCTGGCAACTCGGGCCTGCCCGACGACATAGTGCCCGCCATAGCCATTGACAAAAACAATGTGAAATGGTTCGGCACCCTCAGCGGCCTGGCACGCTACGACGGACAGCGCTGGACCGTATGGAACACCGGTAACAGTCCGCTCCCCAGCAACCAAGTGAATGACATCGCCATCGACAAAAACGGCCTGCTGTGGCTAGCCACTAGCCATGGTGCAGCAGTGTTCGACGGCGTCGACAACTGGGTGGTCTTCACCTCCAGGAATTGTCAGATTCCTGAAGGGAATATCTACAAGGTGGCCGTCGACGACAACGGGACCGCGTGGTTCGGCAACGACGCAAAGGGACTGGCCAAACTCAGCGGCTTCACCATGCCGAGCCGCGAGACAGTTGCAGCCGCCCCGGCAGAGAACCGCAAGGGCAAAGAAGTGGAAGCTCCCGGCCCCGGTGACCAGCACGTGCGCATCAACCCCCATCTTGACGAGGGATATATCACCATCGCTATCGAAAGTCCCGTAGCCACCGTCACCTTCACCAACAGCAATGGCAAGGTCGTGAAGACAGTGGAGAACTACACCAACAACCAACGCATCAAAATCAATCGCCTACCCAAAGGCATGTACATCGTCGGCGTGAAGACCGTCCGCGGCGAGAAGAAAATCAAGTTCAATCTGAAATAACAGTCAACCATGAAAAAGATATTCATTCTGGGTTTAATAGGGTTAATGGGTTTAATGGGCAACTACGCCTTAGCCCAGCTGATGGACCCCGCCAAGCGAAGCTACTCGGTGAAAGAGACCTCGGCCACGGAAGCCGAACTGGTCGTAACTGTCAAGCTCGACAAAGGTTGGCACATGTATTCGCAACATACCGATGCCAACGGTCCCCTCGGCACTGTCTTTGATTTCACCCCCAGTGGCGACTATCAACTCGTCGGCAATGTCGTCGAACCCAAGCCCCACGAGGAGATGGACCAGATATTCGGCTGCGTAGTCAAGTCATTTGAAGGAACGGTAGTCTTCCGCCAGAAAATCAAACGCCTTTCGCAGAAAGACTTTACTGTCAAGGGCACTATCAGCTACCAACTCTGCAACGACGGCAGTTGCATCGCCCCCGAAGACCATGACATGCTCTTCAAGGTGAAAGGAGCCCAGGCGGAAGCCATGGTCGAAGTGGTAGAGGTGCCTGAGACTCCAGAAGATTCGGAAGTTTCAGAGTATTCTGAAAACCCAGAAGACACCTCGCTCGCTCCTGAAACCGAAAAGGAAGAGGAGGAAAGCCACCAGAGCCTGCTGATGATATTCCTTATCGCCCTGGGTGGCGGCATCCTCACCATGTTCACGCCCTGTGTCTTCCCAATGATACCGATGACCGTCAACTTCTTCATGCGCGGTGCTGAAAACAAGCGCAAAGGCCGTCGTCAGGCATGGTTCTTCGGCTTCAGCATTGTCTTCCTCTTCGCCGTGTTGGGTGCCATCTTGGCCCTCATCCTCGGTCCTGAATCGCTCTATGTCTTGGGCACCCACTGGATTCCCAACCTCATCTTCTTCGTCATCTTCTTCATCTTCGCCCTGAGCTTCTTCGGTCTCTTTGAAATCAAGATGCCCGAGAAATGGGTCAACAGTAGCGACGAGCAGGCCGACAAAGGTGGCCTGCTGGCCCCCTTCTTCATTGCCCTGACCACCGTGCTGGTGAGTTTCAGCTGCACCGGTCCCATCCTCGGTGCCGCCCTCGTGGGACTCACCACCTCGAGCACTGACCGCTGGGTCTCGCTGGTCACCATGCTGGGCTTCGGCATCGGCTTTGCCCTTCCCTTCACCCTCTTGGCCATGTTCCCCCAGTTCCTGAAGAACATGAAGAGCGGCGGCTGGCTCAACACCGTGAAGGTGGTCTTTGCCTTCCTCGAGCTGGCCTTCGGACTGAAATTCCTCCAGCAGGCCGACCTCTACTGCAACTGGGGCCTGCTCGACCGTGAGGTCTATCTTGCTCTATGGATAGTCATCTTCGGCCTCCTGGGAGTCTACCTCCTTGGCAAGCTTCGCTTCAAAGGCGATGATCCCATTGAGCACCTCGGCACCGGCCGCCTGATGCTGGCCATCCTCGACCTGGCCTTCGTGGTCTATATGATTCCCGGCCTATGGGGCGCTCCTCTCAAGGGCATCTCGGGATTCATCCCCCCGATGGAGACCCAGGACTTCAATATCGAGAAGATTGTCTATGAACATGCCGGCTCCGCCAACGCCACCGCACAAGTTGGCAAACTTCCGGCCGACCGAAAATATGCCGACAAACTGCACATGCCACTGGGCTTTGAGGCCTTCTTCGACCTCGACGAGGCCAAGGTCTATGCCCGCCAGCAGGGCAAGCCCATCTTTATTGACTTCACCGGTAAGACCTGCGCCAACTGCCGCGAGATGGAGCATTATGTGTGGAGCGACAGCGAGGTGAAGCGTATCCTCAACGAGGACTACATCATGTGCTCCCTCTATGCCGACGAGAACACCATCGAGCTGTCCGAGAGCGAATGGGTGACCGACGACAAAGGCCACGTCATCAAGACCCTCGGCCGCAAAAACCTCAACTATCAAAAAACCGCCTTCAATATGAACGCCCAGCCCTACTATGTGGTCATCGATGCCGACGGCAAGGTGCTCACTAAAGAGAACTACAAGTACGACCGCGACGTGCAGAAATTCATCGACTGGCTCAATGAAGGAAAGAACAACTTTAAGAAATAAATAATACCCGATGAAAAAAAACATCCTGCTGATAGCCGCCCTCATCACCCTTGCGGCAAACGCCCAGACCCACCACGTGGACGCTGACAAAGCCCAGCGTGTGGCCTCCAACTTCTGGCTTTGGCATAATACGACACCCACCAGAAGTGATGCCTGGGACATCAAGACGATCACCTTCGAGGGGTTTGACCAGCTGCACATCTTCGACTTCAACGGCACAGGCTTCGTCATCGTCCCTGCCGACGACCGCGTGCGACAGGTCCTCGCCTACTCTTTCGAGAACCCTTTCCCTGCCGAACTCAACCCCGAGCTGAGATACTGGCTGCGAAACTATAACAACCAAATTGCCGCCATCGCCAAAAGCGACGCCCCCTGCCACAAAGAATGGGAGCGCCCACTCGTCGACCCCGAGCCCGACTCCACCGTCGACCTCACCGGTGTGCCCGCCCTGCTCACCACCAAGTGGAACCAGAGCAGCCCCTTCAACAAATTCTGTCCCTACGACTCCTCTGCGCACGCGCGCGCCGTCGTGGGCTGTGTGGCTACCGCCATGGCGCAAGTCATGAAATACTGGAACTATCCCGCCTATGGCGAAGGCAACCACACGTATGTCCCACATGCATGGCATGGTGGATACCAGTATGACACCCTATCAGTCGACTTCGAAAACTCAACCTACCTGTGGGAATACATGCCCGACGATTTGAGTCGAACCGCCTTCTCCTACCAACGCGACGCCGTGGCCACCATCTCCTACCACTGCGGTGTAGCCGTCGAGATGATGTACGGCACCTCCTCGCAAGGAGGCAGCGCAGCCTACTCCAATTGCGGTCCCTGGGCCAATGCCTGCGCCACCGATGCCTTCTGGACCTATTTCAAATATGACACATCTCTCTACTACGGCAAACGCGACAGTATCAACAATGACAGCATCTGGAGTGCACTCATCGACGAGCAACTGGTCCTTCGCCAACCCATGTACTACGACGGACAAGACGACGAGGGAGGCCATGCTTTCGTGCTCGACGGTTCCGACACGGCAGGACGCTATCACTTCAATATGGGCTGGGGCGGTGTCGCCGACGGCTTCTACACCATCGACAATCTCGCTACCGATACCGGCGGTATCGGCAGCAACGCCACCCTCACCTTCAACCAAGACCAGGGCGCCATCTTCGACCTCAAACCCGCCTATGAGGAGACTTTCGACACCGTCGACTACTACGATACCATCTGCAGCACCTCGCAATACTATGACTTCTACGAGTACCATCTGCCCGTGGCCGAACTGGATACCCTCATCCGTCATCTCGGCTCCTACTATCGTTACCACCGCAGAATCATCGAACGGAAACGAGTCTTCCTCAACCCCAACATCCCCGACCGCACCCCCGAGATGTCCTACTTCTGCCCCACCACAGGCTACACCCTACCCAACTGCACTTTCAAAAACGAAGGCCACCTGTTCATTGGCTGGTGCCGCAGCAAGACCGGCGACGACACCATCTACCAGCCCGGCCAACACGTCAACCTCACCAGCAGCACCACCTTCTTCGCCTTGTGGATTGACACCACCGGCAACGCGGGCATCGAAACCCTCGAGCGCGAGGAGCTGAAACTTTGGCCCAACCCCACCACCGATGAACTCAACATCACCATACCCATGGAAAGAGGAACCCTCACGGTCACCGACATCCTGGGACGCGTGGTACTGCGCGACGACCATCAAACCTCCTCGGGAGAGACAGTCAAAATTTCGCTCCAGACACTGTCCAGCGGCATCTACAACATCGAAATAAAGAATGACACCCTTCGCTATAATCAGCGAATAATCAAACGATAAAAAAATATTTTATAGAAATATTTGGTAGATTGGGAAAAAGTTCGTACTTTTGCACTCGATTTCACAAAAGAACATGAGCGACAGCGAATGAACTTTAGGTTCTTTTGAGGAAATAAGAGAGTGCGGGGTAGAGCAGTGGTAGCTCGTCGGGCTCATAACCCGGAGGTCGTCGGTTCGAATCCTTCCCCCGCTACCGAGCAGGACAAGTCAGTTGGCTTGTCCTTTTTTGTTTCTCGTAACTGCTTGGTTTCGTTATCAATCAATTCAAATACAGCATTGATTTTCTTGGTTCGAAATGATTTCCCGTCATACTCCACTTTCTCAGGGAATATTAAACCTAACAACCGTTGCTTGAACTTTATTACTGAATCTTCAAATCATCATTCTACGTTGCCCATCGGAGAGACATCCAACTCGATGGGCTGCTTGTTCTCCTCGGTACAGAACACACAGAAAAGGGCAACCTTTGACAGTTGCCCTCAAAAAGAATATTTGATTTTGCCCAAATAATTGATTCAGTTCTTTATTTTCTTTCGAGCTTCTTCTATACTCTTTCTATGTTTTTCGATTTTTGAAGCTATTACATCTTTTGTGAGAGGGTACAATTTGTACTGACCTTCAAGAGTGTTTACCATCTCTTCCGCAGAGGTCAAACCATCAACGGTTTTAGCTTTCTTGATGGCTTTACCTATTGCATCACTAAATCTCTTATATGCAGTCAATCTGTATTTTTCCAATTTGGCGACTACTTTTTTGTCTGTATTATTGCTTTTTTTATAGAATTCATCTAACACATCAACCTTATACATAAAAAACTTAAGTTCAGCAGATGTGGTAACATATCGGGCATTTACCTTTAATTCCTCATTGAATGCCTCAGTATATCGTTTGACATTCCTACGTTTCATTTTATAAATGGCACCACTACTGAATTTCACAGAAAGAGCAGTGTCGAAAACAATGCTTTTTTGTTCGGCTGCCTTTTCCTGATCAGAATCCCAACTATCGATTACAATTACTTGATAATATTTGGGGGATAAGACGATTATACCATTTGCGCCCTGTTTATATGCAGTTTCGACAGCATTTTTAAGATATTTTTTTTGGACTTGTTTGTCATAAGAATAGAAAAATGGAATTGAAAACCAAGGCGAATAACGGTTGAGCGAAATTACTTCATATGGAGCTTTTACTTCATTCCCCGAATAGAATATCTTAACTTTTGCCTTCAATTCTCTTTGATGTTGAGATGTCATTTTAATTGTGTAAAACAACTCCAGCGTCTCTTTGGGAAAAGTCTTGTTAGAACAGGATGTCATAAGCGAAAACACCACCAAGGCGCTCGTTAACATCCACAGCACATTAATTCTTTTCATCTTACATCCCTAAATTCGTGTCGGGCGCAACCTCTTTCCTCAGCTCGGAGGGGTAAAACAAAACAACGAAGAAAGTGGAGCCATCCATCAACGCCCTATCCTTTTAGTGTGAGGGCTTCGACTCCCTATAATGTAAAGTATTTGGTGCAATGAACCGCTCCACAGCGGATATATAGATACACTATAATCCATGGAGCATTTCATCTTCCCTTATTCCAAACATTATTTGGTGAGTTGTCGAAGTTCACACTATCGGAATAAAGCGAAAATGCGCTTTCTAACGGTAAACCTTTCCTTGCGGTTTACAGGTGCAAATATACAACTTTTTTCTTATCTGATAAAAACAATTTTCCATCTGATATTTTATGAAGACATAACATATTGAACTACAAGCATCAACCGTGATGTCGATTGGGTGGTATCGGTTTCGTCGGGTCGGGAATCCACTCACGCATAGCCCACAATTTCTCCAAATCTTCAAGAAATCGGTGCGAAAAAATAACAGTCGAGCCTACCTAAATCAGACAGGCAGGTTGCTAATGCAACCTGCTTTTTTTATGTTGTCCACCGTGGCAAGCTTGCTTGCATAAAGGAGGACGACATAAAAAAAGCAAAGCCCGCCTCGCGGACTGTCTGTCTGATTTAGGTAAAGCATCCCTCCAATGGATCGCGAGCGCAGCGAGCAATCCTCCCCCCTTCCATTTCTAGGAAGACAAAATAAAGGCCGCACGGCTTTGCCGCGCGGCCCTCAGAAATGTTTTTTTTCAGTGCTGATTATTTAAACTGCACAATGTCGGCGGTGCCGCGGACAGTCTTGTTAATGATGATACCGAAGAGAACCATCTGTTCCTCGGTGACGACGCGGATGTTGGTGAGGCACTGGCCATCCTTGAGGTTGGCTTTCTTCTTAAGCTCGTCCATCACCTGCTGCTCGAGGTTGGCGCCGCCAAAGAGATAGAGGTAGACGCTGGTTTCAGCCTGAGCCTGGACGTTGCCAACGTAGGTGAAGTTGGCGGCGGAAATGGCAGTACCATCGCTCATGGCGGTCAGCGCACCATTGGTGACGCAGCTAGTCATGGTGAAAGCCATGGCAACAACGGCCACTAAAGCAAGGATTCTTTTCTTCATTTTTCGTTCCCTGATACGTGTCGGGCGCAACTGTTAGTTAATAAATAATTATTTTAATTTTTTGAGAATCTCAAGAGTTTGGTTCCAGAACATCTCGACGGTCTTGATTTCGATGCGCTCATCGGGGCTGTGGACGCCACGCAACGTGGGGCCATAGGAGATCATGTCCATGTTGGGATATTTCTCGCCGATGAGGCCACACTCGAGTCCGGCGTGTATGGCGCGGACGATGGGCTCGCGGCCATACATCTTCTTGTAGACCTCGACGCCCACCTTCAGCACGCGGCTGTCGGGATTGGGCGTCCAGCCGGGGTAGCCGTCGCTGTGCTTCACACGGCAACCAGCCAGACGGAAGGTGCTCTCGAGCTTGGCAGCAGCAGCCATCTTGGCACTCTCGACGGAGGAACGCTGGCTGGTAGCGATGTGGATGACACCGTCCTTCATTTTAATTGATGCCAAGTTGGTGGAGGTCTCGACGAAGTTCTCGATCTCGCGGCTCATGGCCAGCACGCCGTGGGCGCAGGCGTAGAGGAGGTTGACGAGACGTTCCTGCGTCTCCTTGTCGATGAGTTTCTTGGGCATCTCTTTGACATCGCGCAACTCAAACTCCATGTCGGGCTCGGTGCTGCGGAACTCGAACACCATAGCCTTGCCCATCTTGGTGACCATGGTCTTGAAGTTGCGTACCTTGTCCTCGGGCACGGTGACGAGAGCCTCAGCTTCGCGGGCGATGGCGTTGCGGAGGTTGCCGCCATCGATGGTGGCGAGAAGCATACCATATTTATAGGTACCCTCCCAGAGGATACGGTTGAGCAGCTTGTTGGCGCAGGCGCGGCCGCGGTTGATGTCGTCACCACTGTGGCCACCCACCAGACCGCTCACCTTGACACGGAAGGCCTTGTGCCCCTTGACAGCGGGCACAAGCTTATAGTCGAGCTCGGCGGTGGTGTCGATGCCACCGGCGCAGCCGATGCAGTACTCGCCCTCGTCCTCGTCGTCGAAGTTGAGGAGAATCTCGCTCTTGAGCCAGCTCTTGCTGAGGCCGTTGGCGCCGGTGAGGCCGGTCTCCTCATCGACGGTGATGAGTGCTTCGAGAGCGGGGTGCTGCAGCTTGTTGTCCTCGAGGATGGCGAGGATGGTGGCCACGCCGATGCCGTCGTCGGCGCCGAGGGTGGTGCCGTCGGCTGTGAGCCATTCACCGTCGAGCACGGGCTGGATGGGGTCTTTCATGAAGTCGAACTTCTTGGTGCTGTTCTTCTCACAGACCATGTCCATGTGAGCTTGGAGACAGACCATGGGAGATTTCTCGTAACCCTTGCTGGCGGGCTTGCGGATGAGCACGTTGCCGAGTTTGTCGCTCTTGGTCTCGAGGCCATGCTCCTTACCCCATTTGACGAGGTAGGCGCTGATGCGCTCCTCATGCTTGGAGGGGCGGGGAATCTGCATTATTTCACCAAACCAGTGCCATACGCGCGCCGGCTTGAGATTCTTCAAAGGGTCCTGTTTCATATTATAGACAGTATTTTTGTTCGTGGGTGCAAAATTACGAATTTTTAACGATATGGCAAAATTATTTTTTTCATGCCATATATTTGGCGATGCATTCGTCGAGGGCGGCAGTGATGGCGTCGCGGTCGAGATGCTGGCCGATGAAGACGAGTTTCTGCATGCGGTCGCCGAAGGTGTCGTCCCAGTCGCGCTGGAGGTCGGGGTTGCGACGCATGAAGTCGAGCAACTCTTCGTTGGACATCTCGGCATACCACTGGCCGCTGTCGCGCAGCGACACCTGGCTTCCGGCCTGCTCGAAGAGGTAGCAGGTCTCGGGCTCGGAGCGGAACCAGCAGATGCCCTTGGCCCTGATGACGCCCTTGGGCCAGCGACGGGCGACGAACTCGTCGAAGCGTCCGAGGTCGAAAGGCTCACGGCGGTAGTAGACGAAGGTGCCGATACCATATTCCTCGGCTTCGCCCTCATCATGATGATGGTGATGATGATGGTCATGGTCATCGTCGTCATCATCGTCGTCGTCATCGTGATGGTGCTCTTCATGCTCATGATGATGTTCTATCTCGTCGATCCAGGTGGCCGAGGTGGCAACTTTGTCGAAGTCAAACATGCCTGTGTTGAGGATGCGGTCAAAGTCGATGTCGCAGTAGTCGCAATCGATAATTTCAGCTTGGGGTTGTATGGCGCGGATAATCTCGCGGATGCGGCCCAAGTCGTCGGGGCTAACCTCGGAGGCTTTGTTGAGAAGAATGATGTTACAGAACTCTATCTGCTGGATAACAAGGTTCTCGATGTCCTCCTCAGCCAGGCCGGGACGCAAGAGGTTCTTGCCGCTGCCGAACTCGTCCTTCATGCGCAGGGCGTCGACCACAGTGACGATGCTGTCGACCATGGGTATTCCGTCGCGCACATACTTGAGACCCATGGTGGGGATAGAGCAGATGGTCTGCGCGATGGGGGCGGGCTCGCAGATGCCGCTGGCTTCGATGACGATGTAGTCGAAGCGGTGCTGCGAGGTTATTTCGCACAGCTGCTCCACAAGGTCCATCTTCAGCGTGCAGCAGATGCAACCATTCTGGAGGGCCACAAGGCTATCCTCCTTCTGCCCCACCACGCCGCCGCGCTCGATAAGGTCGGCATCGATATTCACCTCGCCGAGGTCGTTGACGATGACGGCGAACTTGATACCGCGGCGGTTGGAAAGGATGCGGTTGAGGAGGGTGGTTTTGCCGCTACCGAGGTAGCCGGTGAGCAGCAGTACAGGGATGGTATTCATATTTTTTATAGTATTATTGCGTTAATCTTTGATATAGCTTTCGGGGCCGAAAAGACGCTTGGCATAGGGGGTGAGTGCCACGTGCTTGGAGAGCCAGAAGATGGGGAGCACGACTTCCTGGATACCACAGCAGTAGGGGGTTATCTCGTAGAGGCCGTAATAGACAATGATGCCGTTGCGGGCGCTGTCGACGGTGAAGTTGCGCGGGAGCGGCATTCGGTCGACGTCGCGGAACTCGTCAAAGAGGCATTCGCGGATATCCTTGTTGACCTCAAGGTCCTGAATGGCGTGGGCGACGGCCTCGCAGAAGAGGTTGGTATCGGTGACGAGGTCGGCGAGGTGGATGGCATTGCGGGTCTCAAGGTCGACGGTCAGGAAGTCGGTCGAGTGCATACCGTGGGCGGCACCGAGCGGGAAGCCTTCTGTCTGGATGATAAAGGTTGCAAGCGTGCTGTCTTTCTGGCAGGCAACTCTGATGTCGAGATAGCTGTAGCCCTGTTCCTCATTGAAGCTCTCCACGGGTTGCAAATCGTTGACATCTTCCACAATCCAACCCTGGAGGGCGGACTCCACATTGACCTTGTTGCTATCACCAAAGCAGAGGAACATCAGCTCCCGCTCGGCCGACGGACTTATCGCGCCCTTGTCGGGCCATTGCAAGGAGTAGGTCATCTTCACGCCGATAGTATCGAGGTCGAAGACGTAGGGTTCGTCGAAAATCTGTAGCCAGCACTTCTCTTCACTGAGGGTGTGCGTCTTGAATTCCTTGTTGTCCTGTCTGCAGCCTGCCAGCAACACAAGAAAAATGGCGAAGCAAAAGGTCAGTTTCTTCATAAGATGATTTTGTTTTTTCGACTGCAAAGGTACAAAAAAAATATTAGAATGGGGATTTTTTCGTATCTTTGCACTTGAAAACAAACGAACAATGAGAACAATCAAACTATTCTTTTTACTGTGCTTGCCGCTGTTTTTCACAGCTTGCATCAAGGAGGAGCTCAAAAACAACGAGTGCGACATCCTGAGCGCATGGGTCGAGGGTGAGGAATACGAGAGTTTCTTTTACCATAGTTCGCAGATGCGGATTGACAATATCCCGTCAAACAGCACGGAGATTGTCTTCCAAGTGCGCACCAAGACAGGGCTGTCGTCAATGCCTGTGTATTTCGCACTCACCCCCGGTGCCATCATCGAGCCTGCCAACGGCTCGCTGCAGGACTTCTCCAATGGCCCCGTGACCTACACGGTGACGTCGGAGGACGGCGAGTGGACCCGCACCTACAGTGTCGACTTCCAGGAGGTCAGTTCCTCGGTCTCCTACCTCTTCAGCTTCGAGCATGTGGATGTGGACACCTTCTCCAGCGGCAGCACCTATCATGTCTTCTACGAGGTTGACAACGGCACACGCTACAACTACTGGGCCTCGGGCAATGCCGGCGTGGCCATCCTGCACAGCGACTGGACACCTGAGCAGTTCCCCACCTACTCGACAGCCAATGGCTACCAGGGCAAAGGCGTGTGTCTCAACACCCAGTCGACCGGCGCTTTCGGTGCCGCCTTCCACAAGCCCATTGCCGCAGGCAACCTGTTCCTCGGCAAGTTCCTCGTAGATTCAGTACTCACCAATGCACTAGCGGCCACACGGTTCGGCATTCCCACCAGACAACAGCCTGTGAAGGTCAGCGGCTGGTACAAGTACCATCCCGGCGACGAGTTCACCAACGCCTCGATGCAGGTGTTGCCCGACCGTGTGGACCAAGGCCATATCTACGCCGTCTTCTACCGCAACCAAGATGCCCAGGGCAACCCCGTGGTGCTCTACGGTGACAATGTGCTCAGCAGCGACCTCATCGTCAGCAAGGCGCGGCTGGTGCCGGCGGCCACCGACGAGTGGACGCATTTCGAGATGACCTTCGAAGGCGGCACCGCCGACCCCGCCATCCTCGCCGCTATGGGCTACAGTTACACCGTGGTCTTCTCCTCGAGTAAGGACGGCGACACCTTCGAGGGCGCCATCGGCAGCACGCTCTATATCGACGAAGTGACGGTGGAATTCGAGAATTAGTTAAGAGATAATTGATAAGAGATAATAGTTTATAGATTATGAAAAAGCATTTGTCCTTTCACTCCCTAATAATCCTTTCACTTTTCACCTTTTTCCTTTTACCTTTCACTTTATCTGCCCAGGCCGACAGCCTCGACGTGAAAATCCGCGCAGGATATAACATCGGCGGTACGGCTCCCCTGCCCATGCCGGCCTCCATCCGCAGCATCGACGCCTTCCGGCTGACGCCCTCCTTCCTGGTGGGCGGCGACGTCATCCTGCCGCTGGGTGACAGATTCGGCCTTTCGGCTGGACTGCACCTCGAGAACAAGGGAATGGACGCCGATGTCACCGTCAAGAGCTACAGCATGGAGATGACGAAAGGCAACAGCCAGATCAGCGGCCTCTTCACCGGCCACGTCTCCCAGCAGGTGACGCAGTGGATGCTCACGGTTCCGGTAAGTTTCATGTTTCAGGTTTCAAATTGCACCTTCAAGTTCGGACCTTACTTTTCTCTGCTGATAAAGAAGGAGTTCAGCGGCATCGCCTCCGACGGCTACCTCCGGCAGGGCGCTCCCACGGGTCCCCGCATCGAGATAGGCAACAAGGAGGGCGAATGGGCCACCTACGACTTCAGCGACGAGATGCGCAGCCTGCAATGGGGCCTGGGTGTGGGCTTCGACTGGCACTTCAGCCGCCACGTGGGCCTCTCGGCCGACCTCAACTGGGGTCTCTCCGGCATCTTCAATAGCGATTTCAAGACCGTCGAGCAGACGCTCTATCCCATCTACGGATGTATCGGCCTGTTCTATAACCTTTAATACACCACAAAAAGAAAGGGGCCCCGCGGCTATGCCGCGGGGCCCCTTTTCATTTATTTATTATTTGAAATACTCGACACCGGACTCGAAGATGCGCTGGTCGTCGCGGAAGTCGATATTCTGGGCGCTCCATTCGGTGCGGCGCTCGCTGTGACCCATCTTGCCGAACACACGGCCGTCGGGGCTGGTGATGCCCTCGATGGCGAGGTAGGATCCGTTCATATTGTACTCCTCGTCCATGGTGGGATTGCCGTTGAGGTCGCAATACTGGGTAGCCACCTGACCGTTCTTAAAGAGGCGGTCGAGCCACTCCTGCGGAGCCACAAAGCGTCCCTCGCCATGCGAGATGGGGATGGCGTAGACGCCACCCAGCTCTGCCTGACGCAGCCAGGGACTGAGGTTGCTGCTGACACGGGTGTACGCAATCTTACTCTGGTGACGGCCGATAGTGTTGAAAGTCAAGGTAGGTGCATCCTCGGCTTGCGGACGTATTTCACCGTAAGGTACGAGGCCCAGCTTGACGAGGGCCTGGAAGCCGTTGCAGATGCCGAGCATCAGGCCGTCGCGCTTGTTGAGCATCTCCATCACGGCTTCGGCAATGCGCGGATTGCGGAAGACGCTGGTGATGAACTTGGCAGAGCCTTCGGGCTCGTCGCCGGCACTGAAGCCACCGGGAATCATCACAATCTGGCTGTTGTTGATGGCGCGAACGTAAGCGTCGACACTCTCGCGGATCTGCTGGCCGTTCTGGTTGCGGAAGACGATAATCTCGCTTTCGGCACCGGCACGGTTGAAGGCGCGGGCGCTGTCGTACTCGCAGTTGGTGCCGGGGAAAGCAGGGATGAAGACATGCGGCTTCGCGACCTTGTGGGAACAGAGGTGGATGTCCTTGAAGTTGATGGGTTCAGTGGCTTTAATGGGGCTAATGGGCGAAGTGCTTCTGGTCGGGAAGACGCTTTCGAGGGTTCCCTGCCAGGCGGCGAGGGCCTCCTCAAGGTCAATCTTCTCGTTGCCGACATAGAAGGCAGGCTCCTCGATGACGCAACCAATCTCTTTGCAACGGAACGGCAAGCCCTCGGCAGTCTCCACCTCAACAACGATGTTGCCGTAGTGGCGGGCGATGAGGTCGTTCCCGTCAGCAAGACGCACACCGAACTTGTTGCCGAAGGCCATCTTGCTGACAGCCTCGATAATTCCGCCATAACCGACGACGAAGGAACTCTTCACCTTGCCGTCGAAGATAGCCTTGCGCAGGGCGGCATACTGAGCTTGCACGTCGTCATAGACGGGCATACCGTACTGGTCTTCCTTGACATCGAGCAGCATCAGTTTGTTGCCGGCCTTCTTGAGTTCGGTGCTCACCACATGGTGCACGTCGCCGGTACCCACGGCGAAGGAGCAGAGCGTCGGCGGCACGTCGATGTCGTTGAAGGTACCGGACATGGAGTCCTTGCCGCCGATGGCTGGCAGCTTGAGGCCCATCTGGGCGTGGTAGGCGCCGAGGAGGGCGGCGAAGGGCTCACCCCAGCGGTAGGGGTCGTTGCCAAGTTTCTTGAAATATTCCTGGAAGGTGAGACGCACACGGCTAGCGTCGCCGCCAGCGGCGGCAATCTTGGCCACACTATTCACGATGTTCCAGGCGGCGCCGTGGAAGGGACTCCACGACATCAAGTAGGGGTCGAGGCCGTAGGACATGAAGGTAACGAGGTCGCAATGACCGTCGAGCAACGGCAGCGTGGCGGCCATCACCTGCGTGGGCGACAGCTGGTATTTGCCACCGTAGGGCATGAAGACGCTACGGGCACCAATGGAGCTGTCGAACATCTCCACCAGGCCCTTCTGCGAGCAGACGTTGAGGTCGGCAAGAGTCTTGAGCCAAAGGTCTTTTGTACTAGATATTCTAGATTCTCTAGATATTCTAGATTCTTTAGGCATTGCCACAGAAACCGTGGTCTCCTGATGGGCGCCGTTGGTGTCGATGAAGCGGCGGGAGAGGTTGACAATCTCCTTGCCACGCCAGTTGATGACCATGCGGGGCTCCTTAGTGACGGTGGCCACCACAGTGGCTTCGAGGTTCTCCTCGTCGGCATATTTCAACATGAGGTCGACATCCTTGGGGTCAACGACCACGGCCATACGTTCCTGGCTCTCGCTGATGGCCAGCTCGGTACCGTCGAGACCGGCATATTTCTTGGGAACCTTGTCGAGGTTGATCTGCAGACCGTCGGCCAACTCGCCGATGGCCACGCTGACGCCACCGGCACCGAAGTCGTTACACTTCTTGATGATGGAGGAAACCTCCTCGCGGCGGAACAAGCGCTGTATCTTGCGCTCGGTGGGAGCGTTACCCTTCTGCACCTCGGCACCGCAGGTGGTGAGGCTCTTGGTGGTGTGACTCTTCGAGGCACCCGTGGCACCGCCGATACCGTCACGGCCCGTGCGGCCGCCCAGCAGGATGATGATGTCGCCAGGGTCACTGGTGAGACGCTTCACGGCGCGACGCGGAGCGGCAGCAATGACAGCACCAATCTCCATGCGCTTGGCCACATAGTTGGGGTGGTACACCTCGTTGACGAGGCCGGTGGCGAGGCCTATCTGGTTGCCATAGCTGCTGTAGCCGTGAGCGGCGGTGGTGACAATCTTGCGCTGTGGCAACTTGCCGGCAAGGGTCTCATTGAGAGGCTTGGTGGGGTCGGCAGCACCGGTGACGCGCATGGCCTGATAGACGTAGGTGCGGCCCGAAAGTGGGTCGCGGATGCAGCCACCAAGGCAGGTGGCGGCACCACCGAAGGGTTCAATCTCCGTCGGGTGGTTGTGGGTCTCGTTCTTGAAGTTGATGAGCCACTCCTCCTTGTTGCCGTCGATGATGACAGGCACCACGATGGAACAGGCGTTGATTTCGTCGCTGGGTTCCTGGTCGTCGAGGATGCCGGCCTTCTTAAGGCGCTTGGCGGCGAGGGTGCCGATGTCCATCAGACAGACGAATTTGTCGCTGCGGCCGGCATACTGCTCCTTGTGGTCGGCGAGGTACTGCTGGAAGGCGCCCTCGATGAGTGGACGGTAGAAGCCGTCGTCGAACTTCACGTCCTTCAGCTCAGTGGCGAAGGTCGTGTGACGGCAGTGGTCGCTCCAGTAGGTGTCGAGCACGCGGATCTCCGTCATCGTGGGATTGCGGTGCTCCTCGTCGTGGAAGTAGCGCTGGATATGCTTAAAGTCGGCGAAGGTCATCGCGAGACCGAGGCCGTCATAGAGCTCTTTCAGCTTGGGCTCCGCCATGTCCTTAAAGCCATCAAAGACAATCACATCGGCGGGCTCGTCGAAGTGATCCTCGAGGGTGGTAGGCTTGGGTTCGTCGGTGACACGGCTGTCGACTGGGTTGACGCAGTGCTTAATGATCATATTTCTAGTTTCACTAGTTAAACTAGTCTTACTAGAAATTACATAGGTCGTAGCACTCTTGATGATAGGTTCCTCGCTGTCATTGAGCAACTTGACGCACTGCTCAGCACTGTCGGCGCGCTGGTCGAACTGGCCAGGAAGATATTCCACCGTGAAGCAGAAGTCACTGGTTTTATGGGGAAATTCCTCGTCGTAGATATCATCCACGGGAGGCTCTGAAAAGACCGTCTGCTTGGCCTGTGCAAAGGTAGCGTCGCTGACGTTCTCCACATCGTAGCGGATAAGCACGCGCACCTCCTCGGCCTCGATGCCGAGGTACTCGCTCATTTCGTTCTTCAACTCCTTGGCCTTCACGGCGAAAGGAACCTTCTTCTCTACAAAAATTCTTCTAACCATTATGTTGATGTTTTTTATTCCACTTCAATAAAATTCTCCGGTATCTTGGCCATCTCTTTTTTGTAGAGACGACGGACTTTCAGAATGTCGGCCTCGGCATCGTCGGTAGTCCAAATGGTCTCGCCGAGGTACACTTTGCGGTTCTTGAAATCAAGGAATGACGGCACGATGGGCACACCTGCCTGATGGGCAATCTCCCAGAATCCACGCTTCCAGCGTTTTGTGGGTTTGCGGGTACCCTCGGGGGTGATGGCGATAGCCAGTGGACCACCCTTGGCGAATTCACGTACCGCAGTGCCAATCATATCGTTATGACGATTGCCACGATCGATGGCAATGCAGCCTAGACGGCGCAACAAACCACCCAACGGCCAGCGGAAAAATTCCTTTTTGATGAAGATCTTACCATTGACACCCAGACTCCATAAATAGGCTGTACCAACCAGATAATCAGCCACAGAGGTATGAGGAGCGGTGGAAAATATGCAGCGCTCGATTTCAGGTCTCGACCCCTTCTCGGGCAGAATAAATTTCCATCCGCCGAGCTTAACAATTGCTATCCAAATCTTTTTCATATCGGGTGCAAAAATACATTTTTTTTTTAGAATATAAAAAACTTTTTATTCACTACCTGTTAATACCCCCTCATCCATCGACCGGGAAGCGATGAAAACCCATCCATCGACCTACCAACCCCCTACCAACTCCTACCACGGTAGGAGTTGGTTAGGAGTTGATAGGGTGTTGATAGGTGGTTATCAGCTAGTTGGCATTTTCTGCTTAGGGATTGATTTTTTCTTCGTATCTTTGCATCGCGACAAAGAAAACAAAATACCACAATATCATGACAAAGAAGTATTTAGCATTAGCCCTCGCTTCGATGCTGGTTTTCGGCACGGCGACGGCGCAAAAGAAACAACAGGACAACGGCGGCATCACCACCGAGATGATGCAGCAGATGAAGAAAGGGTTCGGCGGCTCGGCTAGCGACAAGGCCTTGAGAAACATCATGGTGAACAACAGCCCCGCCAAGCTGGCCATGAACTATGAGAATGCCACCAAGTTCGACTCGCACTTCTCGAACCGCGTGATTTCCAAGGCTGTCACCGACCAGAAGAGCAGCGGCCGCTGCTGGATGTTCACCGGCATGAACGTGCTGCGCAACCAGGCCATCCGCCACCACAACCTGCCCGCCGACTTCCAGTTCTCGCAGGCCTACCTCTTCTTCTACGACCAGCTGGAGAAGAGCAACCTCTTCCTGCAGGCTATGATCGACACGTATAAAAAGCCCATCGACGACCAGGAGGTGCAGTGGCTCTTCAAGAACCCCATCGGCGACGGCGGCCAGTTCACCGGCGTGGCCAACCTCATCGCCAAGTACGGCCTCGTGCCCAGTGACGTGATGCCCGAGACATTCAACACCAACAACACCTCGAGCATCAGCAACCTCATCGCCCTCAAGCTCCGCGAGGACGGCCTCGCCCTGCGCGAAATGGCCGCACAGAAGGGTATGACTCCGCAGAAACTGCAGGCCAAGAAGACCGAGATGCTCGGCACCATCTACCGCATGCTGGCCCTCACCATGGGCGAGCCGCCCGCACAGTTCACCTGGCAGCAGAAGGACGCCAAGGGCGAGATAGTGGAGACCGCCACTTACACCCCGATGGAGTTCTACGAGAAATTCGCCAAGACCGACTTCTCGAAGTACTACATGGTGATGAACGACCCCACCCGCGAGTACTATAAGGTGTATGAGATACAGTACGACCGACACGTTTACGACGGCCAGAACTGGCGCTACCTCAACCTTCCGATGGAGGACATCGCCCCCATGTGCATCGCCAGCATCAAGGACAGCACCATGATGTACTTCAGTTGCGATGTGGGAAAATTCCTCAACCGCGACAACGGCCTGATGGACATGAACAACTACGATTATGAAAGCCTGATGGGCACCACCTTCGGCATGGACAAGAAGCAGCGCGTGGCCACCTTCGCCAGCGGCTCGAGCCACGCCATGACCCTCTGCGCCGTCGACCTCGACAAGGACGGCAAGCCTCCCAACTACGGCTGGCAGGGCAACCTCATCATGACCAACGACTGGTTCAACGAATATATGTTCCGCGTGGTCTTGGAAGAGAAATACATCCCCGCTAACATCCTCTCCCTCATGAAGCAAGAGCCCATCATGCTCCCCGCCTGGGATCCAATGTTCGCACCGGAAGAATAATTATCATGACATAAAGAAAGCCCCGCACCGAATGGTGCGGGGCTTTCTTTTTTTATTCGTCGCGCTTCGCCTTGAACCACTCGACGAACTTGGGCAGGTCGTCGAGGGGTTGGAAGCCGCTCTTGAATGGTTCCTCGGGCACGGGGACGGTCTCCATGTAGCCGATGAGGGTGGCGCAGTCGAACTCGCCGAGGAGGGCTTCGAGGGTCACATAGACGCCCACCTGGAAGTCCTCGTCCTGCCGCTGGCCGTCTTCGACGGCGATGCGTAATCCCAGCATCTCGGGTTCTTCCTCACATTCAAGCTGTTGGAAGTACATCTTGCGGGTATCGAAGAGGAGCTTGTCGAAGCGCACCTTGAGTTCGGTGCCCATGGGCTGCTTGAAGGCCACGAACTCCCACCAGTCGAGGTCGGGGGCGTTGTCGACGAGCTCCACCACATAGCGGAAGAGGTCGGTATCGCCTTCGGCGGTGAAGGTTAGGGTGCGACCGTTGGCGGTGGCGTCGCCTATCTCGTAGGTGAGGCCGTCGCAGTATTTCGTCAGCTGGAACTGCAGGGCGTTCTCCAGCTGCTCGCGCTCTTTATCTTCCAGGTCGCCCAGGGCGACGAGTTCCTCGTTGTGGTCCACGAACCACTGCCAAAACTTCTCAATATTATCCATAACTACTTTAATTTTACGACAATAATAACTTTATTTTTACGACAACATAGACAACGCAGACAACTGGGAAAACGCAACCTGCGTTTTCCTTAACGGATACTATGAAATTCTATGTTGTCATCATATCTGTTCCTTAGTTTTTTGCCATCAGAATTGACTATCAAGTCCAAATCCTTATCATAATAATAACGTTCAATTTCTGCGTATAATGGAGCAAAATTCACCAAAATACCTACCATCGGCTTTACCAAATGCATGTAATTATATAACTGTGCACGATGCTCTTTATTGAGAGCAGAAACCGATTTCAATTCCACAATGATACTTCCCTTACAAAAGAAATCCAAAAAGAAGATTGACTCCATCTGCTTTCCACGATAAACAGGATGCACCGCAAATTCCCTTTCAAAGGGTATCTTTTGCAAAGACAGTTCCATAGCCAACCCCTCCTGATAGATCTTTTCATTCAAACCTGGCCCCAATTCTTTCTTCACATTATAAATCGCCCCTATCACGTCAAAACATTCATCCTTGTATTTAGCAATATCCATCATAACGAAACCTGTTTTCTCCCATCCTTACGAAACGCCATGTTGGCGTTTCGTCGTTGTCTGCGTTGTCTCTGTTGTCGTTTTAATATTAACCGTTGTCGTTAGATTATAATCGCTTCGGGGTCGAGGGCGACGCCGAATTTCTGTTTCACATCTTGCTGGATGGCTTGCGCCAGGGCACGGACTTCGTCACCGGAGCAGCCGTCAGCATTGTATAGGACGAGGGCGTTCTTCGGCCAGACCCCTGCCCTACCCTGCGTGCGGCCTTTCCAGCCGGCCTTATCAATCAACCAGCCCGCCGAAAGCTTGTATCCGCCGGAGGCGGGGAGACTGTGGGCGTCGGGCATGTCGGGATATTCAGCTTTAAGGCGTAGGTAGGTGGATTCGTCGACGACGGGGTTTTTAAAAAAGCTGCCAGCGGAGCCATGCTCTTCGGGACGCGGGAGCTTGCGCCAGCGCACTTCCGTGATGGCCTCGCGCAGCTGTTGCGCGGTGTCGTGCGGCAGACCTTCGAGGGCCTTGTAGCTGAGGTTGGGGACAAACTCGCGGCTCAGGCGGTAGGTGACGCGGAGGATGAGGTAGCGGCCGGGATGGTGCTTGAAGAAGGAATCGCGGTAGGCGAAGTGGCAGTCGGCATTGCTGAAGGTGCAATGGCGACGCTCCTGCAGGTCGTAAGCCTCGACACTCTCGATAAAGTCCTTTGCCTCAGCGCCGTAGGCACCCACATTCTGCACCGCAGAGGCTCCCACGGTGCCGGGAATAGCCGAGAGATTCTCAAGGCCATAAAGTCCGTGATCGAGAGTCCACTGGATGAGGTCATCCATCACCATGCCTCCCCACGCGGTGACAAGTGTATTAGAGTAACTGAGTGACTGAGTGACTGAGTGGCTGAGTGTGATGACGGTGCCATCATAATCCTTGGTAAACACCATATTACTTCCGGCACCAATCACAAGCACATCGCCTTCCAGCGGCGGCATTTCGTCGCCCGGCTCAATCATCACCAGCCGCCGTGCTTTCACGTCGATGCCGAAGGTATTGTAGGGCTTGAGGGATATGTTCTCGTAGGTTTTCATTGCTCGTTATCTTTGGGGCCGAGTTCTTTCTTGGGTTTGCGGATGGGAGGTACATAGTCCATGCGGAAGACCTGCCGGTGGGTCAGCAGCAGCACAGCCGAGAGGGCAGCGCCGAGGACATCGCAGATGGCGCAAGCCTGCCAAACTCCTGTGACGCCGTCTCCGTGGTTGAAGTCCATCAGCAAGTCGGGCAGGATGAGCGATAAAGGGATGAGGAAGATGACCTGACGCGAGAGGCTGGTGACGATGGCTATCCAGGGCTGGTCGATGCTCTGGAAGAGCTGCGAGTTGGTGACCGTGAAAGCTATCAAGGGACAGAAGACCAGCAGGTAGCGCAATGCTGGCCCGCCCATGGCGAGGATTTCAGGCTCAGAATTGAAGCATCCAATGATGGTGCGCGGGAAGAGGAGTGCCGAGGCGGCACCCAGGATGCCGATGAGGACACAGACTTTCATAGTGAGGATATAGACCTCGCGCAAGCGGTCGTTGCGGCGGGCACCATAGTTGTAGCCCGCGATGGGCTGCATGGCCTGACAGAGCCCAAGCAGCACCATGAATATCAAACCCATGTAGGAGTTGGCGGCACCATAGACCGTCATGGCGTCGTCGCCGCCGAAGCGTATCAGCTGACGGTTCAGTATCGCCACCACGGCGAAGGCCGCAAAGTTCATCGAGAAGGGGCTGATGCCGATAGCGAGGATATTGCGGAAGATATAAAGTTTGGGAGCCCACGCATGACGCTTGAAGCGGATGAAGGACTTAGGCTGCACGAAATGGAGCACCGCCACGGTGGCCGAGGCTGCCATCGAGAGGGTCGTAGCCCAGGCTGCACCCTTCATACCCCACCCCATCTCGCTGATAAAGATGAAGTCGAGCAGGATATTAAGCACAGCTCCTCCCACCATAATCCACATGCCTTTCATAGGATAGCCCGACGAGCGGATAAGACCTACAAGATTGTAAGTCACCGTCAAGAGGAACATGCCGGGGAGGACGATGTACATGTACTCGCAGGCGGCGTCGATCACCTGCTGCGACGCACCGTCGGCGAAGAGGTTGATGATGGGATGCATCCAGAGATAGCCTCCCACCACAAAGATGAAACCGAACAGGAAAGTGAGGAGCATACTGTTACCCAGTATTTTCTCTGCCCACCGCACATCCTTGCGGCCCAGCACAATACTCATGCGGGCTCCCGAACCGGCACCCACCAGCGAGCCGAAAGCATGGATGATGTTCATCAGCGGGAAGGTGATGGTCAGGGCCGCCAACAGCATCTTGCCGTCGTCGGGACTGTTCCCCAGGAAGATACGGTCGACAATATTATATATGGAGGTCACCACCTGGCTAGCCACCGCCGGCAGCGCATACTGCCACAACAGTTTCCCCATGGGCTTGGTTTCCAGTTCGCGAATGTCGTTGTCCATATCACTCTTTTATCCTATTTTTAAGTGCCATCAAAGCATTGTAGGCGATGAGGCCATTGGCCAGCTCGAGGCTGCGCTCGTCGACCATGAGGTTGGGACGGTGGAGGTTACTGAAGGGTGTGCCGGGTTCGTGGATGCCGATACGGAAATAACAAGCGGGAATCTTCTGTGCGAAGAAGGCGAAGTCCTCGGCGGTCATGCGGAGGTCGAGCCACTCGACGTTCTCCTCACCGAGGAAGGCGCAGGCGTTGTCGTGCACCTGCTGAGTACAGGCATCGTCATTGAAGACATAGGGGTAGCCATAGTCGATGAAAAGGTCACATTCGGCACCCATGGCCTCGGCCACGCCGGTGCTTATCTTGCGGATCTTCTCGTGGGCCTCGAGGCGCCACTTCTCGTCGAAGGTGCGGATGATACCCTCCATCTTCACCGTGTCGGGGATGATGTTGGTGCGGCCGCCCACCTCCTGAATCTTGCCGATGGTGAGCACCGTGGGCATCATGGGGGCGGCGTTGCGGCTAACCACCTGCTGCAGGGCGATAACGATATGGCTGGCCACCACGATGGGGTCGACGCTCAGGTGCGGCGTGGCACCGTGGCCGCCAAGGCCTTTGACGGTCCAATAGAGCTCGTCGGTCGAGGCCATATACTTGCCCTTGCGCATGCCCACCTTGCCGAAGTCCATCTCCGGCAGGCAGTGGAAGGAATAAATCTCGTTGGGCGTGATTTCGTCGAACAGTCCGTCCTCCATCATCATGCGGGCGCCGCCGGGGTATTTCTCCTCGCTGGGCTCGAATATGAACATCAAGGTGCCGCTGAACTGGTCTCGCAGTTGTATGAGAATCTTGATGGCTCCGAGGAGCGAGCAGGTGTGCATATCGTGCCCGCAGGCGTGCATCACGCCGGGCTTCTCGCTGGCAAACGGCAGACCCGTACACTCCGTGATAGGCAGGGCGTCATAATCGGAACGCAGGGCCACGCAGTATTGTCTTATCTCCTTATCTCCTTGTAGGGGCGTACCCCCGTGTACGCCCTTGCCAGATGCATTGATTTCTGTGGGCGTACACGGGGGTACGCCCCTACCTTCCAGCATCGCCATCACGCCCGTCTTGCCTATCCCCGTCTTGGGCTCCAGCCCCATGGCACGCAGCCGTTCGGCCACGAACTCCATGGTGCCGTACTCCTCCTGCGAGAGGTCGGGGTGCCGGTGCATCCAGCGCCGCCACTCTATCACCTCCTCGCGCTGTGCATGCGCCAGCTGCTTGATTCTATCTATCAGGTTTTCCATTAAGCTTTCGCTATCTTAATCATCGTGTTCTGCCCGTCGAGGAGCTCGATGGGGGTGCCGCCTTCCACGGAGGGGACGAGGGTGAGGCTGGTGCAGAGGGTCTCGGTGCAGATGTAGTCGCGGTGGGCGTTGATGGCGCTGTCCCACTCGCCGCTCTGCAGCTCGACAACAATACGGTCGGTGACGTCGAACTGTTCCTTGCGGATGTTTTGGATGCGGTTGACCAGCTCGCGGGCGGTGCCTTCGTTGATGAGCTCGGGGGTGAGCTGTATGTCGAGGGCCACGGTGAGGTTGCCGTCGTTGGCGACGACCCAGCCGGGGATGTCCTGCGTGGCAATCTCCACGTCGCTGATAAGCACTTCGCAATCCTGACCTTCGACACTGACCACGCAGCGTCCATCGGCCTCGAGGGCGTTGATCTGCTGCTGGCTGAAGGCCATGATGGCGGCACCGAGGGCTTTCATCACCTTGCCATAGCGCGGGCCAAGGGTCTTGAAGTTGGGCTTAATCTTCTTGACGAGCAGGTCGTTGTCGGCGGCGAGGAATTCAATCTCTTTGACGTTGAGCTCGGAGCAGATGAGGTGCTGCACCTTCTCGATCTGGGCCTTCATGTTCTCGTCGCGCACCGGGATGACAATCTTCTGCAGCGGCTGACGCACGCGGAGGTTGCTCTTCTTGCGCAGGCCGAGGACCATGGAGCAGACCTTCTGGGCCAGCTGCATGCGCTCCTCGAGGGCCTTGTCGACCATCTCGGCGTGGTATTCGGGGAAGCCGAGGTGATGGACGGACTCGACATCGTAGCGCTTGGTGACGGCGTTGAGGTCGAGGAACATGCGCTCGCTGAAGAAGGGGGCGATAGGCGCCATAAGACGGCTGAGGGTCTCGAGGCAGGTGTAGAGCGTCTGATAGGCACTCTTCTTATCATCGGTGATCTCACCGCGCCAGAAGCGGCGGCGGCAGAGACGCACATACCAGTTGCTGAGGTAGGCATCGACGAAGGTGCCGATGGCGCGGCCGGCGCGGGTAGGCTCGTAGTCCTCCATGGCGTCGCCGACGGTCTTCACCAGCGTGTTGAGCTCGGAGAGAATCCAGCGGTCAATCTCAGGACGCTCCTTGATGTCGAGGTCCTTCTGGCTGTAGTCGAAGCCGTCGAGGTTGGCATAGAGGGCGAAGAAGCTGTAGGTGTTGTAGAGTGTGCCGAAAAGTTTGCGGCGCACCTCGTCGACGCCCTCGACGTCGAACTTCAGGTTGTCCCACGGCTGACTGTTGGTGATCATGTACCAGCGGGTGGCGTCGGGACCGTACTTGCCGAGGGTCTCGAAGGGATCGACGGCGTTGCCGAGACGCTTCGACATCTTGTTGCCGTTCTTGTCGAGCACGAGGCCGTTGGAGATAACGTTCTTGAAGGCCACGCTGTCGAAGCACATGGTGCCGATGGCGTGGAGCGTGTAGAACCAGCCACGGGTCTGGTCGACGCCCTCGGCGATGAAGTCGGCCGGGAACTCGGTGGGCTTCAGCTCGCCGCCCATGTAATGAATTTGGGCGTAAGGCATGGCGCCGCTGTCGAACCACACGTCGATGAGGTCCGGCTCACGGCGCATGGGCTTGCCACTATCGCTGACGAGGATAACATTGTCGATATAGGGGCGATGGAGGTCAAAGTCTTTGTAGTCGCCAGCGTAGGGATTGGAGGCCATGAGACCGGCCTTGACGGCCTTCTCGATTTCGGCGCTCAGCTCCTTCACGCTGCCGATGCACTTCTCCTCTTTGCCGTCCTCGGTACGCCAGATGGGCAGCGGGGTACCCCAGTAGCGGCTGCGGCTGAGATTCCAGTCGACGATATTCTCCAGCCAGTTGCCGAAGCGACCGCTGCCGGTGGCTTCGGGCTTCCAGTTGATGGTCTTGTTGAGTTCTATCATGCGGTCCTTGAGGGCCGTGGTGCGGATGAACCAGCTGTCGAGGGGGTAATAGAGGACGGGCTTGTCGGTACGCCAGCAGTGAGGGTAGCTGTGCGTGTGCTTCTCGCTCTTGAAGAGCTTGCCCTGTTCCTTGAGCATGATGACCAGCTCCACGTCGAGGCTCATATCCTTCTCGCCCTTGGTGGGGTCGTAGGCGTTCTTGACGAACTTGCCGGCATATTTGCTGTATTCTTCCACATCGACGTTGGCCTTCACCCATTCGGGGTCGAGGTCCTCGACGGTGGCGAAGCGGCCCTGCTTGTCGACCATGGGCAGCTGCTTGCCGTCGCGGTCGAAGAGCAGCAGGTCGCCGATGCCGGCCTTCTTAGCCACACGGGCGTCGTCGGCACCGAAAGTGGGGGCGATATGCACGATACCGGTACCGTCCTCAGTGGTCACATAGTCGCCCAGGATGATGCGGAACGAACCCTTATCGCTCACCTCGGTAGGTTTCACCCAGGGGATAAGTTGCTCATAGTGCAGACCCTCAAGGTCTTTACCCTTGCACTCGCCGACAATCTTGTATTCCGGCGACTTGCCCTCGGGGAACATCGAACCCACCAGTGCCTTGGCCATGATGATGCGGCAGGGCATCTCCTTGTAGGGGTGGGTGGTCTCGATGGTGACATAGTCGATATTGGGACCCACGCAGAGGGCGGTGTTCGAAGGCAGTGTCCACGGCGTGGTAGTCCAAGCAATAGCGTAGGTAGGCATGTCCTTAAGGTCCTTAGCGTCCTTAAGGTCCTTAATCTTGAACATGGCGACACAAGTCGTGTCCTTCACATCGCGGTAGCAGCCGGGCATATTCAGCTCGTGGCTCGAGAGTCCGGTGCCAGCGGCGGGCGAGTAGGGCTGGATGGTATAACCCTTGTAAAGCAGGCCCTTGTCGTAGAGCTTCTTCAGCAGGAACCACAGGGTCTCGATATACTCGTTATTGAAGGTGATATAGGGGTTCTTGAGGTCGACCCAATAGCCCATCACGCGTGTCAGCTCGTCCCACAACTCTTTGTACTTCATCACCTCCTCGCGGCAGGCGCGGTTATAGTCGTCGACGCTAATCTTCTTGCCGATATCCTCCTTGGTGATGCCGAGGTTCTTCTCCACGCCAAGCTCCACGGGCAGACCGTGGGTGTCCCAGCCAGCCTTGCGGTCAACGAGGTAGCCCTTCTGAGCCTTGTAGCGGCAGAAAACATCCTTGATGGTGCGGGCCATCACGTGGTGGATGCCAGGCTTGCCGTTGGCACTCGGAGGACCGTCATAAAACACATAGGCAGGATGCCCTTCGGCCAGTTTCTGGCCTTTCTCGAAAGTCTCGTTCTCCTCCCAGTAGCGGCGTACATCCTGGCCAATCTGGGTCAAATTAAGCTGCTTATACTCGTTATATTTCATATACTTTATTATGATACAACCACTTGACGGCGCTTCCCGTCAAAAAAAACAATTGCAAAGATATAAAAAAAAATAGAATAATGAAAAACTTTGTATTTTTGCAATTTCATTTCGCATCCTCACCTTACTCACAACCCACTGATCACTAAACACTAAACACTGAACACTAAACACTGAACACTGAACACTCATCATAGATATGAACAAAAAAATATTGACTCTCTTTTTCGCCCTCCTCGCCAGCTGCGTGGCCTGGGCACAGAACACCTGGACGGTCGAAAACCTTAGTGGTCGCACCTTCACCGTCACCCGCACCAACACCGCTGTCGCCGACACCGTGCTCTACCGCACCGTGAACATCAGCGCCGTCGCCGGGAGGCACTACCAAGCCGCCACCGGCACCCTTACCTTCGACGTCGGCGAGCCCTCCAAGACCGTCACCGTCACCGAGCTCAACCCTGGCAACAACGCCTACAGCTACCAAACCGGCACCCAACGCTCCTACCGCTTCGAGGTCACCGACCTGGGCGGCTTCCACCTGGCGCACTGCGACCGCAGCTTCACCACCGGCAACTCCGTCCCCGGCAGCGGTATGTTCGACATCAAGGATGTCACCATTTCGAACAGCCAGTTCGCCGCCGATGATGACGGCTACGACGCCAACGGCTACAAGAGTGTGCCCAGCACCGCCTACTGCACCAATGGCACGAAGAGTTATCTGGCTTTCCTTGGTGCCCAGCTGCGTATGACCCTCAGCTTCGAAGCCAGAGAGGATGACGATGCCTATGAATACCTGCAGCTTCTGGTCGACAACGCCAACACCTGCGACAACCGCAATGGCTGCAGTAATGGCGACCCCGGCAATATAAACCTCTCCCTATATATGGCTGGCTTCGAGATGCATACTAGTTCCACTGACACTACCTTCAGGAGCTACACTTTCCCCGTCACCTCCGTCGGCTACAACGCCAGTGCCACCGACCCCTGGGGATATGGCAACAAATACCCCCTCACGAAGCAGAAGTTCAACTCTGGCTGCCGTGCCACCGACGGTCGCCTCATAATCCCCAACAGTTTCAGCACCTTGGTGCTGCGCCTCAATGCTTCTGGCACGGTGGGTAGCGACCGGTGGGTCGCCCGGAATATCAAAGCGCACATCCAGGCCGTCGATACCCATAATCCCTCCGTGTCGGCTGTCACCGTCAACCCCGGCCGGCACGCCAAGGGCAACACCATCTATGTCACCGTGGCTTTCAACGAGATTGTCACCGTCAACGGCGCGCTCACGCTGAGCACCAGCTGGGGCACCCTCAGCTACATTGGCGGCGACAGTACAAATGTGCTTACCTTCAGCGGCACCATCCCTGAAAATGCCAGCAGCAGCCTCACCGTCACCGGCCTCAACATCAACGTCAACAACAACATCACCGTCAAGGACCTCGCCGGCAACAACTTCACCTGGTCCGGAAACAATACCCTCTGCTCCCTCGAAAGCAGCTATGCCTGGCCCATCAGCTACAACCTCGACGGCGGCACAACCGACAATCCCGCCACCTACACCTGGGAGTCGGCCACCTTCACCCTCACCAACCCCACCCGTGAGGGCTACACCTTCGACGGCTGGACGGGTAGCAACGGCAACACGCCGCAGTCCACCGTCACCATCGCCAACCATACGCATGCCCACCTCAACTACACCGCCCACTGGACCCCCATCACCTATAACCTCACCTACGACCTCGCCGGCGGCAGCGTGGACACCGCCAACCCCGACACATACACCATCGAGACCGCCGACTTCACCCTCGTCAACCCCACCCGTGAACACTACGACTTTGCTGGCTGGACGGGCACCGGCCTCGATGCGGCCACTACCTCCGTCACCGTAACCCAGGGCTCGCACGGCGACCGCTCCTACACCGCCCACTGGACCCCCATCACCTATAATATTTCCTACGACCTCGACGGCGGCAGCGTGGCTACCCCCAACCCCGACACCTACACCGTCGAGACCCCTGAATTCACCCTCAACACCCCCACCCGCGAGGGCTACACCTTCGCCGGATGGACGGGCACCGGCCTCGACGCCGCCACCCAGACCGTCACCATCGCCCAAGGCTCCACCGGCCACCGCTCCTACACCGCCAACTGGGAGATAATCACCTATAACATCACCTACGACTACGGCATCGATGGCGTCAGCGCCTCCAATCCCGCCACCTACACCGTCGAGACCCCCACCTTCACCCTCACCAACCCCAGCGAGCCCACGGGCTGCTTCTTCCTTGGATGGACGGGCACCGGCCTCGACGCCGCCACCCAGACCGTCACCATCGCCCGGGGCTCCACCGGCGACCGCTCCTACACTGCCACCTGGAATAACCTCTGGGGCGTCGACGCCGACCACGACGGCACCACTGCCGAGCGCGCCTACGTCATCACCACCCCCGAGGGGCTCAACCACCTGGCCACCTTGGTGAACGGCGGCAACGGCTTCAGCGGCACCTTCTTCAAGCTCGGTGCCGACATCGCCTACACCTACGCCTCCCAGTGGGACGATGCCGAAAGCAACGAGAACAACTACACCTCCATCGGAACACTAGTTATTAATAATGTAAGAAGCTTCCGCGGCACCTTCGACGGCTGCGGCCACACCGTCAGCGGCATCCGCGTCAATGCGGACGACGACTCCAAAGGCCTCTTCGGCTACATCAGTGGCGGCACGGTGCGGAACGTCATCCTCAGCGACAGCCGCATCACGGGTCGCCTAGATGTGGGCGGCATCGTGGGCGAAAATTTTCACGGCACCGTCGAGAACTGCCACGCCACCGCCACCGTCGCAATCTATAGTCGCGGAAATGGCCCCGGGTATCACGGCGGCATCGTGGGCCGTAACAATGGTACCAATGCCACAGCTACCGTCGTGGGCTGCACCTCCGCCGCCACCGTCAGCGGCACCGGCACCAACTATGGTGGCGTGGTGGGGTATAACTACTTTGCCACCGTCAGCCGCTGCCTCGCCCTCGGCGCCGTCGTCACCGCCGGCAGCTTCTTTGGCCCCGTGGTCGGCGGCGGCACCGTCACCGACTGCCGCTACCGCCACTGCACCGTTGGCGGCAATGCGCAGAACGACCTCTACGCCGTCGTCGCCGGCACCGGCGTCACCCTCGCCCCGAGCGGCGACGCCACCGTCGCCTACCCGTACGGCGGCCTGCAGCTCTACGGCAGCGCCTTCCTCTGCGGCGACACGCTCTATGCCCCTGCCAATGCCTCCGTCGGCCTCACCCTCTCCTACAGCGGCAGCGGCAACCTCATGGCTACGACCGGCACCCTCAGCGGCACGGCCAACCCCTATACCCTCACAATGCCCGACCAGGACGTCATCATCATATTAGACCACTGGGGCATTGCCGCCGGTGCCGACGGCACCCAGGAACATCCCTATCTCATCACCACACCCGAGGGCCTCGAACTGCTGGCCTCCCAGGTGAACAGCGGCACCCCCTTCAGCGGCACCTTCTTCAAACTCGGCGCCAACATCGACCTCGACGGCTATTCGATACCCCCCATCGGCGACTACAGCCAATCTCGTCCTTTCCAGGGTAGTCTCGACGGCGACAACTACACCATCACCAACATGTCTCTCGCCGGCGGCGACTGCCAAGGCCTGTTCGGCTATCTCGCCGGCGGCAGGGTGGAGAACCTCACTGTCTCCAACGCCACGCTGTCCGGCAACGGCGACTACCGAGGTGTGGTGTGCGGCTACAACCTCGGAGGCACCCTCCAGAACTGCCAGGTCACGGGCAGCTCGCTGGCAGACAGCGGCCAATACGTCGGCGGTGTCGTCGGCGGCACGTTCGGCGGTGCCGTGGTGTCGAACTGCCAGTGCACCAGCACCACCATCGACATCACCGGCGACTTTGTGGGCGGCGTGGCAGGCATCGCCGCGAACACCACAATCGTGAACTGCACCGCCAGCGCCGCCGTGGGCGGCATCAACCAGGTGGGCGGCATCGTCGGCCTCCTGGGGCCGGACGCCCATCTCGAGGGCTGCACCAACAGCGGCCTGGTGAGAGGCATCGCCCAGGTGGGCGGCCTGGTAGGATACCAAAGAGCGGGCAGCGGGCAGTGCAGCGGCAGCAATAGCGGCAACGTGCGTTGGTCCGCCATGGGCGGCGGTGTCTGCGGCTATGCCGAAGACACCACGATGCTTGAAGGCTGCTCCAGCGTGATGATTCTGTCATACGATACAATAAGAATAGGAGACTGGGAAAATCTCAGAGAATTCCGCGACAATGTCAACAATGGCAGCAACAGCTACGAAGGCATAGTCATCGTGCTGGATTGGAACCTCAACTTGGGTAATGGATGGGATCCCATCGGTACACCCGAGCATCCTTTCCGCGGCATCTTCGACGGTCAAGACCATACCATCAATTTCGGTATCTACAACGAATCAAATGACTACCAGGGATTCTTCGGCTATATGCAAGGTACCGTCAAGAACGT
>ONCC01000033.1 GCA_900316235.1 uncultured Bacteroidales bacterium
CTGCTGCTCGGTAATCATGCCCACTTCCATATTGGCCATGGCGGCGGCCTTCTTGGTGATGGCCATGCCACGGATGAAGTTGGAGTAGCTGCTCAGCAGCTGGCCGCTGATGTGGAAATTCTCCATGGCGCGGGAAGTCTGTACGCCGTATAATGCTTCGGTCGGAACCTCCTTAGAACCAAGGAGGTCACTTTCTGTGCGGAAATTTTGTTTTTTTTCCATTTTTTTACTTTAATTATTAATCCTAAAACGTTGATAACCTAATATTAATTGTATTTTATTTTATCTTTATGATGATGCAAATATACAACTTTCTCTTTAATTCATACTTTTTTTATCGATATTTTTTTTGTTAAAAATATCAAAAATAAAAAAACCATATCACATAAACACGATATGGTTTACCTTTAAATTATTAAAGATGATTATTCGCTGAGGGTCATCTGATAGAGGGCGACAGAACCATCGATGTCTTTCTCTTTGGCAGAGTTGCCATACTGGTCGACATCAAAGACGTTCTTCGGCGAACGAGTGATGCTCAGCGGGCCGCCGACACAGCCGCCGTCACATGCCATACCCTCGAAGAAGTTGGCGGTCTCTTTCTTGGCGCGGAGCAGGGCGAGGTGCTGGCGGCACTGGTCGATGCCGTTCATCACCACAGGCTTCACGCCCTCAATACCGAACTTCTCGGCCACATGGGCTACACCCTGTGCGATGCCGCCGCTCTTGGCAAAGATGCGTCCGTAGAAGGAGGCGTTGTCAAGGAAAGTATCCTCGCACTGGGTGGTGTCGATGCCACGGGCGTCGAGGAATGCTTGCAGCTCCTCGAAACTCATTACGCTATCTATCATCCCACCAGTCTTTTCGAGCGTATACTCGAATTTCTTGGCGGCGCAGGGTCCGATGAAGACCACCTTGGCGGTAGGGTCGCTACGCTTGATGAGGCGGGCGGTGGTAATCATGGGCGAAGGCGAGGTGGAGATGGCATCCTTGAATTCGGGGAAATTGGTCTCGATGAACCGCACAAAGGCGGGGCAGCAAGAAGTGGTCATCACGGGACTATCGCTCTCGGAGGCTTTGTGCTGGAACTCGCGAGCTTCGGTGTAGAGGGTGATGTCGGCGCCGAGGGCAGCTTCGACAACCTGATGAAACCCAAGGCGCTTGATGGCGGTAACAACCTGCTCGATGCGTCCAAAGCGGCACTGGCCAACGATGGCGGGAGCGATGACGGCATAGACGCGGTAACGACTATTGTCCTCCGACTGCTTCAGCATATCGATGATGTCGAGCACCAACGAGCGGTCGGTGATGGCTCCGAAGGGGCAGCTCACCACGCAGGCACCACAAGAGATGCACTTGTCATTGTCGATGACAGCCTTGTCGTCCTCGGGGCGGATGGAGAGAGCTTTGGGCTTGCAACTCTTGATGCAGGGACGCTTTTGTGCAATGATAGCACTATAGGGGCAGGCAGCGGCACATTTGCCGCACTCGATGCACTTCTCCTTGTCGATATGGCAGCGGTGGTTAACGATGGTGATAGCACCTTTGGGACAGACCTCCTTGCAGGAGTGCATCATGCAGCCACGACAGGCCTCAGTGACCAGCATACCGGCGGCGGGGCACTCGTCACAGGCGGTCTCCATCACCTGCACGGGGTTGGGGTTCGACTTGTCGCCACCCATAGCCATATGGATACGCTCCTGGACAATGGCACGCTCCTTATAGATGCAACAGTTGAGTTCCGACTTGGGACCAGGACTGATGATCTTGGGTATGTCGAGATAGGCGTCGTCGAGACCGCCCTCGTAGGCGCGGCGGATGACTTCCTTAAGGACTTTGTACTTAATCCATTGTACGTTGGTATCGAAAAGTTTCTGTTCCATATTTAATCATAATTTACTGTTACCTGTTTACCCATCTCGCGGAGGTTTGCGGCCAGATGCTCGACAAGCTTGAGTTTCATGGTGATATCAATATCCAGTCCTTGGTGGGCGGCGTTGACATTCTGTCCGACGAAGAAAACGAGGTGAGTGGCCTCCTCGAAGATGATATTGGCCAACAACGAGCCGCCGTCCTTCTTGGCGTAGGTCTTGGGCGAGAGGTCCTTGACCGAAACATATTTCTCCGACAGGGAGAGCAGACGGCGCAGGGTGATAACACCCTCGGTGACGAGGTCGATGCCGTCGATGAATCCTATGGGAGGCACCTCCTTGTCTGGGAAATCGAAGCTGGTCTTGAGCTTTCGGTCGAGGCAACGAGCCACCACTTGCGAGGTGGTTCCACCGCAGACGATGCGTTTGTCGGCTCCTGTCATAAACTGATGCACATACTCGGCGTCGCGTTCTTTGTCCACCGGCGGGCCAACCATTATATGCACCTCGCAACGGGGTGTCATGCGGATGGCAGCCACGGTGGTATCATCGCCAGGACGGTCGAGATAAAGGTCGTTGCAGGCCGACGCCAGCAGACATGCTGCAGCGCGGGCTGACATGTGGGCGTCGATGCTGTGGTCGAGGTGCTCCATGATTTCCTTGCGCTGCCAGCCGAAGTTGAGCATCTGTCCAATGCCGGCATGAATGGTGCCGTCGCTCATGACAAAAACCATGTCACCCTCGTCGAGCTGAAGCTCGGTAACAAAGACGTGCTTGTCGAAAACACTCATCTCCGTGCGGGGAAAGTCGCAAGTGTGTCTGTGATGGTACCAAACAGCCTCGGGGTTGTCGAACTCAAAGAGGTGTCCCCTACCCTCGTTGTTCACATGGATGATGGAAAAGGTGCTGTAGGCCACGCCACGTTCCTTGCAGACGGGGAGCGTCTGGATGATGGTCGAAACACAGTCCTCCAGGTCAGCGCCACCAGCCACCATGGTGCAGAGAATCTTGCTGGTGAGCGTGGAGAGAATATTGGCTTTCACGCCGCTACCCAACCCGTCGGCCAGCACCAAGGTGGTCCACTCACCATCCGAGGTCAACTCCACGTTATCGCCACAGAGTTCCTCACCGTAGTGGTTCAACGAGGTATATCCATATTCAACGCAAAGCTGTTTCATACTTTGGCGGTTTTCCAGTCGACAGGCCGTCCATCCACACCAAGGTCTCCCTGGCCGTCGGAGAGAGTTTTTTTCAGTTTCAACAGCGCCACCTTGGTTTCGGCAGTTGTCTCGCCAAGCAGTGAGGCAATCTCTTGTGCCACACGCATCTGCTTCATGATTAGTTCATCGGTGGTGGCGAGGGTGTCGGTGCGCACCTTCTCCAGTTTCTTGTCGTAACTCACCTGCTCCGAGATGTCCTTCATCAGGCCAAAGAGCAGGTTCTGCTCGCTGAGGAGGCTCACAGTGAGGCTCACATAGCGACCTGTGGCGGCAATGCGCAGACATGGATTCTCGGTGCGGCGTTTTTGCGAGTAGGCATTGTAGAACTCAATGGGAGGGAAACTCTCGACTAACGGGCGTCCCTGGACACTCTCGGGGGTGCCGCCCAAGCCCAGCATTTTCATGGCAGAAGCGTTGATGTCGACGATGTTCATGTCGGGGTCGACAATCATCACGCCCTCGGGTGAGTTACGCACGATGTCAACAGCCAGACTTTCGGCGCGTTTGCGCATATAGGGCAGACAGATGTCGATGTCGGCATAGCCGTTCACCACGGCCCACGCCTTCTCGCGGCATGTACGATAGCCACAGGCACCGCAGTCAAGTTCGTCGGCTTTGGTGAACTTGCCGGTACGGTGCATCACATCCTCTATCTCCTTCTCGGTGGCGGGACGGCTCTTGGACCTGAGACGTGGATGGGCGTAGGCCAGGCTCACGCCGACTTCGGGAGCGGGTGTGTGCTTGCGGGAGGCCATTTCACGCTCCACATATGCGTTGATGTCGGCTTCGGCCTTCATCACCCCCCCCTCAATCCCGATGGCGCAGGGACCGTTGATGCAGCCACCGGGGCAGACATTCATCTCGATGAAAGTATGGTCGAGTGCCTCGATGTTTTCCAGCACTTCGGCCAGACGGTCGACACCGTCGATAGCCATATAGCGGTAGCCTTCGGGCAACGCATCGAACGAACGGATGATGCCCTGTGTGGCGGGATAGGCTTTGGCGCGGTTGGCTCCGCAGTTGTCGTCGGTGATGGAAAGGCGATTGATGGTCGCCAGGTCGATGCCGTTCTCCTCGAAGAGCTGCAACAGCTCCTCGAAGGTGAGCACCGCGTCGATGCCATGCTCGTCGGCCTCGCGTTTTTTGGCGATACATGGGCCAATGAAGACCACCTTGAGGTCGGGGTCGTTGCGGCGCAGCATCTTGGCGTGCGCCACCATGGGTGAGTCGACGGGTGCCAGATAAGGCAGCGCTTTGGGGTAGTACATCTGTATGAGGCGACAGGCGGCAGGACAGGCCGAGGTGATGAAGTTCTTCATTTCGCCATTGGCCAGTATGCGCTTGTACTCCTCGGTGACAGCCTGTGCCCCCACAGCAGTCTCTTCAGCCATAGCGAACCCCAGCTTGGCCAGCGCTATGCGCAGAATGGTGAAGTCCTCTTGCCCGAGGCTGCTGATGAACGACGGCGCCACAGTGGCGGCCACCTTCGTTCCACCATTCAGCAAAGCACGGACGACATCAATCTCGCTGTGCTCTATCTTGGCCTTCTGCGGACACACCTTGGTGCAATGCCCGCAAAGTATGCAATGTTCCTCTATAATCTGGGCGTGATGATCCTTGATATTGATGGCCTTGACAGGGCACTCACGCAAACACCGGTAGCAGTCCTTGCACTGTACCGGCTTGAATTCCAAATATTCAGACATAAGCTATCAGGCATTGAAGATTTTGGGGAACACCTCTTTGGCGAACAGTTCCTCGACATTTCCGGCATTCACTCCATGCAGGATGAAACCCTCCTCTGTCTGCTCCACCTGCGGGCCATTTTCGGCAGCCTCCATGCCCTCGCAGCTCACCGTCACACCTTTAGCGCAGTGACCCAGACAGAAGCTGGCTTGCAGATCCACCACATCCTCCACGTCGTATTTCTTCAACACGGCCTTGAATGCCTCAATCACGTCGTACGAACCCTTCAAATGGCACGAACTGCCTACACATACCTTAATATTCATATCTTTTCCTATTTGATTATTAGTAATTTCTTTTCCTTTATCCACTAACTCTCAGTTTCTTAGCACATATTTCCCCTCACTTGGATTTTGCAAAGATACAAAATAAAATTTAATTGAATTAAACTTTTTTTATCGAACACAAAAACCCAAAAACAAAACCGCCACAAAGGCCCGAAAAACCTTGCGGCGGTAATTGTCTTTTTTCGTCCACCCCTCACCGTCTCCGGCGCAGCTCCGCGCTCAGCGCGGCGAGCGAGGCGGCGAGGTTCTCGTTCTTCACGAGGATGCCCGCGGGCAGGTTCAGCGTCGTGGGGGCGAAGTTCCAGATGGCCCGTACTCCACCGGCCACCAGCATGTCCGCCACACCCTGCGCCTCCGCTGCCGGGACGGCAATAATGCCTATGTTGATATGGGTGCGCTTGAGAAACGGCACTAACTTAGCAAGAGGAAGCAGCGTCTTCTCGCCTATCTTCTTTTCTTTGGGCTCTATGTCAAAACCCGCCACTATATCGAGACCATAGTTGGAGAAACCTCCATAGTGCAACAGCACATGTCCCAAGGCTCCTACACCCACCAGCACGGCCTCGTCGTAATGGTCGTAGCCCAAATAATTCTTCAGGTCCTCGAAGAGGGTCTTGACTGGAAAGCCTAGATTGGGACGCCCAGGCTGAGAACTGATGCTCGCCAAGTCCTTGCGAACCTGTATGGGGTTGACGCCGAGACTCTCGGCTATGGCGGTAGCGGAGACGTACTCCTCTCCACGCACGACGCGATTCTCTATCTCGCAGTAGTAGGAGGGGAGACGCCCAAGCGTGGACTTCAGGATTATCAGTGAATTCTGGCGACTCTTCATTTGATTGCGTTATTGCTTGATTGCTTGATTGCTTGAGTTTTGGCGCACCAGCCACTCAAGCAATCAAGCATTTACGCATTCAAGCATTCTCTCTGGCTTCCTTGATGGCGGCCTGTGCGGCGGCGAGGCGTGCCACGGGGACGCGGAAGGGGGAGCAGGAGACATAGTTCATGCCGGCCTTGTAGAAGAACTCGGCGGCGGTGGGGTCGCCACCGTGCTCGCCGCAGACGCCGCACTTGAGGTTGGGGCGGGTGGAACGGCCACGCTGGATACCGATCTTCACGAGCTCGCCGACGCACTCGCGGTCGAACGAGTTGAAGGGGTCGGCGGGGATGATCTTCTCGTCGACGTAGGTCTTGACGATGGCGTTGACGTCGTCGCGGCTGAAGCCGAAGGTCATCTGGGTGAGGTCGTTGGTGCCGAAGCTGAAGAACTCGGCGACCTCGGCGATCTGGTTGGCGACGAGGGCGGCGCGGGGAATTTCGATCATGGTGCCGAACTTGTAGGAGAACTTGACGCCGTACTTTTCCTCGACCTCGACCTTCACGCGGTCGGCGAGGGCCTTCTGGTGCTTGAGCTCGGCGGCGTTGATGGTGAGGGGGACCATGATTTCGAGGTGCGGGTCGAAGCCTTCCTTGAGGAGCTCGCAGGTGGCGCTGAAGAGTGCGCGGAACTGCATCTCGGTGATTTCGGGGTAGATGATACCCAGACGGACACCGCGGAGGCCCATCATGGGGTTGACCTCGTGCATGCTCTCGATGCGTGCGTGCAGCTGCTCATACTCGAGGCCGCGTGCTTTGGCGACCTCGCGCTGCTTTTCCTCGGTCTGTGGGACAAACTCGTGCAGGGGGGGATCCATGAGACGGAAAGTCAGGGGCTTGCCGTCCATCACCTTCAGCGTGCCCTTGGCGCTCTCGCGCATATAGGGCTCGAGCTCGGCCAGAGCGGCGATGCGGGCCTCGAGGGTGTCGGCCAGGATCATATTGCGGAGCTTCTCCAGAGGCACCTCGCTGTTCTCGCCGTAGAACATGTGCTCGATGCGGAACAGGCCGATACCTTCGGCGCCGAAGTCGATGGCCTTCCGGGCGTCGGCGGGGTTGTCGGCGTTGGTGCGGACACCCATCTTGCGGTGCTTGTCGACGAGCTTCATGAACTGCTGGAAGAGGGGGTTCTCGGTGGCGTTGATCATCTTCACTTCCTCGTCGTAGACCCAGCCCTTGGAGCCGTTGAGGGAGAGGAGGTCGCCCTCGTGGAACACCTTGCCGTTGATGGTCACGGTGGCGTGCTCCTCGACGTTGACTTTCTTCTTGCCGTACTCGTTGGTGCTGACGGAGGTCTTCTCCATCTCGATCTTCACGGCGTCGCAACCCACGATGCAGCACTTGCCCCAGCCGCGGGCCACGAGGGCGGCGTGGGAGGTCATACCGCCACGGGCGGTGAGGATACCGTCGGCGGCACGCATGCCCTCGACGTCCTCGGGGTTGGTCTCCTCGCGGACGAGGATATTCTTGATACCGGCAGCCTGATACTCCTTAGCCTTCTCGCTGGTGAGGGCGATGATACCCACGGCGCCACCGGGGCCTGCGGGCAGACCTTTGGCGAGAACGGTGTGCTTCTTCTCGTCGGCGGCATCCAGGATGGGGTGCAGCAGCTCGTCGAGCTGGGCGGGAGATATGCGCATCACCACCTCGCTGTCGTCGATGAGGCCTTCCTTCAGCATGTCCATAGCCATGGTGAGGGCTGCGACGCCGGTGCGCTTACCCACGCGGCACTGCAGCATATAGAGCTTGCCGTCCTGGATGGTGAACTCGATGTCGAGCATGTCGTGGTAGTTCTTCTCAAGGATGCTGCGGATGTCGCAGAGCTCCTTATAGGTCTCGGGCATCAGCTCCTGCATGGAGTGCATGTGCTTGTTCTGCTCGTTCTTGGTGTCGTCGTTGAGGGGGTTGGGGGTACGGATACCGGCCACCACATCCTCGCCCTGGGCGTTGATGAGCCACTCGCCATAGAACTGGTTGTCGCCGGTGGCGGGGTTGCGGGTGAAGGCCACACCGGTGGCGCTGGTGTCACCCATGTTGCCAAAGACCATAGCCTGCACGTTGACGGCGGTGCCCCAATCGTCGGGGATACCCTCGATCTTACGGTAGCTGACGGCCTTCTTACCGTTCCAGCTCTTGAAGACGGCCTTGATGCCACCTTCCATCTGGGCGCGGGCGTCGTCGGGGAACTCGGTGCCGAGGACCTCTTTCACGCGCACCTTGAAGGCGTCGGCGAGCTTCTTCAGATCGTCGGCGGTGAGCTCGGTGTCGCTCTTATATCCCTTCACGGCCTTGTACTCGTCGAGCATGTCGTCGAGCTGCTTGCGGATACCTTTGCCGTCGGCGGGCTCGATGCCCTCGGATTTCTCCATGACGACGTCGGCATACATCATGATGAGACGACGGTAGCTATCATACACGAAACGGGGGTTGTTGGTCTTCTTCAGCATACCGGGGATGGTCTTGCTGCTGAGGCCGATATTGAGGACGGTGTCCATCATGCCGGGCATGGAGGAGCGGGCGCCGGAGCGGCAGCTGACGAGCAGGGGGTTCTCGCTGTCGTCATACTTCATACCCATGATTTTCTCGATATTCTCGACGCCCTTCCACACCTCTTCCATGAGGCCTTTGGGAAGCTGGCAGTTGTTGGCGTAGTAGGCGGTGCAGCACTCGGTGGTGATGGTGAGACCGGCAGGCACGGGAAGGCCCAGCAGGCACATCTCGGCGAGGTTGGCACCCTTGCCGCCCAGGAGGTTCTTCATGTCGGCTTTTCCTTCGGCAGTCTTTCCGCCGAACGTGTAAACGTACTTTGTCATAATTACTAATTCGTTTATTGTTAAATTATTATTTGATATCTTTTAAAAAAACAGGCTGCAAAGATACGACTTTTTTTTGAATCAGAGCAAAAAAAGTTATTCACAGGTCAAAATACACAAACCATATCTAATTGTTAATAGATGTTAACAATAAACAACGTTACACAACCCTACCAACACCTATTGTGGTAGGAGTTGGTAGGGAGTTGATAAGGAGTTGGTATGGAGTTTATTGCTATGATGTAGTGTGTATTGTATAGAAAAACGGGCACATGTTACAAAAACAGGTGCCCGAGGAGAGTATTCGATAAATAAATTAACTTAATAAACGTTAATTAACCACTATGTAAAGTGGTTAATATAGATGATTTAGGTTTTCTTGTAGTGGGGGTGGTACGAGGCGATGGTGTTGCGGAGGGCGTCGCGGGTGATATGAGTATAAATTTCTGTGGTTGAGATGCTTTCGTGGCCGAGCATCTCCTGGACGGCACGGAGGTCGGCACCGTTCTCCACCAGCTCGGTGGCGAAACTGTGACGGAGGGAATGGGGGCTGACGTGCTTGTTGATGCCTGCGTTCTGGGCTGCTTGTTGCAGAAACATGAAGACATAGTTTCGCGAGAGGTGGCGACCAAGGCGGTTAATGAAGATGAATTTTTCTTCGCCGGGCTTGATGTCGTAGTGCACGCGGACATTGTGGATGTAGGTATCGATGAGGTCGAGGGCGCGGGGATTGATGGGCACCCAGCGTTCCTTGTTGCCTTTGCCGATGACCTGGAGCATCTGCTCGTCGGCATAGAGGTTTGACATCTTGAGGTTTACAAGTTCCGAGACGCGGAGACCGCAGCCGTAAAGCACTTCGATGATGACGTTGTTGCGGTATTGGTCGGGAAGGCTGAGGTCGAAGGTGGCCTGGATTTTGGTGATATCCTCGTCGGTAAGGACATCTGGCAGATGTTGCGGACGGATGGGGAGGTCGAGCATCTCGGCGGGGCTGTCCTTGAGGGCGTCCTCAACAACGAGGTGCTTGAAGAACATGCGCCATCCGGCAATCATGCGACGCTGGGAAGTGGGAGCGATGCCAAGGTCGTTGAGTTGCTTGAGGAGTTGCTGCAGGTCGTCGAGTTTTACCTTCTCAGGTTCTATCCCTCTCTCTGTCATGAAACTGGCCAGATGGTCGACATCGCGGAGGTAAGCCTGGATGCTGTTGTCGGCCAAGCCTTTCTCAAGGCGTAGGTAGGTTTTGAATTCCCTGATTTCCCGATTCCAATCCATAACCTATTTTTTATAGTACCATTTCATGAAGTCCCAGAGGGTCTCCTCTTTCTCGTCGTAACGCTGCTGCTTCTTGGGGTTGGGATTGTCGAGGTCGACGGCGCCCCAGGCGAAACGCGAGCGTACGTCGGCGGTGCGGCGGCGGAAATAGGGCGAGGAATGCGAGGGGTTGCGCTTGAGGGGCGAGGGGAGCGTGACGGCGAGTTGGGCAGCTTCATTGCGCGAGAGCGTCTTTGCCGAGTGGCCAAAGTAGTGCTGCGCAGCGGCTTCGGCACCGTAGATGCCGTCGCCGAACTCGATGATATTCAGATACACCTCCATGATGCGTTTCTTGCTCCAGAAAGTCTCAATCATCATCGTGTAGTAGGCCTCGGCACCCTTGCGGAGCATATTGCGTGTATGCGGCAGGAAGGCGTTCTTGGCCGTCTGCTGGCTGATGGTGCTTCCGCCGCGGAAGCGCTTACCACTCTTGTTTTCCTTAAAGGCTATCTTCATCTGTTTCACGTCGAAACCGTGATGGTACATGAACAATCCGTCTTCGGAGTAGACAACGGCGGTGACGAGGTTGGGCGAGATATCATCAATGTCGACATAGTCGCGCTCAAATCGCACGGTGCGCTCATCGTCAGTAAGTTGCTGAAAGAAGCGCTGCACCATCAGGGGCGTCAGCGGCGGATTGAAGACGATGCCCAGCAGCACCTGCAGCACGGAGAAGAGCCAGAGGGATACCAGGGTGATCCATACCACGCGGAGGGTCTTTCTCCCCCACCCCAGCGTCTTCCACGGCTTGAGGAGTTTGTGAAAAATCTTTTTCATTGCGCTTATAACGTGGATTGTAGAAGAATTAGTGTGTAAAAAGTAAAATAAATTTGTTTTATATAAAATAATGTTGTACCTTTGTAGAATTAAATTTTTAGTTAAAACAAACTTATTTTATTAAAAAACAAGATACTATGGCAAAAGTTGCAATCAATGGCTTCGGCCGAATCGGAAGAATGAGCTTCCGCGCCATGCTCGCCCACCCCGAGCTGGAAATCGTCGCTATCAACGACCTCACCAGTGCTGACACCCTGGCCTACCTGTTCAAATATGACTCCGTGCACGAGAACTTCGACGGCGAAGTGCACGCCGAGGGCGACTGCCTCGTGGTGAACGGCAAGAAGGTGAAAATCTATGCCGAGCGTGACCCGCAGAACCTCCCATGGAAAGACCTCGGAGTGGACATCGTGGTTGAGTCGACCGGTCTCTTCAAGAAACGTGACCAGATGATGAAGCACATCAACGCTGGTGCCAAGAAGGTCATCCTCACCGTCCCCGCTGGTAAGGCCGACGATGTCGACGCCACCGTCGTCATGGGTGTCAATGACAACGTGCTGACCAAAGAGATGCAGCTCGTCTCCAACGCCAGCTGCACCACCAACTGCCTGGCTCCCGTGGCCAAGGTCCTCAACGACAAGTTCGGCATCAAGCGCGGCTTGATGAACACCGTGCACAGCTACACCAACGACCAGAAGATTCTCGACCAGCCGCACAGCGACCTCCGTCGTGCCCGTGCCGCTGCCGTCAGCATCATCCCCACCAGCAGCGGTGCAGCCAAGGCTGTGGGGCTGGTAATCCCCGAGCTGATGGGCAAACTGGATGGCTTTGCCATGCGCGTCCCCACTCCCGACGGCTCTGTCGTTGACCTCACCGCCGAGCTCAACTGCAACGTCACCAAGGAGGACATCAACAACGCCGTCAAGGAAGCCGCCAACGGCCCCATGAAGGGCGTCCTCCAGTATGTCGACGAGCCCATCGTGAGCATCGACATCATCGACAACACCCACAGCAGCATCTTCGACAGCCTGCTGACTCAGGTGATGGATGGCAACTTCGTGAAAATCGTCAGCTGGTACGACAACGAGAAGGGTTACAGCACCCGCGTCGGCGACTTGGCTGCCAAACTCGCCAAGCTGCTCTAATATGCTCTTAGAAAATAAGACTGCAATCGTGACCGGTGCCACCCGTGGCATCGGTCACGCTATTGCTGTACGTTTCGCCAAAGAGGGCTGCAACGTGGCCTTCTGCGGCCGCACGCGCAACGACAAGATGGTCGCCGTGGAGGAAGAACTTGCCGCTATGGGCGTAAAGGCCAAGGGTTATGCCGCCGATGTGGCCAACTACGATTCCGCTCAGGCCTTCGTGAAGGAGGTGCTGGCCGACTTCGGCAAGGTGGACATCCTCATCAACAACGCAGGCATCACCGACGACAGCGCCATGAAGCGCATGACCGAGGAACAGTTCGACCGCGTAGTGGGTACCAACCTCAAGAGCGTCTTCTGCATGACCAAAGCCATCCAGCCGAGCATGTGGAAACAGGGCTACGGCTCCATCGTCAACATCGGCTCGGTGGTAGGCCTCGCCGGCAACTATAACCAGGCCAACTATGCCGCCTCGAAGGCCGGTATCATAGGCTTAAGCAAGAGCTGCGCCAAGGAATTCGCTGCCCGCAACATACGCGTCAACGTGCTCTGTCCTGGCTTCGTGGAGACCGAGATGACCGCCGACATTCCCAAGGAACTGATGGACACCTGGACCAGCCGCATCCCCATGAAGCGCGCCGGCACCCCCGACGAGGTGGCGCAGTGCTGCGTCTTCCTCGCCAGCGATATGTCAAGCTATATCACCAGCGTCGTGCTGCCCATGTGTGGAGGAATGGAAGATGCGTAAAATTCGGTTTAAGGTTTACGGTTTAAGGTTTACGGTGCTAGCCTTTGTCCTGCTGTTGGCCGCTTGCGGACAACAGGGCCGTCATGCCCAGACCACCGACACAGTAGTCGATGACTACGGACGCACGGTGGTGGTTCCGTCACAACCGCAACGGGTGGTGAGCCTCTCCCCTGCCGTCACAGAGATTTTGTTCGCCCTCGGGGCACAGGATTTGCTGGTGGGTCGCACCGACTTCTGCGTCTATCCCGACGCGGCTATGGACATTCCCAGCATCGGCGGTATCAGCAACCTGAATATCGAAAGTATCCTGGCGCTGAAGCCCGACCTCGTCATCAGCGGCTCGATGGTAGGCAAGAAAGTCACCGACCAGATGGATGCCATGGGCACCCCGATGGTCTGTGTGATAGAAAAGCCAAGATTTGAAGCCCTCTACGACAACATCACGGCCATTGGCTGTCTGGTGGACAAAGAACACGAGGCCGACTCTCTCAACAAACTGTTACGCAACAAGATTGACAATCTATCCACCTATCAACCCACCAATGTGTCAACCGCTTATTACGTCGTCGGCTTCGGTGCCGGCGGCAACTTCACTGCGGGCGGCAACACTTTCATCAACGACATCATCCGCATGGCCGGTGGCCGCAATATCGCCGAGGGTATCGAAGGCTGGAGCTATAGTCTCGAGGCGTTGATGAAGGAGGACCCCGACTATATCATCGTGCGCCGCGAAGACAGCGCTGCTTTCTGCGACATGAAGCCTTACAACCGTCTCAGCGCCGTCAAGAACGGTCACGTAATCGGTATAGTCAGCGGCACCCTCGACCTTCAAGTACCCCGCAACATCGACGCAATACTCTACCTTAGAAAACGAATGAATAATAAATAATCATGGATAAACTTAGTTATGCATTGGGCCACAACATTGGCCACCAACTGATTGGAATGGGACTCCAGAAGAGCCTGAATATTGATGATTTCGCAGCCGCTGTCGCCGACATCCTGCAGGGAAACACCCCCAAGATGAGCCACGAAGAGGTTCATGAAGTGCTCGAACACTACTTTGCCGAACTCGAGGAACGCCAGCAGGCCGAAGCCGCCGAACGTGGCAAAGCCGCCAAAGGCGAAGGCGAGGCCTTCCTGGCCGAGAATAAGAAACGCACCGGCGTAATGACCACCCCCAGCGGTCTGCAGTACGAAATCGTCAAAGAAGGCACCGGCCGTCAGCCGAAAGCCAGCGACACCGTGCGCTGCCACTACGAGGGGACCCTCATCGACGGCACCGTCTTCGACTCGAGCTACCGCCGCGGTATGCCCGCCGAATTCGGCCTCCGCCAAGTCATCGCCGGATGGACGGAAGGTGTGCAGTTGATGAAGGAAGGCTCCATCTTCAAATTCTACATCCCCTACAACCTCGCCTACGGCGAGCGCGGTGCAGGTGCCGACATCCCGCCCTATGCCGCACTCATCTTCAAAGTGGAACTCATCAACGTCCTCTAAAAGAAAACAGGCGCTCCCAATCGGGAGCGCCTTTCTTTTTTTATCCTCGGTAGCCACGCTTGAGGAGGCTGTTGAGGAGTTTCATGGTAAACCGCCGACGGCGGCCTTCCGGCATGTTCTGCATCAGCCATCGCCACGAGAGTTCGCGGATACACCAGTAGTGACGCATGCGTAGGTCGGCCTTGTGAGCTTCATACATGCCATTGTCCTTGAGCATCCGCTCCACCCTGCTTGTCGCCAGCAACTGGTAGCCGAAGTTCTCCGCAAAACCGGAGTGCATAGCGCTCTGCTGATTGGCGACATAGTAGTTGTAAAGACATCTGCCGATGTGCCGATAAGACTGGCTGCGGAGGAACACCTGCGTGCTGAAGAGATAATCTTCACCTGCCTTTATCGAGGTGTCGAACCGCAAGTCGGCAATGAGTTCCCGACGGTAGGCCCGTTTCCATACCACGGCACCGTCACCACGGATAATCATAGCCAGGTCGCTGTCGATATGTATCTCCTGACGAGTATCGTTGCCCACCTCATAGTAGTCGAACTGAATGACATCCGTTCCGCTGCATTGCTGCGACAACTCCTGAAGCCATGTCGGCTCCACCCAATCATCGGCATCGACAAAGAGTATATACTCGCCCTTTGCCCGTTCCAAACCCATGTTACGGGCATTGGAAACGCCTCCATTGGGTATGTCAATGATTACAAAACGACAATCCCCTTCTGTCAGCGACTGGCATAACTCAAGGGTATTGTCCTTGGAGCCGTCGTTGACGATGATACACTCGAAGTCGGTGAAGGTCTGAACCTTCACCGACTCGATGCATCGTGCGATATAACGGCTGGCGTTATAGGCCGGAATGATGATGGAAAACATCATCGTTTATTTCTTCTTGGCAACGGCTTTCTTGGCCGGAGCTTTGGCTTTGGGAGCAGCTTTAGCCACCACTTTCTTGGCGGCAGCCTTGGGGGCTGCTTTCTTGGCGGCCACGGCGGGCTTGTAGGGATTGTCCTCGTTACTCACGAAGGGATAGGAGTAGTTGCGGGCGGGGTCGAAGGTTTCCTTGACGGCCTGCGGGCTAATCCAGCGCACGAGGTTGAGGTAGGAGCCGGCCTTGTCGTTGGTGCCGCTGGCACGGGCACCGCCGAAGGGCTGCTGACCGACCACGGCTCCCGTGGGCTTGTCGTTGTAGTAGATGTTGCCGGCGGCATACTTCAGAATCTCGGCACCCTTGCGGAGGGCGGTGCGGTCGTTGGCGAAGATGGCACCCGTGAGGGCGTAGGGCGAGGTGGTGTCGCAGAGACGGCAGGTCTCCTCGTACTTGGCATCCTCGTAGACATAGATGGTGATGATGGGTCCGAAGATCTCCTCGCACATGCTCTTATAGTTGGGCTTCTTGGCCAGGATGACCGTGGGCTCGACGAACCAGCCAACGCTCTTGTCGCCGTTGCCGCCGAAGACGATCTCGGCGTCTTTGCTCTTCTTGGCGTGGTTGATATAGTTCATGCAGTTGTCGAACGAAGCCTCGTCGATAACAGCGTTGACGAAGGCGCTGAAGTCGCGCACGTCGCCCATCTTAATTTCCTTCAGCATCTTGCCGATGATATCCTTCACCTTGGGCCACATGCTCTTGGGCACGTAGGCACGGCTGGCGGCGGAGCATTTCTGCCCCTGGAACTCGAAGGCACCACGGACGATGGCGGTGGCCACCTGCTCGGCGTCGGCGCTCTTGTGAGCCATGATGAAGTCCTTGCCGCCGGTCTCGCCGACAATCTTGGGATAGGTCTTGTAGATATCGATATTCTGTCCGATGGCTTTCCAGAAGCCCTTGAAGGTGCTGGTGGAGCCAGTGAAGTGGACACCCGCGAGGTTCGCGTCGGCGAAGGCTACCTTGCCGATGAGGGCACCACTGCCGGGGAGGAAGTTCACCACACCGTCGGGCAGGCCGGCCTCCTTGTAAATCTTCATCAGGATGTAGTTACTCAGCAGAGCGGTCGTCGAGGGTTTCCAGATGCAGACATTGCCCATCAGCACAGGGCTGAGGCAGAGGTTGCTGGCGATGGAGGTGAAGTTGAACGGCGTGATGGCAAAAACAAAACCTTCCATGGCGCGGTAGACGTTATAGTTCAGCGTACCCTTGTCGCTGCAGGGCTGGTCGCTGTATATCTGGCTGGCATACCAGGCGTTGTAGCGCAGGAAGTCCACCAGCTCGCAGGCGCTGTCGATTTCGGCCTGCATGGTGGTCTTACCCTGGCCGAGCATGGTGGCAGCGTTGATGAGCCAGCGGTACTTGCCGCTGATGAGGGTGGCGATTTTCAGCATGACGCTGGCACGGTCAATCCAGGGGGTGTCGGCCCATTCCTTCTGCGCCTTCATGGCAGCGGCAATGGCGGCCTTCACCTCTTTCTCGCCCACCTTGTGGTAGCGGGCCAGCACGTGGTGGTTCTCAGTGGGCATCACCACTTCGCCCATATTTTTGGTTCTGACCTCCTTGCCACCAATGATGATGGGAATTTCGGTCACGGTGTTGTAGAGTTCGTCGAGGGCTTTGCGGATGGCGGTACGTTCAGGGCTGCCAGGGGCGTAACCAAGCACGGGTTCATTCTCGGGTTTCGGGAAAAGGTAAATGCTGTTGTTCATTTTTTGTAATGTTTTAGTGGTTTAATTTCGGGTGCAAATATACGAAGAATTTCTTAATCAATAAAAAAAATGTTTCAACAGGTGTTGAAAGCAATCTTTTTTCTATAAATTATAAATCAGATAAATGATTTTTCCAAAACTCTGAAAAAAAAGCAAGTTCCGTCAACCTCTAATTGGGATAAATCGGATTTCCGTTGTCGTCAAGTTTTATCTCCCTACGACGGATCTTATCCTTAAATTCTTCATAATACATGCGGTTGAGTTTTGCTGGGGTCCATTTTTTTACTGTTTGAGGCACAGCGTGTTTAATTACTTGAGAAATAAATTGTGCGGCCATTCCTACCAAATAGGCATAAGCCTCACCTTCTTCTAATTTCCCTCCGAAACGCACACCACATTCCATACATAACCAATCTGCCACACGGCAGGCTTCCTTTGTTATTACACCGGCATCAATGACATTATTGGCATTAATATTGACAAAAATGCCATGTTTGTACACGATTTTTCCTCCAATATAATTCCACATAATCACAGGAACAGTCAAAGCATCCTTCCCTTTCAATAGATTATCTCCAACTTCAAAACCATATGGTGGTTTGGCTCGAGTGAAGAAATCACGAATGGTTTTATCACTTACTCCAAGCCCCACAAAAATCGGGAATGGATAAACCTCATTCCTGAATTCATAAACAACCGTGCTATTTTGTTTTTCTCTCATGTCCATTCCCTTTTGGTGTTATCTTTCGGGCTTCCTGTAAGTCAATCTTTTTCTTCGCAACCATTTCAATGTATCGTGCAATACACCCGGCAATTTCATAATACGCTTCTTCGTCGGAAGAGACATCGTCGTTGTAATAACGAATGAAATCAGCTGCATGACTAGCTTCATGCGCGATTGTATTTATATCGATTTCATGGTTAGGGTTAATGTTGAAGAAAACTCCATAGTGAGTATTATCTGCTTTCAAAATGACCGTCTGAACAGCAACAGCAATTGTCAGAGGAACAGAGTTCTGCCCTCTATAAAATTCTTTCTTTATGAAAGTCCCATCTTCTTCGTTCAAACAAAAAGGATGAAACAACTTTCTTATCGTCAAATCACTAACTCCTATCCCAATAAAAATACTACAGCCATACAAGCCCTTTTGGAACTCGTATACTACCGTGCTTGTTTGTTTTATCATTGCTACTTATCCTTGAAGAATGGATGTCCAAAAAACAAATCTCCAAAGAGGTCACGGCAAAAGGTAAGCATGATTAAAAAGCTCATCATAATATTACTGCATTTTTGATTGTATATATTCTGCTTGTTCTTTGGTCAACTTCTCCCCTTCCTTAATCTTTTCTGCAATTCCTGGTGTTAGAATACCCAGTTCCACCGCCATTTGCAGTAAGTCGTGGTTCTGTCTCCAATACCGGCATACCTCATCCCTGCTATCTACAAAAGATTTACTTTTTCCTTTCAATATTCCGAGCATCCATTTTATCTCATTTTCCGTATTGGTATGAGAATTACCGTGGATTGTGTAAGAATATTTGAGGCGCGTACTGCATGAAGTGTCAACCTCGTAAAACCGAAGACCATATTTGCTGAACTCTTGCGTCTTTTCCTGAAGGTGAACTTGAATCTCCTCCGGATTCATATCTCTAACCGATTTTCTTGCCATTTTATTTTGCACTAATCCGTGTCGTGCGCAACCATATATTATTAAAAATGAACATTTCCCTGTTTGTCAATAAAAGCTTCCACTTTGGCGCAATCTCCACTAAATTCATTCGCAGATCCAAACTGAGGCTCAATCACCATCTTACCACTCTTGTCAATATATCCCCACTTCTTCCCCACCCTCACAGCAGCCATACCGCTGGAGAAAGGTTCAGCCTTATCATAATTCGGAGCAATTACCATCTCACCTTTTGTATTGATGAATCCCCAATTCTTACAAGTCCAATTATCCGGATCGTCATCGGTATCGTCATAGTCACCCGTGGCCACTGCAGCCAATCCTTCGGAGAAATACTCATTATCAGTAAACACTTTACCAAAAGCATTGTTTCCCTTTTTGTCTATAAAGAAATGGCCTTCATCATTCATCATAACCTGAGCAAAACCCTCATGGAATGGCGCCGCCCAGTCAAATTGTGCATTTATGACAATATTGAAATCCTCATCAGCATAACCATAAAGACAATCTTTCTCAAATACCCACAATCCTTCTCCATATTCCTCCATCACGGCATCTTCGCCAACTTTATCTCCTACCATAATCGTATACCCTGATTCGTGTCGGGCACAACATTTGGTATCCGATCCTCCAACGGAAACATTTACTCATACAAATAGAAAAGGCATGAGGTTATGTGCTCACGTCCGTTGATATCGGGGTTTCGGCATACCCATGAAGGAACGGAAATTATGGAACATATCTCACGCCTGAAGATATGCTAATGAATATAGCATACACAATCAAGCGAAAGCAAAATGCTCCGTCCTCCTTCATGAAATTTTGCCGAATTTCGATATCGGGACAGTGTCGCAATGCTTTTCTTGTTTACTGCTTACACTTCACTCTCGTAAGCGACTGCAAAATTACAAATAAATTTCCAATCCACAAAAAAAACTTTGCCACCGCAAGAAAAAAAATCCCGCAGTGGCAAAGTCTCAAAACAAGAGCATCTGCTCAATATGATGTCTTTACAATATTTTTTCTGCTACATAAGCATCGGTTTTAAAGTTATTGTTTTTTATGCCTAATCAATGATGTCATCTGGACATCATAACATTCTCGAACGTAGGATTCTTTACACATGCAGCACGTCTTTGACGGAATAGATGCGGCTGTCGTGCTCAAAGGTGAAATACTGGTCGTCCAGTACCATCCATTCCTCACGCTGCTTGCTGGTGAGACGCTTGATGTCGGGGAACATTCCCACGGGTACCAGCACCACTCGGCCGTCGGTGAGATAGACGGCCATCATGCCGCGCTTCTGCCCGAAGTCGAGTTTTTTGATTCCAAGGTCGGTGTCTTTATATTTGCACATAGTAGTTTATTTTATTCGTTTGACTTGTATTTTCTTACCGTCGAACACTTGGTCGATGAGCCGATTGATTTCATCCCAGCGTTCATCGATTGCTTTGATAATCATCTGTTCTTCCGATGCGGTGAGTTCCGACCACGCTACTTCTATCTTCTTCTCGCCGTTCTGTTCAATCCATATCTTGGCCACCGTGTCGCCTCGGTGTGACTGTTTGCTACCACGCCTGACGACATGCACATGTCGTCTGTTTTCATCCTTGTCGGCAGGAAAGACGGAGAGTATAAATCGGAGTATCAGTAATAGTTTACCCATGTTCCTATTGCTTCAAATCAAATTGATTTAGATATGTCATAATCCATCTCATATTGGTTTTCAAACTGCAAAATTACAAATAAAATTCCAATCCACAAAATAATATTTTGACAAGAATGAATTTCCGGTAGCCACAAGGATGGGTAGAAGTGCCTACGATGACCGTACCAACACCCTACCAACTCCTACCGTGGTAGGAGTTGGTAGGGAGATGATAGGGCGTTGACAGGTAGTTATCAGCAAGTTATGCGAATGCACAGTTTTCAACGTTTTTTTGTTGATAACAATTGATAACATTATTTTGCGGAACGGAGGAATGGAGGTATCTTTGCAAAAGAATATCAAAAGTGTGCGTTTGGTCCAAGTGGCTTGACATGAATATCTTGTCATGCGCGGACCCTTGGCCGAAGGTCAAGAAATCATCAAACGGACACTTGTGGACAAACGAGAGAGCATATTAATAAGGTATATTATATATAATAAGCAGCATAATGGAGACCAACAGCTTTAACATCACCAAACGCGACGGGACGCAGGAACGCTTCTCGCTCGACAAAATCATGAACGCCATCATCAAGGCGTTCAACTCGCAGAAAGAGCCCATCGACTTGGGCAAACTCTCGAAAATTCTCTCCCTGATTGACATCCACGATGGCATCACCGTCGAGGAGATTCAGAACCAGGTTGAGGTGGCGCTGATGAAGGAGGGCTACTACAATGTGGCCAAGAGCTTCATCCTCTACCGTCAGCAACACACCGAGGACCGCGAGACGATGGAAAAGCTGCACTTCCTTAGCGACTATGTGGTGGCTGCCAACGCCGCTACAGGTTCCAAGTTCGACGCCAACGCCAACGTGGAACACAAGAACATCGCTACCCTTATCGGCGAACTGCCGAAGAGCGGCTTCATCCGCCTCAACCGCCGCCTGCTCACCGACCGAATCAAACAGATGTACGGCAAAGAGATGAGCGACCGCTACATCGACCTGCTGACGCACCACTTCATCTACAAGAACGACGAGACATCGCTGGCCAACTACTGCGCCTCCATCACGATGTACCCGTGGCTGCTGGGTGGCACCACAAGCATCGGCGGCAACTCGACGGCTCCCACCAACCTCAAGAGCTACTGCGGCGGCTTCATCAACATGGTCTTTATGGTCGTGGTCGACCTCTCGCTGCGTCAGAAGACCATGGACAAGATCATCACCGACTGCTTCGAGCAGATTGTCTACTCGCTCAACCAGCCCACGGGTGCCCGCAACTACCAGGCGGTGTTTTGGAACGTGGCTTACTACGACAAGCCCTATTTCGAGAGCCTCTTCGGCGAGTTCCGCTTCCCCGATGGCAGCGAGCCCGACTGGGACGGCCTCTGCTGGCTGCAGAAACGTTTCATGCGCTGGTTCAACCAAGAGCGCACCAAGGCCGTGCTGACCTTCCCCGTGGAGACAATGGCACTGCTGTATGATAAGGACGGCAAATTCGTCGACCAAGATATGGCCAACTTCACCGCCGAGATGTACTCCGAAGGCCACTCCTTCTTCACCTATATCTCTGACAATGCGGACTCGCTGAGTTCCTGCTGCCGTCTGCGCAACGAGATTACCGACAACGGCTTCAGCTACACGCTGCGGTGTCTCCACCGGTTCCAAATCAGTGCTCACCATCAACCTCAACCGCTGCATCCAGTATGCCGTCAAGAACGGCATGGACTACAAGGAGTTCCTCACCGACATCATCGACCTCTGCCACAAGGTGCAGCTGGCTTACAACGAGAACCTCAAGGAGTTACAGCGCCACGGCATGCTGCCGCTTTTCGATGCTGGATATATCGACATCGCCCGCCAGTACCTCACCATCGGCGTCAACGGCTTGGTGGAAGCTGCCGAGTTCATGGGCATCGCCATCAAAGACAGCCCCGAATACCGCGAATTCGTGCAGACCATCCTTGGCCTAGTGGAAAAGAAGAACAAGGAATACCGCACCAAGGAGGTGATGTTCAACTGCGAGATGATTCCCGCCGAGAACGTGGGCGTGAAGCATGCCAAATGGGATCGCGAGGACGGCTACTTTGTGCCGCGCGACTGCTACAACTCGTATTTCTACATCGTCGAGGACCAGTCGCTCACAGTTTTGGACAAGTTTCGTCTCCACGGCAAGCACTACATCGAGCAGGAGCAGTATATGCAACTGCTGCAGGTGGCCGCCAAGGAAGGCTGCAACTACTTCACCTTCAATATTCCCAATACCATCTGCAACGACTGCGGACATATCGACAAACGCTACCTCAAAGAGTGCCCGAAGTGCCACTCGAAAAATGTCGACTATATGACCCGTATCATCGGATACCTCAAGCGCGTCAGCAACTTCAGCCAGCCGCGTCAGGAGGAGGCCGCCCGTCGCTACTACGCCACTATGGATAAATAATGCTAAAGTACACTAACACAGATATTGTCTTTCAGGAGATTCCCGATGAGGTGACGCTGGCCGTCAACCTCTCTGGATGTCCCTGCCGCTGTCCGGGGTGCCACTCCCCGCAATTGTGGGGTGATATCGGGGAGCCGCTGACCGACGAGGCAATCGACTGCATGCTCGAGCATCAGCCATCGGGCGTGAGTTGCGTAGCCCTCATGGGTGGTGACGCCAATCCCGCTGAGGTCAACGGCATCGCTGCACGCCTCAAGGAACGCCACCCCGAACTCAAGACCGCTTGGTACAGTGGTCGTTCTCTACTACCCAAAGAGGTAGATTTGAGCAACTTGGATTATGTGAAATTAGGGCCCTACCTAAAACATTTGGGACCACTGAAATCACCCAAGACCAACCAAAGACTCTACTTGGTGCAGCACCGCCGCAACACCGAGCCCGGAAATATTCTTCAAGATCTTACCCCGCGCTTCTGGCGCAATAAGACCCCCTAATACTCAGGCCGGTACTCCTCAAAGGTCCGGTCATCATAGAAAAAGAGAATCTTTACTAACCTGCGCCTGTCAGTTGCGATGGGCGTAGGTTCTTTTTTCTCCCGCTCATTCACCTCACTCTCAAGATTTGGTAAATCTTGTAGAATTTTCTCTTCGAGAACTTCCTCACGTTCCTCTTCCATAGATTCGGGAACGGGCTTGGGGTCGGGAGTAGGATCAGGTGCAGGAGTAAATACCGGGGCGGGAGAGGGGGCAGGAGGAGCAAAAAGGGTAGGCTCCGATATCGCGGGACTCTCAGTAGCTCCCGAGGCATACATCTGTCCTTTACCCAGAAGGAGCCAGTTGGCATCAATCTCGGGATAGCGACGGATGACCTTGTTGACAAACTCCAAACTCGGGTTGTTCCGGCCACTCAAAATATGCGACATTCCGGAGGGCTGAATTCCGATTTCCTCTGCAAACTGTTTTGCGGTGATATTTTTCGCCTGCAAAATGAGATTTATCCTGTTTATCATTTTCTTACAAATGTAACATTATTATTTCTGATTTACAAATGTACTAACATTTTTTGATACCACAAAATAAAATTTACATTATTACAGATGTAATATTACTCCATTTATAAATAATCAGTTTAATAAAATTTTATATCTATTTATATTCTAGTTGTTTATATAAATATATTGTATATTTTTATGCTTTTGCTTAACCGCCTAAAATACCCTATTCTTTACTTTAATTACCAATATCTAAACTACTGAATATTATATAGTTTAATTTTGTAATAGATTACCTGTTAATGTATTTAACTTAAAATACAATTGTGTGCGGATTACATTTGTAAAATTACAGAATTCTTTTGTAGTTTACATTTGTAAATATAGTAAATTAGCATCTGGCTGTTACAAGTGTGAATTACAAAAAATCGCTTTTAAGCGCCTATCTCCCCCTCTGACTACCTGGCGCTCTAGAATACAAAAAAAATCGCTCAGCGGCGATTTTTCACTATTAACTTTTAACTCTTACCTTTTAACTAAACACCTACCCTACCCTTCGTGTCCGAAATAATATTGTCCGCGACGGCGGGTAATCTTACCATAGTTAATAGCATGCTTCGGACAATGATGGTAGCAAGCGAGGCAGCAGGTGCAGCTGCCGTCGTGGTGCCAGGCGGGGAGGCCATCGGTCAACGAGACATCGCCCGTAGGGCACACCTTCTCGCACTTGCCACAATGAATGCAGGTCTCACTGTCGACGGTGAACTTCTTATCCGTCACCATCTTACCGTTGAAATAGCTGCCCACCACATGGCTCATCACCCACGGAGCGGGGCCTTTCCAGATATGCGTCTCCCCTGCTTTTCTATTGACAATCAGCTTGGCGAACTCTTTCATCTGCTCATGGGCACGGGCAATCTTCCGCTGCTCCTTCTCGGGAGTGTCGGTATACATGAACGGCAAGCAGACATAGCTCTCGGGCATCACGAGCGAGAAGAGGCTGGTGGCCTCGGGCAATCCGACTTTGCGCAGGTCGCCGTTGAGGATGGCCATCGTCACCCCGATACTGTCGCCACAGGTGGTGAAGGCATAACAGTAATGACCCTCTGCATGGTCGATATACATCTTCTTGATGAAGTTACGCACGATGCGTGGCGGCTGCCAGCCGTGAGTGGGGAAGACGAAACCGATGCGCTCATCCTCCCTCAATGTATACTCACACCTCCCCTGCTGTTCTTCGGGAATGAAAAGCATCCGTTCACCAGTGGCTTGGGCCAACGTCTCCGCCGCCCAGCGCGTGTTGCCTGTTCCTGAAAAATAGAATATCATATTTATCTGAGTTTTCTTAAGATTGTCTTGTGGTCATCGCTGACACGAAAGCTCTCGAGGGCCTTCTGGATACTCTTGCCCCTCACCCACCCCTCCAGGGAGTCGAGCATGGGGAGCGTGGCATCCCATTGCTTGGCGAGGGCAGTGGCGAAGTACCACGCCTGCATCATCTTGATGTAATATTCCTCGCGATGGATGGTGGCGACCCACTGCAGGTGCTCCGACTGGAAATCGGCATCGAGATAGTGGCGCATCAGCATCCCGATACCGAAGCGGACGGTATATTCATGCTCCGAGGCCATCCACTGCCTGATTTTCGGGAGAAGTTCCCCCTTATGACGTGCGAAGACGCGGGGCGTCAGCGAGTCGCAGACGGCCCAGTTGTCGATGTAAGGAAGAAAGAAATCCGTTTCGTCAACGAGAATCGCATATTTTTTTTCCTCGCACAACAGGTAAGCGTGCAGCATATTCTCCTCGTGATAACGGTGAGGCAACTCGCCAAGAAACTCCGACGCATTGTTCTTCAATTCTTTAGCAAGCGCACGGAGCTGTGGAGAGCGCACGCCGATAAAGCGGTCGGCCTCAACGGTAGGAATGAGCTTCGCCGAGAAGGCGGCGTATTTCTTATCGCGCAACGAGAAGAGTTTTTCCTGTATCGTCATAGCAGTTTCAGTATTTTTCCGCGGGTGTGTTTCACTCCGGCACCAAGTTCGGAGGGCTCCAGCAACAAAAGGCATTGTTTCAGTTCGGCACAGAGTTCGGGGTAGTGGCGGCATTGCTGGTAGGCCAGCTTCATGCAGAGGGCTTTGACGCCATAGGGCTCGTCGGCGAGCATCATGTGCTCGAGGCAGAAGTCCAGCAGGTCGGTACGCACATCGTCCCTCCCCCAGTCCAGCCGTTCGAGCAGCACCATAGAGAGTCGCCGCAGTGGCACCTCGGGGGTAATCAAGGCCAGCTGCACCAGCTCCGCGCGATACATATTTATATATATGTTGTCCTCCTTGGGCAGATGCGTGAGCGCCCACGCGGCATTACTGGCCTCTTTCCCCTCGCCTGAGAGCATGGTACGGAACAGTCTCTCACGCACCTCGGCATCCTCGTGTGCGCTCTTAGCCAGCGCTTTAATATCTCCAATATGCATCACCATCGTACTGCAAAAGTACACTTTTTTCCCATTCTTTAAACATTAAACTTTAAACATTAAACATTATTTTGTATTTTTGCAGTCGGAAATCTAAAACACTACGATATGAAAAACGCACAGATTATAGGTGGACACCGCATCGCGTCGGACCGCATCGCCACCCTCGGCGAGAACGAGATATTTGTCTTCGGAAGTAATATCCAGGGCTCCCACGGCGGCGGTGCCGCCTGGTTCGCATACAAGAACCTCGGTGCCGAATGGGGTGTCGGCGAAGGCCTTACGGGCCACTGCTACGCGCTGCCCACCATGGAGGGCAAAGCCTCGATGAAGGCTGCCGTCGACCGCTTCATCGACTGCGCCAAGGAGCATCCCGAGCTCACCTTCCTCGTCACCGCCGTAGGTTGTGGCATCGCGGGATACACCCCTCAGGAGGTTGCTCCCCTCTTCAGAAATGCCCTCGCACTGGAGAATGTCTACCTGCCTCAGATGTTCTTCGACGTGTTGTCCACAAAATGACATTAGTGTAATTAAAAAAAATATGCTTTTAGGATTAGGAATTGATGCATGGATTACCATCGCGACAGTGCTTGGGCTGTTTGGCGTGTTGCTGTTCACCAAGCTGCAAAGCGACCTGGTGTTCCTTGCCGCCATCGGCATCCTTTTCGTCACAGGCGTACTCAACGCCGACGAGGCTTTCTCGGGCTTCAGCGGCACCTCGGTCGTCACTGTCGGCGTACTCTTTGTGGTCATCGCCGGCTTGACGCACACCGGTGTGCTGCAATGGATTGTAAAACATCTGCTGGGTCAGCCCGGCAGCTACCGCAAAGCACTGATGCGCTTGATGCTGCCCGTGGCGGCTCTCAGCTCGTTCCTCAGCAACACCACCGTCGTGGCGCTTTTCGCGAGCATCGTCAAGATATGGTCGAAGAAGCTCGGCGTGGCACCATCCAAATTGCTCATCCCGTTGAGCTATGCTTCGGGCATGGGCGGCATATGCACCCTCATCGGCACCCCTCCGAACCTTATCATCGGCGGCCTCTACGAAGAAAAAACCGGCGAGGCTATGAACATCTTCGCCACCGCCGTGCCGGGTCTCTTCTGTCTGGCCGTCGGCGTGCTTTCGATGTTGGCGATGCGCAAATTGTTACCCGACCGTAAGGCCCCCGAGAGCGAATTCGAGTCGACAGGCGAATATACCGTCGAGCTCCTCGTACCTTCCGACAACCCCCATATCGGCCAAACGCTGGGCGAGGCCGGCTTGATGCAAGTGCCTGGTGGCAGCCTCATCGAAATCCACCGCTTCGACGGGGAGCAATCTCTCGTCAACGAGGAAGAATACCTCATGGGTGGCGACCAACTGGTCTTCGCCGGACAAATCGACGAGATTCTCGAACTCACCAAGACTCACGGCCTGGTCATCGCCAACCACCACATATTCTCCGTCAGCGAGATTGAGAAAGGCCATAAGCTACGCACTGCCCACATCGCCTTCGGCAGCAAACTCATCGGTAAGCGGCTGGCCGACACAGGCTTTGCCGAGCAGTACAACGTCGTCATCGTCGCCGTCTCGCGCCACGGCCACCGCATCGAAGGACCCTCACGCGACATCGTGCTCGAAGCCGGCGACACACTACTCCTTGAATTCCCTCCCCATTTTGATATGAACACCGTCGAGAAAGACCCCAATCTCAGCTTCTTCGACTCGCAGGACGTTCCCAACATCGGTCGCGGCACTCTCGTTTCCTCCCTTATCATGATTGCCATGGTGGCCCTCTCAGCCCTCGGTGTGATGTCCATGCTGCAGTGCGCCTTCCTCGCCGCTGCCGCCATGCTCTTCTTCCGCTGCTGCAACGCCGACCAAGCTATGAAGTCCATCAACTGGAGCATCCTCATGGTCTTCGCCGGTAGCGCCGTGCTCGGCCTCGCCATCCAGAAGACCGGCCTCGCCGAACTCCTCGCCACCAACATCCTTAACGTCTGCGGCACCAACCCCTTGGTCGTCATGATTGCAGTCTGCCTCGTGGCCACCTTCATCACTGAGTTCATCTCCAACACCGCCGCCGGCGCCATGTTCTTCCCCATCATGTGGGAAGCCGCCGAACAGCTGGGCTATGACCCATTCCCTTTCCTTATCGCCTTGATGATCAGCGTCAGCAGCAGCTTCGCCACGCCCATAGGCTCGCCCACACACATGCTCGTATACGGCCCCGGCGGCTACCGCTTCAAAGACTTCATTCGCGTCGGCCTCCCGATGAACTTCATCATCCTCGCCGCTAACATCTTTATCGTCAACATCGTCTACCCGCTGACACCGATGAAGTGAAATTTCTACACCCAATACAGGACGGATAAGAAAAATTAAAATAAAGATATGGAGACAAGATTCAAGAAAAACGCCAAAATCTTCGATATCGTCATCACTGCTGTGGCCGCCATGGTCTCGGTGAGCGTGATGCTCTATGCCGTCGCCCACTTCGGCCTGAAGGAGTCGTGGGCCGAACTGGTGCTCAACCTGTTCTACATCGCCTGCCTGGTGCTGATTTGGCTCTACTTCTTCAACCGGATGGACAGCCACCGCTTCAACTACTGGTGCTCCCTCTTGGTGGGCGTGACGGTGCTGCTGCGCGACATCCTTTTTGCGCCGCCATTGGCCAACTTCCCCTTGCATCTGGCCTGCCTCACGCTGTCGGTGCTGCTGCTCTGCATGCTCACCTTCTTCTATGCCCGCAAGAACTGGCAGGGGTACACCAAGCGCAACCTGTGGGCCATCTGCATCGTCGACATGCTCATCGCCGCACTCTACAACTACGACATCTATATCGAACCCATCAACGAATACACCAACTATCTTCTGACCGAGATATGGATTCGTCCCACCATCACCTACGGGCTAGTGGCCTGTTTCGTGACGGAAGCGGGAAAAGGCAGTAAATAGCAACGATTTACTCGTCTTTGTAGCCAGCGGCGATTCTCGCGCGCTTGCGCTCAATCTCGTCGAGGATGATTTTGCGGATGCGGAGGTTACTGGGCGTAATCTCGAGGTATTCGTCCTCGCGGATATACTCCATAGCCTCCTCGAGGCTCATCTTGATAGCGGGCGAGCAGGTGCTCTTGTCGTCAGCACTCTTGGAGCGCATATTGGTGAGGTTCTTGGCGGTGACGACGTTGATAACGATGTCGTTACCGGGACGCAGGCTCTCGCCGATAACCTCTCCGGCATAGACGTGGTCGCCAGGCTCGATGAAGAAGGGACCGCGGTCCTGAAGTTTGCTGATGCTGTAGGCCGTTGCCTCGCCGGTCTCTTTGGCGATGAGGGCGCCGTACTTGTGGTCGTCCATATCGCCCTTCCAGGGCTGGAACTCGAGGAAGCGGTGGGCAATGATGGCCTCGCCGTTAGTGGCGGTGAGGAGGGTGTTTCTCAAGCCGATGATGCCGCGCGAGGGAATGGTGAAGTCGAGCTGCACGCGGTCACCCTTGGTGTCGATGGTGCCCACCTCGCCCTTGCGGCGGGTGACGACATCGATAACCTTCGAGCTGAACTCCTCGGGCACCAGGACGGTGAGCTGCTCGATGGGCTCACATTTCTGGCCGTCTATCTCTCTGATAATCACCTTCGGCTGGCCCACCTGCAATTCATAGCCCTCGCGGCGCATGGTCTCAATGAGGACGCTCAGGTGCATGATGCCGCGTCCGTAGACCAGCAGGGCGTCGGGCGAGCCGGTCTCCTCGATACGCATAGCCAGATTCTTCTCCAACTCGGCGAAGAGGCGGTCGCGCAGGTGGCGGCTGGTGACATACTTGCCCTCCTTGCCGAAGAAGGGCGAGGTGTTGATGGTGAAAAGCATACTCATCGTAGGCTCGTCGACCTTGATGGGCGGCAGCGCCTCGGGGTTGTCGATGTCACAGATGGTGTCGCCGATTTCAAAGGCCACGTTCTTGTCGAGATCCATGAGTACGGCGCAGATCTCGCCGGCCTCCACGGGGGTCTTTATTCTTTCCTTGCCAAGTCCCTCGAAGACATAGAGTTCCTTAATCTTAGTCTTCACCATAGTACCGTCGCGCTTGGCGAGGGTGATGGCCTGGCCGGCCTGGAGGGTGCCGCGGTGCAGACGACCGACGGCGATGCGGCCGAGGTAGGAGGAGTAGTCGAGGGAGGAAATCATCATCTGCGTGTTGCCTTCGTCCACCTTAGGCTCGGGTATATATTTGATGATGAGGTCCATGAGGTAGGAGATGTCCTCGGTGGGGGTGTTCCAATCCTCGCCCATCCAGCCCTGCTTGGCGGAGCCGTAGGCGGTGGGGAACTCCAGCTGGTCGTTGTTGGCGCCGAGGTTGAACATGAGGTCGAAGACAGCCTCCTGCGTCAGCTCGGGGTCACAGTTAGGCTTGTCGACCTTGTTGACGACCACGATGGGCTTAAGGCCCAGCTCGATGGCTTTCTGCAGCACGAAACGGGTCTGTGGCATGGGACCTTCGAAGGCGTCGACGACGAGGAGGACGCCGTCGGCCATGTTGAGCACGCGCTCCACCTCGCCGCCGAAGTCGCTGTGGCCCGGGGTGTCGATAATGTTGATTTTGTAGCCCATGTATCGGACAGAGACATTTTTCGACAGAATGGTGATACCGCGCTCGCGCTCGAGGTCGTTGTTGTCGAGGATGAGTTCGCCGGTCTCCTGATTGTCACGGAAAAGTTTGGCCTGATAGAGCATGCGGTCAACCAAGGTGGTCTTGCCATGGTCGACGTGGGCTATAATTGCAACATTACGAATGTTTTGCATAGATATTATATATTAAAAACAAATTGCAAAAGTACGAAAGTTTCTTAATCCGAGCAAAAAGAAAATGCATTTTCTTTTTCGAGGTGCTGAAACGCAGATGAAATCAAAGTTAAGCGGAATGGCCAAATTTTTTTTGATATACAGGTAGCACAAACACCCTGTCATGGCCCTACCAACACCCTATCATCTCCTACCATGGTAGGACTTGGGTAGGAGTTGATAAGGAGTTGGTAGGTGGATGGCAGGTAGAAGATAGCAACGGAACATAATGTATTACTGCACATTAACAAATATTCCCCCTCTCTTTCCCACTTATTTTTTGACAAAAAAGTTAAACTTTTTTGTCGATTTTTTTAAATAACATTTTTTTTTTGCGAGGATGTAGTGATTTCGGTTTTTTTTACGTTATTATAGTTGTGAGAACAAGGGATCCATTCGAAGAGATGCTGCACCGATACCGGGGGCTTCTGTTCACCCTCTGCAGCCGATTCAGGCACAGGGGGTTGGAGGTTGACGACCTGATACAGGAGGCGTCGATAGCCTTGTGGCGCAACCGCGAGCGGTTGCTGGCGTTGGGAAGTGTGCCGCAGGCGGCGATGACATGGAAGGTGGCGCGCAACGCGGTGATAGATGCATTGCGGCGATACGAGGACACAGAGGCGCTGCCAGAGGGACACGACGAGGCCTGCGAAGACCGGACACTGCTGAAGGAGCTGCACGAAGAGATAAACAGGCTGGAAGAACCCGACCAAACGATAGTGAAGATGCAACTGGAGGGATACAGCTACGAAGAGATAGGCAACGCACTGGAAATGACAGAGAAGAACGTTAGCGTGAGACTGGTGCGGACAAAGGAGAGATTGAGAAAAGCGATGGGGGTGAATAGTTAACAGATAAAAGATAATAGTTAAAAGTTAAGTTATATGATTGACGAGAAACGCTTTAACGAACTTTGGGAACAGGCCGAGGCCGAGAAGTATTCGAAGGACCTGGCGGCCGAGTATCCCGCCTGGCGCACACGGAGTCGCCGCATGGCTGGCACCGTGGTTGGCCTGGCTCTGGTAGTGGCCGTGGCGCTGCCCATCACCCTTTCTCCTGGCTCCACCAGGGGCTATGAGAAGGTGTACTGTAACAATAAAGCCTTCAACGACAGTCACTGGACCGAAATGGCCGACGCATTGTTGATGAGTTAAAAGAAAAGAGTTTAGATTCTATGAAGAAATACATATTATATTTAATAGTGCCGCTGATGCTGATGGCCGCCTGCACGTCGGGTCCCGCCGAAGGCAGCCTCTACCATCGGTATGCCGACCGCAAGGGGCTGTCGGTGGCCGAGGTCGACGGCTTCCAGCTGTGCGACACGGTGCGCGTCGACGTGGTGATGCTACAGGCAGAGAACGATACCGTGTGGCAGCAACTGACGGAGGAGTTCGACATCCGCGGAGAAGAAGGATCGGTGAGCTGGCTCGGCAAGGTGGAGAATCCCGCCCTGCGGACGGCATGGAATGGCGAACCCCTGATGCGTGTCATCGCGTCGCACGACAGACAGACCATAGGCTTCTACCGCATCGAGTGCGAACAGCAGTTCGACGCCCTGATAGATTACCAGTTGAACAAATTGAAAGAAAACAGATAAAAGATAATATATATGAAAAAGATATTGATAAGTGTAATTGGATTGATCGGTGTGATTGGAATGATGGGTTGCGAAAAGGAAAAGGTGACCGGAAGCGATGAGCAATCGGTCATCAGGGATATTTACTATGCCGTCGGCCCGTCCTTTTTGTCGGGCTCCTCGGCCCACCTGACCACCGAGGCAGAGTGGGATGCTCTGCTTGACAACTTCTGCAATTTTGCCAAAGAGGGCGAGCAGGTGATCTTCTGCGGTGAGAACCATCCGCAGGCAAAAGGCAACGCCTCCGACACACCCACCACCATCTCCACCTCCGACCGCGAAGAACTGAAGGTATGGATGAAGGAAATGGAGAAAGCCGGCAAGACTGTCCAGATAACCTACAACGAAGATAACGGCACCTGGAGCGGCCGCGCCTATGCCAACCTCGGACAGAACAACTCGCAGGAACCCCAGATGTATACCGGCACCCTCGATTTCGTCTCCACCCCCGTGCTGGAGGAGCCTCCGCTGGGCGGCTCGGTGTGGGCGATGCATGTGGGCAACGACAGCACACTCATCATCACTGTCCACGGTATGATGATGTGGAATGAGAACGAGACTCCCACCGACGACATGGCACTGCTGATTGGTGCCGAGGTGATTCTCGAAGGCGTAGTCAACACCCACACCGACCTCAATGGCGACACCTTCATGACCCTCGACATCAACGTGGATGTGGAAGAGCAATAAAAACCAATGTTTTGTAAAGAAAAACAAAAAATATTTAATCCCATTGTAGTTTTTTGCCGAGTTGTTGCGTTCTTATAGTCGAAAAGAAAATCAAACAAACAAAATTAATAATCAAAATTTAAAACACAATTTATTATGAAGAAGAACATCCTTATCGCTGCCGTTGCAGCCCTGACCCTCTCCCTGACCGCCTGCCAGAAGGACGATGTCACTCCCGTCAACAATGGTGGCGTGAATACCAACACCCGCGTGAAGAACACCTCCGACCTGCACAACACCGACTGGACCTACAGCGTGACCACCACCGAGCTCGTCAACGCCCTGATGGGTACCAACATTCCCTGCATGGACAGCACCGCAGAAGAGACCTACACCTTCGGTCTGAACTTCGACGGCACCCACGCCCACTTCAGCTTCCCCGAGAACGTCATGGCCTTTGGCGGCGACGAGGGCGAACTGAACCAGATTACCGGTGTCTCCTATGAGTATGAGTACGAAGGCGCCACCCACACCGGCCACCTGACTGTTGCTGCCGAGGATATGGACGGCGACGAGACCATCGCTCCCCTGCAGTTCACCTACGACGACGCCACCGACGTCATCACCTTCAACCTCCCCCTGTTCTATGCCGACGACAACACTCCCCTCACCCTCACCCTCAACTTCCACCGCAACTAAGAAACAGTAAATAAAATGAAAAAAAGCGCCTGCCGGTTGGCAGGCGCTTTTTTTTGCTTTTTTTTAGGGGTAGTTGTAATTTTGAGGCTCCGAAATACGTTATTATAGTGTGAAGGACACAGAAACGTTCAGTGAGATGATGCTCCGCTACCGCGGGCTGCTCTTCTCGGTATGCCGCCGCTATAGTCGCGACGGCCTGGAGGTCGACGACCTGCTGCAAGAGACCATGCTGGCGCTGTGGAACCTTCGCAAAGAGCTCTTCGGCATCACGTTGGCACCGAAACAAGCAGCCTGGATATGGCGTGTGGCACGCAGCACCTGCATCGACCTGCGGCGCAAGAGAAGCAACCACCCCACCCCGCTACCCGACGACTACGACGCCCCCGAGGAAGACACCACGCTCCATGACACCCTCCACGAACTGATAGCCCAACTGCCCGAACCCGACCGCACCATAGTGACCATGCATCTTGAGGGCTACGAATACAAAGAGATTGGCCGCAAGACTGGCATGACAAAGAACCACGTAGGCATACGCCTGATGCGGATAAAAGAAAAACTGAGAGAACAATGGAACACAAAATGACATTCGACAGCATCTGGGAACAGGAGGAGCAACAGGGCCTTCAGCAGCGACTGCGGCAGGACTACCCCGCATGGCTGCGTCGTCGCCGGCAACGCCGTACAGCGTTAGCCAGTATCGCCGTACTGGCGGTCGCCGGATTATCAATTTTCAACTTTCAATCTTCAACTCCCAGAGGTTACGACAGCATTGCCTGCAACCGCAGCGGCACCGCTGAAAGCCATTGGGCCAAGGTGGCCTCGAACATCTTGACAACAGAGACATTATGAAACGTCTATTATTCATATTACTGCTGTCTTTGGCATTCCTTTCCTGCTCGCGCGAGGTGGAGGAGATGCCGCTGTACCGGCAATATGCAGCACGGCAAGATCTGACGGTGGCGCAGGTGAAGGGCTTCCAGCTGTGCGACACGGTGAAGACCGACGTGGTCATCCTCGTGGCCGACGACAGCGCCGCCTGGGCAGACCTGAAAGAGGAGTTCGACATCCGCACCTCGGAGGGCATCACGAGCTGGATGGGCAATATCGACGAGCCCGCCCGCCGCGTGAAGCGCAGCGTGCGCCCCGCCTGGCGAGCCATGGCCGTCCACGCCGACCGCACCGTAGCCTTCTACCGCATCGACAGCGAGGAGCAGTACGAGGCCCTGCTGGACTACCAGATGAATGAACTAATAATTAAGAATTAAAAAATTAAAAATCACAATATGAAACAGACATTCAAACTTTTTTCCATGCTGGCCGCAGTTGCATTGACACTTGTGGCATGCAAGCCCGACCCCGTCGAACCTACCGATGTGGAGCGCAACATTGTGTACACCGTCGACCAGACAACCACCACCGTACACCTGAACACCGAAGCCGAGTTCGACGCCCTGCTCGACCGCTTCTGCGACTACGCCGAGAGCGGCAGCACTGTGACCTTCTATAACGCCAACAGCGTTGCCAAAGGCAGTACCAAGGATGCGACCCATTTCAGCACCACCAACCGCGAAGAGATGCGGCGTTGGATGCGGCGCATGGAGAACGAGGGCAGGACCGTCACCATAAGCTACGACAGCAGCACAGGCACCTACAACGGCATGGCCTACACCCCAGGGCCACAACCGCAGTCTGACTGGGTCGACCTTGGCCTGCCCAGCGGTCTGCTGTGGGCCAAGTGCAACATTGGCGCCTCGCAGCCGGAAGACTACGGCAACTACTATGCATGGGGCGAGATTCAGACCAAGAGCGAGTACAGCTGGTACACCTACAGTCACGGCTTCGGCTACAACTATCTGACCAAGTACTGCAGCATGGCTGAATTCGGATACAACGGTTTCACCGATACATTGACAATACTGGAACCTAACGACGACGCAGCAACATCGATTTTGGACAGCAACGCCCACATTCCAACCGAAAGCGAATGGAACGAACTGATACAGTACTGCACTGGCGAATGGACCTCGCTGAACGGGGTGGGGGGCTACCGTTTCACCGGCCCGAACGGCAACAGCATCTTCTTGCCCGCAGCAGGTCAACGTGATTCTTCCGATCCCTCGATCGTCGGCGAGGGCATGTGGGGCACATATTGGTCGGCTGATCTAAATATTGAATTTCCAAGTTCTGCAAGAAACTTCCATTTTATTTCTGAAGATTATGAAACAAACATTGCGGAAATGACATATGACGGCCGCTACCACGGTCTTACCGTCCGTGCCGTCCGTGCCGTCCGCTCCGCAAAGTAACAATCTTCCCACGAAAAGACACGGCGACTGCCACGTGGCTGACAATTTGTCAGCGCGTGGCAGTCGCTGACATTTTGGCACGGTTGTTGATTATGAGAATGCGTGAATGCGTAAATGTGTGAATGTGTAAGTCATGCAGACGCAGTCAAAGATTAACGAATTAACAAATAAAAACATACACATTATGACAATCAAACCTTTAGCAGACAGAGTCCTCGTGCGTCCCGCCGAGGCTGAACAGAAGACCGCCAGCGGCATCATCATCCCCGACACCGCCAAGGAGAAACCGCAGCGCGGCGAAGTCCTCGCCGTGGGCAAGGGCACCAAAGACCATGAGATGACCGTGAAGGTGGGCGACCAAGTCCTCTACGGCAAGTACAGCGGCACCGAGATCGAAATCGACGGCGAGAAGCTGATGATCATGAAAGAAAGCGACATCTACGCGATCATCTAAATTAAGCAGTAAGCTGTGAGCTGTGAGTTTTAAGTAGCTACGCACTCCGGCTCCCGCCTCACTTAAAACTTAAAGTTTAAAACTTAAAACTAAAATTATTATGGCAAAACAGATAGTTTTCAATAATGACGCTCGCGAGCAGCTTCGCAAAGGCGTCGACCAGTTGGCAAATGCAGTGAAGGTGACCCTCGGCCCCAAAGGCCGCAATGTGGTTATCGACAAGAAGTTCGGTGCCCCGCAGGTGACCAAGGACGGCGTGACCGTGGCCAAGGAAATCGAGCTTGAGGACGGCATCCAGAACATGGGCGCCCAGATGGTCAAGGAGGTCGCCTCCAAGACCAACGACCAGGCCGGCGACGGCACCACCACCGCCACCGTGCTGGCTCAGGCTATCGTCAACACCGGCCTGAAGAACGTCACCGCCGGTGCCAACCCCATGGACCTCAAACGCGGCATCGACAAAGCCGTGGCCGAGATCGTGAAGAGCATCAAGGAGCAGGCCCAGGAGGTCGGCGGCGACATCAAGAAGATTCGCCAGGTGGCCACCATCAGCGCCAACAACGACAGCGCCATCGGCGACATCATCGCCGAGGCTATGGAGAAAGTGACCAAGGACGGCGTCATCACCATCGAGAACGCCAAGGGCATCGACACCACCGTCAAGGTCGTCGAGGGTATGCAGTTCGACCGCGGC
>ONCC01000037.1 GCA_900316235.1 uncultured Bacteroidales bacterium
GCTTTTTGTTTCGGCTTGCACTATTTAACTGCTCCCCTAAATTAGGGGAGCTGGCAGCCGCTTGCGGCTGACTGAGGAGTATGTCCTGAAACACCGGCGCCGGAACCTCTCCCTCGCTGACAATCAGCCGCTCCCAGTCCACCACCAGCTGCCCCTCGGCATCCAATGAAAAACACTCCTTGTTCCGCTTGACGAAGAGGTTGCACTCCGTGATGTGCATCCCCAGCGACACGCCGCGGAGCCCCTTCCGCAGCGCCATCTTCATGTGGCTCGCGAGGTCCACCATCTGCTTGAACAGCAGGCGGTTGTTCTGCTGCTTCGCCGTCCGTGGATTCCTTACCCGCAGCGGCCGCGAGCGCAGACACCACTTGCCGCGCCACTCGTACCCGATGACCGTCCCCACCGTCCCGCGATAGGCGTCGTTGATCCCAAAACGTTGCTTTGCCATGATATGTTGTTTTTAAAAATTCGACACACATAATATAATCCGGAAGCTGTCCGCTGTCAAGCGAAAAAATGTTAAAAGAGCATTTCGGGGCATAAAAACGCCCTACCATCACCCACCGTGGTAGGAGTTGGTAGGGAGATGGTAAGGCGTTGATAACTGGTTTATAGTTAGTTGGCGACAGGAGATTCCTCAGGCATTTCGGGGAGGTCGAGACGGAGGAGGGATGCCCTGCGATAGAAGAGACGGAGGCGGAGGGTCTCGTGGGTGAGGAAGAGATGGCGGCCGTCGAGGGTAGCCACGCCCTCGGTCTGGGTGCCGATGGGGTTGGTGAGGGAACTGCGGCGGTGGCGGCCGGAAGAGAAATCCTCGCCCTCAAAGCCGTCAATAACATAGATGAAAGGCTTTACCAGTTTGGAATAGCCCAGCAGGACGAGCATCCGCCGTTCGGGCAGGTAGCAGGCGCCGGTGAGGAGGCCGGCAGCGGGCAACATGAAACGGTGTTCGGCAGCATAGTTGCCGGGAACCTTGGGCAGGGCATAGCAATCGCTATTCTGTGAAGACCACTGTTTTGTAAAGAGATAGAGGCTGTCGGCACCAGCCACAAAGGCCTCGCAGTCGAAGTCGCGCGCCAGGGCGACGGTACGCTCAGGGTAGTAAAAGAGGATGGTATCGAAGAGAAAACGTCCAGCGGCGAGATTGCTTCGTGAGAGGCGCAGGATGCGGAGGTCGGAGCGGGAGCCGCAATTGTCGCCAAAATCCCCAAAGAAGAGGTAGTTGCTGTCGAGGGTCACCTCCTCGAGGTCGTAGACCGTGACGCCGAGGTTGATAACGGAGTCGATGGCAGCGGTGAGGGTGTCGAGGGAGTATAGCTTCAAAGACCCATGGTCGTTGGCGGTCCAGAGGCGTCCGTCCATCCAGAAGAGAGACGACGTGCCCTCCACCTCCTCGGGGAGATGGGCCACCCGCTCGGTCCGCGGCTTGTAGTGGAATTTCTCCTGTGCCGCCACCGGGTGCAGGGCTGCCAGCAGCAGCCCGAGGGTAAAAGCAACAATGGTTATCTTCATTTTCGAGATGCAAAGATACATAAATATCTTGACATAGACACAGACACATAAAAAAAATCCGGACCCACATGGAGAGGATCCGGATTTTATCATAAAAAAGATTGTTTACTTCTCTTTCGCGGCACTCATGGCGGGAGCATTGCCAACCACAAGGTCCTGGTACTCGCGCAGACCGGTACCGGCGGGGATGAGGTGTCCGACGATGACATTCTCCTTCATACCCACGAGGGTGTCACGCTTGGCATTGATGGCGGCCTCGGTGAGCACCTTGGTGGTCTCCTGGAAGGAGGCGGCGGAGATGAAGGACTTGGTCTGCAGAGAGGCGCGGGTGATACCCTGGAGGACCTGTTTGCAGGTGGCCGGGCGTGCATCGCGCACGGTGACGAGTTTCTTGTCCTGACGGCGCAGGGCGCTGTTCTCGTCGCGCAACTCGCGGGCGGAGACAATCTGACCCACGGAGAGGGTCGTGCTGTCGCCAGCATCCTCAACGACCTTCATGCCGAAGATATTGTCGTTGACATCAGCGAAGTCGAGCTTGTTGACGAGATCGCCCTCGAGGAAGCGGGTGTCGCCCGGATCTTCGATTTCGACCTTGCGCATCATCTGGCGGACGATGACCTCGAAGTGTTTGTCGTTGATTTTCACACCCTGCAGGCGGTAGACCTCCTGAACCTCGTTGACGATGTATTCCTGCACCTTCATGGGGCCCTTGATGGCGAGGATGTCGCTGGGGGTGATGGCACCGTCGGAGAGCGGGGTGCCGGCCTTGACATAGTCGCTGTCCTGAGCCAGGATTTGCTTGGAGGTGGGGATGAGGTAGGAGCGCTGCTCGCCAGTCTTGGAGGTGATAGTCACCTCGCGGTTACCGCGTTTGAGCTTCTTGGCGATGGAGACGATACCGTCGACCTCGGCCACGATAGCAGGATCGGACGGGTTGCGGGCCTCGAAGAGCTCGGTGACGCGGGGCAGACCGCCCGTGATGTCGCCAGCCTTGCCGAAGGAGCGCGGAATCTTGACCATGATGTCACCAGCCTTAAGTTTCTGGCCCTGCTCAACGCCGATGTGGGCGCCGACGGGGAGGTCATAGACCTTGAGGACATTGCCCTCGGAGTCGACAACATTGAGGGTGGGGTTCTTGGTACGCTGGCGGCTCTCGATGACGACCTTGTCCTGAAGGCCGGTCTGGGCGTCGCTCTCGACACGGTAGGTAACATTCTCGATGACGTTCTCGAAGGAGACCTTACCTGCCACATCGGAGATGATGACGGCGTTGTAGGGATCCCATTCGGCGATAACGTCGCCTTTCTGCAGCATGTCGCCGGCAGCTTTGTAGAGCTTGGCGCCATAGGGCAGCAGGGAGGAGAAGAGGGTGATTTCGGTCTTAGGATCGACGATGCGCATCTCGGCGCTACGACCCATGACGATATGATAGGAGTTGCCCTCGTTGTCGGAATAGGGGATGGAGCGGAGCTCGTCGATGACGAGGCGGCCCTCGTACTTGGCCTGGAGGCTGGAGGCGGTACCGATGTTACCACCGGCGACACCACCGACGTGGAAGGTACGGAGGGTCAGCTGCGTACCAGGCTCACCGATAGCTTGTGCGGCGATAACGCCGACGGCCTCACCTTTCTGGACCATCTTGCCGGTAGCCAGATTGCGGCCGTAGCACTTGGCGCACACGCCATGCTTGGACTCGCAAGTGAGCACAGAACGGATCTCGACTTCCTCAATGGGGGACTCTTCAATCTTCTTGCAGATTTCCTCGGTGAGCTCTTCGCCGGCGTGGGCGATAAGTTCACCAGTCTGGGGATGATAGATGTCGTGGACAGAGGTACGGCCAAGGATGCGCTCGCCGAGGCTCTGGACGATATCCTCGCCCTTCTTGAGGGCGGTGGTGGGCAGACCGCGGAGAGTACCGCAGTCTTCCTCGTTGATGATAACATCGTGGGCCACGTCAACCAGACGGCGGGTGAGGTAACCTGCGTCAGCAGTCTTAAGAGCGGTATCAGCCAGACCCTTACGGGCACCGTGGGTGGAGATGAAGTACTCGAGCACCGACAGACCCTCCTTAAAGTTGGAGATAATGGGGTTCTCGATAATCTCATTACCGGAGGCACCGGCTTTCTGAGGCTTGGCCATCAGTCCGCGCATACCGGAGAGCTGACGAATCTGTTCCTTACTACCACGAGCGCCGGAGTCGTACATCATGAAGATGGGGTTGAAGCCCTGGTTGTCGGCCTTCAGTTGTTTCATGAGAGTCTCGGTGAGCTGGTTGTTGGTGTTGGTCCAGATATCGATAACGTGGTTATAACGTTCGTTGTTGGTGATAAGACCCATGGCGTACTGTGCCATAACCTCTTCGACCTCGCCGTTGGCCTTCTCGATGAGCTGTTCCTTCTCCTGAGGGATGATGACGTCGCCGAGGTTGAAGGAGAGACCGCCGCGGAATGCCTGACGGTAGCCCATGTTCTTGATGTCGTCGAGGAAGGTGGCGGTGACGGCGTTGCCACACTCGGTGAAGATATCACCGATGATGTCGCGCAGCGATTTCTTGCCCATGACCTGGTTAATGAAGCCATACTGGCTGGGGACCACCTGGTTGAAGATAACGCGGCCGACAGTGGTGCGGAGACGGTTGGTCTTGATGTAGTGTCCTTTGGCGTCAAGAATGGGATTGCCCTTCACATCGCGTTTGATTTCAAACTCGGTGCGGCTATGGAGAGCTATCTCGGCGGGAGTGCTGCAGTCGATATCGGTAAGCAGGTTGCCTTTCTTGTCCTTGATAACCTCCATGAAGGTTTTGTCGGTCTTGACATAGGAATATTCGTCGTGACGGTGGTCCTCATCGAGCTGCACAGAGATGCAGGCGTTAAGGTCGACACGTTTCTCATTGTAGGCGATGATGACTTCCTCAGCGGAATAGAAGCGCTGGCCTTCACCCTTGACAACCTCGTCGGCGGTGGTGCGGCGGGGCTTGGTCATGTAGTACAGACCGAGCACCATGTCCTGCGAGGGGACAGTGATAGGAGCACCGTTGGCGGGGTTGAGGATGTTGTGTGTGGAGAGCATCAGGATCTGAGCTTCAAGGATGGCGGCGTTGCCCATGGGGACGTGGACAGCCATCTGGTCACCGTCGAAGTCGGCGTTGAAGCCGGTACACACCAGCGGGTGGAGGCGGATGGCCTTACCTTCGACAAGGCGAGGCTGGAAGGCCTGAATACCCAAACGGTGCAGCGTAGGAGCACGGTTGAGCAGGATGGGGTGTCCCTTGAGGATATTCTCAAGGATTTCCCACACGACGGGTTCCTTGCGGTCGACGACACGCTTAGCACTCTTGACAGTCTTCACGAGACCGCGCTCGAGGAGTTTGCGAATGATATAGGGTTTGAAGAGCTCGGCAGCCATATCCTTGGGGAGACCGCACTCGTGCATGCGCAACTCGGGGCCAACGACGATAACCGAACGGCCGGAGTAGTCGACACGCTTACCAAGGAGGTTCTGACGGAAGCGGCCCTGCTTGCCCTTGAGGGCGTCGGAGAGCGACTTGAGGGCGCGGTTGCTGTCGGACTTGACGCTAGAAACCTTACGGCTGTTGTCGAAGAGGGAGTCGACAGACTCCTGAAGCATGCGTTTCTCGTTGCGCATGATGACTTCGGGGGCCTTGATTTCGACGAGGCGTTTCAAACGGTTGTTGCGGATGATGACGCGACGATAAAGCTCGTTGATGTCGGAAGTGGCGAAACGGCCGCCATCCAGCGGCACGAGGGGACGCAGGTCGGGAGGAATGACAGGAATGATGTTCATAATCATCCACTCGGGACGGTTGTCCATACCGCGGGCACGCATGGCACGCTGGGACTCGCGGAACGACTCGATGACGTTCAGGCGCTTGAGGGCTTCCTGTTTGCGAGCCACGGCAGTCTCTTTCGAGGCCTTGGCACGGAGTTCATAGGAGAGCTTGTCAAGGTCGAGGTTGCAGAGGAGCGTATAGAGAGCCTCGGCGCCCATACCGGCGATAAACTTGTCGGGGTCGCTGTCGGGCAGTTGCTCGTTACCTTCGGGCAAGGAGTCTTTGATGTAGTAGTATTCTTCCTCGGTGAGCAGGTCGAGACGCTGCACGGGCATTTCGTTAAGGACGGCTTTGCCGGGCTGCAGGACGATATATTTCTCGTAATAGATAACCTGGTCGAGTTTCTTGGAAGGGATATTGAGCAGGGTGCCGATTTTGTTGGGCAGGGAACGGAAGAACCAGATGTGGGCAATGGGGACCACGAGTTCGATGTGTCCCATGCGCTCACGACGGACCTTCTTCTCGGTGACCTCGACACCGCAACGGTCGCAGACAATACCCTTGTAACGGATACGTTTGTATTTGCCGCAGTGGCACTCCCAGTCGCGCGTGGGTCCGAAGATGCGCTCGCAGAACAAGCCGTCGCGCTCGGGCTTGTAGGTGCGATAATTTATGGTTTCAGGCTTGGTCACCTCGCCATAGGAACGACGCTTGATGCTTTCGGGCGACGCGAGGCTGATGGTGATCGAGTTGAAATCGATCTTTACCTGAGATTCTTGTTTAAAAGCCATTGTTCTTTACTTTCTACTTAATTAATCAAACGTTACCTCCAAACCGAGACCACGGAGTTCGTGGACAAGGACGTTGAACGATTCGGGGATGCCCGGAACCGGCATGTTGTCGCCCTTGACGATGGCCTCGTAGGCCTTGGCACGGCCCATGACGTCGTCGGATTTGACGGTGAGCACTTCCTGCAGCACATGGGATGCGCCGTAGGCTTCGAGAGCCCAAACCTCCATCTCACCGAAACGCTGACCACCGAAGTTGGCTTTACCGCCAAGGGGCTGCTGGGTGATGAGGGAGTAAGGACCGATGGAACGGGCGTGCATCTTGTCGTCAATCATGTGGTGGAGCTTGAGGTAGTAGATGTAACCCACGGTGGCAGGCTGGTCGAAGCGGTCGCCAGTCTCGCCGTCGTAGAGGTAAGTACGGCCATTCTCGGGGAGGCCGGCCTCACGCATGTAGCCATTGATTTGTTCGAGGGTAGCACCGTCGAAGATGGGGGTCTTGAAACGTTTGTTAAGTTTCTTACCAGCCCAACCCAGAACGGTCTCATAAATCTGTCCGAGGTTCATACGCGAAGGCACACCCAGAGGGTTGAGGACGATATCGACAGGAGTACCGTCGGCGAGGAAAGGCATATCCTCGGCACGGACAATCTTCGACACAATACCCTTGTTACCGTGACGACCTGCCATCTTGTCACCGATACGCAGTTTACGCTTCATGGCGATGTAAACCTTGGCCATCTGGACAATGCCACTGGGAAGGTCGTCTCCGACAGTGAGGGCAAACTTGTTACGGGTGAAGCGACCAGAAATCTCGCGATATTTGATATTGTAGTTGTTGAGCAACTCTTTGATGAGGGAGTTGGTTTCTTTGTCGGTAGTCCACTTGTTGGGGCTGACCTCGGTATAATCGATGGTTTTGAGAGTCTTGGCGCTGAACTTGACCTTCTTGGGGATAAGTTCCTCGCGGTGGTTGGTGTAGACTCCATTGGAGACTTTGCCGTTGAGAAGGATGAGGAGGCGGGAGATAAGTTTGTCCTTCAACTCCTCGCACTCAAAACGATACTCTTCTTCGGGCTTGGCCAGGAGTTCTTTCTCCTTGGCACGGGCCTTGCGGTCACGGATGACACGGGCAAAGAGTTTCTTGTCGATGACAACGCCGTGCATTGAAGGCGGCACCTTGAGGGAGGCATCCTTGACATCGCCGGCTTTGTCGCCGAAGATGGCGCGGAGCAGTTTCTCCTCGGGAGTAGGATCGGATTCTCCCTTGGGGGTAATCTTACCGATGAGAATGTCTCCTTCCTTAACCTCGGCGCCGATACGGACGATACCATTCTCGTCGAGATCTTTGGTGGCGTCGTTACCGACGTTGGGGATGTCGCGGGTGAGCTCCTCGTTGCCGCGTTTGGTCTCGCGGACCTCGAGGGTGAACTCCTCGACATGGACGGAGGTGAAGATGTCCTCGCGCACCACGCGCTCGGAAATCACCACTGCATCCTCGAAGTTGTAACCCTTCCACGGCATGAAAGCGACCATCATGTTGCGGCCGAGGGCGAGCTCGCCGCCCTGGGTGGCATAACCCTCACAGAGGACCTGTCCCTTCTTGACCTTGTCGCCCTTCTTGACGATAGGACGCAGGTTGATGGCGGTGGAATGGTTGGTACGTTGATATTTGGTGAGGCGGTATTCCTTCACATCGTCATCGAAGGAAACGAGACGTTCCTTCTCGGTGCGGTTGTGACGGATGACAATCTTGGTGGAGTCGACAAACTCGACAACACCGTCGGCCTCAGCATTAAGCAGCACGCGGCTGTCGTGCGCCACAGCCTCCTCGATGCCCGTACCGACGATGGGGATCTCGGGATTGAGCAGAGGAACAGCCTGACGCATCATGTTCGATCCCATCAGGGCACGGTTGGCGTCGTCGTGCTCGAGGAAAGGAATAAGCGATGCTGCGATAGAAGCAATCTGGTTGGAAGCGATGTCCATGAGGTCAATCTCATCGGGCGACACAATGGGGAAGTCGGCCTGACGACGGGCCTTGACACGGCTTTCGGTAATGTTGCCTTCTTCGTCCTGAGGAGTGGTGGCCTGGGCCACAGTCTTGTTCTCCTCAGCCTCGGCAGAGAGGTAGACGGGAGGCTCGTTGAGCTGCACCTGTCCATTGACGACACGCTGATAGGGGGTCTCGATGAAACCAAGCTCGTTAATCTTAGCATAGACACAGAGCGAGGAGATAAGACCAATGTTGGGACCTTCAGGAGTCTCGATGGTGCAGAGACGGCCGTAGTGGGTATAGTGGACGTCACGGACCTCGAAACCTGCACGCTCGCGCGACAGACCACCGGGGCCGAGAGCCGAAATACGGCGCTTGTGGGTGAGCTCGGCCAAGGGGTTGGTCTGGTCCATGAACTGGCTCAACTGGTTGGTACCAAAGAACGAGTTGATGACCGACGAAAGAGTCTTGGCATTGATGAGCTCGGTGGGAGTGAACACCTCGTTATCACGCACGTTCATACGCTCGCGGATGGTGCGGCTCATACGGGCGAGACCCACTCCAAACTGGTTGGAGAGCTGTTCGCCGACGGTACGGATACGACGGTTCGACAGGTGGTCGATATCGTCCACCTCAGCTTTCTGGTTGATAAGTTCAACCAAATATTTAATAATAGAGGTGATGTCCTCCTTGGTCAACACACGAACGTTGTCGGGGACATCAAGGTTCAATTTGGTGTTGATTCTGTAGCGACCCACATCGCCCAGATCATAACGTTTCTCTGAGAAGAAGAGCTTCTCAATGATGCTGCGGGCAGTCTCCTCGTCGGGAGGTTCGGCATTGCGGAGCTGACGATAAATGTACTCGCAAGCCTCCTTGGCATTGTTCGCAGTATCCTTCTTCAAACTGTTGTAGATGACGGAATAATCGATACCGTCCTTATCCTCGTTCTTGATGAGGATGGATTTGACATCAAGCTCAAGAATTTTCTCGATATGTTCCTCGGTGAGCTCGACGTCACGCTCGATGACAACCTCGGTACGCTCCATGGAGACGACCTCTCCGGTGTCCTCGTCGACAAAGTCCTCGGTCCATGTCTCTACAACACGGGCGGCAAGTTGTTTGCCGAGTACCTTTTTCAAATTATTGCGATTGACCTTGACTTCTTCGGCAAGTTCAAAGATGTCAAGGATGTCCTTATCGGACTCGTATCCGATGGCACGCAGAAGGGTAGTAATGGGCAATTTCTTCTTACGGTCGATATAGGCGTACATGACGTTGTTGATATCGGTCGTAAATTCCATCCAGGATCCCTTGAAGGGGATGATACGGGCGGAGTAGAGTTGAGTACCATTCGAGTGGAACTGGGTGCCGAAAAAGACGCCAGGGGAACGGTGCAACTGGGAGACCACGACGCGCTCAGCGCCATTGATAACGAAAGTACCCTTCGGGGTCATATAGGGAATCATCCCCAGATAGACATGCTGCTCGAGGGTCTGGAAATCTTCGTTTTCGGGGTCTTTGCAACTCAGTTTCATCTTGGCTTTCAGCGGGACACTGTAAGTCAGGCCACGCTCGATGCACTCCTCGATAGTGTAGCGGGGAGGATCGATATAATAATCCAAGAATTCGAGTTCGAAATTGTTTCGCGCATCGGTGATGGGAAAATTCTCTTTGAAGACTTTATACAGGCCTTCGTCCAAACGATTGTCGGGGTTAGTCTCAATTTGGAAGAAGTCTTTAAATGACTTGACCTGGATATCGAGAAAATCCGGATATTCAAATTTGCGTACCGACGCGAAATTGACTACTGTGGGTTCTTTTTTTGCCAAGGGACTATAAATTATATCGTTATAACTGATCGCGAGTGAAGCGGGAGTCCCCATTCAAGGGGTTGAAGAAGGCGGAATCTAATTCCATAGCAACAAGGAATAGGCACTCCGATCAAGTCGGAGGCCCTATTCCTCGTCAATATCAGGAAAGGATTACCTTACTTGATCTCGATTTCAGCACCAGCCTCTTCGAGGGCTTTCTTCAGGCTCTCAGCCTCGTCCTTGGAAACACCTTCCTTAACGGGTTTGGGGGCGTTGTCGACAAGCTCCTTGGACTCTTTCAGACCGAGGGAGGCCATGTCCTTAACAGCCTTCACAACACCAAGTTTCTTGGTCTGATCGGGAACACCCTTCAGGATCACGTCGAAGGAGGTCTTCTCCTCAGCAGCGGCGGCGGCACCACCGGCAGCGGGGGCGGCGACTGCAACAGCGGCGGCGGCGGGTTCAATGCCGTACTCCTCTTTCAGGACGTCAGCGAGTTCTTTAACTTCTTTAACGGTAAGGTTAACCAATTCTTCAGCAATAGCTTTGATGTCTGCCATGACTTTATTGTTTTTAAATGTTTTACAAATTTGTTTTTTTAACTGTTTTTTCTTTGGGCTTTTTTAAGGGAGCCATCCCTACTTTATTTGCGCGTGAAATTTTAGGCGCGCTCCTCCAATGTTTTCAGCACACCGGTAATGGTATTGCCAGCCGACTGAACCTGCGACAGGACGTTCTTGATGGGCGACTGCAGCAGGGCAACCACATCGGCGATAAGCTCGTTCTTGGACTTGATGTTGACAAGAGCGTCGAGGTTCTCGTGGCCGATATAGAAGCACTCTTCGACATAGGCGCCTTTGAGAATGGGCTTCTCAGCAGTCTTCTCAGCGGCACGGAAACTCTTGATGAGCTTCGCGGGTGCATTGTTGGTGTTCGAAAGCATTATGGCGGTTTCACCCTTAATCACCGGGAAAAGCTCGGAGTAGTCGAAGCCCGACTTCTCGAGGGCTTTGATGAGAAGAGTGTTCTTTACAACTTCCAGCTTCACCTCATTGCGGAAGGCGGCACGACGCAATTTGCTGGTCAGCACAGAGTTCAAACCTCCAATATCTGCAATGTACAGATTGGGATAGGCCTTGATCTCTTCGCACAGAGCGTCGATATGCTGGTCTTTCAGTTCTTTTCTCATAATGTTTCTTTAATTAATTTGGATTACAGAGTAGCGGCTTTGGTGTCGACTTTGACGCCGGGGCTCATGGTGCTGCTGATAGCGATGCTCTTCACGTAGGTACCTTTAGCGGCACTGGGTTTGAGCTTCATAATCATCTGGAGCACCTCGCGGGCGTTCTCAACAATTTTCTGGTTGTCGAAGGAGCACTTGGCAACGGCGGTATGGATGATACCGAACTTGTCGACCTTAAAGTCGATCTTACCAGCCTTAGCTTCCTGGACAGCCTTACCAATCTCCATGGTAACGGTGCCGGTCTTGGGGTTCGGCATCAAGCCACGGGGACCGAGGATACGTCCAAGAGCACCAATCTTAGGCATGCAGCTGGGCATGGTGATGATGACATCAACATCGGTCCAACCACCCTTAATCTTGGTGACATACTCATCCAGGCCGTAGTAGTCGGCACCGGCGGCTTTGGCCTCTTCCTCTTTGTCGGGGGTGCAAAGCACGAGGACGCGGACGGTCTTACCCGTACCGTGGGGCAGCGTCACGCTACCACGAACCATCTGGTTGGCCTTGCGGGGGTCAACACCCAGACGAACGTCGATATCCACGGAAGCATCGAACTTGGTGAAGGTGATGTTCTTCACGATGCTGACAGCCTCCTCGAGGGAATACACTTTGCTACCGTCAAACTTGGCGACAGCCTCTTTCTGTTTTTTAGTCAGTTTTGCCATTTTGGTCTTTTTTTGTGGTCACCGCATGTTCGCTTGCGCTACTGGTGCTACCACTTGTTCATAAATCTTTTTTACTTCTTGAGGGGATTCTCACCCGTAACGGTGATACCCATGCTGCGGGCAGTACCGGCCACCATGCTCATGGCGCTCTCAACCGTGAAGCAGTTGAGATCGGGCATTTTGGCTTCGGCAATCTGGCGCACTTGCTCCCAGGTGACCGAGGCGACCTTGACGCGGTTGGGTTCGCCAGAACCCTTCTGAGCCTTGGACATCTCTTTCAGCTGGACAGCAACAGGAGGAGTTTTCAGTACAAAGTCAAAGGACTTGTCCGTATACACAGTGATGATGACAGGGACGACTTTACCGGCCTGGTCCTGTGTACGGGCGTTGAACTGCTTGCAGAACTCCATGATGTTCACACCTTTCGCACCGAGAGCCGGTCCGACAGGAGGAGCGGGATTGGCAGCACCGCCTTTGATTTGCAATTTAATCAATCCTGCAACTTCTTTTGCCATTGAATTAAATTTTGATAGGGTTAATTAATCGGTTACTGTTCTTTCTCTACCTGCGAGAAACTGAGTTCGAGAGGAGTCTTGCGACCGAAGATTTTGACCGTAACTTTCAATTTCTTCTTTTCCTCGTTGACCTCTTCAACGACACCGATGAAACTATTGAAAGCACCATCGATGACCTTCACGTTCTCGCCGACAATGAAACGATCCATAGCATCGGCGTTCTCCAACTGCTCGTCCATCTTTCCGAGGATGCGGTTGATTTCGGCCTGACGCATAGGGATAGGTTTGCCCTCGCGCTCACGAAGGAAATCGAGAACATTGGGCAGGTTCTGGATGACAGGGATAATCTCATCGCGCAAGTCGGCCTCGATAATCACATAGCCGGGGAAGTAGTTGCGGTCCTTGACCACCTTCTTCCCGTTGCGGATGGAAACCACCTGCTCGGTGGGAATCAGCACAGTGGGCACATCGTTACTCCAGCCACGTTTGGCCATTTCGTTCTCGATATACTCCTTTGCCTTCTTCTCCTTGCCGCTGATTGCTCTAACGACATACCACTTTTTTTCCTGTTGTTCCATTGATAGTATAAAAACAGTGAAATAAACTTATAATCACACTTGTTTCACGGTCACCGCGACGAGCCTCAAAGAGATTTGGGAAGCAAGACCCGGGCGTTGACGCGACCGTTGTTATCCAAGCAGATTGTAAAAGTTTCCAAGCAATCCCTTCCAGCTTCCGCTCTGGACACCGAAAACGATATCCATCACGAAGACGATGAGGGCAATGATAATGGAGGCGACGGCAACGACCACAGCGCTGCTCTGCAACTCCTTGAATGTAGGCCACGACACTTTGTGCACCAACTCGTCGTAGCTCGACTTCACATATTCACCAAACTTTGACATTTTCTTTTAAACTAGTTTTTTTATTGGCAGGGGCAGAGAGAATCGAACTCCCAACCACGGTTTTGGAGACCGCCATTATACCATTTAACTATGCCCCTGAAAAGCCGCGTCGCTCTCGACGCGGCTGTGGTCAATCAACGAAATTATTCGATGATCTTGGTCACCTGACCGGAACCAACGGTGCGGCCACCCTCGCGGATAGCGAAGCGCAGGTTCTCGTTCAGAGCGATGTCGGAGATCAGCTCCACAGTGATCGTCAGGTTGTCACCAGGCATAACCATCTCGCGGCCCTCGGGGAGCATGATGGTACCGGTCACGTCAGTGGTACGGAAGTAGAACTGGGGACGATAGTTGTTGTGGAACGGGGTGTGACGGCCGCCTTCCTCTTTCTTCAGGATATAGACAGCAGCCTCGAATTTGTGGTGAGGTTTCACCGAGCCGGGCTTGGCGATAACCATACCACGACGGATTTCGTTCTTGTCGATACCGCGGAGGAGCAGACCCACGTTGTCGCCGGCCTCACCCTCATCGAGGATCTTACGGAACATCTCAACACCAGTGACGGTGGATTTCAGTTTCTCAGCACCCATACCAATGATGTCGACGGGGTCACCAGTGTGGATAACACCAGTCTCGATACGACCGGTAGCAACGGTACCACGGCCGGTGATGGAGAACACGTCCTCGATGGGCATCAGGAAGTCTTTATCTTTCTGACGGACGGGCTCGGGAATCCAGTTGTCGACAGCATCCATCAGCTCCTCGACGGCCTTCACACCGCTGGCTTCGCCATTCAGAGCGGCGAGGGCGGAACCACGGATGATGGGGATGTTGTCGCCATCGAAGTCATAGGAGCTGAGGAGCTCGCGGACTTCCATCTCGACGAGGTCGAGCAGCTCGGGATCGTCAACAAGGTCGCACTTGTTCAGGAACACAACGAGCTGGGGAACGCCAACCTGACGGGCGAGCAGGATGTGCTCACGGGTCTGGGGCATGGGACCGTCGGTAGCAGCGACGACGAGGATAGCACCGTCCATCTGGGCAGCACCGGTAACCATGTTCTTCACATAGTCGGCGTGACCCGGGCAGTCGACGTGAGCGTAGTGACGCTTCTCGGTCTGATACTCAACGTGAGCGGTGTTGATGGTGATACCACGCTCTTTCTCTTCAGGAGCGGAGTCGATGCTGTCGAAGCTCTTCACCTCAGAAAGGCCCTTCTCAGCGAGAACCTTGGTGATAGCAGCGGTGAGGGTGGTCTTACCATGGTCAACGTGGCCAATAGTACCGATGTTGACATGCGGTTTAGAACGATCGAATTTTTCTTTTGCCATTTTTAATACGTATTAAATGTTAACAATAATATTAGTTCACGTTCAAAGAGGGCGTGCCTACGGCATTCGTCCTCATTTTTTTTTATTTTCCTTCATACTTTCGGCATGAAAAGAGAGCCACAGACGAGAGTCGGACTCGTGACCTCTTCCTTACCAAGGAAGCGCTCTACCACTGAGCTACTGCGGCTTATGTTTCTCACACTCTCTTTTGAGAACCTTTCTTTTTCGACACGGAGCGCGGTTCTGTGCTGTCTCCGCTGTTTTGGAGCGGAAGACGGGGCTCGAACCCGCCACCTATAGCTTGGAAGGCTATCGCTCTACCAAATGAGCTACTTCCGCATCGTGAAGTTTGGCTTCGTGGGGGAGGGTGGACTCGAACCACCGAACTCTTCCGAGGACAGATTTACAGTCTGTTGCAATTGCCGCTATGCGACTCCCCCAGTATTTTTGTCCGATTGCTCAGTTTTTCGAGAGTCGGACCTCGAGCCGATGAAGGGACTCGAACCCCCGACAGGCTGATTACAAATCAGCTACTCTACCAACTGAGTTACATCGGCTTTTGTCAACCTTTCAAACAACTCTTTTTCTCTAGGATTGAGGTTGCAAAAATACTACTTTTTTCAAATCCGACAAAAGTTTTTTTCAAATTTTTTCATTTTCTATATACAACAAACTGATTTTCTTAATCATAAATGTTTATATTTTTTTACCCCACATCTCGTCCAACGTCACAAAAACGCCCCTACCCTACCCTTTCAACTCCCAAAATCGCCCCCCGACGGCACCAAAAAACGCCAAAATAGCGAAAAAACGTATAATGTATTGTATTTCAATAAAGAAGACAAAAATCCCCGCCAGATAGCGGGGATTTTTGTCGGTTTTAGCGTTTGCTCCACTGCGGTCGCAGGCCTGCTAAGCAGGCAGACGCCGCAGGTTAGCGGACGATGAGTTTGCGGATGGCGTTCACCTGCTCGCCCACGATGCGGACGAAGTAGGCACCCTGTGCCATGTCGGTCACGTCGATGGTGAGCTCGCCCTCGTTGACGGTCCACTCACCAGCCTTGCGGCCGTTCATGTCGACCACCGTCACCGTGGCCTTTCCCTCGATGCCCTTCAGGGTCACCGTGCTGCTGGCCGGGTTCGGGTAGAGGCTGACATTGGCGGCGTTGACATCGTCGATGCCGGTGCTGCGGGACGTGGGTACCCTGGTCGAAGCCCTGGAAGCCGTAGTTCACCACGAAGCGGGTGGCACCCGTGGGAGCCGTCCAGCTGATGACTGCGCTGTTGGCAGTCACGCTGCCGACGGTCACGTTGGTCACGCCCTCGCAGGCGATGGTGGTGAAGTGGGCGGGAGTGCTCCACTCGCTGGTGTCGCCCTCGCTGCAGATGGCGCGAACCAGGAAGGTGTATTCAACACCGTAGCTGAGGCCCGTGACATTGAAGGGGTTGGCGGTGGCGAGGTGGTACTGGTCGTAGCCTTCGCCGGTGAGGTGGATCTGCCATTTCTCCTGGCCTTCCACAGCGGTCCAGCCGAGGGTGGCGCTATTGAGCGTCACATTGCTGGAGGTGAGTGCGGTGGGCACGTCGCAAGGATGAGCGGCAGTGGTCACGGTGCGGACCTCCCAGTCGCTGTAGATGCCTTCGGCGCAGACGGAGCGCAGGCCGATGGCATAGGTCGTGCTGGCGGTGAGGCCGGTGAAGGTGTAGGTGTTGCCGGTGATGGCGCTGTCGGCGACAAGGGGTTCAGCCCACTCGCCCTCGACGATAGCCACCTCGAAGTTCTCGGCCTCGGCGCTGAAGTCGACAGTGATATAGTTCTCGTCGATAATCATCGTGTCGATGACAGGAGCGTCGCAGACGAAGACGGTACCATCGGTAACTACAATATTGTCGATGGCGGCGGGAGGATTGGTACCCATGCTCAGGTCGTTGCGCCACATGAAGACCAGGAAGTAGCGGCCGGCAGTGACGTTAACAGTGTCGGTCACGGTGCTCCAGGTGCTGTCGAGGTTCAACTTGCCGCCCTCGGGATTGAGATTAATCCAACCCGTGGGATTATCTGTGTAGCTTTCCATATCGCCAGGATAACTGCCAGCCGGGAATGTGGCATCGCCAGGAGCGAGCCAAGCAAAGAGGAAGTCATAATTGCTCTCGCCATAGGCTTTCCAGTCGAAACTGAAGGAATAAGCACCGGAATCGGGGAAACTGAGGGCGCGGGCAGCATACGAATAACTGGAAGTAGTAATCTCGTAGGTATTGGTGGTGCCATTGTCCTGACTGATGTAGAGAGCCTGGCTGCCACCATTGTCAGTGGCATTGCCAATATACCAACCATTACCGTCTCGCTGGTTGTTGATAATCCAGTTGTTGTTATCGGGAGCGGTGGCCTCAAAGCCAGTCATGTAGGGGAACGTGGTCACGGGGTTAGGATCAACGATGCGAACCACACCGATGCTGGTGTCATTGCCATAGGCATTGGATGCCACGAAGGTAATGGTGTCGAAACCGGCGGCATTGTAGACAATGCGGATAGAGTCGCCGCTGCCAATCATCACAGCCGTACCAGCGTCGACCATCGTGGAATTCCAAGTGAGGGTGGTGGTGGCGCTGTCGCCTTCAACACGGACAACACTATAGTTGCCGGTATCACCAAGGTAGAGGTTTGCATCGCCATCGAGGTAGTACATCGGGGCGAGGACATTACGAACGCCCACATTGGTGACAGCCACCTCGCCATACTGCTTATTGACAGCATGGAAAGCGAAGCGGACGGTCTGGCCTGCATAAGCGCTCACGGGCAGACGACGCCACAAGAAAACGTTAGTGTTGATGGTATCGACAAGCATCGTGTCGGTGAAGCTGGCTTCGGCGAAGTCGCCAGTGGGAGACACACGAATCTCATAGGAAGCCACAGCGTTGGCATAATAACTATCCGCATCGCCAGCTACCATGTAGCAAAGCTTGAAGTTAGTATCAGCGGAGGCGGGGATAGTGATAGCCGGAGTCACCAGCCAATCGTTAGTCACATTGGAGCTACTTCCTGCTATAGAATAGAGGTATCCATATCCATAGTTTGCACTATTAGCGGCACTCTGAGCCCAAGTAGCATTGGGGCGTCCAGTGTTGAAGGTCTCCCAGCAAATCGGAATTTCATAGAATAGCTGCTGCAGGAAGGGCACCGTGGCAGGCAGACACTCGGTGGAATAAGAGTCAGAGATGTCGGCACTGAGGGTACCATCGGAGCAGACAATGGACACCTTCACCTCGTAACGGGTGGCAGGCGTCAGACCATTGATGGTGATGTTGTTGGTGGTGGCGGTAAGGGTGGTCCAAGTAGCAGTGGTATCACCAGCCACTTTGTACTTCACATCATAGCTCGTGGCCGTACCCTTCCAACTCAGCGAGAGGCTGGTGGAGGTGGCACTGTCGAGCACAAGGCTGTCAGCGGGCATACAATGGGGCGCAACCATCAGGGTCACACTGTAGAGGTAGAAGTCGCTACTAGAAGCACCGGCGAGGGGTTTAATGACGAGGCGGTCGCCCGTACCAGTATAGTTGATAAGGTAGATGTCGGTGGTGCTCTGCGTGCCAGTGAGCGACACAGTGTCGATGGGGGTGAAATCACCACCCATGCCGTTGCCAATGCCAACCAGCATCACGGTAGAACTGCTATAAGCGCTGGCGGTGACGCGAGCCATCAAGGTGTTGATAGGCACTGCGGTCAGGGGAGAAATAGCGTAGTAGTTGCTGAAGATATTGATACCGGTAGTGCTGTAATAAGATACATTGGTGTTCCAGCAGGGAACGGCGGAAGTAAAGACTGCGGTGTAGGGAATGGTGACGGGGGCACAATCGGTGCGGGCCGAAAGGGCACCATAGACAATGGTGTCGCCACAGATGGCGCCCACGCGCACACTATAGTTTGTGGAGGGGGTCAGACCGTTGATGGTGTAGGGGCTGGCGGTGGCGATGCCACTGACGGTCCACACACTGTCGGTCGGGGCTTTGTACTCAATGCTCCACGAATCCTCAGCGCCATTGGCAATCCAGCTCACAGTGACATTGTCGCTGCCACTGTTGGCCAGCGTGGCCGTAGGAGCCATACAGGCACCCTCGCAGTTGCCGAAGAACTGGATGTTGGGGGCATTACTGTTGGAGGAGGTCGAAGGAGCAGTCGCTCCGCCATAGGTGATGGGGCTGCTGCTACTGTAAGCATAGCGGCTGGTATAGTATCCCTGATAGATGCTATAGTCATATGTGTATGTGTTTTTCGCCCTCCAATAGTTGTATCCTGAACCGAGGCGCTTAGTGGTGGTAACAGTGGTAACCACCAGTTGCTGGTTATTATGGGCAGGGATAGTATAGAGGCTGTCGAAGGGGATGTAGACCCAACCGTTGCTGCCCACAGTGAACTGACGTCCAGTCACCACTTTAGTCATGTTCGAATTCGAATCGGGAATAGCAGAAGCCAGATAGAGATTGTTATTATAGCTGGTGAGGTGGGAGTTATTGGAATCAACAAAGCCCAGATAGATATCCATCGAGTAGTTCACCTGATCGGCATTGTCGGAATTGTAGAAGTATGCATTGTAGGACACACCTTTCAAAGTGTCGAGACCATTGAGGATGGTGTCGCTGTAAATGGTCTGCGAGAAGCTATAACTGGCGCTGTAATAAGCGGGAGCATAAGAAGAGGAGGTGGCAGCCTCGTCGTCGGTGAAATACTGTCCACAGAGAGGACCATGTGTGGAGAAGAAGATCTCGACAGTCTCAGCAGTATCTTGAGTGCCACAGAGGGTGGCGACCTCAACACGGTAGGTATGGTCAACCGTCAAGCCAGTATAACTCTTGCTGATGCCGGCAACAACCTCGGTCACGGGAGCGACAGTGGCGTCGGTAAGGTCGGTCAGCGTCAAGCGTGCGCCGGCACTGGCGATACCCATGTCAGCCAGATATTCCCACTCGATGGTAGCAGAATCGGCGGCCACAGCGACGACGTTACCCTTGACAACAGGGTAGCAGCGCATCTGGGTCATAAAGGGGCCGATGTAGAGGTAGTCGGTGGTATCCATGCCCTCATCACCTTCACATAGCGTAGCCACATAGGCGTAGTAGATAGTGTTGGGTTGGAGGGTATTGACGGTATAATTGGAGGAATCCTCAACCAAGAAGTGAGCCTCAGTGCTGTCGATGACCTCACCAGTGGTGTCGTTGAGGATGTAGGTCTTGAGCATCAGGTCGTAGCCGTTTTCCGAGGTACCGGTCCATTCAAAGTCGGCACTCTCGTAGGTCACATTGTCGATGCTGCCGCTACCGCCCAAAGGCATGCGGCAGTTGGGGATGAAGTTAATTTCGATATCATCAATATAAAGCTGATCAGTATACTCGCCGTACTCATCGTCGCCATCGCCCAGACGGAAGGCAACCCACACGGTGTCTTCAGGCTCGAAGGTGGTGAGGGTGTCGGAGAAGAACTCGTACATGGTCGACTGAGTGTAGTCTATGTCATCATAAAGCATAGAGAAGAGCGGGATAAAAGTGGACGCATCAGCGGGGTCTCTCATAACACCGGCCTGGAAGGTGCTTCCTGCACCAGCCCAAGAATTGCCGATGGCGTAGAACTTCACATGCAGCATGGCGGGGTTGACAGCGAAAGCCGGGGTGGCAATGAGGTTGACATCCTCGGGATAACTAACCGCCATCTCCAAACTCTTGGTGCCGCTGTGGGCATAGTAGGAGTAATCATAGACATAGGGGTAAGCGTAGGAGTAGCCCTCCGTACTGTCAACAACGGTCCAGCAAGCGGGTACCGTGTATGAGTCGGCATCCTCGAAGCCATAGCTCCAGGGAAGCTCGGAGACAGCACCACAAGGAGTTCTCATCGAGAGGCGTACAATGCCGCTGGTGTCGCCTTCGTCGCTGCCGCAGACTTTGGCCACGCCAAGGGTATAGGCAGTGCTGGCGAGGAGATCGGTAAAGACATAATAGTTTTCAGAGATAGCTTCCTCTGTGTAGAGCGAGTCGCCCACATAGACGAGATAGGTACCAGCCTCGGCGGCATTCCACATGAAGACAATGTTGCCGTCCTCGTCAACGCTGTCGCGCAAGGCTGTAGGAGCAATACAGGAGGGGCAGGGATTGGCGAGGGACACCAAGGTGTCGCGACCGCTCATATTCGCAATGGTGAAAATCGGGCTGCCGCTTCCATCGGCGATATAACCACCCATTTCACTAGCGTAACTTCCTTCGGTAAAGGTGAGGACAACGGGACTGCCCGAGCAGACCATGATAGAGGCTGTATCGTAAATACGGGTGCTGGACATACCCTGGGTGGGCATCATAAAGGAACCCATGAGGGCGCCACTCTGATAGACATTGATGGTGTTGCCGTTCCAACCGTCGCCATAAGAATCTTCAGCATAGATAGTGATATTGCAGCTACCGCCTTCGCAGTGGGTCATGGCACTGCCTTCGCGCGGAAGGATTTCGCCCTCAGAGCAGGTAGGGACAACAGAGAAATAATAGAGAGTCTGAGCCTGGAGACCATAAAGGTCATAGGTGGTGTCGTTGACAGTGACAGTCATGGTGTCGCCAGCACCGGCGCCATTGGGCCAGTAGGTAAGGGAATAGGACTGAGCGTTGAGAGAAGTGTCAATCCAGCCGATGGTCATACTCTCGGAAGTGATGCTATGAGCAGCAATGCTCTGCACACGGAAGCAGGTAGGAGCGGAACCGATGCGGATGTCATCGATGTAGAGATGATATTCATCATCGGAAAGGTGCTTAATGGCCACATACTTTGTACCCGCAGGCACCACAGCCATATACTCGGTCCAAGGAGAGCCACTTTCCACCTCAACTGTAGCGCTGAAGGTGAACGAGGCGACCTCATTGGTGGTACTGGAGAAACCCACGGCGAACTCCTCGTCATAGGAAGTGCTGGGTTGGTACCAGAACGTGAATACCTCGGTACCAGTAGCCACCTCGAACTCGGGCGAGATAAGGTACTGAGGCGGGGTCGTTGTGTAGTAAAAGTCGAAACACTTGGCTCCCGAATGGGGGTTCGTCGACGTGATTCCTGCTGACGATGCAGTCAGGACCTTTGTCCACTGGGCGTAAGCCGTGCTATCAGCATCTTCAAACCCCATCGTAACAGGGAAGGAGAGCTGCGCACGTGTTCCGAGGGGCACTGCTAGCGCCACAAGGAGCACAAAACGTAATAGATGTTTAAACATGATGAAAATGTTTTTGGTTAATAAAAAAGTGAATTAAAAATTTTCCTGAATTTCGTTTGGGTTGCTACTATCTACCCTTCTTCCATAGGGTGGCGAATATTATTATTACTATCTAATTCTCAATCTATTCTATCGTTTTAGGTATTTTCTCTCTTCAACTATATTTTTGCAAAGATACATATTATTTTCGAATGTTTTTCCATTTTAACATTATTTTTATTCAATAATAAAATATCGGAAATTCTACCTTGTTGATTTTCAGTACCGAGAAGCCATCCTCTCTTACTCCCCTCTTACTCCTCTCTTTATCCACCCTATCTTTACCATTGATTTTGTAGGAGTTAAGAGCTAATTGACAGGAGGTAATTTAACCACATCTAACAATCCTGGAAGAATATTTTCCCTCGCGAACAATTTTTAAAAAGAAATGGCGTTGTTGTATTATTGCGTGAAAGAGTTTTTATGAAACAATACCTTGACCTACTGCAACATGTGCTGGATCACGGCACCGAGCGTCTCGACCGCACCGGGACGGGGACCGTCGGCGTCTTCGGCTACCAGATGCGCTTCGACCTCTCGGAGGGCTTCCCCTGCCTGACGACCAAAAAACTGCACCTGCGCTCCATCATCCACGAGCTGCTGTGGTTCCTGCGCGGCGACACAAACATAAAATACCTGAAAGACAACGGCGTGAGCATCTGGGACGAGTGGGCCGACGAGAACGGCAACCTGGGTCCCGTCTACGGTTCGCAGTGGCGCTCGTGGCCCGACGGCCACGGTGGCACCATCGACCAGATCGCCAATGTCGTCAAAGAGATTAAAGAAAACCCCTACAGCCGCCGCCTGCTGGTGACGGCCTGGAACCCCGCTGAGATAGAGGAGATGGCCCTGCCGCCCTGCCACTGCCTGTTCCAGTTCTATGTGGAGCCGGCGGCTCCTGTTGATAAGTTGGGCGTTGATAAGTTGATAAGTTCTACGGAAGAACCACCTATCAACCTATCAACCTATCAACCTATCAACAACAAAGCCCCCAAGGGGCGCCTTAGTTGCCAGCTCTATCAGCGCTCGGCCGACATCTTCCTCGGGGTGCCGTTCAACATCGCCTCCTACGCCTTGCTGACCATGATGATGGCGCAGGTGTGCGGACTGGAACCCGGCGAGTTCGTCCACACCTTCGGCGACGCCCATATCTACAAGAACCACCTCGACCAGGTGCGCCTGCAGCTCTCGCGCGAGCCGCGGCCGCTGCCCACCATGCGCATCAACCCCGAAGTGAAGGATATCTTCGGCTTCCAGTACGAAGATTTCACCCTCGAGAACTACGACCCGCATCCACACATCAAAGGGGAGGTGAGTGTTTGATTAATGGAGTGAGAGAGGAGTGAAGGGGAAGTGAGTGTTTGATGTTGATACGTTGATAGGTTGATACGTTGATAAGTTAAGTGAAACGAAATGGCATTTTTTGAAGAATTAGACATTTGGCAACAGGCAAAAGCCCTAACGATGACCACATACAAAGACTTTCAATTTGGTCATGATTACGGCTTTAAAGACCAGATTCAACGTGCATCCGTATCCATCATGAACAATATTGCCGAAGGGAGCGAATCGGGAACCATTGCAAACTATATCCATTTCCTAAATATTGCAAAAGGAAGTTGTGCAGAGGTCAGAAGTATGTTATATTTGGCTGATGAGTTGAATTATTGTGATCATACTACAGTCGTACAATCAATAGAACAATGCAAAAAAATCACAGGTTCAATAAACAAACTGATTAACTACCTTAACAGCCGGAAATGAGCGAGAACGTATCAACATATCAACGTATCAACGTATCAACGCACACCTGGTGCATAATAATGGCTGGAGGCTTGGGGAGCCGGTTCTGGCCGGTGAGCGGCATCGACTGTCCGAAGCAGTTCGTCGACACCATGGGTGTGGGACGCTCGATGCTGCAACTCACCTTCGAGCGCATGGAGAAACTCTGTCCCCGCGACCATATCGTTGTGGTGACCGGCGAGCAGTACACCGACCGCGTGCGCGAGCAGGTGCCGGGACTGCTACCGTGGCAGGTCCTCGGCGAGCCCCTGCGCCGCAACACCGCCCCCTGCATCGCCTATGCCGCCGCCATCATCGCACAGATGGACCCCGAGGCTACCGTCGTTGTGTCGCCTGCCGACCATGCCATCTTCGGCCTCGACCGCTTCGTGCGCAACCTCTCTCAAGCCATCAACTGCGTGCAGAAGCACGACTGGATCATCACCCTCGGCGCACAGCCCGTGAAGCCCGACACCAGCTACGGATATATCCAATTCAGGGAGCCTACGACTCCCGTTGATAAGATGGACGTTGATAGGTTGATAAGTTCTACGGAAGAACAACCCCGTCAACCTATCAACCTATCAACCTATCAACCTATCAACAACCTCTACGAGGTGGTGACCTTCACGGAGAAGCCGCCGGTGGAGATGGCGCGTCAGATGATTGCCAGCGGCGAGTTCTTCTGGAACACCGGTCTGCTGGTGTGGCGCCTGCCGGTGCTGCGCCAGGCCTACGAGAAATTCCTGCCGGCCATCGCCGAGAACTTCTTCGGGCTGACACTCAACACCAGCCACACCGTCCTGGAGCAGGTCTACTCGCAGTGCGAGGCCATCTCGGTGGACCACGGCATCATGGAGAAGGCCGACAACGTGCATGTGATGGCCGCCAGCTTTGGCTGGAGCGATGTAGAGACCTGGGACTCGCTCTACGGCGTGTTCCACCACGACGAGAACGGCAACGCCATCGTCAACGGCCTTACGGTGACCTACGACACTCACAACTGCGTGGTAGTAGTGCCTGCCGATATGTCGGTAGTGCTCGACGGCCTGGACGACTACATCGTGGCAGCCACCGACGACACGCTGATGATATGCCGCCGGAAGAACGAAGACAAAATCTTCAAATACGCCAACGACATGGAGATGGAACAGCTGCTGTTCGGAAAAGTGAAATAATAAAAATCAACAATAATGAAACGTTACGAGATTAAGTATCTACTGAAAGAAGATGTGAGCGCCCTCATCGGCACCTCCATTTGTGTCAAAGGCTGGGTGCGCACCAAGCGCGGCAACAAAAACGTGGCCTTCCTGGCTGTCAACGACGGAAGTATCATCCATAATATCCAAGTTGTCGCTGACCCCGCCAAGTTCGAGGAAGAGCTGAAGCGCATCACCACCGGTGCCTGCATCGGCGTGGAGGGCAAGCTCGTCGAGAGCCAGGGCAGCGGCCAGGCCGTCGAGGTGCAAGCAGAAAACATCGTCGTCTACGGCGAAGCCGACCCCAACACCTACCCCCTCCAGAAGAAGGGCCACAGCATGGAGTTCCTGCGCGAGATTGGCCACCTGCGCCTCCGCACCAACACCTTCGGCGCCGTCATGCGTCTGCGCCACAATATGGCTATGGCCATCCACACCTTCTTCCACGAGCGCGGCTTCTTCTACTTCCACACGCCCCTCATCACCGCCAGCGACTGCGAGGGTGCCGGCGAGATGTTCCATGTGAGCACCCTCGACCCCGAGAATCCGCCTCGCAAGGAGGATGGCACCATCGACTGGGAGCAGGACTTTTTCGGCAAGTTCACCGCCCTCACCGTTAGCGGCCAGCTCGAAGGCGAGCTCGGCGCCACCTCGCTGGGCAAGATATACACGTTCGGTCCCACCTTCCGCGCCGAGAACAGCAACACTCCGCGCCACCTGGCCGAATTCTGGATGATTGAGCCCGAGATGGCTTTCTACCAGCTCGACGAGCTCACCGCCCTCGAAGAGGAGTTCATCAAATACTGCGTCAAGTGGGCCCTCGACCACTGCATGGACGACCTCGAGTTCCTCAACAAGATGATTGACAATGGCCTCATCGAGCGCCTGAAGAGCGTCATCGACACCGACTTCGTGCGTCTGCCCTACACCGAGGGTATCAAGATTCTGGAAGAGGCCGTCGCCAAGGGACACAAGTTCGAGTTCCCCGTCAGCTGGGGCGTCGACCTGGCCTCCGAGCACGAGCGCTACCTCGTGGAGCAGCACTTCAAGAAGCCCGTTATCATGATTGACTACCCGAAGGAAATCAAGGCTTTCTACATGAAGCAGAACGACGACGGCAAGACGGTACAAGGTACCGACGTGCTCTTCCCGCAGATTGGCGAGATTATCGGTGGTAGCGTCCGCGAGGAAAACTACGACAAGCTGATGACCCGCATCAACGAGCTGAACATCCCGATGAAAGACATGTGGTGGTACCTCGACACGCGCCGCTACGGCAGCTGCCCGCACGCCGGCTTCGGCCTCGGCTTCGAGCGCCTGATGCTCTTCGTCACCGGCATGGCCAACATCCGCGACGTCATCCCCTTCCCGAGAACCCCCAAGACCGCCGAGTTCTAAACACTTGAACGACGACGAAAAATATATGCAGCGATGCCTGCAGTTGGCTGCTAATGGGTTAGGTCGAGTCAGGCCTAACCCATTAGTTGGTTGCGTCGTCGTCAAAGATGGCCGTATCGTATCAGAAGGTTTCCATCAAGAATACGGCCACAACCACGCCGAGCGCAACGCATTATTGCGCGTCAGCAATTCCTCCCCTAAGTTAGGGGAGGTGGCACACAGTGACGGAGGAGTATGTATCGGAGCTACGCTGTATGTCAACCTCGAGCCCTGCTCTCATTATGGCAAAACGCCGCCTTGCGCGGACCTTATCATCGAGAAAGGCATCCGGCGTGTCGTCTGCTGCAACGACGACCCCAATCCGCTGGTGGCTGGCAACGGTTTCCGCAAGCTGGAAGCCGCCGGCATCGAGGTGGTGCGGCATGTGCTGGAGGAGGAGGGGCGCGAGCTGAACCGACGCTTCTTCACCTTCATGGAGCAAAAACGCCCTTACGTCATACTGAAATGGGCTGAGAGCGCCGACGGCTTCATGGCCCCGGAAGGTGAAAGGTTAAAGGTGAAAGGTGAAAGGTATTGGTTATCGACTCAGTGGCAGAACCGCCTGAACCACCGCTGGCGCACGGAGGAGGCCGCCATCCTCGTGGGCTCGGAGACCTACCTTCTGGACAAACCCAGCTTGACACCTAGACATTACCTAGGTCCGGCACCGCAGCCCGTGGTTTTAGACAGAAGAAACCGTCTCACCAACGTACCTCCCCATTGGCTCCACCTAAGCTATCAGACCATCCCCGAGGTGCTGCACGAGCTCTATGAGGCCAAGCTGCAGAGCGTCATCGTCGAGGGTGGCCGGAAGATATTGGACGCCTTCATCGCCAGCGGCCTCTACGACGAGGTACGCATCCTCCGCAGCCCCCAGACCCTCGGCAGCGGCCTCCCCACCCCCGAGATACCGTCCATCAACCCTAACCGTCTAACTATTATTGACTGATGTTCGACGATACCTATAAAACCCTCGCCGCCCCGTCGGAGGGCCTCTACAAGGAGAAAGGCTCCAAGTTCCTGGCTTTCGCCTATCCCGTGCATAATCTGGATGACATCAAGGCGCACCTGGAGCAGCTGAGGAAGGACTATTTCGACGCCCGTCATCACTGCTACGCCTATATCCTTGGCCCCCGCAAGGATGCTTTCCGCGCCAACGATGACGGCGAGCCCAGCGGCACCGGCGGCCGCCCCATCCACGGCCAGCTCCTCTCGGCCGACCTCACCGACACCCTCATCGTCGTGGTGCGCTACTTCGGCGGCATCCTCCTCGGTGCCAGCGGTCTGGCCAACGCCTACAAGACCGCCGCCCGCGACGCCATCGACCACGCACAGATTATCGAGAAAACCATCGATGCCCGCTACCGCTTCCTCTTTGCCTACGAGTCCATGAACGACGTAATGCGCATCCTCAAGGAGTTCGACCTCAAGCCCGAAAACCAGCAGTTCGACCTCGACTGCAGCCTCGAGGTCTCCGTCCGCCAGTCGCAGAGCGTGCGCCTCTACGACCGCATCGCCGACCTTAGAACCGTTAGAATAGAAGTATTATGACGAAACGTGCTCTTTTCTTCCTGCTACTGACCTTCGGCGCCTTGGGCGCTACCGCCCAGCAAAGGCCCATGAAACCAAGACCCGACGCCTTCCCTCCCGTGGAAGAGACGCTGGTAACCAAATCCATCTCGATGGCCACTACAGTGGAAGAGATGTCGGATTGGGACCGCTATCCGACCTACACCGTATATCTGAAGATGATGCAACGGTGGGCAGAAATGTACCCCACCCTATGTCATATCGACACCATCGGCACCAGCGTACAGGGGCGCCTCATCCTGAGCATGTACATCGACTCGCGACCCAACGATAACCGCTATCGTCCGGAGTTCTTCTATAGCGCGACGATACACGGCGACGAGCTGACGGGTTATGTGATGATGCTGCGCCTCATCGACACCCTGCTGGCAGGCTACGGCACAAACGAGCAGTATACCAGCCTCCTCGACCGCACACGCATAAGCATCAACCCGCTGGCCAACCCCGACGGCACCTACAAGAACAACGAAAACAACGTGCGCAGGGCCACCAGATACAACGCCAACAACGTGGATCTCAACCGCAACTACCCCGACCCCTTTGCACAGACAAAGACAGCTATCGAGCCTGAGAACGATTCGATGATAGCCTATCTCACCGCACACCAATTCAGGCTCAGCGCCAACCTGCACGGTGGCGCCGAGGTGATGAATTACCCTTGGGACAGCTTCACATCCAAGACCGTGAGACACGATGCCGACCAAATGTCGCATCCCGCAGAAGACTGGTGGATAGAGGTATGCAAGCGCTTTGTCGACACCAGCTGGACCTACAATGAAAGCCACTTCCGCGACACCTACACTTGCGGCTACACCGCCGGGGGCGACTGGTATCCCATTTCCGGTGGGCGGCAAGACTATGTGAACGCCGTGCATAACTGCCTAGAGCTGACCATGGAATTGTCCTCGGAGAAGACCCCTCCCAGCGAACAGCTGCCGGAATACTGGAACCTCCTGCAGCACTCGCTCGTCAACTATATTGATGAGATTCACAACCTGCCCGAAAACATCGGTATCGGACAGCCGCAAATGCCGGTTGTCGACAATCGAGTCAAAGTATACCCCAACCCGACCCAAGGGACAGCACGGGTGGTGACCGGGGAGAAGGAGACCCTCATCGATCTCTCCGGCTATCCGACAGGAATCTACTATATAAAGGTCGGGGACAAGGTCGCCCGGGTAATCAAGAATTAAGAGCGCAACTATCGTAGATACAAAAAAAGCGGAGCCGTAGTGGCTCCGCTTTTCGTGTTTAGTGTATCGATGCAGGATTACATCTCGCTCAGTTTCTTGTAGCCCTCGTAGCGCAGTTTGGCGTTGCGCTCGGTGGCGACGAAGAGTTCTTCGGCCTCCTGCGGGAAGGTCTTCATCAGCGAGTTGTAGCGGACCTCGCCCATAATGAAGTCGCGGAACTTGCTCCAGTCGGGCTCCTTCGAGTCGAGGTGGAAGCCGTTCTTGCCGGCGTCTTCTTCGGCGGGGTTGAAGTGCCAGAGGTGCCAGTAGCCGCACTCGACGGCTTTCTTCTCCTCGTTCTGCGTGCGGCCCATACCGATCTTGATGCCGTGGTTGCTCACTTCATTTGATTGATTTATGCGGTGTTCGCGGCCTTCGGCTGATTGCAGGGGCGTAGCATACGAGCAGGTCCAGTGGACCTGTGAGCCGAGCCCCGAAAAGTCCCCACTTTTCGGATTAAGGCGAGGAGAGAGCGACGGGCCGTGGTAGGCCTCGGCCTCCTTGATGACGTTGAAGTACTGGGCCTGGCTGGCGCCCATAGCGACCTGCGCCACATAGACGTAACCGTAGCTCTTGGCAATCATACCGAGGTCTTTCTTGCGGATCTTCTTACCGCTGGTGGCGAACTTGGCGACAGCGCCGGCCGGGATAGCCTTCGAGCTCTGTCCGCCGGTGTTGGAGGAGCAGTCAATTGTATTATGCTACGAAATATCGAGAATACAAGTCGTCGATAGTCATAATCTGATAATTGCCATAAGGGCGAAGTTGACGAGAAAAAAAGCTCTTTTGTTGTTCTACCTTTTTCCCTTTGTTAATTAAGATTACAGCGCCCCCTTCTATAGGTATGCCATCCACACTCATCACATCTTTTGAGTGGGTTACTTTATCTCTAATATTCTTGGTGTCAATGTTTTTTAAATCTTCCACCTCGAATTTGGCCTCAATAAGTCGATATTTCTTAGAATTACCATGTGTAATCCCAAATGTAAAATCCACAATAGGAATCTTATTGCGTTTCCCTTTGGCACGTACCCCCTCTACTATTTCTAAATAGATTGCTTTTTCTTCAGTAAACAAAGTTTTCCCCTTACATTTTTCCTTCGTTACAATATCTTTTATTGTTTGATACGATTGTGGATAATCCTTTGTTATGTTGCTATTAGTTGTAATAGCAGCACAATAAAGCCATTTGTCTTCAGGTTGAGGTTGATTATTGCCAGCCGCCATACTCTCCTATTTTATCAAGTGATTTGTTGAAAGAGGCAAATATTGGCTCGATATCCGTCCCAATAGATTTATAATTGTAAGAGAAGGGCTTATTTGTATCTTCTTCTGCGATATAAAAAGACACCGATTTTTGGACCTTCTGTTTTTCGGCAATGTATTTTATTGCACTTACAAAATCGGTACTATGTGATGCGATGAAAAACTTTGTACCAAGTCTTTTGTGCATCATCACTATTATTCTAGCATATTCGACAATCCACTGTGGATGCAAATGAGCCTCTGGTTCATCAATAATGAGTAAAGTATTCTCGTTTATAACACCATTTCGTAATAATGTTTGTAGTAAAGAGAAGGATTTAATTCCGGTAGCACTGTCCATTAAATCAATCACAAGTCCATCATCTCTCTTATATTTCATATTCCCCTTAAAAGAGAGCGAATCATCATAGTATGACCCTCCGTGTATAATGCTTTTGATGTATTGGTTAATAGAGTGACTATATGATTTCTGTACAGGTATTTCTAATAGTTGGTTTAAATCACGCCAATATTCCATTATTGGATACCACATATATTTATTCATACCAACAATCATTGGCGTATCAATATAAACTGTTTGCTGTATATAATTTAGTACAGGAATATTTGTGACATCTTTTCCAACAAAAGGAACTCCATATTCTGTAATTCTCACATTCTTGATGTCATCTTCTAAAATTCCAGCAAGGTTTTTTTTGTAAAGTGCATATCCTCGAGCAGAAGCAATACTATCTGCTTTCTCCTTTATTCCTCTAGTTTTTTTTATCACATCATCGATTAATTCACTTAGCGAGGTATTCTTGCCGCTTCTTTTCCCAAGAATACTCACGTCAATAATACTACGGAATCTTGCAAATGCACTTTCATTGATACTATCTCTATTATTCTCATTTTTGGCAATAAATTCTTTAAATAATTCGAGGGCAACACAATAGGAGTTGACTTTTAAATCAAGAGATGATGATTCTTCGGCTAACCTATAATAATGCCGCATTTCCCCAAGGAATTCGTTCCTTCTGAATTCCATAGTTGAATTATGTACAAGTCTATCAATTGGTCGTAGCTCCAAAATGGCCGAACTATTCGCCATGCTCTCATAGTCATTCGCATATTTAAATGCATAATAGAGCAACCGTGAAATACTACTCTTTCCAGAACTATTTATGCCTGATATTAAAGTAATACCATTCATCGCTATCTCTGCGGATTTGACAGCGCGGTAATCTTTAATTGATATTTGAATGGGGCTCATAAATGTTTTTTTTGTATAACGTAACTCTATCTGTTTTATTGCAAAAGTGCTAATATTATTTCAACGTTTCAATTATTGCTGCAACATCTGCTTCATCAAGGTTAAACCATTCGCCGCGGAGGCGTTGTTGGCTGTATGCTGTGTGCAAGGCAGATTCTATTGATGCTGCAATCTTCCTAGTTGGATATTTCTTACAAGCAATCATTTCTATTGTTGGTTTCTCACTTTGTAAAGTACGTTCTCTATAGTCAGGGTTATTTGAAATCCCTATTTTATAGTAACTGTTTGTTGTATCTTGCATAAGATAGACAAAACAATACCCCTGTTCGTTATTATTAAGTTGACCTATTGCTCTATCAGGTAAAATATAATTAGGATGAACATCAACAATAGTTTCTAAAAATTTTTTGATATAGAGCATTAAGGCTAATTGAGAGTAGACACCAAAAAAACAATTTGCAAATTCCATAGATAGAGCATCAATATCACTTTTAGCAAATGTTATTCGTACCGCCTCAATTTTCTTTTGTGTAAATGCATCAAAGTCCTCTTGATGAAATACACAACAGAAGGATTTCTTCTTTATGGATTTAAAATCTAATATGGTGTCATCATCAAATAATATTGATATAGTGTCATTAGCAGATAGTGTATAACTAGGTTCTGAGTAGTCACGACAGTCTAATCCATCAAAATACTGATCTGCACTTGTAAAAAAAGATATAACACAGATGTTATCGATATAATCAAGTTTGATAAATAGGTTATCAGATATTTGAAATCGTCCATTGCATTGTAGCAATCCGTCCCATTCAAACTCCAAACTATTTATCTTTGTAAATGGGTCTGTCTTTTTTTCAACCTTCGGAGTGCCTATCAGATAGTCTACCGCATCGATAGGGTGCTCAAAAATCCAACCAAGCACACATGTTCTTATCTCTTTTTTGGAAAAGATTTGTGCAGATAGACTTAAGGCTGGAACAAAAAAACCTGTTTCAGTTGCTTTAACTGTAGCTGTATAACCGTGTTCTCTTAATTCTATTTTTTCGTCATCAAGTAAATCGGCATCCTCAATAAAAAGCAATTCATCTCCAGGTACCACGTACGTTATAGCAGAATACGAGTTTACTACATATTCCGTAAAGTAAACATCAACGAAATGAGGGTTATTTTTAAATGCTTCGTCGATAACCGATGATTGAGCAATGACATTTTTTTTACTCATATTTTATTTTTGTTCTTTGGAAGTTGTGGAGGCCTCTCGACCTCCACAACTTGGGTTTGCAATCTATATTAGATTACATCTCCGAGAGTTTCTTATAACCCTCGTAGCGCAGTTTGGCATTGCGCTCGGTGGCGACGAAGAGTTCTTCGGCCTCTTGGGGGAAGGTCTTCATCAGCGAGTTGTAGCGCACCTCGCCTCGCCCATGATGGGAGCTGCGGAAGTTGAGTGCAACGCCAAACAAGGCCGGGAGCACCTTGAATAATCCATCAATGATTGCGAATGGTCTTGCTTGAGCACTGCCGAAATGTAGCAGCGTAGGCGTAGCCAAGTCGCGGAACTTGTTCTTGCTCCTGTCGGGCTCTGCCGACGACTTCCCCTTCCCTCGGGAGGCCATAAAAAGAAATCTTCGGCGCCGCAGCGTGGGTGGGCAAACTGCGCGGAGGAACTAAAAGAACTCCGTGCGCTGGCCTTGACATGCGGGGTGTGCCGACGGCATAGCCGGCGGTACAGGTCCGCAGCATCGACAGCAGAGGACGGCCCCAGCGGGAGCCTTTCTTTTTGCCATTCATTATAAACCACTATTCCCATTCCTATTTGATAACGCCATTTTTATAAATCCAATCTATAAATTCCTTATAGATAACGCCATTTTTGATTAAATATTGCCTGGAGGGCTTCATTATTGTGAGATTTAGGACCACTATCTGTTTCTCATCTGTATTGTTATGAATACAAAGATACTAATTCAGTTTTGGATGCATAAGAAAAAAACTTAGTCATCATTAGTATCTCACTTTGTCTCTTGTATATTTTAATAAAACATTGTATCTTTGCATTGTTTTTAATAAAAGGAAATATGGATAATTGTTTATTATGTAAAAATGCTGAAGCCACCCAAACCAACTCGCATATTGTGCCCAGTTTTCTGGGAGCACGGATATTCAGCTATGATGGAAGTGGCAAACGTGGCAAAGATATAGCATTCACTTTGACTGCCACGAGACAAAAAGTTCACACAGGAGACTTACCCTCAACCAAATATGAAGAATTGTTCGGAGAAGGGAGCCTAAATGAGGATCGAATTAATGAATTAAAGGTTGATTCATTAGCAAAAGACTATTATTTATGTCCCCAATGTGAAAAACTTCTTGCCGAATATTTGGAATCTCCTTACGCTTCATTCTTGAAAAGTGGCAAACATATTCCTGGTGATATTTCTCTTTTCTTTTGGATGTCAGTTGTTTGGAGAATTTCAATTACAAAGGTTTTAGGTGATTGGTTATCTCCTGACGTTGAGGAATGTATGCGCAACTATCTGTTTTCTTATCTTGAGCACAAAAAACTTGGAATAGATACAAAAACTATTGTGGAGAAAATGCCATTTAGATACAAAATATTATATTGTCCAGAATACTTATCAAACGATGCGGGTTTTGTTAACTTTAAAACAAATGAAACGCATGATAGTGCTGCTTTTATTTGTGGAGATACTGCAGTATTTATAGGAATCGACAGTAATGTTAATGATTTTTGGGGCTTGGAAGGATACCTTGATGAAGCAACGAGCAATACAGGTATTCAAGCCGAAAACAGATGTATTGTCCCGATGGAGCCGTTTGTAGATGCGAAAAAAGCAATTATCCAATCTTTTGTAAAGGGTAAAATAGAATATGAACGTAATGTCCTTAATCAAATATGGGCAAAACACATTTCTGGAGAAATGCCAATTGAATTACAAAATGAAATTATTGAATCCATCCATGGCGAAGGATTGAAATTAGGAGACAGGGGTGAAATGAAGCTTTGGCCACCAATAATATTTGAAAAAATGTCAAACTATATAAAAGAGCATAGTCAAAACCCATAGATTGTTTTCTATATTATATCTATCTTGGTATTTATGGGAGCAAAGAAACGGCGAACGGTTATTTAGACTCGCCGTTCCTTTTTTGGATGTGGGCGGAAATCTCTTCATAAAAACGCCTATCCTTATCTGTTTATTAGGTGGTGGAATAGTTTGAAGAGTGGGATAAGGATGAGGCCGAGGAGGAAGGAGATTATGAGGGGCCTAATGGGAGACTTGTGGTTGATGGGTTTAATGGGCTGAATGGGCGTAGTGGTGGTTTCCTTGGTATTGTTGGTGGTTTCGGTTTGGGTGAGGTGATGGGAGTGGTCGGCGGTGCGGTCGCGAGAGGTTATCTTCTCGCGGTCGCGGGTGGTGGTGAGTCGTGTGGTGTCGCCGGTCTCGTTGGTTTGGATGGTGATAGTGGTGGTTTCACGAATGGTGTCGTGGAGGGTGAGGGTGACGGTCTGACGGAGGGTGTCAGTCGCGGCCATCGTGCTGGTCTGCTGCGTCACGGTCTTGCTGCTTCTGCAACTCACTGTAAACAGGGCAAGCGTCGCTATGAGGGCAGTCGTTAATCTTCTGTATTGCATTTCTCAAATGGTTTACTTCGGTGCGTAATTCCCTGACTTCACGCCGCAGGGGGTCGGCAATGTTTTCCTTGAACTCCTCGACGTACATTTTCGACAAGTTCATGTCTTTTTGGCGGTTGTCGGCCTTCAGGCTTTCGACCTCCTGACGGTGACGGCGGCGGTCGAACAACCAGCCGCCACCGGCGACGAGGGTTAGGATTGATGGGATGATGTTCCAAAGGTTGTTCATTTTTCAGTAAATCTTGATATTCTCCTGTGCGCCGCGGGCGCACGAAATCTTGTAAATCTTGTAAATTATTCCGCTTTCAGCGGTTAAAGATTGTTTTCTTTGCACCATTGCTGGACATCAAAGCAGGGGCAGGCTTTGGCGGCGTACTCGTTGTGGCCGTGGATGGCGGTGACGTTGTGCTCCTCCATCAGGTCTTGCACCAGCTGGAGCAAAGCAAGACGCTGGAGAGGGGTGCGGGTGTCGGCAGGGCAACCGTCAGCATCGAGGCCGCCGACATAGGCGATGCCGATGCTGTGGGCGTTGTGGCCTTCGGTATGTGCGCCGGACTGCTCGACGGGTCGGCCTTGGTGGATGCTGCCGTCGGGGTAGATGACGTAATGATAGCCAATGTCACGCCAGCCGAGGGAACGGTGGTAGCGGCGGATGCTTTCCACGGTGCAGATTGCATTGGGGCGCGTGGCGGTGCAATGGATGATGATTTCGGTGATTGTTCGCATGGAGATTTCTTTTTAAGAGAGGGCGCGGGTGGATCCTTGGCGCGCCCTCTCATTGGTTAGTGATTAGGCGGCGGTGAGGTAGAGAATGTTGACGGTGTCACCTTTGGCATAATGGGAGGGGTCTTTGAAGGTGAGTTTGTTGTCGGAGAGGGTGTAGTCGGTGGGCGGCTGCATCAAGCCGTTGACAAAGACCGCCGGAACACTTTCTCCATAGATGGGCTTGGTGAGCGATACTTCGCCTGTGAAGTCGACGCTGTCGATGGTGAGGATAGGTGCAGAGGGGAAAGCAATCTCTTTCTCGGTGGCCACGACCTTGCCATTGGAGAGGGCAAGACTAACCACGGCCTTGGTGGTGGTGCCTGTTCCGGCGGAGTTGCTGGTGTTGACCCCCGTGACGGGCAGGGCTGTCTTGCTGACCTTGACGGCGGTGCCTTCCTTGGTGACGGCAGACACATACTTGCCACTCTCGGCACTGCCGCCGGTGACGGACTGGAGTGCGCCGCCCATGGCGTCGCTTACAGCATTGTTGATTTTCTCACTTGTTGAGGCTGCGGTGGCCAGTTGGTCGGTCAGGATTGACCAGTCGTCGGAGACTGCGGGCGATACTACGCCGTCGATTTGTTTTACTTTAAGTTTCTGCATAATTCTTTGTTTTTGATTGTTCTTTAATGTGTGATTGGGATGGCTTTGAGGATGATTTCGTCGTCGCTCTCGATGCCACGGAGTTCAAGGCCATCGGCTTTGGCGCCGTCGGACAACTCCTTGTAGTCCTTGCCGAGGGTGTAGCGGAGGCCGTTGACAAAGACCTCGGAAGTGTTGGCGACGAAGGCCTGGCGACTGATGAATAGACCAGACATGAAATCGATACTCGCGGCCTTGATGACCTGCGGTGACAAGTCGGAAAGGCGGACTTGTGCGGCGTTGCCGTCGGCGTCGTAGCCAAGGGTGTTGAGCTTGGGGATGGACGCGGGGTCGGCGGTCGGGAGGGTTGTGATTTCTAAATCTTCCACTTTACGAATTGATAATTGAAAATTGAAATTTATTGGGTCATAAGAATTATCCGGCGGCTGTGGAGGGCGAGGGGTCGCCCTCCGAGGAGCAGTCGGATGACCTGACGGGGCAGTCAGGGTGTGGTGGTATTGTTGAGTTCGGGCTGGAGATAGACAGCGGCGGAGTTGATGCCACCATAGCTGTTGACAGAGGCGATAATGGCCGAGTTGCTTTGGTAGGTGGCAAGGGCTGAGTTCTCGACATAGAAGAACTGTGTGCTGACCTTCAATGTGCCATCGACGGCCTCACGGCTATGTACCCACACGGCGGCGCCGTTAGTAATCTCGACAGAGGTGGCGAGTTTGTTGTCAGCTACGGAGAAGCCCAACTGACTGACGATGTTCCAAAGGGGCGTGTCGTCGGCAGTGCTCAACACCACCTTATAGCCGGTGATGGAGGCTCGAGGAGTGCGTGTCACCGTATCGACAGTTTGGATACCGTGGAAGAAGGTAATCTGATCGCCTTCGAGAAACGAAGCGTTGTTGTCGATGACGGCTTGCGAGAACTGTGCCACGGTGGTTGTCGCGCTGATGGCGAGGGAGCCGAGGGCAATGCTACTGACCAACTTGTTGTTGCTGTTCTTGGTCATGCTGATGCTGGGGAGGCTGCCACGTGTGATTTGGTAAGGTGCGAGGATGGCGCCGCCGTTGAGTTTCATACGCTTGGTAATGTACACCTTGACGACACCGAGGTTGGCCTGGATGAAGGCATTATAGACGGACATCTGCGGAGGCAGCTCCTCGAAGCCACGACGCAGCATAGAATCGAACTGCTTGTATATGGCGCCGAGGTTGGCCCATTGGGTGCGGATGTTCATCTGGCTTTGGGTGCGCAGAGGGGTGATGGGTTTGACGGGGGCCTCGCTGACGACGGTACCGACTTTGGTCTGGCGGTAGATGTACTCACCCACCTTGCCACGAATCTTGGTGTTGATTCCGAAAACTTTTGCCATTGTGTTTTACTTTTTAATGTTGGACTTTTTGTTTACTCGTCTTTGTGGCATGGCCTACATGTGCACCTGTGGGCTGGGCTTTGAAAGACGGGGCAAAAGTACAGGGGTGGCAAAAATCGGATTCGGGGATTGTCGGTTTATGGGGTGATAAAGGGGGCTTGGGGAGGATAAAGGAGGATATGAGGCGGAAATTAGGATGTGGAGAAGGGGTAAAAAGGGGTATGGACACCCTGATTTTTGAGAAAATCGGGGTGAATAGGGCAATAAAAAAGCCACGGCAAGCGAGAGGGGGGGCTTGCCGTGGCTAAAAAGTAAGGAAAACCTACTGTTTCCCCAAATTATCTATTCTTCCATTTATCCGGAATAGTGTATCGCTTTCCATCTTTTTCCACAATGTCGGGCATTATAGCATTAAGGAAACGAGGAAGATTCTTTTTCATTTCAACAGGACGGCTGCGATGGTGAAGTAGATTATCTTTAAGGTCGTTGCTATAATTTGACGGTGGGAAGTACACTTTAATTGCAATATTCGGGTAACGTTTTTGAATCAGTTCCAAAGGAGGCACAAGATCGCTATCAGCACTGACAAGGGCAATGGTATCTGTTGCTCCAATGAGACAATCCTCTATCATTCGGATGGAAATGTTGACATCTGTTTTCTTCTCTTCTGGCCGAGAAATATCTCCTTTGCAATAAGGACATATAATATGCTTTTCAAGATACTTGCCGCGGACAATTTCGAAGCGGTCGCCATTAATCAATTTGTTCGCATTCAAAAATGCACTCTGTCGACTACTCTTGTCTGGATTTAGTGGGCTGGCAGTGAAATATACGACCTTTGTAAGTTCTTGTCCTTCTCCAAGGAAGCTTTCGCAAAGACGTACCATGTCAATCCATTAGCATTTACGCCATACCTCATCGGCGTATTTGGAACGGCGGATACCATAATAGAAGTTAAAGCCGTCAATATAGAATGTTACTCGTTGTTGGCGGATATTAGTGGTGGCACTTGGGGCGTGGCAAGGAATTTCTGCATCTTTCTTACGAAAGACAGAGCCTTGCTGACGTAGGCGGCAATCT
>ONCC01000041.1 GCA_900316235.1 uncultured Bacteroidales bacterium
CCGAGTTCTTCATTGTACACCTGACGTGTCTGTGTCTTTTGTCTCATTTTTACTTTTGGTATTGCTCCCAAAAGTGTCAACTTTTTTCAGGTTAAGACATACATCATACCTCTTCCATCTTTCTCGTCACCCGCTCGCCCTTGCCTCATCGAGCTCGGCAGCCATAGCACAGCAGGGCCTGTTTTATTGTCTTCTCGTCTATATACATAGTGTTATAACGTCTTCGTGGTTGGGGGTATTGTGTTTCTGGTTTTCAGACATCAAATAACATACCTTTTCGAGTCTGTTTCAGATTGCAAAGATACGACTTTTTTTTGATTTGTTTCTCAGTTGTGTCAAAGGGCGCTGCCGGTGGGCGGGGGATAACGGTTAAAGGTTTTTGGTGTTTGGTACTACTTGGGGTTAAGTTGATGTTAAGTTGATAGGGTTATTTGAGTGGGGGGCAGGATGTCAAAGAGCTCTTTTTGATTTCGAAATCTGGTGCAAAGATACGACCGTTTTCTGACGTGGAGAAATAAAGATAGGAATATATTCCTATTTCATTGTTAAGTGGTTATGACTAAGTAGATGTGAGTTGGGAATATATTTCTTGCGGTTTCGTGAGACCTCGAAAAATGTCACACAGATAGCACAGAAAGCACAGATTTTCCTCCTGACTGCGTGCGATGGATTTTTATCTCAATTAGATGGTAAATGGGATGGTAAAAAAGAGAGAATTAGCTGAAAGGGCTGGAGGAGAGACAGATGGGGTGAGTTGGTAGATGGTAGATGGTAAAATGCGTTTGCAGCGACATCTTCAGTAATTTCTTTTATTAATATGATAATATAATAAATAATACCTTAATTATAAATATTGCGCGCGAGGAAAGTACATTTGCATTTTACCATCTACCATCTACCTTCTCGGTCGGGGTGGTGGTATGCAAAAGTCAGAGCGAAGTCAGAGTTAGGTCAGAGTTACATCAGAGTTACCTTGGAGCCCCTCCCCTTTGCGACAGGCGCAAATTACACACCAGTCAGACTTACCCCGGGGGTACATGGTAGATGGTAGAAAGTTTTTCGCAATATCTAAATCTTTTTCAGCGGTGCTCAAAGCCGTGTCTCCTGTGGAGTCAGGCAGAAAAACGAATGTAAGTGACTTTAGCAGGTCAACAGGTCAAACGTAAAATGAGAATGTAAGCACTATGCGACATACAGCGATGCCGCTGCTCCGGTGTCATCCTGTCGGTCATTGTCAGTTAACTAATCCCTCCAAATCTACGTCGTAAATAACCTCACCGATGACATCCTTCTTCAGATATGCAATCATATATATGGGCAGGTAAACAATCTTTCCGCTCGTGCTTACGTTATCATTACAGAACACCAGAGCACGAGGAATTTCGTAGTCCTCATTGTCCATCACGTTGTTCAAGGCGTTGTGACGCTGATAGTCCTTACCCGACTTCACCTCAATGGGCAGCGTGTGGCCGTCCTTCTCGATGATGAAGTCCAGTTCGCCCTGCTTCTTGCTGTTGAAGTAGTAGAGTTCGAAGCCATGGGCCTGCAGTTCCTGGGCCACCACATTCTCGAAAATCGCGCCATAGTTGATACCCTTCTCGTCGTTGATGATACGCAACTGGATACCTTCGGCATACTGACATGCCAACAGTCCGATGTCGCTTTGAAACAACTTAAACAGGTTTCTGCTACGCGACAGTTTCAGCGGCACTACGGGCTCTTCAACGTTATACGTAGGTAGCGCCACGCCAGCATTCTTCAGCCACAGGAAACTGTTCTCATAGCGCGAGAATTTCAGGTTCTCGTTCAGGTCCTTCAGGATGAAGCGCTTGTTCTTCGCATTCAGTTCCGATGGTATCAGGTCGAAAATCTCGTCGATATAAAGTTTGTGGTTCTTGTCATATTTCGTAATGTCACGTTTATAGAGCCTGATGATGGCCTGCTGTTCTGCCATCACGTCCTGCAGATTATGCGTATCGATGTATTTCTGCACAGCCGCAGGCATGCCGCCCACGATGAGATAAAGCCTGAACAGCTCCATCATCTTCTTGTGAACAAATTCGTCCACAGGTTGCCTCTCTTCGAATGCCTTTTGCAGGCCGTCCATCACCTGCCCCGACACGCCCATCGCCATGAAGAATTCTTCGAGATCCAGTGGATACATATCCTTCACATCCATATAGCCCACAGGCTCTGAACGCAGGTCTTTCAGCTCCACGCCAAGCAGCGAACCGCTCAGGATGTAGCGATAGCTGCCCTCGTCCACCAGAAACTTGATGGCTGTCACTATCTCAGGGCACTCCTGCACCTCGTCGAAGAACACGAGTGTCTTTCCAGCCACCAGCGGTGTGCTCGTCAGCAGCGACAGCCGCACCAAAATGTCCTGACTGCTTTTCGCCCCCTTCAAAATATCTGCTGCATCGGGCTGTTCTATGAAGTTGATCTCCACAAAGTTTTCGTAGTGCGTCGTACCATATTGGCGTATCGAGAACGACTTACCCGTCTGCCGAGCTCCAGTCACTAGCAGTGCCTTGTTTGTCCGCTTGTAAAACTGTTCTATGTAACTATCAATCTTTCGTTTAAGCATACATTCGTCCGTTTTTCACAATGCAAAGATACACATTTTGTCCGTTTTTCCAAAATAAAATAGCATATTTTTGTCCGTTTTTCCAATATCCCATCTTACATCATACATCTTCCCTTGAGACAAGTGCCTGTCTCTTGTCGGTCGGGGTGGTGGTATGCAAAAGTCAGAGCGAAGTCAGAGTTAGGTCAGAGTTACATCAGAGTTACCTTGGAATCCCTCCCCTTTGCGACAGGCGCAAATTACACACCAGTCAGACTTACCCCGGGGGGGCACTATCGTCTAATCCAAAACCACAAAGTAATAATATGGCTGTACGGTTGTGGTCAACAAATGGGGTGTTATGCTTTTTCTAAGTATAAATTTGCGAGACAGACAGCCACTTCTTGAGGTTCTTCGCGGGGGCGCCAAGCGAGTATATAGCTCACCTCCGCATCGATAACTTGATATCCTTGCTGACTCAGTTTTGAGATATCCTCTCGTTTGTTCTTTGAAAGGGAAGCAATAGGTTGTCCCTGCTCCGAATAGAGAATGCCATTGTTATAGCGAAGCTTGTTGCCGCTACGTAACGCCAGCACCTCGGCTTTGTGGTCACGGAAATAATCAAGCCAAACATCTCGCATCGAAAGAGTGATGATTATACGTTTTTCTTGCTGTTTTGGCACATCTAAAGGGCGCTGACCAAAGAGAGGACTATCAGAATGTATATATAGGTTGTGACGAGCACGAGTCATTCCCACATACAAGGTTCGCAACGTATCAACATCTATATCACGTAAGCCAAACAACCATAGATGAACGGCATCAAATTCGCGACCTTTGGCCTTATGGATAGTGCTGATGTAAACGGTTTTACCATCAATGCTAGCAAAATCTTCGATATTTGATTCTAACAAGAACTGGCGAAGGTCGGTACGATAGAACGAACGGTGTGTTTGCTCGTAATCTTTCCAGAATCTTTGAATGACGGGCAGAAGACGACTGTTAGAATAGGTTTGCTCGGTACGCTGCTTGGCAGTGTCCCATACATCTTTTGGAATCACAATGTCTGAATCTTTTCCAAATTGCTTGACGAAGTAACGTATCTCAGCCAGATTGATAAAGCGAAATCCTTCTGTGGCTTGAATCAGTAGGGGGTGGTATCCCTGACGTTCCAGATGATATGCCGCTTGTAAGGCTTCTTCGTTTGTAAGAGTCAAGATGGCAGTAGTGCCTGCAAATTGAGTTTCTGTGATAGTAGACAACGAGTACTTAGGTATAATATCTACCACTCCCAAAGATTCACTCGTGGAGACAATAGGCGAGCTCTTCATTCGGTTTGGAATACGGCATACAAAATCATTTGCGAAGTTGACGATCGCCAGATCAGAACGATAATTGTCTGTCATCTCATAAAGAGTAGCTCCTTGCTGATCGACCAACGATCGCATATATGCAGAATCACTTCCTCGGAAGTGGTAGATATTTTGGTCGTCATCTCCGACGGCAATAATACGCATTTCCTCGTTGCATTGCATCAAAGCACGTACTAAGCGGAAGTCCTCTTCGGACATATCCTGAGCTTCATCGATCACAAGCACACTCTTAGCAATCTTTTTCTCCTCAACCTCACCATTTTCTATCATCTCAGCTGCACGTTCGACCACTTGATCCGCCTCTTCCAAACTCCCAAGCTGTCCCAAGAGGTCAAAGGCAAAGGAGTGGAATGTCTTTATGTCAACATAATGAGCAGCATTGCCAACCAAATCGATAAGTCTCCGTTTGAACTCCGTAGCTGCAGCCCTCGAGAAAGTCAGCATCAGCAATTGCTCATGTTTTACGTCTTCCATCAGTAGGAGAGATGCCAGTTTGTGCACCAATACACGTGTCTTTCCGCTACCGGGTCCTGCTGCGACAACAATATATTGAGATTCTTTGTCGTCAATAATTTGACGTTGACGTTCGGATAGTGTAGCAAAAAGTTGATGGTATTTTGAGGGAGTGATGTTGCGGGATATTTCCGTTTTACGCTCTCCCTTGAAATACTGTCTTATAAATAGATTATACTCCAGCGTAAAATAGTCATTCACATATTTTGTTGCGGAGGGATAGTCTTTGACCATCATGTTTACATATTCTCCAACGATATGGATTTGTTGCATCCGCTGCTTATAGAAAGCATCGAGCAGACTATATTGTTCCTTGCCGTATCTTAAGTTTCTTTCAGCTTTCCGCTCCAGTTGCATGGTGTTATAGATTACCATAAAACCACCATCAATCTTCAGTACTTCATTTCTGCTTAAATAAAGGAACGCCTCCTGCATATCAGCTAATGATGGCTTTTGCTCCAATGTGAGATGGGTGTCGTTGTAGTTCTTTAGCTGGTCGACTAAAGAGAAAGTAACATATTGCGAAGGATTCTCCTTGTGTAATTGGACAGCTTGTGCTCCTAAAGTGCTAACAATAAAATAACACAAATCGGCACGTCGCCCGAAACGGGCAGTTATATCATCTTTCTCGAGCAAAAGATAAACGGAAACGCTGTCGCTGTCAGCATGTTCGTTCTTCCGCAAATATCCTTTTAGGGCCAAAAATGAGAGCAATGTGCGCAAACGCCGAGGTGTGCTTTCTTTGAGTCCCTCCGAAAGCGCTTGCTGGTTCAATTGTTTATAGTTGAGGTGGGGATCTCCATTTGTAATTTGTCGAATCAGGAATTGCTCGAGTCGTAGTGTGATATTAAGTAGCCGTTTCAAATTTAATTTGTCTACCCAGATTTGCATATCCTGTGTGTCGGCCAAGATACCCTCCTGTCGCATCAAGTTTATGCTGCTAATGACGCTCTCCTTGGTCATACCAAGCAGGTCGGCAAGATAATCTATGCGACTTTCCGCCTCGTTGTTGTTTGCAGAGGTAGCACGCCTACTTATTAATGAACCAATGATTCGTGCAGATTGTTCCCGTGTGGTATCATCGAAGAGAGGAGAAACAGACAGGCGATGTCTGGCTTCGTCCATCGTATTCACGGTAATTCCGGTGGCAAACAGATGTGGCGAATTGCTTCCTCTAATAATAAATCCAGCATTTTCCAGCGCTGCTAATGCTGCACGGACACGTGTCTCAATATCCGGTACATCATCGTTCCATCCAGCCTTACGAGCAATCTCCAAGGCAGAACAACCAATTGTGGGACGTTGTACAGTCATATCTCTGACAGCCCTCCACACTTGTCTAATCTCACTTAGAGAAAGCTTTGTCTGATTGAGGAGGATGAAATGTTTATCAAGATCGTTGTCGGAATATAGCACATAACAGTCAGCTTCCATATTGGGATCACGTCCTGCACGACCTGCTTCCTGTATATAGTTCTCTAAAGAATCGCTAATATCATAGTGGACAACCAATCCGACATCTTTTTTATCCACACCCATGCCAAAGGCAGATGTTGCAACAATCACTTGAGCTTCGCCGCACATAAAAGCCTCTTGGTTGTGAATCTTTTCGTCCGCCTCCATTTTGCCGTTAAATGGGAGCGCTCTTATCCCATCCGATCTCAATTTTGCCGCCAGCTTCTTTGTGCGTTTGGTTCGTGCACAGTATACAATAGCAGGACAAGTTCGTCCAATGAGCAACGACCGGAGCAGATGGTATTTTTCATCATGGGTGTTCGCCTGCAGAACAGAATAACGTAGATTTTTTCTCTCAGAGCTCGCTGTGAAGAGCCGTAACTCTACACCTGTTTTCTGCCTGAAATAGTCGCAAATATCAGCAACTACCTTGGGCTTTGCGGTAGCTGTGAAGCAGCTGACTGGAATAGGATTCTTCTGTTTCTTTTGCTCTTGTATATGACGGATAAAATCGCCTATATACAGGTAATCCACACGGAAATCTTGCCCCCAAGCGGAGAAACAGTGAGCTTCATCAATAACAAATCTAACCACGTTTCGTCCCAGCAACAATCGCTCGATGGTTTTGTTTCGCAACGTCTCCGGGGAAATGTATAACATATCGGCAGTACCTTCCGACACCTGTTGAATGGCAGCGGAACGTTCTATTGGATCGAGTAAACCGTTTATCGTTACAGCTGTAGAAATACCTCGACTGGAAAGATTGTCCACTTGGTCCTTCATTAGCGACTGAAGGGGTGAAATAACTACGGTTAATCCCCGTTCATTTCGTCCAGAAAGGAGTGCCGGCAGTTGAAATGTCAGGCTTTTCCCCCCGCCCGTAGGAAAGATACAAAGCAATGATTCATTTCGGATGGCACTTTCCACTGCTTGCTGTTGCATGGGGATTCCGTCGAAAAGACGGAACTCCTTATAGCCGAAAAATTCCTTTAGCGCTACATGAGCATCGAGTCGCTTGCTGCAATACTCACATCCATCACAAGGTGTACCACATAACAGGTGAATCACATTCGCCACCTTCGGATATGTATGCACAACCCAAGGAGGAGTAATTGAACTAGGATCACCAACCCCTATGATGGATAGGGCAAATGCCAATTCCACAGGATATTTGGCAGCAACCGCCGCAACATTGGCATTGCTGCATATATAACCTTTGTATTCCTGTCTGATAATATCAGCAACAACCCAACTAAATGGGAAAGAAATGTTTATGTCGGTATATTCAAAAAAGGCCTTAAACTCCGCTACATTATGGAGTAACAAATAATAGATGGTTCTTCGTCTTTCGGGCAAGCGTTTCCATGCTGCTAATTCGTCATAAAAAAGGTCTCGCGCCTTGATGGCATCATTCAATGGATTATTTAACTCATCTACCTGTAGTTTGTCATCCTTTACCAAACGGTGATAAGGTCTTTGAGGAAACAAGAGTGGAGAAAGATAAAGTGTATCTATGGCTTGAATCTGTTGCGGAATATGAAGATACTGTAAGTCGTGATGGATGATATTATGCCCACATACGAATCTACAGTCTTTTATGAAAAGGGAGAAATCGCTAAAGGAACGGGAATGAATTTGCGCACCATCATCACGAATCGCACCATAATCCATCGTGCGTTTCGTATCAAGGCTAACCTCAGTATCAATAAAGGCAATCATACTACTGTCATATTTCCTCAAACCCCATTTGTTTTAGGTACTCGTAGGTGCCGTCGTAGAACTCCGGTAGGCGGGTGCTGTCTTTAGTGGTGCCTTCAGGAACACATATCACCATTCCTTGACGGGCACGGGTCAGCAGCACTCGATAGGCATTGAGTTGGTAGAGTTTGCGTTCCTCTTTGTTGATGCGGTTCCATCGGGTGCCGCCGTTGAACTCGTAATAGTCCCATTGGCCATCGACATAGTGCAAGTCGCCATCCCAAATCAGGCAGGTCCAATCGAGCTCCAATCCCTGTATGTCAAATTCGCTGGCAGCGTCTTCCAAAAACAACGAAGAACGCACGTCGTCGATGTCATCGAGGAACCAATGGACGGTATCGGGCTTACAACGCACATCGATAGCCAACGGCTTGAGACGATAGGCTTTCGACGACACCACCAATCCATAACGTTCGTTGCCACGAGCTTTGCTCCGCAGCCACTGTTTGGCTTTCTCGACGTCGCGAATGAGCACAATTGGATAACGGTCACGAATCTTCGCATAATGTTCTTGCACGCTCTTTACATCACCATCCAACAAACTATGCACCATATTTGAGAGGCTTTCAGCCCTGAAACTACGCATGGAGACGGCCAGATGCAGGTCGTCGGAATAGATGACGTTTGGATTATCGCGTAGCAATTCTTCAACTTTACCTTCGGCATATTCTTTGGCCGTAAGCTGGCTGGAAATATAAACCTGCCAATCGGGGAAGGTCTCGTTCATCGCACGTACCCACTCGCTGATACCAGCCTCACCGGTGTTGATTTCCTGACCACCTCCCACGAGACAGACAATAACAGCCCAATCCTTCCGTTGATCAAGCGACCAGATGAGAAACTCTCCTTCGGACATTGGGAAGTCGTTGATGCCCTTTTTGCGTTTCAACCAGCTGGCCAGATGCTCCTTGTCCCACGAACGTTGTGCTTCATCGAAGATGGCAATATTCTCCACTTCTGCATAGCCTGCTCGCTTGTCTTTGAGTTCCTTCTCGGGATCAATCTCGATGATGCCGTCGCAGACGGGTGTACGCAACTTCTGAAGCATATTGTCACGATAGCGGTGGATGATCTGGATGAATTGACTCACTTCGCGACGGGCATCAGTAATATTGTATTTCTCGCCCTGCTCGTTTTTCTGGCGTTTCTTATCGCGAGCTAGCGCTTCTGTTAACACCTGCACTAAAGGTCCGTTGCCGGACAGATAAACAGCCAAATCAGGGTTCTCGCCAGCCTCGTGATCCGACTGCTTGATGGCCACGTTCAGGCCCACCAACGTTTTCCCGGCGCCAGGCACACCTGTGACAAAGCAGATGCTCTTTCCACCTCGTGCTTTCGTGTCGTGAATCACTTTCAGAACGTAATCTGTCGTTCTGTCGAGTTGCTCGCCTTCGGCCTCGTGACGTGTGATTTCTTCCACGCTGTGACGCGAATAGAGGGCGCTGGCAGCCTCGATGATTGTCGGTGTAGGAGCATAACGGCTTTTGACCCAATCGGCCAACGAAACGGCCTCCTGGCGAGTTTCAACTTCTTGTTGTAGAACAAGTTCAAACACTCTGGACAATCCCTCGGCATTGGTCATCAGAGGCTCGTAAACGCCATCGTCGTAGTGCGAGGTCATTACGGTAGTGGAATATGACGGGCTTTCGGTGGCAACCAGAATAGGTACAATCATTCGGTTGGCGCTACCTTGATGGAAATTCTTTAGGTCAAGTGCATAATCCATCACTTGATCGACATCTTGACGGTTGAACGTCACTTCGCCAGCCTTGAACTCCAATATGAACACCCTCTCTCGAAGAAGCACCACCACATCGATACGCTTACCTAGACGAGGAATGGTGTACTCGAACACTACCCAGCCTTCCTCGTTGGCATAAGGCTGCAGGGTACTCTTTAACAACCTAATCTCGTCGAGCCACGCGAACTTCTGCGTTGCCATCGTATCATACTCGTCATTCATAGAGAGCATGCCGAAAATCTCATCCTCGTTCTGGCGAAGAAAAGCAGCGATGGCGTTCTTATAGAAATATCTCGCGTTCATAAAGTGACTGCAAAGATACGAACTTTTTCTGGAACAGCAAAATTTAATTTTAGAGTACCGCCGTAGGTGGCAAAAAAACATGCGGCGAGCATGTAACATTCCCATAGAATCTATACTTTATGGGTAGAAAGTTTCACAAAACAGAATCGAAAATGGCAAACAGAATAAAGAAACACAACACCTTCTTCCAATGGAGGAAAGGACAGCGTATGGCACCAATCTTACTGGAGGTTCTCGATGATGTTCAAACCATTGACGACTGCAGAGAGGTGTATAAAGTCCGTTGGCATGTGATGGCGACAGACAGGGTGTACCCTTCGGTGTTCCCGATGATGGCAACTGATGGCGGCTTTGATGGGTTCGTGCCGATACCCCGAAAGGTATATCTTCAAGCCACCATGATACTGAACGAGGCCGCCTCGTATCAAAGTGCGAGACGGAGGATATTGACTTTGATGAAAAATACGGTTGGAGATATAATGAAATGACCATTTTCGTGAATTCACGAAAATGGTCAGATGTGTGATTACATAACCTGTATACTACTCAAACGGCTACCTTTTCCGGCATCTGCTGGATGACTTCGCCAAAGAGGAGTTTGCCATTAGCGTGTTTGTTGCGCTTTACGCCATCGCTGCCCCAAGTGCCCCATTGCTTGAAGAAGAAGGCGGCACCTTGTTGCTCGACCTGGCGCTTGATGTTGATGACCCATTCCGGCATCATAGGACGCGCCTGGGGGCCGCTCTCGCCTCCGACGATGACCCAGTCGATACCGTCGAGGTTCATGTCGCCCAAGTCCTCTATCAGCGGCTCGCAAGAGAGGAATTTGATGCCGGCATCCAGCTTTCTGAGATAGTCGATGCGCGACTTGGAGGCCTTGCACTCAACCGTAACACCCAACCAGACATTGCGGGGGACGAGCCTTGTGGAGAAATACTCGGCCATTCGCTCGGCACGTTTGGTGAGTATCTGGTAGCGGTGCTGTGGGGTCAGCATGATAATCCGCATGATGCGGTCGACAAATTCGAAGGGCACTTCCTCGTGGAAGATGTCGCTCATGGAGCAGACAAAGATGTTGTGCGGCTTGCGCCATTGCATAGGTTCCCCCAGGTCGTCTTCATGCAGCGTCAGCCCGAAACCGTTGCGGTATTTCTCCAACCCCATGGCTTTTAGCCGTCGCGCCATAACCTCGGCATAGCAATGTGCACAACCCGCAGACCTCTTGGTACAACCCGTGATGGGATTCCACGTCTTGTCGGTCCATTCTATCTTGGTGGTTTTAGTTGCCATATTTACTTGTTGATGATTTCGTGGGCTATTTTGACCGCATTGGGATTATTGGATGCACAAGCGAAGTGGAAGATGGGAGTGTTTCGGGTATTGTACAGAACCAGCGGTTTTTCCGTCACATACCTGAAGATGGTCTTCATCTGCTGTATGTACAGTTCAGCAATCTTTTGAATAGGTTCTTTCACTTTCTCAACTACTTCGACAGCCCCAAACAGGGTCTCATCCTGACGGGTATTGTAAAAAAAGTCTCTCAAGAATGCCTCATCTTTCCCAAAGAAAGAAGTGAGCTTTTCAATATGTGTCAACTTACACCTTCTATCCAACAGTCGGTTGATAATCACGCCGGTAGGGATAAGAATCCACAAATCGGTGCCAGTGTCTTTGAGTTTCTCGATAGAAGTCCAATCCAGTTGCATCCCAAAGGGATCGAGTAGGACTAACGACTTCAACTTGTTGTTGTAATGCATGGCAGCTGCAAGTTTTGCAACTTCGTCATTGGCATTATTGGGACGGAATTCAAGCTTTTTCCCATTACGCAGGGGGTCGAGTTTTGCCGCAAGTGCATCATTGGATTTTTTGTCGATGTCAACGAAATAATAGTAGTCAAAACCCCTCTGCTTGATATTCAGCACTCGTTCGGCTGCTCCTTGATAAGGAGTTAATTCCTCGGATGAAATCTGATGCTCTTCCATCAGGTTCATCAACACCTGATTATCTTCGGTGAGCGTTTCCTCATTGCGTGAACCACTGCCTGCGAAACCATCGAAATATATCAACTTCCATTGATACTGGTCACGATACTTGTTCATGATGGTGAGGTAGGCGTTGACATACTTCTCGAAAGCATCGAGTTTTTCCTCTGTCCATGAGCCGCCCCACGAACTTGTGGGTTCGCCAGCTACAAGTTGTTGACCTTCCTGGGGTTCAATGTCGTAGGGTCTATTCATAATTATTTAGTTAACGGATTACTGCCGGTTTTATTGCCCGAACATTCTCTTTCCTCATATATTAAGGTATGTAATAATTGAAATTGTTACAAGATTGAGTGTTATTTTTGTGGTTATTTCCATTTTGGAAACGACCACATCTTTGTCCAATTAGACATTTTTATTGCGACGTGTAACATTTTCGGAATATCCATACTTTATGGGTAGAAAGTTTAACAAAACGCAAACAAATTAATACAAACCAACAATAACAAACGCACAATCATGGGACAAATAACAACACTCCAGGGATACTTCACGGAAGAGACCGTGAGGCAGCTGCGGCCACAGTACGGGCTCGGATACAAGCATCGGATGCGGGCGCTGGAGGCAATGCTTGCCTGTCAACTGACGCTGACGTACGGGAGGTATCATGTTATGATGGACTTGCGCCAGCTGGCAATGAGCGAGGAACGCATGTCGTATCAACAGGCGGAGGTGATGGCCGATATCCTGAACCAAATGTCTCTGAAGGAGACTAAGCCCACAGACCTGTTGAGTTCTCAAGACGAGGATGTTGACGAGTCGATACAGACATACAAGGAGTACCGGCACTACCTGGAGATGTTCAAGGGCGGATGGTTTGTGCCAGAGGTGGTGGAACTATTCTGCGAAAGGGTGTATGAGGCCGATGACTATTATGGTTTCAAGGCTTTCTGCAATCTGTATTACTACGTTTATGCAGAAGATTTACTGCTATATCAGATGGGGGAGATTGGATATAGGGAGTTTGTTGACAGCTTTCAGGAAATCAGTTTGTTCAACTGTAAGCGTTCTCTTTTGAACGGCGAGAAGTTAAAACGTTATATCAGGACCATGCGACAGGTGGTGGAACTGTACAAGGAAATCTTTTCGGAATTTTGTGTGAAAATGCATGAGGGATAATATGAAACTGTGTAAAAGTATTGGAGATGTATCATCCACCATGTTATATCAAAGAAAATGTGTATCTTTGCATAAATATTGTTCAAAATTTTCTTGTGTTCAATTATTTTGAACACAACTAAAATGTCATTATGAAAATCCAGTTTGTCAGCGACCTGCATCTTGAATTCAACGAGAATCGGCTTTCGGCCGACGACTTTAACGCGGAACATGAGCGCTGTCTGGCATTTGTGAAACGGGCGGTGGCGGAGAGCAAGGCGGAACGGGTTCAAGCCCGGGAGATGGATAGAATAACCGAAGGGATGTGTCGCCCCGAAAGGGCTCTGTGTGAGGGGTGTTTCTGATACCGTGGGCTGCTCTACACAAGACTCTGCCCGGAGTGTCACTGGCACTCCTCTTGCCCACGGCTAAGATCTGGCGCCCCTGACGGGGCTGGGAGACGTCCCTTTGGGACGATGGAACGAAGAAATAAATTTTGCCATATCGGCAAAGTTTCCTATATTTGTACCCTCATATCGAATATGAAAGAATAGATAATAGATTAATCCTTAAACGTTTAAGCAATTATGGCAAAATATGAAGAAAGCCAGTGGCTTTCGATAACGGCCCTTTAGGGTGACGAGCGGAAGCGAAGTCAAGTGGAGAACAGATAAGTTCATGACATGTGACGGCGTTAGGGGTTTGTTAATTGTTTGATAGAGAGGAAAGAGGAGAGGGCGAGGGGGGCGGCGCCAGCCGCCCACGAGAGCGCGGGGGAGAGTGAGGCGGCGCAGCCGCCGAAGAAGCGAGGAGAAGAGGAAGAGAAGCGGAAGGGGTCGGGCGGCGCCAGCCGCCCGAAAGAAGCGCGAGAGGAGAAGCAAAGAGGAGGGGCGGCGCAGCCGCCCACAAGAGGAGAGAGAAGCGCGGAGAGGGCAAGAAAAGGAGGAGAGAAGCGCGGAGAGGGCAAGAAAAGGAGGCGGCGCAGCCGCCGAAGAAGCGGAAGAGAAGTGGAGGAGAAGCGGAAGGGGTAGGGCGGCGCAGCCGCCCGTAAGCAAGCGGAGCCGCAAGCAGCGGTTTCTCTTTTTTTGTTGGGGGCTTTTTCATAAATCAATCATCGCCATAGGCGATACCATATTGGGGGCTTTTTCTTTTTTAATATCATCGCTGTAAGCGATACCGCTTTTTTGATGACTTCAGACTATATGGTAGTAGTTGGCGTATGATTTGGCCCACAAGACTACATTTTTTAGATTGAAACACTATCCTTCTTTCGGCCAAATCTGCTTGCCTGTGGTGTCGAAATAGTAGGTCTCGTTGTACCAAAAGGTAGGCGGTTCAGCCCGACGGTATTTCAGCGGAACAATGACCATGCCCGTATTGTCGATAAATCCCCAATGATCGTCGCTTTCAGCATTGCTACTCACAAGCGCAACGCCATGCTTGAAATCGTATGCTGCATCGAACTGCGGGGCGATGGCCATTGCCCCTGTTTTGTCGATGTACCCGCTCTTGCCGTCGACCTCCACCACGCAAAGCCCCTCATGGAACGCACCCAAAACGGTGATGCCCTCCAAAGGCGGGATAACCACTTCGCCGCGAGTGTTGATAAAACCGTAGGCACGGCCCCATCCGTATTCAGCCACAAGGGCAAGTCCCTCCGAGAAGTCCTCCGCCACTTCGTATTTCGGCGGGATGACCACATTGCCCTCGCCGTCAATGAAACCGCAGAGATACTCTTCCTGCTCTTCGTCAAAAATGCAAAATGGATGCAGTTGTTTATACATTGGCGCTTTATAATAATCTTTCCAAGAAAGCGATAATTTTCTCTTTCTCAAATATCTCATGCTTTTCCTCTTCCACATTGCAACGAGCGATATCCTCTACGTTTCTGTTCATGCAATAAATGACCTGTTCCCTTGGTAAACCAATAGCATTTTCCAAATCGGTTATTTGCTCATCGTATGAAGAATAATTATCCGTGTTGCCTTTATGTCAACATTAACATGTCCCATCAAGTACCATGCCGTGCTGTGATTTAGGTTGAAGAAATTGACACAAAGACTTTGTAATTTCTGTGTCTCCCAATAATATTGCATCTTTTCATCATTGGCAAACGTCATCAAAAAATCATCAATATACTCATCGTTCGGTTCCTTCACTTCCCAATTAAGCACATCAATTACAGTCGATCTCTTTACTAAGCGATTGTTTATCTTCTGCAATTTACAGCGTTGTTCATCATTTAGGCCATCAGCATCTATACCATACATTTCTCTGTATATACGCAGATATTTTTCGAGGAAGCGTTTTCTTTCGCTGGTGTCAGCGTGTTCAATGTCGCTTTCAACCTTGCTAATTGGGCTGAAACCAAACATATCGAGATAAGCCACTTCGCCCACATCTGAAATCTTAACCACGGCACCGCCGTCTGCGGTGAAATCCAAAACTGCTGGCTGCTTCATGTTATTTGATGTTTATGTATTCGTACAATTGGTTGATTTCGTCTGGGTGTATTCTCTCCTCGGATTTCAAACGGCTCTGCATGGAGCATACAAAAAGGTGCGTCCCTTCAAGTTTGGTTTTGCCGTCATCACCGTAGTTAATTCTTCTGTCATCATTCAACAATCCATTGATGCGATACAGCGTTCCCTTTTCTCCAAGTCGTCCCGGCAATTCGACTCGTTCCAAATCATAGCCCATCCACGGAGCATCCGGGTTTGTCCCATAATAGAACGCCGATGATTTGTTGGCATGGATTATCAGATGAGGCTGTAGCCGTTCTAATTCGCGCTGAGTCACCCTAAGTATTTCTGCTTTTAGTTCTAATGGAACGTACTTCTCAAATTCATGTTTCTGTTTCGTCACCCGCAGAGGGAATAGGTCTATGTAACCAGCATCGTAGGATGCAAGATTGCTTTTCCACGGACTCCAGTATCTACCCGAACACTTTTGAAATGGGATAGGCATTGCTTTTTCTTCGCCATTGAACGACGGATTGACACCCGAAAGCAATATCCCGCATATCGGATTGTCGAGGCAAAACCAAAAACCTCGCCGCAATATTTTTGCAAGTTCTGGGTACTCTTTTCCCCACGATTCTCCTTGATTATTTTTCCAACGGTCTATTGCCGCATTATATTCCTTTTCTAATCTCATATTGTTTCTTTTTGGTGTTAAACTATGTCGAAATGCAAAAGACGGAAAAATTTTTGAAACGACCAAATCTACGAACAACTTTTTTAAAAAAAACAGCATTTTTAACAAAACACGACAGAAACGATGGCTGAAGCCACCTACACGGGACGGAGGATAGGAACACGAGGATTGGTCGCGACAGAATCGCGACACATACTATAGAGGCCATTTCTTTAGGCGGCGATATATTTTGACCAGGGGAATGAGGAGGAGGCCGAGGAGGAAAGCTATTGCTACAAGTTTGATTGGCGACTTGGGGTTGATGGGTGTGATGGGGCTAATGGGTTTAATGGGCGAGGAGGTGGTTTCTTGGTTGGTGCTGTCGGTGGCGGTTTGAATTGTGTGGTGGGAGTGGTCGGCGGTGCGGTCGCGAGAGATTATCTTCTCGCGGTCACGGTTGGTAGTGAGGCGTGTGGTGTCTCCGTCATTGTTGGTTTGGATGGTGATTGTGGTAGTTTCACGAATGGTGTCGTGGAGGGTGAGGGTGACTGTCTCTATCACGGTGTCGTGGACGGTTTCATTGTGGGTCTGCTGCGTGACGGTCCTGCTGCTTCTGCAACTCACTGTAAACAGGGCAAGCATCGCTATGAGGGCAGTCGTTAATCCTTTGTATTGCATTGCGTAGATGGTTTACTTCGGTGCGTAATTCCCTGACTTCACGCCGCAGGGGCTTCTTTCAGACACGTTTCAACGCCTCGGCAAAGCAAGCGAGCTTGCTCTGCTCTCGGCTCAGGAAACGATCGGCGATGTTTTCCTTGAATTCCTCGACGTACATTTTCGACAAGTTCATGTCTTTTTGGCGGTTGTCGGCCTTCAGGCTTTCGACCTCCTGGCGATGGCGGCGGCGGTCGAATAGCCAGCCGCCACTGGCGACGAGGGTTAGTGTTGACAGGATGATGTTCCAAAGGTTATTGTTCATGGTTGGTTAATCTTAATTCTCCTATGCGCCTGTCGGCGCAAGAAATCTGGTAAATCTTGTAAATTATTCCGCTGACGCGGTAAATGTGTCGCCCTTACAGGGCTCAATGGAACGTGGGATTTCTTGTCCGTGGGTTTCGCTGCGCTTCACCCACGGCTAAGGTCTGTCGTCCCGATGGGGCTTTATTGACGGTTATAATCCTTCTTCTTTGAGCCATTGCGGGACGTCGAAGCAGGGGCAGGCACGGTTGGCAAACTCGTTGTGGCCGTGGATGGAGGTGATGGGGTGCTCTTCCATCAGGTCATGCACCAGCTGGAGGAGGGCGAGACTTTGGGCTTCGGTGCGGGTGTCGGCGGGATGTCCGTCGGCATCGAGGCCGCCGACATAAGCGATGCCAATGCTTTGGGCGTTGTGACCTGGGCAATGGGCACCGACCTCTTCGACGGGACGGCCAGCGTGGACGCTGCCATCGGGGTAGATGACGTAATGATAGCCGATGTCGTGCCAGCCGAGGGAACGGTGGTATCTCCTTATGGATTCCACCGTACAGATGGCATTGGGGCGCGTGGCGGTGCAGTGGATGATCAGTGGATGATTATTTCGGTGATTGGGCGCATTTCTTTGTGGGCTTAATGGGGTGAATGGGCTTAATGGGCGAAATAAAGGGGAGCAAGCCGACTGCCCGCGGTGCGGTCGGCTTGCTTGGTTAGGGATTAGGCGGCGGCGAGGTAGAGGATGTTGACGGTGTCGCCCTTGGCGTAGTGGGAGGGGTCTTTGAAGGTGATTTTGCCTTCGGCGACGGCGTAGTCGGTGGGCGGCTGCATCAGGCCGTTGACGAAGACTCCCACAGCACTATCACCATAGGGCGGCTTGGTGAGTGTAATCTCGGCGGTGAAGTCCACGCTGTCGATGGTGAGGATGGGGGCAGAGGGGAAAGCAATCTCTTTCTCGGTGGCCACGACCTTGCCATTGGAGAGGGCGAGGCTGACGACGGCCTTGGTGGTGGTGCCTGTGCCGGCGGTGTTGGTGGTGTTGACACCTGTGACAGGGAGGGCGGTCTTGGCGACCTTGACGGCGGTGCCTTCCTTGGTGACGGCAGATACATACTTGCCTGTTTCTGCACTTCCACCAGTGACGGACTGGAGAGTGCCGCCTATGGCGCCGCTGACGGCTTCGGAAATACGTGCGTCGGTGGAGGCTGCTGTGGCCAGGGTGTCGGTCAGGGAAGACCAGTCGTCTTTGGGGTCGGGCGCAACAACGCCCTCGATTTGTTTAAGTTTGAGTTTCTGCATAGTCTTTTACTTTTTTTGATGGGTTTAATGGGCGATTGGGGTTAATGGGTTTTGCTTCTCGTTGCAATGATATTGCAACATACTTGACAAATCTGTTTTAATGGGTTAATGGGATGGCTTTGAGGATGATTTCGTCGTCGCTCTCGATGCCGGGGAGTTCGAGGCCGTCGGACTTGGTTCCGTCGGTGAGTTCCTTGTAGTCTTTGTCGAGGGTATATCGGAGGCCGTTGACATAGACTTCCGAGGTCCTGGCGACAAAGGGCTGTCGGCTGATGAAGAGACCGGACAAGAAATCAATACTCGCGGCCTTGATGATTCGCTGCACCAAGTCGGAAAGTCGGACTTGTGCGGCGTTGCCATCGGAGTCGTAGCCCAGGGTGTTGAGCTTGGGAACGGACGCGGTGTCGGCGGTCGGGAGGGATGTGATTTCTAAATCTTCCATTGCACTTTTTGATGGGTTTAGTGGGTTTGATGGGTTTAGTGGGCTTATTTGGCGGTGGATGAATCCACCTACACATAAAAAAGCCTTTTCAACTGATGAGGGTTAGCCGGTGGCCACGGAGGACGAGGGAGCGTCCTCCGTGGAGCAGTCGGCGGAGGGTGGGCAGTCAGGGCGTGACGGGGTCGATGCCGACGACTTCGGGCTGGAGATAGACGGCGGCGGAGTTGATGCCGCCGTAGCTGTTGGCGGCGGCGGTGAAGGCTGTGCGTCCCTGATAGGTGGCAAGGGCCGAGTTCTCGACGAAGAAGAGCTGGGTGCTGACCTTCAGGGCGCCGTCGGCAGTCTCGCGGCTATGCACCCAGACGGCGGCGCCGTTGGTGATCTGCTGCGAGGTGGCGAGGCAGTTGTCGGCCACAGAGAAGCCAATCCTATCCACGACATCCCAGAGCTTGGTGTCCTCGGCGGTAGAGAGCACGACCTTGTAGCCACGGATGGTGGCACGAGGGGTGCGCGTCACGGTGTCGATGGCTTGGATGCCGTGGAAGAAGGTGAGCTGGTCGCCCTCGTCGAAAGAATCGTTGTTGTCGATGACAGCCTGTGAGAACTGCCCAACGGTGGTGTTGGCATCGATAGTGAGAGTGCCAAGCCGGATGCTACTTACAAGGATGTTGGAAGCGTTCTTGGCCATACTGATGCTCGACAGGGAGCCGCGTGTGATTTGGTAGGGTGCGAGGATAGCCCCACCGTTGAGCTTGATGGTCTTGGTGATATAGACCTTGACCACGTCAATGTTGGCTTGGATGAAGGCGTTGAAGACGGACATCTGGGGCGGCAGGTTCTCATAGCCACGGCGCAGCATGCTGTCGAACTGCTTGTAGATTGCGGCGAGGTTGCCCCACTGGGTACGGCGGTCCATCTGCCGTGCGCTGCGTCGCGGGATGGCGGGCTTGACAGGCAGCTCGCTGATGACGGTACCCGTGCGGGTCTGGCGGTAGAGGAGCTGGCCTACCTTACCACTGATTTTGGTGTTTGCTCCAAAGATTTTTCCCATTGTTTGTTCCTTTCTGTTTTTTGTTAAACTTTTGATTTCCGTATCTTTCGAAAGACGGCGCAAAAGTACAGGGGTGGGGAAAAACGGAATCGGGCTTTGTCAGCTTCCGGTGGGCGTTGGGGGCGCGTTACGGGTGTGTTCGGGGTGGGATTGTCGCGATAAAAGGGAGGGGGAAGAAGCGCAAAAAGAGGAAATGAGAGGTGGAAAAAGTGGAAATTGAGGGTGAGGAAGACGAGGTTTTTACCGTTGGCAATAATAGATAATGCATTGACAATAAGAGCAAATGAGAAAAATATGTAAAAAATATTTTGTCAGAATGGAAAAAGTGCGTATCTTTGCACCGACAGTTTCCACCACGCTTCCCACTTGAATAGCGAACCAGGGTGGAACTTTTGTTTTTAAGAATATGAAGTACAACAAGAAACCAATAAGCATCGCAGACCAGATTGCACAACTGAAAAGCAGGGGTCTGATTATCGAGGATGAAAACAATGCCGAAAAGGTATTGTCAATCATCAGTTATTTCCGTTTTGTTAATTATTTGCGTCCTATGGAAGAAGACAAAGTGACGCATAAATTCAAGCCTGGCAAGAAATTCAGTAATGCATTAGATCTATATTATTTTGACAAAACCTTGCGGAGTGTGCTGTTCTCCGCGATACAAACAGTAGAGATTGCATTGCGGACGAGCGTCATTCAGCACTTTTCGATGAAATATGGGCCATTCTGGTTTATGAAGTCCAAACTATTCAAGGATGGCGAGATGCACAAGGCTTGCTTGAAAACCATAAAGACAGAGCTAAAACGTACCAAAGAGGATTTTATCAATGAGCATTTCGCAAAATATGACAGACCTAGCATGCCCCCGTCGTGGAAAACGTTGGAAGTGGTTTCGTTTGGTACACTCGGCAAACTCTATAGCAACTTTGCCGACACCTCAATAAAAAAGACAGTTGCAAGAAGTTTCAACGTGCCTAACCATGAAGTCCTTGACAGTTGGATAGCGGCATTGGCAGCACTTCGCAACTGCTGTGCCCACCATGCAAGAACATGGAACAGAAAATATCCCATGAAGCCACAGTTGCCACCCACTAAAAAAATGAGAGCCGATTGG
>ONCC01000001.1 GCA_900316235.1 uncultured Bacteroidales bacterium
GGCCTGCATCAAGGCTCTGAGAAAGATCACCGGCTGGAACATCTCGCTGGCTGACAACCTCATAGAGGCCACCAGCGCCACCACCTGCATGATTGCCTACAGCGCCGCCATGAAGCGTCTGGCCATCAAGACCAACAAGATGTGCAACGACCTGCGCCTCCTTTCGAGCGGTCCCCGCTGCGGACTGAATGAAATCCATCTGCCTGAGCGTCAACCCGGTTCGAGCATCATGCCCGGCAAAGTGAACCCCGTCATCCCCGAGGTGATGAACCAGGTGTGCTACCGTGTCATCGGCAACGACATGACCATCAGTTTGGCCAGCGACAACGGACAGCTGGAGCTCAACGTCATGGAGCCCGTCATCGCCTACACCCTCTTCGAGAGCATCCATCTGCTGGAGAACGGCTATGACACGCTGAGAAGCCTCTGTATCGAAGGCATCGTGGCCAACGAGGAGCGCTGCCGCCAGCTCGTGGAGCACAGCATCGGCATCGTCACCATGCTCAACCCCATCATCGGCTACAAGACCTCGACCAAGATCGCCAAGGAGGCCTCCGAGACCGGCCGCGGCGTGTATGAGCTGGTGCTCGAGCACAAGCTCCTCACCAAGGAACAGCTCGACGAAATCCTCAAACCCGAGAACATGCTCCAGCCTGTGGAACTGAAGTTTTGATTTGGATTGATATTATAGTGACGGCAACTTCGGTCGCCGTTTTTTTTGTCCGTTTTAAAAAAAAGGTGTATCTTTGCAGTCCGTTGTTCGTGTGAAATGCAGAGAACATGTTGATTTAGAGGAATTAATCCGGAATCCGGAATTATGAATAAGGCTAGCACCGTAAACCGTAAACCTTAAACCGTAAACCTTAAACCGTAAACCTTAAACCTTAAACCTTAAACCTTAAACCGTAAAAAAATGACTGACAAAATCAAGAAAGACCTCGAAGCGCTGGGCATCACCCGCGTGAAGGATATCCACTACAATCCCTCCTATGAGGAGCTCTTCAGGTTTGAGAGCGATCCCGCCCTCACTGGCTATGACAAGGGTCAACTCACAGAGCTTGACGCCATGAACGTGATGACCGGCATCTACACTGGCCGTTCGCCCAAGGACAAATACATCGTCATGGACGCCCAGTCGAAAAACACCGTCTGGTGGACCACCCCCGAGTATCCCAACGACAACCACCCCATGAGCGAGCAAGTGTGGGCCCAAATGCGCGACCTCGCCAAAAAGCAGCTCTGCGGTAAGAACCTCTTCGTCGTCGACGCCTTCTGCGGCGCCAACAAGGACACCCGCATGGCTGTCCGCTTCATCATGGAGGTCGCCTGGCAGGCCCACTTCGTGCGCAATATGTTCATCAAGCCCTCCGACGAAGAACTCAAGAACTTCAAACCCACCTTCACCGTCTATGCCGCCAGCAAGGCCAAGGTCGACAACTACAAGGAGCTCGGCCTCAACAGCGACACCTGCGTGGCATTCAACGTCACCAGCCGCGAGCAGGTCATCCTCAACACCTGGTACGGCGGCGAGATGAAGAAGGGCATGTTCAGCATGATGAACTACTACCTCCCCCTGCAGGGCATCGCCGCCATGCACTGCTCCGCCAACACCGACCTCAAGGGTGAGCACACCGCCATCTTCTTCGGCCTCAGCGGCACCGGCAAGACCACCCTCAGCACCGACCCCAAGCGCCTCCTCATCGGCGACGACGAGCACGGCTGGGACGACGAGGGCGTCTTCAACTTCGAGGGCGGCTGCTACGCCAAGGTCATCAATCTCGACAAGGAAAGCGAGCCCGACATCTACAACGCCATCCGTCGCAACGCCCTGCTGGAGAATGTTACTGTCGATAAAGACGGCAAGATTGACTTCAAGGACAAAAGCGTCACCGAGAACACCCGTGTGAGCTATCCCATCGACCATATCGGGAAGATTGTCCAGCCCGTGCACGGTAAGAGCGCCGGCCCCGCCGCCGAGAACGTCATCTTCCTTTCCGCCGACGCCTTTGGCGTGCTGCCTCCCGTCTCCATCCTTACGCCCGACCAGTGCAAATACTACTTCCTGAGCGGTTTCACCGCCAAGCTGGCCGGCACCGAGCGCGGTATCACCGAGCCCACCCCCACCTTCAGCGCCTGCTTCGGCCAGGCCTTCCTCGAGCTGCACCCCACCAAGTACGCCGAGGAGCTGGTGAAGCGCATGGAGAAGAGCGGCGCCAAGGCCTATCTCGTCAACACCGGCTGGAACGGTACCGGCAAGCGCATCTCCATTAAGGACACCCGTGGAATCATCGACGCTATCCTCGACGGCAGCATCCTCAAGGCCGAAACCAAGAAGATTCCTTACTTCGACTTCGAGGTGCCCACTTCGCTGCCCGGCGTTGACCCGAAGATTCTCGACCCGCGCGACACCTATGCCGACGCCAAGGTGTGGGACGAAAAGGCCCGCGACCTCGCCGACCGCTTCGTCAAGAACTTCGTCAAGTTCACCCACAACGAAGCCGGCAAGGCTCTCGTCGCCGCCGGCCCTAAAACCTTAAACCTTAAACCGTAAACCGTAAACCGTAAACCTTAAACCTTAAACCGTAAACCTTAAACCTTAAACCGTAAACCTTAATCGAGTGAAAAAGGTTAAGATGAAAGTGGTATTTTGGAAAAAAATCAGGAAAGTTATGCTGGCATGTGTCAGCATGGCTTTCCTTTTTCCTACTTTCCACACCCTGAAGGCACAGGACTTCTCCCTCCAACTGGCCAATGGAAATACCCTCTATTTCAGTATTACGGATGCGAATAAACGAGAGGTCATGGTTGTCCCTCCCAATAATTCGGAAGGTCGCGACTATTATACGGGGAACAGTAAGCCCTCGGGTGCTTTGTCCATACCCATGGAGGTTCGCCATGATGGGATAATGTACACTGTGACAGCTATTGGCGCTGGAGCTTTCTCCGGTTGTACCGACCTCATCATGGTGATGATGCCGGCGACGATAGAGCACATAGAGGCCTATGCCTTTAATGGATGTAGTGGTCTTAACGAACGGGTTACCATCGGTCGGAATGTCAAGTCGATTGGAAACTCAGCCTTTTATGGTTGCGCCAACTTGCCCGAAGTCCGTTTTCAAGCCGAGAATTGTGAGTTTATGGGTGGGGCGATGAGTTCCACTGTATTTGGCAACTGCCGTAATTTAAAGAGAGTGATTATCGACGAAGGTGTTACCCGGATTCCCGACTATGCCTTCTGTGGAGTCGATGCCATCAAGAGTATATCGACACTTCCCGAATCGCTGAAATACATAGGCAGTTATGCTTTTGCCTATTGTAGTAGCTTATCGGGCAATCTGGTAATTCCCGACCAGGTGGCGACAGTTGGTGAATGTGCGTTCCATCAGTGCCATGCTCTCAAGGCGGTCACCATCGGAAACTCGGTGAAAACAATAGGGGAGAGGGCTTTCTATCACTGTATAGGGATGAAACGTGTCACGCTGAACACCTATATTCCTCCAGAGATTGCCACCACGACTTTCTCCGACCTCTCTGGTCAGGTTACCTTTAGTGTTCCCTGTGTGAGTAAGGAGCGTTATCTGCGAAACGAGCAGTGGCAGGCCTATGCCCCCTTTGCTTCGTCAGGCCAGTGCCGTTTCACAGTCAATGCCACGCTGGACAATCAGGTTGCGGGAGTGATTGTCGGTAATGGAAACTATGCTTATGGCGATACCGTCAACCTCATGGCGGTTTGTGCTGTAGGGTATAGTTTTATTGGATGGAGTGATGGTAATACTGATAATCCGCGCGTTTTTGTGATGGACGACAATATCACTCTTACAGCCAAGACCAGCAGTACCAATACCATAGCTATTCACGATACAGTTTATCGGATTGATACAGTCTATGCCGAGGGCTACAAGGTGAATCACGACACGGTCGACTTCGTGGAGGAGACAGTATCTATCAATGATTATAAGGAACTCACTTTTGACTCCAACAAAAAGAGTTTGAAATGGAACTTCCCACGAGAGGAAGAGGTTGTTTCCGTATCGGTATATAATAGTGAAGGTTCGTGCATCTATATGGGCGATGGACGTAAGGGAAATGTCAAGATGCACCGCTACCCAACGGGAACATATTATGTCCGCGTGGAGACCATCAAGCGTGTCATTCGCTGCCGGTTCTTTATGTTGGCAATGTGAAATTCGACTATCATGTCGACTTATGTTTTGGATTGAAAATAAAGAAATAAATAATATATATATTTATGAATAATAATAGTTTTGTAACACGCCATAATGGCGTTTCCAATCCCGCCGAGGAGCAGAAGATGCTCGACGTTATCGGTGTGAAATCTATGGACGAGCTCATCGAGAAGGCTGTGCCCGCTGCCATCCGTCTCAAAGAGCCTATGCCCCTGCCCGAAGGCATGAGCGAGTTCCAGTTCCTCAACCATGTGCGCTCGCTGGCCCAGAAGAACAAGATGTACAAGAGCTACATCGGTATGGGCTACTACGGCACCATCACTCCCGCCGTCATCATGCGTAATGTCTTTGAGAACCCCGGCTGGTACACCTCCTACACCCCGTACCAGACGGAGATTTCGCAGGGTCGTCTCGAAGCCCTGATGAACTATCAGACCATGATTGCCAGCATGACCGGCATGCCGCTGAGCAACGCCTGTCTGCTCGACGAGGCCACCGCCGCCGGCGAGGCTATGATTATGTTCTACAACAGCCGCAGCCGTCAGGCTGTGAAGGACGGCATCTGCAAGGTGTTCGTCGACGAGGGCATCCTGCCCCAGACGCTGGCCGTGATGCAGACCAATGCCGCTCCCCGCGGTATCGAGATCGTCACCGGCAAGGCCGCTCAGACCGAGCTCGACGGCAGCTACTTCGCCGCCTTCGTGCAGTATCCTAATCAGTTTGGTGAGGCTCAGGATTGGACGGGCTTCATCAGCAAATGCCACGAGAAGGGCATCTTCGTCTGCATGGCTACCGACCTGATGGCGCTGGCCCTGATGAAGACTCCCGGCGAGATGGGTGCCGACTGTGCCGTGGGTAACGCCCAGCGCTTCGGCCTGCCCATGGGCTTTGGTGGTCCTCATGCTGGCTTCTTTGCCTTCACCGAGACCTTCAAACGTGCCTTCCCCGGCCGTATCATCGGTTGGAGCGTTGACGCCAAGGGCAATCCCGCCCTCCGTATGGCCCTCGGTATGCGTGAGCAGCACATCAAACGCGACAAAGCCACCTCGAATATCTGCACCTCCGCAGCCCTCGTGGCCAATATGAGCGGCTTCTATGCCATCTGGCACGGTCCCGAAGGTATTAAAGAGATCGCCGTCCGTATCTGCGCTCGCGCCCACCGTCTGGCTCAGGAACTCGAGCAGTACGGCTACAAGCAGCACAACCGTGTCTACTTCGATACCCTCGCCCTCCAGTGCCCCGTGCCCACCGCCAAAGTGCGCGAAGTGGCCCTGAAGCACGAGATTAACTTCCGCTATATCTGCGACGAGTGCATCGGTATCTCCATCGACGAGACCACCGAAAAGTGCGACCTCGACGCCATCGTGGCCTGCTTGGCCGAAGCTGCCGGCAAGAAAGCCGCTGCTCTTGAGTGCAAAGGCTGCTGCTGCAAGTTCGCCGACGAGGCCATTCCCGCCGAGCTGAAGCGCAACGGTGCTTTCCTCACCCAGAAGATCTTCAACCGCTTCCACGACGAGACTTCCATGATGCGCTACATCAAGATGCTTGAGGAAAAAGACCTCAGTCTCAACCGCGCCATGATTCCGCTGGGCTCCTGCACCATGAAGCTCAATGCCGCTGCCGAGATGATGCCACTCAGCTGGAGCAAGTTCGCCGGCATGCACCCCTTCGTGCCCGCTGACCAGGCTCAGGGTTACCTCGAGATGATCAAGGATATCGAGAACTGGCTCTCTGTGGTTACCGGCTTTGCAGGTTGCTCGCTGCAGCCCAACTCGGGTGCCTTTGGCGAGTACAGTGGCCTCACCGTTATCCGCAACTATCATATCGCCAACGGTCAGCCGCAGCGCAACGTCTGCCTCATCCCCGCCTCCGCTCATGGTACCAACCCCGCCTCTGCCGCTAAGGCCGGCATGACGGTGGTCGTGGTGAAGTGCAACGACAAGGGCGATGTCGATATTGACGACCTGAAGGCCAAAGCCGAGCAGTATAAGGACACCCTCAGCTGCCTGATGATTACCTATCCGTCGACCCACGGTGCCTTCGAAGAGGGCATCCTCGACATCATCAATATTATCCACAGCGTGGGCGCCCTCGTCTATATGGACGGTGCCAACATGAACGCCCAGGTGGGCCTCACCAGCCCCGGTCACATGGGTGCCGACGTGTGCCACCTCAACCTCCACAAGACCTTCGCTATGCCTCACGGCGGCGGCGGCCCCGGTGTCGGCCCCATCTGCGTCAGTCAGAAGCTGGTCGACTTCCTGCCCACGCATCCCGTGGTTGAGGTCGGTGGCAAGAAGGGCAACACCATGGCGGCAGCCCCCTACGGCAGCGCCTACCTCCTGCCCATCACCTACGGCTACCTGCTGATGCTCGGTGGCGAGGGTCTGACGGATGTCACCAAACATGCTATCCTCAACGCCAACTACCTCCGTGCCCGTCTGCAGAAGTACTACAAGATTCTCTACACCAACCGCAACGGTATGTGCGGTCACGAGATGATTGTCGACTTCAACGAGTTCAGCCTCAAGGTCGGTGTGGGTGACATCGCCAAACGTCTGATGGACTATGGCTTCCACGCTCCCACCGTGGCCTTCCCGGTGCACAACACACTCATGGTGGAGCCCACCGAGAGCGAGCCGCTGAGCGAGATGGACCGCTTCTGCGATGCTATGATTGCTATCCGTCAGGAGATCGACGATATTATGACCGGCAAGAGCGACGAGAAGAACAACCCCATCGCCAACGCACCTCACACCATGCAGGTGGTCTGCGCTGACGAGTGGAACCTCCCGTACAGCCGTCAGAAAGCCGCCTTCCCGCAGCCCCACTGCGAGAAGTACTGGCCCACTATCAGCAAGATTGACGATGCCTATGGCGACCGCAATCTGCAGGCCGTCTGGGCTGAGTAAAGCTTTTTTTAACACCAAGCGGGCATCATTTTCGATGCCCGCTTTTTTTGTTTATAGTTTTGTTATGTGAAAAATAATCAGTATATTTGCATCGAATTAGTTTGCGGTGCAATTAGTGCAACAAACATAGATACAATATATTGAATTCTTTACCATCCAAAAAATATACTGAAAAATGATGAACTGGAAAGAAGAATATAAGAGAAAAGTATCCACTCCCGAGGAGGCCATCAAGGATATTCATGACGGAGACTGCGTCGTCATGGGCCACGCCGCTGCTGTTCCACGTGTGGTGCCTCAGGCTATGGCTGACCATTGCGAGGATTACAATGACGTCCTCATTTTCCACATGACCACCCTTGGCGACAATCCCCTGCTCCATCCCCGCTGCTATGGCCATTTCCGCCACGTCAGCAACTTCCTCAGCGGTAACTCGCGTGATACTGTCAACCACTTGGAAGGTGACTTTTTCCCTGCTTATTTCCACGATGTCCCCGAGATGATTGGCGACGAGATTCCCTGCGAAGTGGCCATTTTCCAGGCCACGCCGCCCAACGAGGAGGGTTATTGCTCCCTCGGTGTCAGCTGCGACTATGCCCTCGCCGCCATCCGTCGCGCCCGCTCCGTCATCATCGAGACCAACGAGATGATGCCCTTTGTCGGTGGCGACAACATGATTCATGTCTCGCAAATCGATCACATCATCCCTTGTGCCTATGCTCTTCCTGAATTGCATAGCGACGCCCCCTCCGAGGTGGAACAGGCCATTGGCCGCCATTGCGCCTCGCTGGTGACCGACGGTACCACACTCCAGCTCGGTATCGGTGCCATCCCCAATGCCGTCCTCGCCGAACTGGGCGACAAGAATGACCTTGGTATCCATTCCGAGATGTTCTCCGACGGTGTGGCCGAACTCATGAAGAAAGGCGTCATCAACGGCAGCCGTAAGACCATTCACAAAGGTAAGGTCGTGGCTACCTTCATCATGGGCTCCCGCGAACTGTATGATTTTGTCGATGGCAACGAAGATATCGAGCTTTATCCGGTCGACTACACTAACGATCCCATTGTCATCGCCCAGCAGTATCGCATGGTCTCCATCAACTCCTGTCTCGAGGTCGACCTCATGGGACAGGTGGCCAGTGAAACCATCGGCATGCGTCAGTACAGCGGCATCGGTGGCCAGATTGACTTTGTGCGCGGAGCCTCCATGGCCCGCGAAGGCAAGAGTATCATCGCCATGCCTTCCACTGCCGCAGGCGGCACCATCTCGCGCATCAAGCCGTTCCTTACTCCCGGCTCGGCTGTCAGCACCACGCGCAACGATGTCAATTACCTCGTCACCGAATACGGTATCGCGCGTCTCAAGGGCCGCACCCTCAAGCACCGTGCCGAAGACCTCATCCGCATCGCGCATCCCGACTTCCGACCCATGCTCATCGAAGAGTATGAACGTCGGTTCCAGTGCAAATACGAGGTGCAGGAAAATATCTATTAAAAAAGATCCCGAAGCATTCGCTTCGGGATTTCTTTTATTCATTCTCCTGTTGCCGCGCCAGCGCGCTGCGCAGGTGTTCCGTGGTGTTTTTGAAATGTATCGTGTGGGGATTGTCGGGAAGTTTCTCCTCCAGTCCATTGAGCACCATGTCGTAGTAGTCGATGCTGGAGGGGTCGCGCGGGTCAATCAGGGCACGATTGTTGAAAGGCTTGTAGAGGGCTATCAGTGTCGAAAGCGACCCAGCGTTCTCCTCCACAAAGCGACACACATACTCCTGTTGTTCCACAAAAGCAGCGTGGTAGACCGAATCGGTGGCCGCCTTCAGTGCGTCAAAGGTTTTTTGGTCGATAGTCCCGGCGGACAGTTGGGCGTTGTAGCTGTTCACCGAGTCTACCAAGGTGTAGAGAATCTTCGATCCATCGTTGGTGTATTGCTGCAACTGCCAGAGCAGGATGCTTTCAGGCGAGCCAGTCACTTTGTAGGTAAGGGAAAGGTTCTCATATTTACCTGTCACCTCAATAACCTCGCCTTTGTCCGGCAGGGTCACGATATAGTTACCTTCTGAGGAATGAAGGTTGTAAAGGCTCCGGTAGGGTGGGTTGTAGCGGTACTTGAAATGGCCGTCGGCATCCATATGGATGGAGTCGATAAACATGGGCCCCTCGGGAGCTATCTCTTCCAGCCACAACGTTTTATTGGCCCCGCCTTCGAGGGTTCCTTCAATGGTGAAGCCATCGTGCTTGCAGCCAATGAACATCAGGCCCATCAGACCCATTAACCCCATTAAACCAATCTTCTTCATAACAAATTATTGATTAAAACTACTAACTTAAACTAAAAAATCGGCTATCACCAATGCTGCCATAGCTTCGACGATGACGGTGGCGCGCAGCACCTGGCAGCGGTCGTGGCGTCCGCCGATGGTGAGGGTGCGCAGCTTGCCGTCCCTGGTGAGGCATTCCACGGGTTGGGGAAGGGTGGGTACTGGATGGAATGCCACGCGGAACTCCACCGGCATGCCGTTGCTGATGCCTCCCTGCACACCGCCACAATGATTGGTCTTTGTACTTCCGTCGGCATTCCAGCGGTCGATATATTCGCTGCCTTTCATGGCTGCAGCGGCAAATCCGACACCCATCTCAAAGCCCATGGCCGAGGGAATGGTCATCATGGCTTGTGCCAGGCGAGCGTTGAGCTTTTCGAACACGGGGTCGCCAACACCGGCAGGCAAACCGGTGATGCGGCAACTGACGATACCGCCGCGGGTATCGCCATCGTTCTCGGCTCCCAGTTCGGCAACCTCAGCATGAATCTCCACCGGGGCTATCACCTGTTTGGCGACGGCGCCGGCCACCACGCGGGCTACGGTCTCGCGTGCCGACGCGCGGCCACCTCCGCGGTGGTCGTGGATGCCGTATTTCTGCTGCCAGGTGTAGTCGGCATGGCCAGGACGATAGCAGTCGACCAGCATGTCGTAGTCCTCCGGACGGGTGTTCTTGTTCCTGATGCAGAATGCAATAGGGGTTCCCAGGGTGATGCCGTCCTTGAGCCCTGACATCCATTCCACCTCGTCCTCTTCCTGGCGCGCGGCACCGTTTCGGCGCCGCGCCAAGTCGGTACGGATGGCCTCCATGTCGAGCTGCTGTCTCGCTGGACAGCCGTCTATAATGCCACCTACGGCGAGTCCGTGGGACTCGCCGTAGGTGGTCAATCTGAATCGGTTTCCGAAAGTGTTGCTCACTTTTTATTCTTTGGGATTGATTTCGAGCAGCTCCACTTCGAAGACAAGGGTCGATCCGGCAGGAATGTTGCCCATGTCGCGGGTACCATAGCCGAGGTTGTAGGGGATATAAAGCATGTACTTCGAGCCCTCGTCCATCAGCTGCAGGCCTTCGGTCCAGCCGGGAATGACCTGGTTGAGCGGGAAGGTAATAGGAGCGCCGCGATCTACACTGCTGTCGAAGGTGGTGCCGTCGATGAGCTTGCCGGTGTAGTGCACCTTCACCTTGTCGGTGGCCACGGGGTGTTTGCCGTTGCCCTCTTTCATGCGGCGGTATTTCAGACCGCTCTTGGTGGTGTAGACACTCTTGTTGTTGCTGATTTCGCGCATGTATTTCTCGCCCTTTTCGATGTTCTCACGAGCAACGGGGTTGTTGCGGATCTCAAATTCCTGCTGGAAACGCTGCAACAGCGGGAATGCTTCCTGATCGTTCAGGCGGCTCTTGGCATTGGCAGCGTCGATGAGGGCCTGACCGGCTACACGGGCGTTGATGCCCAGTTGCTGCTGCTCCCAGTTGCGGAAAATGTCGCGTCCGATGGCGTAGGAGGCTGAATCGTTGAAGGTCTTCAACTCAATACCCTGTGCGTTGGCAGTACCCATCAAGGCGCACACTGCCAAAAATAAAAATGTTTTCTTCATCCTACTTAACTACTTGACTACTGTCTACTTGACTACTTATTATTTGTATTCTTTCACCTGCACGCCGTCGAGCACTTCCTTGCCGCAGATGGCGAGGGCGAGCATCTCGTTTTCACCCTTGTAGATCTTCACGGGGGCAATCCAGCCCACACGCTCCTCGATCATGGCCATCCAGGGTTTGCTGTAGGCGATGCCGCCGGTGAGGATGATGGCGTCGACCTTGCCGTTGACCACAGCGGCCAGGCGGCTGATTTCCATGGAGACCTGATAGGTGAAGGCCTCGACCAGGAGCTGGCATTTCTCGTCGCCGGCGAGGGCTTTCTTCTCCACCTCGTAGGCGTCGTTGGTGCCCAGGTAGGCCACGAAACCACCTTCGGCGGTGACCATCTTCTTCAGTTTGGCTTCGTCATATTTGCCGCTGCAGGCCACTTCGATGAGTTTCGAGGCGTTGATGCTGCCACAACGGGTGGGGGAGAAGGCACCGAGGCCGCAGAGGGCACGGTTGACCTCCACGCAGCGACCGTGTTTATGCACGCCCACGCTCACGCCACCGCCCATGTGGGCGATGATGAGGTTCAGGTCCTCATAGTGCTTGCCGAGCTCGCGGGCATAGAGCTTGCCGGTCATCTTCTGGTTCAGGCAGTGCCAGATGACACCCTCGCGCGAGGGGTCGAGGTCGAAGACGGGGTGGCCGCTGATCTTGGCATACTCGGGACGCTCGTCCACGATGCCGGGGTCGGCGATATAGGCGGCGTCGAGGCCGATTTCCTTGGCGATAGCGTCGCTGATGAGGGCTCCGAGGTTGCAGGCGTGCTTGCCCTGAATACCGGCATGGCACTCCTCCTTCATCAGGTCGTTCACGCGGTAGCAGCCGCTCTCGCAGGGGCGGGTCAGGCCGCCGCGGCCCATAACGACGGCAATCTCGTCGGTGCTCACGCCGTGGCGCTTCACCATGTCGAGGATAGCGGTCTTGCGGTACTCAAACTGGTCCGCTACTTCGTGGAACTTCTGGATCTCCTCAATGGGGTGGGAGAGGTTCTCGGTGAAAACTTCGTTCTCGCCCTCGTAGATGGCGGCTTTGGTCGATGTGGCACCGGGGTTGATTACCAACGTATACTTTTTGTTGCTCATTGTATTATGGTATTAATATTTATTATCAAAAATCAAGTGCAAAGATAATAAAAAAAATCCGTATTATGAAAACTTTTTATTAACACTTTTTTAATTTTTGTGCAACACGCTGGTATACAGGCTTCAGCTGGGTGCTGTGAAGTCCGGCCTGCAGGCTGTCGTCCCGCCAGACTCCCCTTCCTGACAGGTCGGCGTTCCTCCTGCCGTTGCGGGTTCGGGGTCTTCCGGCATCTCGTCGGCCTCCATCGCGCTATCGTCCAGATAGATGGTGTCCGACGTCTGCAGCTTGAAGTCCTGCACGAAGGCGTAGAACGCCACCTCCAGCCCGGCCCATTCGTCGGGCAGCGCCATGTCGAGCCGTCTGCTGCGACGGCATACGCCGGCCGAGAGACACCCTTCTTGGAGCGCGGGGCAGTAGGCGTAGATGAAGACCCGGTCGTCGCCGTCGGCGCGCAGGTGCAGGGGATTCCTCTCGAAGCGCGTGCGCAGCACATTGTCGTCGCCCACAGCAGCCTCGACAAAGGCCACCGGCGCCACTGGCCCACGGCTGATTTCCAACGCCTTGTAGTCCACGCCCTGTGACGTGAAGCGCTCCTTGTTCATCTTCACAAAGAGGTTGCACTCCGTTATCTGCTCCTCCAGCGATGCCGAGCGCAGCCCCAGACGCAGCGCATGCTTCATGCGCCCCGCCAGCTGCACCATGTCGCGGAACAGCATGCGGTGCTCCTGCTGTGCCTCCGTCTGCGGGTTGTGTACCCGCCGTGGCCGTGCCCTGAGGCACCACTTCCCGCGCCACTGGTAGCCGATCACCGGCCCCACCGTCCCGCGGAAACCATCTAGAATTCCATAACTTTGTTTTGCCATCTGCTTATCTGTTAATGTGTTAAACCTCATTTTCTGTCGGCGAATTATGCAAATTAATTATATTCGGCGAATAATGCGATTTTTTCCCACCCTTGCCCCCTCCCAGGAGGGGATGGGCCACGCAGTTAAAATCCGTCAAAATCAATCCTCAGCGGCAGCCATCCCCTCCTGGGAGGGGTGGCCCCGAAGGGGACGGGGTGGGCTCCAAAGACACTGCCCACTTCGCTTAATTCGCATAATTCGCCGACAGCATCATTCGCCGTTTCGCGAAATTCGCCGACCGATAAAATCGATCCGCCAAAAAAAAACGTCGACGTATATAATATAAGCCGATTTGAGCGGACACACTGTTAAAAAAAAGTTAAATCTCCTCATCGCCGCCTCTCCACCGACATATCATCGCCTACCGTCGAAGGCGATGGGAAGCCGTTGGTAAAGACATGACAAAGACTTCTGTAAGACTTGATACCTTAAATCTATTGATTATTAACGTGTACGGAATGGATTTTTTTCTGCGAACAATATAAAAACGATGTCGGCGTTATCGAATAAGAAGATGTTTAAAAAAGAATAATTTTGGGAAAAGATACATGATGAAAAAAGTGTTTATCATCTTGACGCTCATGGCTGTGGCGTCGGTGGGCAGTGCCCAGCTTATCTATTACACTCCGTGGTACGGAAACAAAAGCTATGTCTTCAGCGCGGGAACCGATTTCAGCCTGGTACAGCAGAAGATGGGTGAAAATGTGAGCGGCTTGTCCACCGACCCGGGGCTTGCGCTGTCGTTCCGCTTTGAGGGCGACAAGAAAATCAACGACCGTTTTTCGTGGGGAGCGCAGATTGAGCTCAGTTTCCTCGCCGAGAAATTCGATTTCGACAAAAAGGAATCGCATAGCGCGAAAAACATCCGCCACGACGTCACATGGTTCGATATGGGCGTGGACGCCCGGTGGTCGTTTGCCTATTGGCCTACCCTAGATATCGAGTTGCAGGCGGCAGCAGGCCTTTTCTTTTACAGCTTAAGTGGCTTCAGCGGCGATTTGTACGTGGTCGACAACGCCGGCAACGAGGTGACGGGCAGCCGCAACGGTCAGTCCAAGATATTTTTCTCCGGCGCTTCCGGCATCAGCGCCATGCTCCAGGCCAAGTATTTCGTCACCCGTAATTTCTTTCTCAGCCTCAGTTTTCGCGACAATTTCGAGTTCAACCTCCTGGGGCTCAAGGGCTCCGACGACGATTATGCCGCCCACGGCGGCCAGCGCGGCGTCGTCATGCTGGGCATCGGCTTCAAGTCCTGGCGCGAACTGTGAGGGACACGTCAGAACCCATAGATGAGGAGCCCGGCGAGGCCAGAGAGGATGATGAGGGTGATGGGGGATTTCAGGAGCTGTAGGTCGAGGGTGGCAGTATGGAATTGTTTCCTGGGGATGACGGAGAGGGTGAAGACGACGAAGAAAATGAGGAGCGAGACGATGGAGATGTCGGTGTCGAGGATGGTGAGCGTGGGGCCGGAGGACGCGTTGGCGAAGGCGTCCGGTGCGAGCTGGAGCGCGGCGGCGGCGATGAGGCCCACGACGGTGAGCCGCAGGATGGGGAAAAGTCGGGAGAAGGGTGCCTGGTCTTTGTGGGCGAGGAGCCAACGGCCGACGATGAGGATGAGCGTCATGGGGAGGATGAGGACGGCAAGGGAGGCGATGAGGGCACCGGCGACGGCTACGGCGGTGGGGTAACCCTCGGCGATGACGGCGGAGTAGCCGGCATAGGTGGCGGTGTTGATACCTACGGGACCGGGGGTGATCTGGCTGATGGCCAGAATGTCAGCGAACTCCTGCGCGGTGAGCCAGCCGTGCTCTTCGACGACGGCACTCTGGATGAGGGCGATCATCGAATAGCCTCCACCGAAGGTGAAGAGACCGATGATGAGGAAGGTGATGAAGAGCTCGAGTAGAATCATTTATCTATTAACTTTGAGTATGTCCAGCCGGCGGCGAGGGCGATGAGGATGACGAGGACGGGGCTGACGCCAAAGAGGGAGATGAGGAGTGCGGCAAGGATGGGAATCCAGACGGTGCGGAGCGTCACCCCGGCTTTGCGGGCAAGGGTGAAGACAGGTGCGGCGATGAGTGCCACTACGGCGGGGCGGATGCCCATGAAGATGTGTTGGACGGCAGGGATGTCCTTGAACTGCCGGAAGACGGCGGCAATGAGGATGATGAAGAGGATGGGCATGAGAATGTTGCCAAGGACGGCGACGAGGGCGCCACGCAGGCCGCGGAGGCGCTGGCCGACGATGGAGGCAATGTTGGCGGCGAGGATGCCGGGCATGGTTTGCGAGAGGGCGATGGCGTCGAGCATCTCGGTGTCGGTGAGCCAGCCGCGCCGCGTGACCACCTCACGCTGGATGAGGGGTATCATGGCGTAGCCACCCCCGATGGTGAAAGTGCCAATCTTTAAAAAAGTTATGAATAGGTCGCAATATTTGGGCATAGTTATCGTTAATTATAACATTTAGATAACTTTGAAAACGGAAAAATATTGTATATGAACGGTTTGTTTTTCGGGATGTTCATGGTCTTCGTGGTGGTGATGCTGATGCTCGACCTTTTTGTCTTCCACAAGAAGGACAAGGTGGTGAGCGTGAAGGAGGCCGCCATGTGGACGGGCATATGGGTCTCCCTGGCGATGGGTTTTGCTGTGTTGGTCTACTTCTTCGGCGACTGGATGATGCCGCCGGCAGAGGGAGTGACTGATTTGGCAGCCTACCGCAAGGAGATGATGGAGGAGTTCCTGGCCGGCTATTTCCTCGAGGAGAGCCTCTCGATTGACAATATCTTCGTGATGATTATGATTTTCGTCTCCTTCGGCATCAAGAAGGAGTACTACCACCGTGTGCTGTTTTGGGGCATCTTCGGCGCTATCGTATTGAGATTCATCTTTATCTTCGCGCTGGGTGCTTTGGTGACGGAATTCTCGTGGCTACTTGCCATTTTCGGAGCTATACTCATCTATAGCGGTATTAAGATGTTCTTGGACAAAGGAGACGAGCAGGTGGATACAGAGAACCACCCCGTTGTGAAGTTCGCTTCGAAGCATTTCCCGGTGACGCGCGAGAGTCACGGGCACGATTTCTTCCATCTTGGCAAGATGACGCCGCTGTTCCTGGTGCTGCTGGTGATTGAGTTCTCGGACATTATCTTCGCTGTGGACTCCATCCCTGCGGTGTTTTCGGTGACGAAGAATCCTGTGATTGTCTATACCTCCAATATTTTCGCCATCATGGGTCTCCGCTCGCTGTTCTTCCTGCTGAGTGACGTGGCCGACCGTTTCTGGCTGCTGCACTACGGATTGGGAGCGCTGCTGACGTTCATCGGGGTGAAGATGATTGGCGGCGAGTTCTTCGGCTGGCACATACCTACGCTGGCCTCGCTGGCTGTTATTATCGGAATTTTGGTGGTGAGTGTGATGCTTTCGGTATTGATTAAGAAGCCTGCTACCCAAACGGAGTAATTCTATCGTTTGGCTTTCAGGTTCATAACCATCTCTAACGTTTTGCAGATGCGGCCGTTGGTTTCGGCTATCTCGCCGCTGCCATCGACAGTCACCAAAAGGCCCGAGACACGGTAGTAGTCGAGCACCGGGGTGGTCTGCTGGTCGTAGAGCTCGATACGGTGACGGATGACATCTTCGGTATCGTCGGCACGGCCGCTGATGGCGGCACGCTCGTGGATGCGCTTCACCAACTCGTCACGCGGCACCTCGATGGCCACCACACAGTCGATCTTGCGCTTCAGCTTGCCGAAGAGGAACTCCAGCGTCTGTGCCTGCGAGACGGTGCGGGGGAAACCGTCGATGATGCAGCCCTCGGGACGGTGGGGCTTGCCGTTGCGCTCTACATCCCACGGGTCGAGAGCGGCATCGGGGTCGGGTAGGGTGGAGCGCAGCTCCAGCGCACGTCCGAGGAGCGACACCACGATATCGTCGCCCACCAGGTCACCACGGTTCATGATGGTTTTGGCCCGTCGACCCAGAGGGGTCTGGAGGGCTACCTCCTGACGCAGCAGGTCACCGGTGGAGATGTGCAGGAAGTCGTATTTCTCGGCCAGGAGCTGTGCCTGGGTACCTTTGCCGGCGCCGGGGGCACCGAAGATGACGATGTTGATCATATTTATATGGCATTAAAGACTTTGTAGCGTTTGATGAAGCGGAGGGAGAAGCAGGCGGTGACGAAGTAGATGCCGGCCTGTATCCACAGGGTCAGGTACTCATGTCTCACGTCGGCCAGCGACGCTCCCATGGAGGAGACCTTGATGAACCCTTGCACGCCCGGCGTCGAGGGGAATATGTAGCTGAACCACAGCCATATCTTCGGCATGCTGCATTGCGGCCACACCATGCCCGTCAGGAAGAAAAGCACGAGGCTGAAGAAGGCAAAGCACAGCATGGGACTGAGTTTCTGCCTCACGAAGATGTTGCCCATCGTCATGGCGAAGAAGATGACCGCCAGCAGGAAGGGCAAGAGGAAGATGAGTATGCTGTAGAGATTGCCTAGCTGCGGCAGTTGGAACCACCACGGGATGAACCACATGGTCATCACGCAGATGGGCGTGTAGATGAGCAGGTAGCAAAGGGCGCGGCCGATGGTCACACGGTGGATGGAGCGTGTGCGCAGGCGGGCAGGGATGATCTGCAGCGAGCGCTTGTTTTCTCTGGCGTCGCCGCCCAGGAGGCAGATGCCCAGGAAGAGCGTCTGGTGGATGACCAGGACGAACAGCGCCGGCAGGAAGAAACTGCCGTAGCCTCCCGTGGGATTGAAGGCTGTGACCTCCTCGTGCGACACGGGTTGCATCTGTATGCGTGCCGCCTCGCCGGTGAGGCCTTCCATGCTGTAGCGCTCCAGCTCTATGGTGTGCATCTCGTCGATGAGCACCGCGTTGGAGCCCAGCAGCGCCGCCTTGTAGTAGTAGAACGAGCTCATGTCGGCAAAGACGCCTACGTGCGCCGTGCGCAGCGTGGCCAGCCGTTGCGAGAAGTCCTTCGGGAAGTAGAATATGGCATGAATCTTGTTGTTTCTCAGCAGGGTCTCGGCCTCGGCCATGGTGCAGCATTTGTAGGCTATGGTTATCTCCGGCGTGGCGTCGAGTTTGTGGATGAAGCGCTTGCTCTCGTTGCACACCGCTTCGTCGACAATGGCCACCGGCAGGTTCTGCACATTCTCTGTGCGGTACATGTAGCAGAAAATGAGGGGGTAGAGCAGGGGGGCAATGAAGAAGATGAGGAGCACCGTAGGGTCGGAAAAGACGCGGCGCACCTCGGCGCTGAGCACCTCCCAGATGTCGTAAAGGTTTAGTCTCAGTTTGTTCATTGCGCGGTGTTTTTACGTGTTTGCCAATGGAGCATCCAGGCTCCGAGGAGGAGCAGGATGCCGAAGGCCAGGAAGGCACAGAACTGCGGCCAGCATTGGTCGAAGCCGTTGCCGTAGATGGCCACCTCGCGGTAGTTGAGGAAATAGTGTCTTATGGGATAGAGCAGGCAGAAGGCCTGGAAGAAGAGCGGCATGCTCTCGATGGGATAGGAAAAGCCGCTCAGCGAGAAACTCATGGCGCTGTAGAGCGTGCAGACGCTCATGGCCAGCGAGGGGTCGTTGAGGCAACAGCTGATGAAGGCGCCGGCACACTGGGCAGAGAAGATGAGGAGAATGGTGCTCAGCACCATCAGCAGCCAGCTGCCCTCCATGGGGAAGCCCATGAAGCCGAACATGACGAGGTTGGCTATCAGCGCCAGCAGCGAGTACCACAGGGTGTAGGGGAGCATCTTTCCCAACACGGCATAGAGGCTGTTGCCGCGGGCTTTCTGCATCCACCGTTTGATGGACTTCTGCCGCCGCTCGGTAGAGATGGCGTAGCCTGTGTGCATCAGGGCGATGAAGGCGAAGACGGCGGGGATGAGGGTGGTCATGAGGTAGATGCCGTAGTTGATCCAGGGGTTGCTTATGTTGTGTGTCTCGAAGGCCACGGGCTGGATGAGCCCCATAATCTGGTCTTCCGTGAAGCCCTTTTTCCTCAGCACCTCGCGCTGCACGGCACCCGTGGCCAGCATGCCCATGGTGGCCAGCTGTTTGTAGCTCAGGGTGCCTGCCAGCAGGTAGGCCTGGTTGGTGTAGAGCACCATCCGGGGGGCTTTGAACTGCAGCACCTCGTTGTAGGTTCCCTTGGGAATCTCGTAGAAGGCGAATAGCTCGCCCCGCTGCATGGCGCGGCGGGCCTCGATGTGGCTGTTGTAGACGGCGTGGACCTGCACCCCCGAGGTGGCGTCGAGCTCGTGGCAGATGCGCCGCGAGAGGTAGCTGCCGTCAAGGTCCACCACTCCCACCGGCAGTCGCTGCGGCTGCCCCTCGCCGGTCATGGTGGCGAAGATGATGAACGTCAGCACCGCCCCCAGGGTGAGGATGACCAGGTAGCGCGGCTGGTTGATGACCCGCCGGCATTCGCGTTGGAATACCCTTAATATGCTGTTGCTTTTTTTCAACTCAGTTTTCGATTATTGCGGTCATGCCGGGACGGAGGCCGTCGATGTGCTCCAGCGGCACGGCTTTCACGTCGAAGCTTTTCACATCGTACTGGCCGTTGGTCTTGGTGGCACGCCAGGTGGCGTAGCTTGCCATGGCCTGCACCTTGCGCACTTGGCAGGGGTGGGTCTCCTTGCCCAGGGCCGGCAGGCGCACCTCGATGGTGTCGCCGGTGCGCATGTCGCCCAGAAGGTCCTCGCGCACGGCGAAGAACATCCAGCTGTCGTCCCTGTTGAGGATGCTCATCACGGGGCTGCCGGTGCCGATGAGGTCGCCCAGTTTGGCGAATATTTCCACCACCTCGCCGTCGCTGGGGGCTATGAGGTAGCTGTCGTCGAGGTAGCTCTGCACCTCGGCCACGGCGCCGCCGGCCTGGTTCACGAGGGCTGCTGCCGCATCGATATCCTCGCGACGGGCTCCCTCTTCGGCCATCAGGTATTGCTGCTCGGCAGCGGCACAGTCGGCCTGCGCCACCTTGTATTGGGCCTCCACCTCGTCGAACTTCTGAGCGCTCACCACACCCTTCTCGTAAAGTCCTTTCACACGCTCGTAGCTCTTGCGGTAGACCTCCACAGCGGCTTTGGCTTTCTGCCACACCTGATAGGCCATCTGCTTCTGCTGGTCGCGGGCCCCCACCTTGGCCTTGCGGCTCTGGGCGCTGGCGGCACTCTTCACGGCCGTGGCCTGCTGCATCTTGGCGGCCACCTGCTTCGAAGCGATGTGGGCCAGCGTGTCTCCCTTCTTCACATAGTCGCCCTCTTTCACGTAGATGGTATCCACATGACCCGGAACCATATTGCTCACGCGGTATTCCGTGGCGTCGGCTTCGCCGGTGATAAGCTCCTTCTGCGGATGGATGGCGAAGAGACCCACCAGAGCCACGATACCCACCGCCGCAATAATCACGGCCAGACCCGTTAACAACGATTTGCTGTTCTCTTTCATTATACTAAATTCTTAATTCTTAATTTTTAATTTTTAATTCCCCAGCGCCTGTTTCAAATACACCTTTCCCATCTCAATCTCGATCTCTGCGTCCAGCACCTCTCCTTTAGCCTTCAGCCAGGCTGTTTGTGCTCCCATCAGGTCACTGCTGCTGCACATGCCGGCGGCGAAGCTCTCGTCGGCCAACTTCAGGTTCTCCTCCGCATTCTCAAGGTCGCTCTGTGCTTGCGCCATCTTCTTGTAGGCCAGCTCCAGCTCGTAGCGCACCTTGTTCACCTGCAGCTCTATCATCTCCTTGGCCTCCTCCATCTGCCACTTCACCTCCTCACGCTTCGCCTTCGCGGCCTTCAGCGAGTAGAAACTGCCTCCGTGAAGGATTGGAACATTCACCACCACGCCGGCAAAGAACGTGCCGCCGAACTCATTGGAGAAGCCATTGAATAGGTTGGGGTTGCTCACCAGGTAACCTCCCGTCACCGCCACATTGGGCATAAATGTGCTCCGTGCTATCCTTACCCCCTGCAGCGCCACGCTGTCGCTGATCCTCAGCATCCGCATCTCCTTGCGTTTCGCCCACACAGTGTTCATGTCAATACTCTGATTATTTTGAATATCCTGATTATTCAGAATGTTATGGTCAGCCACATCATACTCGCTGTCCAGCGGCATCCCGCAACGTTGGGCCAGCAGCATTTTCGCCAGCGCCAGGCCGTTCGTCGCCTTCGTCAGGCTCATCTGCGCCTCGTTCAACTTCACCCTCACCTTGGTGAGGTCGCCCTTCGTGGCAACTTCCGCCCTCATCATCTCCTCCACATCGCTGTTCAGCGTGTCCAGCAAAGCGGCATACTGCTCCGCCAGCTCTTTCTTGTGCTTCACGCTCACCACCTGCCAGTAGGCCTCGTCAACGGCTATCAGCATCGCCTCTTTCTCTCGGTCATACTCCACGCCGCTCAGTTCGTTGGCCAGCGATGCCATCTTGTGCAGCGCCAGCAGTTTGCCACCCATGAACACCGGTTGCGTCACCGTCACCGTACCGGCCACCACGTTCCTCGTGTCCGTCTCCAGGGCTTCAGTGATGCGGTGGCCCACATTGTCGATATTCGTCGAAAGGGTCGAGCCCGAAAGGATGTTAATCAGTCCGTTGGCAATCGCATCGCCAATGATCGGCAACCCGCCGAACTCCTGCCGGATGGATGCCGAGAGATCCTCCTGCACCACCCCGCTCAAATGGTTCAGACGGTCTTTCTGCTCGTCGCTCAGCAGGTTCGTGCTCTTCTCCATCCAGTTGTAGGTGCCGTTGGCGCTCACCTTCGGAAGCATCTGCCACAGCGCCACCTTCTCTAACGCCTCGGTCTCCTTCTTCTTCACCTCCGCACGCTTCAGCCCCGCGTTCGCCCTCAATGCCCGCACCCGACAGGTGTCCAGAGTCAGCACCTCTTGACTTCGGGCCTCCGTCCATTGTCCGCCGACCATCGTCAACAGTGTGAATATGATTATCTTATTAGCTTTCATACAAACTAAATATTCTTAAAAAACGAAATGCAAAGATACGAAAAAAATGCCTCGCTTAATTCTAAATAATGTTAATTAGTAGAGACGTGGCCTGCCACCTCTCCGCAAAAGTGGCCTGCCGCGTCTTTACAAAAATAAAAAAAAAGACAAACGCCAAATGTTAAATCTTCTACCCCCGAAACAATAGCCACAATCTCCCTACCAACGCCTTACCAACTCCCTACCAACTCCTACCACGGTAGGAGATGATATGTCTGTAATGGGTTGATGTTACGATTGTTGCATGATTTTGAACGAAATGGCCTCAATGAGGTGTTTTTTGTGAAAAAAACGGTATCGTTTTTTGTTAATTTTTGGTTAAAAAAATAACGTCTGTTGAAAAAAATATTTTGCCGGTTGGAGATTGTTTTGTATTTTTGCATTTTATTTTAAAACATATGTATTATGAAGAGCATAGCAATACTTACGGGCGGCGGCCCCGCCCCGGGAATGAACACAGTGGTGGCCTCGGTGGCCAAAACCTTCCTCCGCGACGGCTATCGCGTCATCGGTCTCCATGGCGGCTACAGCGCCCTGTTCACCGACAAGCCCCGCATGCAGGACCTCGACTTCCTTACCGCCGACGAGATCTTCAATAAGGGCGGCAGCATCCTCAAGATGAGCCGCTTCAAACCTACGCCCGAGGATTTCGAGCAGCGCTTCAACCTCAAGCTCTTCACCGACAATGAGATTAAGCTCCTCGTCACCGTCGGTGGCGACGATACCGCCAGCACGGCCAACCGCATCGCCAAGTTTCTAGCCGACAAGCACTATCCCATCGCCAATATCCACGTCCCCAAGACCATTGACAACGACCTGCCGCTGCCCAACAGCAGCCCCACCTTCGGCTACAACAGCGCCAAAGCCCAGGGCTGCGTGCTGGCTACCGCCGTCATGGAGGATGCCCGTACCAGCGAGAACTGGTTCGTGGTCAGCGCCATGGGCCGCTCCGCCGGCCACCTCGCCCTCGGCATCGCCGGCGCCTGCCACTATCCCATGGTCATCATCCCCGAGTTCTTCAACAAGACCGAGATCACCGTCGATAAGATTATCAATATGGTCGTCTCCTGCATCATCAAGCGCAAGCTCATGGGCATCAACTATGGCGCCGCCATGATTTCCGAGGGCGTGTTCCACTCGCTGAGCGACGAGGAGATCAAGAACTCCGGCATCCACTTCAGCTATGACGAGCATGGCCATCCTGAGCTGGGTAAGGTCTCCAAGGCCCACATCTTCAACGACCTGCTGGAGCGCAAAGCCAAAGAGATTGGCCTGAAGGTGAAGACGCGTCCCGTGGAGGTCGGCTACGAGATCCGCTGCCATACCCCCATCGCTTTCGACCTCACCTACTGCTCGCTGATGGGTATGGGCGTGCACACTCTCTTCAACCAGGGCTGCACCGGCTGCATGGTGTATGTCGACCAGCAGGGCAACGTCAGCCCGCTGTACCTCAAAGACCTGCAGGACCCCGCCACCGGCAAGATTCCGCCGCGCCTGGTCAATGTCAATAGCAACAAGGTGCAGAGCTACGTCAACGACATCATGGACTACATCACTCCCGCCGACTACGAGGCCGCGAAGAAGTATGTGGCCAACCCCGAAGAATATGACTTCAAGAAGATTCTTAATTGGTAGTCTTGTGCTTATGCTGCTGGCGGCTGTGCCGCCAGCAGCATCGGCTCAAAGCAAAAAACAGCTCGAGAGCGACAAGGCCAAGGTTGAGCAAGAAATAAAAAAACTCAACAACGACCTGGCAAAGGCCAAGAAGAACAGCAAGGCCGGCCAGCAGCAACTGCGCCTCCTCGAGAAGAAAATTGCCGAGCGCACAAAACTCATCAACAACCTCAACGGACAAATCAACCTGCTGAACATCCGCATGACGCAGACTGAGGACAGCATCGCCCTCATGCGCGGACAGGTCGACAGCATGAAGATTGAGTATGGCAAGGTGGTCCGTGCACTCTACCGTGAACGTGGCAGCCTCGACCGCCTCTCGATGATGCTCGACACAAAAAACTACAACTACGCCTACCTTCGCACCAAGTATTTCCGCGACTACAGTCGCTACCGCCGCCGTCAGGCTATGGCCATCAGGCAGAAAGAGCGCGAACTCAACGACGCAGGCCTCGAACTCAAGCGCCAGCAGCGCGAGCAGCAGGGTCTCCTTGAACAACAGCAGCGCCAGAAAGCCGAGCTTGCCCACGAGCAGAAAGCGCAGCAGAAAAGCTTGAAGGACAGCAAGCAGAAAGAAAAAAAACTGCAGAACCAGATAGCTCAGAAGGAAAAGCAGAAACGCGAGCTCCAGCAACAAATCCAGCGCATCATCAACGAAGAGATTGCCAAAGCCCGTTCCGCACAGAACAAGGAAGTGGCAGCAGGCAGCAAAGGTAAGACCGTTTCCTCCACCACCACGGCCCCCAGCACCGCCGAAGTGGCGCTGAGCAACGACTTCGCCTCCAACAAGGGCCGTCTCCCGTGGCCCGTGAGCTACAAGAAAGTGTCGCGCGAATACGGCCGCTACACCCACTCCTCCGGCGGACAGAACATGAACAACGGCATCGACCTCCTGTGTGACGGGGGCGCCGCCGTGAAGAGCGTCTTCAATGGCACTGTCACCCGAGTCTTCACCTGCCCCAACGGCACCAAGGGTATCATTGTTCGCCACGGTGAATACATGACCGTCTATGCCAACATGGGCACTGTCACCGTCAGTGAGGGCAAGAAGGTTACCACTGGACAGAACCTCGGCACCGTCTACACCAACAGCGACGGCTCCGCCGAGTTCTCCTTCCAGCTTTGGAAGAGCACCTCATCCCAAAATCCTAGAACATGGCTGAGATAAGGGATAAAATCTATTTCATAACCGATTCACACTTGGGTAGTGGCTGCAACTCGCGTTCACGCGAGTTGCAGCTCTGCCGATTGCTCGACAGCATTAAAGCAGAGTGCAAGACTCTGATGCTGCTAGGTGATATTTTTGATTTTTGGTTCACTTACAAATATCTGGTGCCCCGTGGCCATGTGCGTTTGCTGGGCAAGCTGGCCGAACTGGCCGATAGTGGCGTGGAGATTCATTTCTTCATCGGCAATCACGACATGTGGGTATTCGACTACCTGACCGAAGAGTTTGGCGCCATCGTTCATGATGACCCTGTGGAGATGGAACTCTACGGCAAGCGTTTCCTCATCGGTCACGGTGACGGTCTTGGTCATACCGACCGGTGGTTCGACTTTGTGCGCATCTTCTTCCGCAGCCGTTTTTGCCACAAGCTTTTCAAGATGCTTCCTTCGGCTTTTACCTTCGGTATTGCCCACCGCTGGAGCGAAGGCAACAAGCGCAAGCATGGCAAGAAAGACATGCTCCACTACCTCGGTGACGACCGCGAGGGTATCGTCATCTACTGCAAGCAGAGACTTGAGAAAGAACATTTTGACTATTGTGTCTTCGGTCACCGTCATACGCCGCTGGTACGCGACCTCGGCAGTGGATGTACCTATGTCAACGTCGGAGACTGGCTCCACAACCGCAATTATGCGGTGCTTGGCCCCGAGGGAGTGGTGGAGTTAAAGAATTTTGACGAAGCGTAAATCCAGATTGTTCATCGCATTGCTGCGCAACCCACTGACATTCTTGTGTGTGAAATGGAGTATCTGGTCATAGTATAGCACCATGACAGGCGCTTCCTGCATGACGAGGCTATCGATGGTGTGATAGAGTTGTGTACGCCGAACGGGATCGGTGCAGCTGCGCGCCTGATTGTAGAGTTTTGAAACCTTGGGATTGTCGAATCGTGTGTAGTTGGGGCCTGCGGGTGTACGGTTGGGGCCATAGAAGAGCGAGAGGTAGTTCTCGGCATCGGGATAGTCGGCCACCCACGACCCCCGGAACCATTCCACCTTGCCCTGGGCTATCTGCTCGCGGAGGGCGGCTGGTGGATTGACGTCCACTTGGATATCAAGTCCGAGCAGACCCAGCTGTTGCTGGATATATTTGCAGAGATCCAGATAGTTGGCCGTGGTGGATAGTTTTAGTTTCGGTAGGCTACCGTGCTCCTTCTTCACTTCGTCGATGAGATGACGCGCTTGTTCTGGGTTGTACTCATAGCCGCAATCGCTGTAGCCGGGAAGCCCCTTGGGAATGAATCCGCCGACGCCGGGGGCTCCGATATTGTTGCGCAGATAGCGCATCATCTTTCTCCTGTCGAAGCCGAGATTGATGGCCTGACGCAACCGGCGGTCACGCAAAACGCTGTTTTTTTCTTCCATATTGAACCCCAGGTACTCAGTATTGAGGTAGGGAGTGGAGACCATATCGATGCGGTCTGCATATTTCTCCTTTAACTGACCATCCAAAGTCAGGATCTCATCTTTGTAGCTGGCATCAAGGGAGTTCATGAAGTCGAGGTTGCCCTTGACGAACTCCAGGAATACGGTTTGCCGGTCGACGATGAAGGTAATGGCTACGGCGTCGAGATAGGGGAGGCCTTTCTCGAAATAAATGGGATTTTTTCTCAATACCAATTTCACGCCCTCTTTCCAGTATTGAAACTTGAAAGGCCCCGTGCCACAGGGATGCGAACGAAATTCCTTGCCATAGTGTTCCACCACCTCGTGCGGCACCACAGAGCAATAGACCATTCCCAGCAGGGAAAGGAAAGGAGCGAAGGGCTCCTTGAGACGGACAATGAAAGTTGAGTCATTGGGGGCCTCGGTACTCGCAACGTCGGAGAATATCCATGCTCCAGGGGAGACCACCGCAGGGTCGGTGATGCGGCCGAAGCTGTAAACAAAATCCTCCGCTGTCACACGTCTTGTGCTGTCGGGAGTGCCGAAAAGAGGGCTTTTGTGAAAAAAGACGTCGTCTCGAAGGGTGAAATAGTAGGTGAGGCCGTCAGGACTGATAACCCAGCGTTTTGCAATGCAAGGTTGAATCTGCAAGGCGGTATCCAGTTCTATCAAGCCGTTGTACAGTTGGCGGCAGGGCCAGATGATGCTTTGGTCTTTGGCGAAAGCGGGGTCGAGGGTGGCGATGCCGGCACTCTCATTGTAGCGGAATATCATCTTGTCCTCGTGACGGTTGCCGGAGCAGGCTGCGAGGAAGAGGACGAGTATGGCAAGAATATTTTTTTTCAATTTCTATTGCACAAGGAGCATCAATTCGTTTTGCTGTCCTTTGGCGACGCCTCCGCGAACAGCGAAGGTCTGCTCACTATTGTCGGACAAAACAATGCGTATATCACCGGCAGCGAGAGCCGAGACGATGGGGGCGTGGTTCTCCAGTATCTCGAAAGAGCCTCCTGTGCCAGGCAGTTGCACTAGCTTGGCTTCGCCCTCAAAGAGGGTGCTGTCGGGTTTGGTGATTTTGATCTTCATAAAGTCTAATGGGTTTAATGGGTCTAATGGGTTTAATGGGCGGCAGCCACGTTAACCGTTAAACATTAAACATTATTTCGTTTCAGCCAAAATCTTTTCGCCTTTCTCGATGGCTTCCTCGATGGTGCCGACCATGAGGAAGGCCTGCTCGGGCAGGTAGTCGACGTCGCCGTTGAGGATCATTTTGAAACCCTTGATGGTGTCTTCGATGTTGACGAAGCGTCCCTGCAAGCCGGTGAAGGCCTCGGCCACGAAGAAGGGCTGCGAGAGGAAACGCTGGACGCGACGGGCGCGCGAGACGACGAGCTTGTCCTGCTCGCCGAGTTCCTCCATACCGAGGATGGCGATGATGTCCTGCAGTTCGTTGTAGCGCTGGAGCATCTGCTTCACGCGCTGGGCCGTCTCGTAGTGCTCTTCGCCGACCACGTCGGGCGAGAGGATGCGCGAGGTGGACTCCAGGGGGTCGACGGCGGGGTAGATGCCGAGCTCAGTGATCTTACGCGAGAGCACGGTCTGGGCGTCGAGGTGAGCGAAGGTGGTGGCGGGAGCGGGGTCGGTGAGGTCGTCGGCGGGGACGTAGACAGCTTGCACAGAGGTGATGGAACCGCGTTTGGTGGAGGTGATGCGTTCCTGCATCATACCCATCTCGGTTGCCAGCGTGGGCTGGTAACCCACGGCGGAGGGCATACGACCCAGCAGTGCGCTGACCTCGGAACCGGCCTGGGTGAAACGGAAGATATTGTCGATAAAGAGCAGGATGTCGCGACCGCCGGTTTTCTCGTCGCCGTCACGGTAATATTCGGCGAGGGTGAGGCCAGCGAGGGCCACGCGGGCACGGGCGCCGGGGGTCTCGTTCATCTGGCCGAAGACCATGGTGCACTTCGACTCCTTGAGGGCCTCGGGGTCAATCTTGCTCAGGTCCCAGCTGCCCTCTTCCATACTCTTTTTGAACTCGTCGCCATATTTGATGACGCCGGCCTCGATCATCTCGCGCAGCAGGTCGTTACCCTCACGGGTACGCTCGCCGACACCGGTGAAGACGCTCATGCCGGAGTATTTCTTGGCGATATTGTTAATGAGTTCCTGGATCAGCACGGTCTTACCCACACCAGCGCCGCCGAAGAGACCAATCTTACCCCCCTTGAGGAAGGGCTGGATGAGGTCGATGACCTTGATGCCGGTGTAGAGGATTTCCTGGCTGGTGGAGAGGTTCTCGAACTTGGGCGGGTCACGGTGGATGGCGTAGCGCTTCTCAGTTTTGGGGGCTGGGAGGCCATCGATGGTGTTGCCGATGACGTTGAAGAGACGACCGTTGATGTTCTCACCTACAGGCATGGAGATGGGACCGCCGAGGGAGACGACTTCCATGCCGCGCTCGAGGCCGTCGGTGGAGTCCATAGCGATGCAGCGCATGGTGTTCTCTCCGATGTCCTGCTGGCATTCGAGGATAATTTCGATACCATCGGGGCGTTTGACGCTGAGGGCGGTGTAAATGTCGGGAAGGGCTTCGCCGTCAGGGAAAGTTACGTCCACCACGGCACCAATGATCTGGGATATTTTACCTTTCAGTTCCATTTATTAAATGTTTAGTGGTTATGGGTTAGTGGTTATTGAGGGCGGCCGCTTTACAAGGCTGAGCAAGCGTCTATAACCCATAACCTATAACCTTTAACTTTTATTAAATCGCGCTGCAAAGATACGAAAAAATATCCATGCATCGCATTTTTTTTATTCACTTCCCTATTTTTTAACATTTCACGGCCAGTCGACCTCTTTTTCCAACAGCGAATCATGTCAAGTTTGGCAGTAGACGCACACATGCAGCCGGTCATAAAATGCCTGAAATGAAAACTTAACAAAAACTTAACCTTTTCGTAACAATTTTGAAACAATCTGTTTGTATTTTTGTTGCGTCAAATCAACAGTACAGACTGATATGGACTTTACGACAATTCTACTGATTATCATTAACTTTGCAGGTTCGTTGGCAGTATTTCTTTTCGCCATGAAAATGATGAGCGAGGGCTTGCAGAAGGTGGCGGGTAGCAAGATGCGTGCAGTGCTTGGCCGCATGACGGGCAAACCGTTGAATGGTATTCTTACAGGCTGCCATCCAGTCGTCGAGTGCAACAACTGTGATGGTGGTGAGTTTCGTCAACGCCGGATTGCTGACGCTTAGTGGTGCGGTGGCGGTCATTATGGGCGCCAATATCGGCACCACGGTGACGGCCTGGATTATCACCCTGCTGGGTCTCGGTAGCGGCTTTGGCTATTTTGACTTGCCACTATGCATTGCCGCTGCCAGCCTTGCCTTCTTTTTCATGAAGCGCGACAAGATGCATTCCATCGGTCAAACCATTATCGGCCTTGCGTTGCTGCTGGTCGGTATGCGTTGTCTGCAAAATGCGATGCCTGACCTCGGCAATTATCCGTCGATGCTGCACGGCCTCGCATCGTTAAGCGGTTATGGTTTCTGGTCGGTGATTCTCTTCGTGGCCATCGGTGCGGTGCTGACTTGCGTGGTGCAAGCTTCTGCGGCGACGATGGCCATCACTCTGCTGATGCTTCACAACGGCTGGATTGGTCTCGATGTTGCCGTTGCACTGGTGATGGGCGAGAACATCGGCACCACAGTCACGGCCAATATCGCCGCCATGGTGGCGGGCATCAACGGCAAACGTGCCGCAAGGGCACACCTTGTGTTTAATGTGATAGGTGTTACTCTTACGCTCATACTTTTCCACCCCATCCTCTCAGTGGTGCAGACGGTCTTCCCCGACGATGCACCAATGGCTCTTTCGCTCTTCCACACTATGTTCAACGTGATGAACGTAGGTGTGCAGTCTTGGTTCGTGCCGCAGATTGTGTGGCTTGTCACACGCATGGTGCCAGAAAAGAAGGTGGAATCCGAGAGCGACGCCTACCGTCTTACCTACATCAGTCGTGGTCCAGTCGGTACCGCAGAACTCAATCTGCAAAGTGCCAAGAAGGAGTTGCAACTCTTCTCCAAGCAGGTGTTGCGAATGTACGCCCTGCTACCCGAATTGCGGACGGTGCGCAACATGAAAGAAATGGAGGCTGTGGTGGGACGCATAGAACGATATGAGCAACTGACCGACCAAATGGACATGGAATTGACCAAGTTCCTTACAGCTGTCGGCAGCGGAGGTATCAGCACCCATGGCTCCGAGCGCATCAGTGCCATGATGCGTGTCAGTGACAACCTTGAAAGCATTGGTGACAGCATCCTGCAAATAGCTTTGACACGAAAAAACAAATACTCCGACGCTGTGCATTTCAGTGCCGAACAAAACGCCAACCTCGCTGAGATGAGCGCATTAGTAGAGAACGCCTTGCTGGTGATGGATGGCAACCTCGTGGACTACGACCGAGCGGACCTTGATGCTGCCAACGCTGCCGAGAACGAAATCAACCTCTGTCGCGACCGCCTGCGCAACGAACACCTCGAAGCCCTCAAGCACAACCAATACGGCTATGAAGTCGGCAACGCCTACAGCAGCCTCTACGCTCAATATGAGAAGCTGGCCGACTTTGCCATCAACGTAACCGAAGCCGTCACCGGTGGCAAACGATGAGGTACCCGATAAAGTTCTTTCCCGTACCATGCACCTACGAAAGCCGTACCAACTCCCTACCAACTCCTACCATGGTAGGTGTTGATAGGTGGTTGTCAGGTAGTTGATATGGTTGTTAAATTTAGTTAAAATCAACCGTTCGGGAACAAAACATTATCCTCCAAAAGCATTCTTGTAGTAAGGATGTCCACGGTCATATTCGGGTTCTTTTTCCCCATGTTGTAAAAAAAAAGTTGTATTATTACAGTCAAAATCTACTATAGTGTTCTTGACACGATTGGGATAAAAAAAGGCCGGAGTTCACCTCCGGCCTTATGGATAGGTAACCGTTTAACCGTTATTTGATTCTCATCTTGTACACCACGCCGAACCAAGGAGCAAGGCTGCGGAAGCTGGCGCTGATGGCGATTTCCATGGCGAGGACGCCGAAGAGGGTGGTGAACTTGATGATGGGGTTGAGGGCCACGGAGGAGGTGTCCTTGAAGGGGTCGCCCACGGTGTCGCCCACGACAGAGGCGTCGTGCAGCTCGGTGCCTTTGGCTTTCATGTCAACCTCGACAACTTTCTTGGCGTTGTCCCAGGCGCCGCCGGCATTGGCCATGAAGACGGCCTGGAAGAGACCGAAGGCGGCGATGGAGATGAGGTAGCTGATGAAGAGGCAGACAGCGTTCTGACCACCGATGCTCTCGGGCGAGGAGAGGCAGGCGAAGGCGAGGGCGAAGCAGAAGATGGCGATGAAGATGTTGATCATGCCTTTCTGGGCATAGTTGGTGCAAATCTTGACCACTTCCTGGCTCTTGGCGATGTCGGCCTTCTTGGGGGCGTTGGCGTCGAGTTTGATGTTGTCCTTGATGTATTCCACAGCACGGTTGGCACCGGTGGTGACAGCTTGCATGGAGGCGCCGGTGAACCAGTAGATGACGCAACCGCCGAGGATGAAGCCGAGGATGCTGTAGGGGTTGAGGAGGTTGAGGATGGAGGCGGGCTCGATGCCGAGGGTCTTCTGAATCATGAGGATGAGGGAGAAAATCATGGTAGTGGCACCCACCACAGCGGTACCGATAAGCACGGGTTTGGCAGTGGCCTTGAAAGTGTTGCCGGCGCCGTCGTTGGCTTCTAGATAGTATTTGGCTTTCTCGAAGTCGGGTTTGAAGCCGAACTCGCTCTCGACCTCTTTGGTGGTGCGGTCGACGTCATCCTCGATGAGGGAGAGTTCGTAGACGCTCTGGGCGTTGTCGGTCACAGGACCGTAGGAGTCGACAGCGATGGTCACAGGACCCATGCCGAGCATACCGAAGGCCACGAGGCCGAAGGCGAAGATGGAGTAGTAGGGGCCGAAGACAGGTTCGATGCCGAAGGCGAAGGAAGCGAAGTAAGCGATGAGCATGAGGACGAAGAAGACGATGCCGGTCCAGAAACCGCCCATGTTGCCAGCCACGAGGCCAGAGAGGATATTCAGCGAGGCGCCGCCCTGCTCAGAGGCTTTGACGACTTCCTTGACGTGCTTTGAGGTGGGGGAGGTGAAGAGTTTGGTGAACTCGGGGATGAGGGCAGCACCGAGGGTGCCGCAGGAGATGATGATGGAGAGTGCAAGCCAGAGATTGGGCAAGCCTTCGACATTGCCGAGGATGAGGTAAGAGGCGCAGAAGGTACCGATGATGCTCAAGATGGAGGTAATCCAAACCAGCGAGGTGAGGGGTTTCTCGAAGTTGATATCGTCGGCATTTTTGTATTTCGCACGTGCAATCGCGCCATTAATGTAGTAGGAGAGGACGGAGGCGATGATACCGAGGATGCGCATGACGAAGATCCAAACGAGGAGTTTGACCTGCATGGAGGGGTCGGGGACAGCGAGGAGGATGAAGGAGACAAGGGCAACGCCTGTGACGCCGTAGGTTTCGAAGCCGTCGGCGGTGGGTCCAATGGAGTCGCCGGCATTGTCGCCGGTGCAGTCGGCGATGACGCCGGGGTTGCGGGGGTCATCCTCGCCAATCTTGAAGACAACTTTCATGAGGTCGCTTCCGATGTCGGCGATTTTGGTGAAAATACCACCGGCGATGCGGAGGGCAGAGGCACCGAGGCTCTCGCCGATGGCGAAGCCGATGAAGCAGCTGCCGGCAAGGTCTTCGGGCATGAAGAGGAGGATGATAAGCATGAGAACGAGCTCGACGCAGATGAGGACGATGCCGATGGACATACCGGCGCGCAGCGGGATGTTCAAAAGGTCGAGGGGTTTTCTCCTAAGAGAGGCGAAAGCCATACGTGCATTGGCGTAGGTGTTCATGCGGACACCGAACCAGGCGACGCTGTAGCTGCCGAGGATACCGATGACGGTCCAGGCCAAAATCAGCACCACGGCACCGGCGTTCATGTGGCTGAGCACACCGAAATACAGTGCAATGGCAGCGCCGATGAAGACAAAGAGGAGGAGGAGGAACTTGCCCTGCTGCTTGAGGTAGGTGGAGCAGGTCTTGAAGATGACGTTGCCGATTTCGAGCATCGACTTGTGGGCCTTGAGTTTGCGCACTTTGTTGAACTGCCAGAAGCCGAAGAGGAGGCCGAGAACGACGACGGCGAAGCCCCAATAGAGGATGGAGGCGTCGGGATTGGAGGCGAAACCTGCAGGCATTTCGAGGTCTGCTTCACTGGCGAAAGCCATAATTGGCGATGCCAAAGCAAGGAGAGATAAAGTTAATTTCTTCATATTTAGTAATTTTTGATTTATTTACCAGTTAAAATCGACCTACAAATATAAACATTTTTGTTAAAATAGCAAAATTTTTTTTGACATAAGGTGAGTTTTTTATTGAATGAGGTGAAGGTGAAACCATAGGAAGACCATGTATAAACTTTCCTAATAAATGTTAAAACAGCGGATTTTAACTTAATGAACGACCTATTATCTCCTACTGTGGTAGGAGTTGGTAAGGAGATGGTAGGTATTTGGTAGGGGTGAAGTGGGAGTTTGGTGGATAGAAAAAGGGGTGTTTTAGGGATGTGTTGAAAAGATGTGTTGAAAAAAAGATTTTAGTATATTAAAAAAAGTGTGTATTTTTGCAGCATGATTACAAACAAGGACATGGCCGCAAAGATGGCCGATTTTTTATTGACAGTGAAAGCGGTAAAGCTTAACAATGAGCATCCTTTCACGTGGGCATCGGGGCGTAAATCGCCCATTTATTGTGACAACCGAGTGACATTGTCGTATCCGGAGATACGTACGTTTATCCGTCAGCGTTTTGTGGAGATTGTGAATGAGGCGTGGGGCGACGTGGATGTGATTGCGGGCGTGGCTACGGGAGGTATTGCGCAGGGTGCATTGGTGGCCCAGGAGCTTGGGAAACCGTTCGTGTATGTGCGTTCGGAGAGCAAGAGCCACGGTTTGACGAACCAGATTGAGGGTGAGATCCATGACGGTCAGTCGGTGGTGGTGATTGAAGACCTAGTGTCGACTGGCAAGAGTTCTCTGATTGCGGTGAAGGCGCTGAGAGAGAAAGGTTGTGTGGTGAAGGGTATGGCTGCCATTTTCACGTATGGTTTGCAGGTTGCTGCTGACAATTTCACGGAACAGGATGTGGAGTTGAGGACGTTGACGGATTACGACACGTTGATTGGTGTGGCGAAGGAGAATGATTATATTCGTCCGGAGGATATGGAGAGTTTGGCAAATTGGCGCCTCAATCCTGAGAAGTGGAGTAAGGAGCACGGGGAAGAGTAATTAAAATTAAGAATTAAGAATTAAGAATTGGGAATGAGGGCCCGCAGCAAAATAAAGGGATGTTATTCTATGCTTGCGAAATGCGCAAACAAGTTCTTAATTATTAATTTTTCATTCTTAATTTTCTCTCTTTCTGCGCGAGCGCAGGATAGTGTTTTGCGAGTGAAGGTGACTGACGATGTGTGGGTTGAGATGGTGAGGGTGGAGGGTGGCACATTCACTATGGGTAGCAATGCCACGCCGAAGGGTGTGAGGTTGACTTATGCGCTGGCGGGTCCCGAGCATAGAGTGACTGTCGACGGCTATTGGATTGGCCGATATGAGGTTACGCAGGACCTGTGGGAAGCCGTGATGGGCAGTAATCCGTCGAAGTTCAAGGGTGAGGGTATGCCAGTGGAGTGTGTATCGTGGGAGGATGCGCAGCGGTTCTGTATGATGCTGAGTCAGTTGACGGGGAAACATTTCCGCTTGCCTACAGAGGCAGAGTGGGAGTTTGCCGCGCGAGGACGGACGAGGACAACGGCGTTTCCGGGGTGCGAGCGGGGTGAGTTGGGTGAGTTTTGCTGGTATTGTGTGAATGGCGAAGGACATACACACGCCGTAGGACAGTTGAAACCCAATGTGTTGGGACTATATGACATGGGTGGAAATGTAGCGGAATGGTGCCAGGATTGGGTGGAAGAGTATGGCAAAGAGGCGCAGACAAATCCTCGTGGGCCGAAGACGGGGGAGAACAGAGTGCTGAGGGGTGGCCACTACGGGAGCACGTCGGCGGCATGCACGGTGTATGACCGCGGATGGTACTTGCCGACGGGGAGGTATGAGTTTTACGGTTTGCGCTTAGTTATGGAGGAGAGTAATGAGGATTAAGGACAGGGATTTTGAAGTGTTTATGTCGGCGGAGGAGTTGGATGGCATCGTGCGTAGGGTGGCCGAGAAGGTGATCGAGGACTATGAAGGGAAGGAAGTTGTAGTGTGCCCGATTTTGACGGGTGCATTTATGTTTGCGACAGATTTGGTGAGGAAGTTGACTATGCCGTGCGAGGTGAGGTTTGTGAGGTATACATCGTATAGCGGGATGAGTAGCACAGGAGAGGTAAGGTGTGGGTTGCCGTTTCCGCCGGAGGTGAAGGGTAAGGATGTGCTGATTGTGGAGGATGTGGTGGACACGGGTTTGTCGATGAAGCGGATGCTGAAGGATGTGTGGAAGTTGAAACCTCGGAGTGTGAGGATTTGCTCTCTGTTTTTCAAGCCCGGTGCTTTTCAGGGCGACTATGCGGTGGATTATGTTGGGAGGGAAATTGGGAATGAGTTTATTGTGGGCTACGGCCTTGATTATGAAGAACAAGGAAGAACATTGAAAGATTTGTATGTGGTCAAGGATTAAGCATATTATTTTTTTCGCGTGCGCATGCGCGTGCGTGTGGAGTTGTGGGAAGGAGGAAGGACTGGATGTGAAACCGAGCCAGTTGTATGGGGAATGGACGCAGGATAACAACAGGAATTACCATTGGACCTTTAATGACAACGGCACAGGGAATTTGGTGAATGTGGGTGAGTTTGAGCCGGGGGACGAGAACAACGGTGATTTCACATGGCAAATTAACGGTGGCGACGAGTTGGAGCTGGAGTTCAAGGGGAGTGGGGAACTTGGCGGCATCGATATTGTGAAGTTGTTCACTATCAAGGATATTGATGAGAGCACGATGAGATGGGAAGATGTGTATGGTAGGACGATGAATCTTACGAGAAGATGAAAATAAAGAAAGGCTGGAAGATAACATGGATTACGCTGGGCTCATTGCTGGGTCTAGTGGTTGTGGTGTTGGTGGTGGCATTGTGGCTGGTGTTGACGCCGAGCAGGCTGACGAGTATTGTCAATGGCTTGACTGACAAGTTCATCACCTGTGAAGCGAAATTCGGCAATGTGGACCTGACGTTGCTTTCAACCTTTCCTGATGCCGGCCTCAAGATTGAGGACGTGGTGATTATCAATCCCATGGAGGGCGCCGACAACGACACCCTGGCCAAGATTGGCAGCCTGACGGTGGGTATCGATGTGATGGCATTCCTCAAGGAGAATAAAGTGATTGTGCACCAAGTGAAATTGGATGATGCCCAGGCCAATCTTTACATGAGCAGCAATGGAGAATCGAATTTCGATATCTTCCCGCCGAATGAGAAAGAAGATACTGGCAGTGCGGCGTTGCCGGAACTGATAGACCTGAAGAAGATAAAAGTCAACAACCTCAACGCTCGGTTTGTCGACAAGCGGGACGGCAAGTTTGCCACAGTGAATAATCTTGGTTTGGCGCTGAAGGGCAGCATGAAAGACAAAGACATCGTCGGCGACTTGAAACTTAATGTTGCCAAATTGCTTGTCGATATGCCTGCTAACCGGATGATGGCCAACGTGGATGGCCTTGAGTTGAAGGCCGATGGCGCTATGAAGGGTGAGGATATTGATGCAGATGTGCGATTGGGTGCCAAAGGATTGGAATGTGGCATGAAAGATAGCCTTGGAAACCAGATATTGCTGACGGTGCTGGAGGATGTTGTCATGAAACTGGATGGCAAGGGGACGATGGAAGAGGTGATTGGAGACTTGGAGATGAGGGTGGAAAGAGGGAAGATGAAAGTGGGTGAGACCGAGATGGTGAACGAGAAGCTACAGGCATCGAAGAAGGATTTGCTGAAGGTGGAACTGCCGCATGTAATGGTGTCGCTGAAAGAGAAGAAGATAGGTTTGAACGAGGGCTCGAAGATTAAGATTGATGATTACTCTTTGGCCCTTGCGGGCTCGTTGGGATTAGCTTATGAGAACCAGCCAATGAATGTGGAGATGAGAGTGGAGACCGAAGGCTGGTGGCGAGTGAAGCCGTTGCTGGATATTGTTCCGCAGCAGTATGTCTCTTTCCGCAAGGGAATGGATATGGACGGCAAGGTGAGTCTCTCACTGGATGCTGTCGGCGCTCTGACCGACAGCACGATGCCTGCCGTGACGGGTATGTTGCAGTTGGACAAGGGTTCGTTTTATTGGCCCAAGATGGTACCCTATAAGCTGAGTAAGATTAAGGGCAAGCTGACGACTGAGTTCCATGTGGATAGGAGCAATGAGAGTTGGGTGAAGATAGAAGGTTTGAAAGCTCATACACAGGGTACGGATGTGGCTATTGATGGCCGTGTGGACGACCTGCTGGGCGACATGAGGGTGGATGCCAAGATTAAGGGAATACTTCCACTGGAGGATATCAAACCAATGGTTCCCAAGGGGATGAAGTTTGATGCTAAGGGTGATGCCGACCTTGACTTGAAGGTGGCTTGCAGGATGAGTCAGTTACAAAAACAGGATTACGATAAAGTAAAGGCCTCGGGATCACTGAAACTGAAAGACCTCGACGTAGACTATGACACGCTGCACGCCACCACGAAACATCTGGATATCGCCTTGCAGATGCCTTCCAAACAGAAAGGAAAGATGGCCGACGTGCAGATAGTGAGTGGAAAGTTAAACGTGGTGAACGGCAAGAAGATGGACTTTGATTTGGAGAATGCCACGATTAAGGTGGGAGTGAACAACCTGATGAAGGAGCAGATGGCTGCCGTATTCGATATTGAGGTTGGCGAAACCGATGCAAAGATGGATTCTACCATTGTTCTGCTGAGTGAGATGAAACTTGGTGGTTCGGTACGCTTCGACTCCACCAACCACAATATCATTAAACAATACAATCCACGTTTCAATGTTACGGTGGACAATGTATTGTTCTATACGACCAAGATGCCCGAGAATGTGCGTATCACGGAATTTGATATGTCGTATAACCCTGCCGGTCTGGATATTCGGACAGCCAAGGTGAAGATGGGACATTCGGACTTTGAGCTCTATGGCACGGTGGAGAATATTGAGGACTGGCTGGACGACAAGGCTATATTGAAGGGTGACCTGAACTTTACATCGGACTATGCTGATGTGGACCAGATGATGAGCATGTTCAGCGGCATGGGTAGTGACAAAGACAGTTTGGAGATGATGCGCAAGGAAGACGAGGTGCCAGCCGAGGTCAACCCCTTCATTGTACCGCGAAATGTGAATTTGACGTTGCATACACATATCAAACGCAGCATTGCTTTTGGCAATGACCTGCACGATGTGGCAGGTGCGCTGACGGTGAACGATGGCAAAGTGGTACTCGACCAGATTGGCTTCGTCTGCAAGGCCGCCACCATGCAGTTGACGGCGCTTTACCGCTCGCCACGGCCCAACAACCTTTTCTATGCCCTCGATTTCCATCTCCTCGACATTCAGATACACGAACTGCTGGAGATGATTCCGGCTGTCGACACCCTGGTGCCGATGCTGTCGGTCTTCGACGGCAACGCCAATTTCCATTTGGCGGGAGAGATGTTCCTGGATGCGCGTTATCAGCCCAAGTGGAGCTCTCTCAAGGGAGCCGCCGCTATCACCGGTAAAGATTTGACCGTGATGGACGACAAGAAAGTTTCGGATATTGCCAAGCTCTTGACGCTTAAGAGCAAGAAAGAGAAAGACGATAAAATCAGGATTGACAGCATGAGTGTGGAGATGACCTGCATGGATGTTGGTTTCGGTACAGAGGTGGAGATTCTTCCTTTTGTGCTGAATATGGGCAACTATCAGGTTTGCGCCTCGGGAGTGCAGTCGCTGGGGACGGATTGCAACTACCATCTGGAACTTTTGAAGAGCCCCTTGCTGGTGAGGATTGGCGTGGATGTCAGAGGGGATATCACCAACCCCAAGATTTCTCTTGGCAAGGTGCTGTATGCAGACCTCTACAGGCCCAAGTATCATGGTGTTGCAGAGAAGAAGGCGTTGGAGATAAAAAACAAGGTAAGACAAGCACTTGAAGCGAACGTAAGATGAGATTTTTTCATAGATATAAAAGCACGATTCACGGGAATTACCGGAAGGCCTACCTCCGTTGTGGGTTGATTACGGGGGGCTTGTTGGTACTCTACATCATGGTTCGTTATCTGATGGGGTCTCCTGCCGAAAGCCCGGAGGCCTACATGAGTGACATCATCATGCTTGTGGCCGTGTTCCTTTTCACTCTGCTTTACCGCAACTCCTTGGAGGAAAAGAAGGCCACGTTGAAGGAACTAATGCTTTTCGGACTAGGAACAGCGGTGGTGGGCAGCCTATTGTATGGCGTCTGCCTCTTCCTCTTCGCCTATGCCATTCCTGAGCAGACCGATCTTTTTACCCGTACGTTGAGGGGCGAGGAGGCCCTTTTGTCGGCTCCTTCGCACTACTGGGCGGCATGGTGGGGAATAGAGTCGGCCATCAAGTTGGCTGTCCTTGGAGGGTTCGGGGCTTTTGTCGCAGCTTTGCTGTTCAAAAACGAGAAATCCGATGTGCGCTCGAAGAAAACACTTAATAATGTATAAATATAAAAAGCAAGAATATGGATATTTCAATTGTAGTACCGTTATACAATGAAGCAGAATCGTTGCCTCATTTAGCCGACTGGATTGACAAGGTGATGAGGGAGCACGGCTTCAGTTATGAGGTTGTGATGGTTGACGATGGTAGCAAGGATGGCTCATGGGGAGTGATAGAGAGACTCCACGCCGAGAATCCCTGTTATCGCGGTATCAAGTTCCGTCGCAACTACGGCAAATCTGCCGCGCTTAACACGGGATTCAACGCTGTGCAGGGAGACGTTGTCATCACCATGGACGCCGACCTGCAGGATAGCCCCGACGAGATCCCTGAACTGTACCGTATGATTAAGGAAGAGGGTTACGACCTTGTGTCGGGATGGAAGAAGGTGCGCTACGATTCGAAGCTGGCAAAGAATATTCCTTCGAAGTTCTTCAACTGGACGACCCGCAAGATGAGCGGTATCTACCTTCACGACTTCAACTGCGGCCTTAAGGCCTACCGTCACGATGTGGTGAAAAGCATTGAGGTCTACGGGGAGATGCACCGCTTCATCCCAGTCATCGCCAAATGGGCTGGTTTCGGCAAGATAGGGGAGAAGGTCGTTCAGCATCGCAAACGCGAGTTCGGTGTCACCAAGTTCGGCATGAACCGCTTCATCAATGGCTACCTTGACCTTATGTCGATCATGTTCATGTCCAAATTTGGCAAGCAACCTATGCATTTCTTCGGTGCAGTGGGTACGATGTCGGGTCTCTTCGGAATGATCTCACTGGTGGTGGTTGTTATGTTGCGTCTCACGGGGCGCATTGCCCTGACGAAGAGTGTGTGGTTCTACCTCTCGATGCTGTTCGTTGTGCTGGGAGTGATGCTGTTCCTCGCCGGATTCATTGGCGAACTCGTCTGCCGCAACTCCACCACACGTAACCAATACTTAATAGAGAAAGAGTTATGAGTCTGCAATGTGGAATCGTAGGACTTCCCAATGTCGGTAAGTCCACCCTCTTCAACTGCTTGAGCAACGCCAAAGCCCAGGCCGCCAACTTCCCCTTCTGCACCATCGAGCCCAACGTTGGTGTTATCACCGTTCCCGACGAGCGTCTCGCCAAACTTGTGGAAATTGAACGGCCCGCATCCGTCGTACCCGCCACCGTCGAAATCGTCGACATCGCCGGTCTCGTCAAAGGCGCCTCCAAAGGCGAAGGTCTCGGAAACAAGTTCCTGGCCGACATACGCAACTGCGACGCCATCATCCATGTTCTCCGCTGCTTCGACGACGACAACATCACCCATGTCGACGGCTCTGTCGATCCCGTACGCGACAAACTTACCATTGATCTTGAGCTCCAGTTCAAAGACCTCGAGACCATCGAGAACCGATACGATAAAGAGGTCAAGAAAGGCAAGGCCGGCGGCGATGCCCGTGCCAAAAAGCTCGTAGAGGTAATGGACCTCTACAAAGAGGCTCTTCTATCCGGAAAGAGCGCACGGACGGTGGAACTCGACGAGAATCAGGCAGAGGTGGCTAAAGACTTGATGCTCTTGACCTCCAAGCCAGTTTTGTATGTCTGTAACGTCGACGAGAATTCAGTGGTTAACGGCAACAAATATGTCGATGCCGTACGTGAGGCTGTGAAGGACGAAAATGCAGAAGTCCTCATTATCGGTGCCGGCATCGAGGCCGATATCGCTGAGTTGGAGACCTATGAGGAGAAACAGATGTTCCTCGAGGATCTCGGGCTCAAGGAAAGTGGCGTCAACCGCCTCATCAAGGCCGCTTATCGTCTCCTTAACCTCCAGACCTTCCTCACCGCCGGTCCCAAAGAATGTCGCGCTTGGACTTTCCGTAAGGGAATGAAAGCCCCTCAGACTGCCGGCATTATCCACTCCGACTTCGAGCGTGGCTTCATTCGCGCCGAGGTAATCAAGTATGAAGACTATGTTGCTCTCGGAAGTGAGGCCAAATGCCGTGAAGCTGGCAAAATCTCTGTTGAAGGAAAAGACTACGTCGTCCAGGATGGCGACATCATGCACTTCCGTTTCAATGTCTGACGAAATGGATAAACCTTAAACTTTAATTGAAAGGAGATAGATGAAGATAAAAGGAGATAAAAGGAGATAGATGAAGATAAAAGGAGATAGCTCGCTTCGCTCGCGGAAGATAGTGGACAATGGCAATTGTCTACATGATGTATTGTCCTTTATCTCCCGTTATCTTCTCTTATCTCCCCTTATCTTCCTCAGCCTACTAACCTCTTGCTCCACAGAGAAGGCCAAGTGGACCAATATCCAGTATCACAACACCACCTGTCACTACAACGTCTGGTGGAACGGCAATGAGTCTCTCAAGGCTGGCAAGCAGAAGCTACGTACCCAAGCCGTTGACGACTATACTCGCTTTCTGCCTCCCGAGAACATCGGCAGCGACGATTTGGCCCGTAGCCTCAATCCCGAATTTGACCGCGCCATTGAAAAAGGCGTTAAAGGCATCAAGAAACACAGCATCTTTGTCAAAGGCGTCGAGCATGTGCCCTACATCAAAGAATGCTACCTCCTCACGGCCTATGCCACCTTCTACAAGCATGACTACATCTCCACCGCTAATACCTGCAACATCCTTCTCCAGCAGTTCCAGGGAACCTCGGCAGGCGACCAAGGTGCTATCCTCCTCGCCCGCTGTATGACCATGGAAAAACACTATGAAGAAGCCGAATCTACCCTCGACCAACTCGTCAATAACCTAGGCAATGGCAACTTCTCCCGCTCCCAGCGCGATAAACTCTATTGCGCCATGGTAGAGGCCACTGTTCCTCAAGAGAAATACAAGAAGGCTGTCGAATATATCCACTATGCCATCGATGCCTCTTCCGACCGTTACACCAAGGCCCGCCTATCCTTCCTCCTGGCTCAAATCTACCGCAAACTTGAAAAACGTACCGTCGCTGCAAAATATTATGATGAGGTGCTGCACTACCGTCCCCCTTATGTTCTCGAGTTCAACGCCAAACTTGGCCGTGCCTCCTGCGCCGATCCCCATTCGCTCAGCGAGAGCGAGCTCGTAAAGCTAGAAAAGCAACTCGACGACATGCTGAAAGACAAGAAAAACGAGGAATACCGCGATCAAATCTATTTTGCCAAGGGTGAGATGTTCCTCGGTGTCAAGCAACCCCAAAAAGCTTGCGACAATTACCGACTCTCTGTCGCTGCAGCTACGGTTAATAAGGCTCAGCGTGCCCAGTCGGCCCTCCGCATGGGCGAAGTGCAGTATGAAATCTTCGAGAACTACGACCTCGCCCAGCGCTACTACGATACCGCAATGCAGTGTATCACGCGTGACTATCCGAACTACGACTACATACGCCGCCGCTACGATATGCTTACCGAACTCACTTCCTACACCCGAGTCTATGAGCGTTGCGACAGCCTCCTCGCTGTTGCTGCTATGCCCGAACAGGAGCGTCTGCAACTCATCAACGACAAAATCGACGAACTCAAGAAAAAAGAAGAAGCCGAGAAAGAACGGGCACTCATGGAGGAACTTCTCGCCGATGCCCGTCAGCAGCAGAACACCCTCTCCGGCGATTGGTACTTTTACACCCCACAAACCGTCTCTAAGGGCAAGGAAACCTTCCGCCAGCGTTGGGGAATGCGTACCCTCGAAGACCTCTGGTGCGTCACCAACAAAAATACTATTAATTTCCTGGAGGACGATCTGGCTGAAGAGGAGACCTCCGACACCACATCCACTGTTGCAGACTCATCCCTCGCCTCTAATTCCTCATCCCTCAACGACAAATACGGTAACCCCAACGACCCCCACAGTGTCGCCTACTACCTCAAGGACCTCCCCACCACCCAGCATGAACTCGACTCTATCGACTCCATCACCTCCATCTCACTCCTCAATGCGGGCTACATCTTCTATGACGGCATTGGCAATATTCCCCGCGCCCTCCAGAACTATCTTCGTCTTACCGAAGGCTACACCTCCTTCTCTGAAATCGTCCAGGCCTTCTATATGCTTTACCGCATCTTCGACCGACAGGGCAACACCCCGCAGGCCAACTACTACCGCGATATGGTCCTCATGGGTTTCCCCGACAGTGACTTCGCCAACCTTATCCGCGACAATGAATACTATCGTGAGCTTATCCGACGTTCGCGCCGCATAGAGGCCGACTACGAGGAACTCTACAACCAGTATGCCGAACACCGCTATTCCACCGTCATTAACCTCGCCGATGAGGCCGAGGAAGTCTATCCCGGCAACCCCGCTGTCAACCGCTTCCGCTATTGGAAAGCCTTGTCTCTCGCACACCTCGGTGATCGTGCCGAAGCCATCGACCTTTTCCGCCAACTTGCTTCCCTCCCGGCTACCGACAGCATCCAGCCCCTCGCACAGGCACAGCTCGACCTCCTCCTCGACTCCTCTTTTGCCAACTACGCTTCCAATGAGGATATCACCCCTGCCGACGAGCGCCGCGCCCGCCGTCAGGTTACATCTGTAGAGACGCAGCCTGTTGCAACTCCCACCTCTTCCTCTTCCAAAGAGGAAACTCCCCTGCCTCCCGAGGCTCAGGTCTACCGCTACCGCGAGAACCAGCAATATTTCATCGCCGTCGTCATCAACGACCGCACCATCAAAGCCACCGAACTCCAGTTTAAACTTGGTGAATTCAACAACCGCTACTATTCCAATTCAGGCTATAAGGTCAATGCTGCACTCTTCACCGACTCAACACAGATACTTACTGTCCACCGCTTCCTCACCCTCGACGAAGCCATGGGTTACTGGCGTCACCTCCAGCAGGAGGAAAGCCCCCTCCGCCAATACTCCGACAACGACTACCATGCCTTCCCCATCACTACCCAGAACTATGCCACATTCTACAACCGCAAGGACGTGGCGGCTTACTTGCTCTTCTTCAACCGCTACTATCTCAAACAGTAACTTGGGTACGCAGGCGCCCTGTCTGCTTAATATGAAGTTAATTAATTTAAAAACATAAAAAAATGGCCAGAACAATGGAACCAGAAACCACCAATTCAATCAACATCATCACCAGCGGTACCGTCATCAAAGGTGACGTCACTGCAAGTGGAGACTTCCGTCTCGACGGCAAACTCGAGGGTAACATCCAACTTAACGGCAAACTCGTTATCGGTGACTCCGGCGTCGTCAACGGCAATGTTCTCTGTATGAACGCCAACATCATTGGTACCGTCAACGGTAACCTCTCTGTCAAAGAGCTCCTTTCGCTCCACTCCTCGGCACGCGTCAAGGGCGATATCCTCATCAACAAACTCTCCATTGAGCCCGGCGCTATCTTCACCGGCAAGTGCAACATGCTCGATGAGGTGCGCAAACAACAAGCCGCCGAACAGGCCGCCGCTTCCGAAGAGGAACAGAAATAATGGGTACGCAGGCGTCCCGCCTGCTTTAATATATGGAATGGGTACGCAGGCGTCCCGCCTGCTTTAATATATGGAACAGCTCAAACAGCTCTTTGCTCAGTGGGCGGGTATTCCCTGCACGGAATGTCTCGCCCTCGGGGCTAATGGATCCTCTCGTCGCTACTATCGCCTCTCCAGCTCCTCCCCTAAGTTAGGGGAGGGGGACCGCCCGCAGGGTGGGGGAGGAGTATGCTCTGCCATTGGCTGCATCGCCGATGACCTCCGTGAGAACGAGGCCTTCTTCGCCTTCGCTCGACATTTCCACGCCAAGGGACTCCCTGTCCCCGAACTCTACCTCATCGCCGATGACCGCCGCCACTACCTGCAGCAGGACCTCGGCGACCAGACCCTCTATGGCCTCCTCTATGACAAACAGCGGCAGGGTGGGGGATTCGACGCCCAGATGCTAGCCTTCTACAAGCAGGCCCTCGCCGACCTCGCTGCCCTTCAGCGGGGGGGCGCCGACCTCGACTTCTCCCTTGCTTACCCGCGTCCCGATTTCGATCGCCAGTCTATCCTTTGGGACCTCAACTACTTCAAGTACCACTTCCTCAAACTCCTCCACATACCCTTTGATGAGCAACTCCTTGAGGACGACTTCAACTCCCTTGCCGACTACCTCCTCACTGCCGATACCAATTATTTCATGTATCGCGACTTCCAAGGAAGAAATATAATGTTAGTGGGGAGTGGGGAGTGTGTAGTGGATAGCAGTCGTGGTCAAGCGCTACCCACTACCCACTATCAACTACCCACTCTCTACTACATCGACTTCCAGGGCGGACGTCGCGGTGCCGCGCAGTACGACGTCGCCTCCCTGCTCTACAGCGCCAAGAGCAATCTCCCCGAAGCCATCCGCCGTCATCTGCTGGGCCATTATCTCGATGTCCGCAACATCCGCGGCGACGAGCGCCGACAATGGATAGACCACTTCTGGGCCTACCTCCTCGTCCGCATCCTTCAGACCCTCGGTGCTTACGGCTACCGTGGCCTCTTCGAGCGTAAGGACTACTTCCTTCAGTCCATCCCCCTGGCTATCACCAACCTCCAGAACCTCATCCATGACCATCCGCTGTCTATATCCCTTCCGGAGATTAACCGTATCTGTAGAGACGCTGCCTGCAGCGTCTCCCATTTGCAGTCCCCGACAGTTGATGCTCTTTCACCTTTAACCGTCACCGTCCAGTCCTTCAGCTACAAGCAGGGCCTCCCCACCGACCCCACAGGCAACGGCGGCGGATTCATCTTCGACTGCCGTGCACTTCCCAACCCCGGCCGCTATCCCCAATACAAAGCCTACACTGGCAAGGATCGTCCTGTCATCGAGTTCTTGCAGAAAGAGCCAGCCGTCGACCACTTCCTTTCCCATGCGGAAGCCATCGTCAGCCAGAGTATAGAGAAATACCTTGAGCGTAACTTCACCTCCCTTCAGGTATCCTTTGGTTGCACCGGTGGGCAGCATCGCTCCGTCTACTGCGCTGAGCAGCTCACCGCCCGTCTTTCAAAAAAATACCCCTGCAACATCCTCCTCCGCCACCGCGAACAGGACCGTTAGAAGACCGCCGTCCTAAGCCGCCCCCCCCCAAAAAAAAAAGAATTTCTTGCGATCCTATTTAGGGTCGTTTTTTTGTATCCCTGAAATGTTAAATAAATCTAAATAATGTTAAAACTGTGACCCCAAAATGACATTTCGGAATCTTAGAAACAAAGCCCTCTTTGGGACTTCGTTCGTTAGACTGAAAAAAACAAACAAAATGAAAAAAACAACACTCATTCTCACTATCCTGGCGCTGACCACATTTGCCGTCCGCGCACAGCATTTCGACTGGGTGAAATCCTATTCCGGCCTGGAGCCGTCGGGCAAGTACTGGAACTACATCGTCAGCTCCGTAACCGATTCGCAGGGCAACCTTTATGTCGCCGGGCAGTTCGCCAATGGGGCTTCCGTCAACGGGCAAGACCTGCTGCCCTTCTCTCCTTATGGCGCACAAACCGAGAATGCCAACTCGTGCATCATGAAAATCTCTCCGCAAGGAGATATCGTCTGGCGGAAGATACTTCATGCGAACAATGGGCAACCGTCGCAAATCTACGGTCTGCAACTGGTTGGTGACACGGCCCTCTTCGCGAATGTCCTCTTCGCCCTGCCCAAAGAGAACAATGAATACCTGTATTTCTACGATACGTTGATAACGAAAGACAATGTAGATTATCTTTTGTATAGGGACAGTCTCGCTTCCACAGGCATATCGACGGCGATTTCCGTCTTCGACCTGACGGCGATTTCCGTCTTCGACCTCGACGGCAACCTGACCGAGAATTACATTCTCCACATGGCATATAAGGACAGCAAGGGCAAGCTGATCACACTTGACAGAAAGACTGGAAACAGTTTCGACTCGGTGTATATCGCCAACCAGCAGTTCAAGCCGGGCGATTTCCATGTGGATAACCAGGGCAACATCTATTTCGGCCACCTCGCCACCGACGCGTTGTGGCTCCATTGCGACACATGCGCATATCAATCGCAGTGCTATAATCTGGAAAACGGGTTGATAGGTGAGGTTGTCGTTATGGTGAACGGTCGTCAGCGTTTTTTCGATGTGCCTCACTCTCATCCAAGCCCCTACAATTACAGATTGTTCAAGTTCTCTCCTCATTTCAACGATATGTTGGCTTGCCGGTACATATTCGATGAATCCAACAGTAGTTGGAGCTATTGGGATTATGCAGCGCGTGAACTTACTACCGATAACGACAACCATGTTTTACTCCTTTGCAACATCAGTTCCGACATGGGAAGACTGCCGTTGTCCGGCGACACAACCCTCTCGGTCAATCTCGACAATTACACAGAAGGGATGCTGATAAAGTTTGATGATGAGTTGATGCCTTTAAGCGTAACGCAACTGACCATTGGCAGTAGCGAACCGGGCCTGTCGATGACCATCAACCTATTTTGCCAATGCATTGTTGAACCCGATTCCAACTCTATAATAATTCTGGGGTCGATAGGCCGCATCCCGCAGGACTATGGCTACCCGGTGTTCTTCGGCCAGGAGTCGTTGGATATTCAGGATAATTGTGCCTGGTTCGTGAGGATTGACAATCAAACGGGAGCATTGCAATCCTACGGATATATCCCCTCCTCGTCGCAGTCGACATTCCTGACGCAACATTCAATCCTGAAATCCATTGCTCAAAAGAACAGAATCATAACACACGTCGGATACAAGGAGAACATACAAACCGGCGACAGCTCCATTTCGATTGCCCCCAACCGCTTCGGTGCAGGTCTCTATATCTGCGACTATGACGGCAACTACATCGACTTCATCGACTACGGCATCGATGCGACCAGCGTCCTCCTCTCAGGTTGCCTGTCGTTGCACGACAGCATCCTGTACATCATGGGAGGCTCGCGGTTCGACCTCTCGCTGGCGGGCACCCCACTTTCCCCCACAGGCAACAGCGTGGCGTATATTGCCAAATATGTCGACACCTCATTCATGTCCCCTTACGTCTACACGGGTGACACCGTTGGTATTGACAACGTATCAACATATCAACATATCAACGTTTATCCCAACCCTTTCCGACATCACGTCACCATCGAGAGCAGCGAGACCTTGGCGGAGACCGCCTGGCTCACCGACCTCACAGGCCGCCACGAACAGGTGCGCCTCACCTCCGAGGGCCCCGGCCGCTACAGCCTCGACCTCACCTCCCGCCCCCAAGCTACCTACCTACTCACCCTAACCACCGCATCGGGCAAGACCCACACCGTCCGCCTGCTGAAACAGTCTGACATCTTCGGATATTAAGAATCCCATCGACAACAATACCCATTACCGTCGGCAATAATACCCATTACAGCGTGCAACAATACCCATTACCGCAAACAATAATACCCATTATCAAAAACACCTCCAATATGACACACCACATCTTCAAATCCCTCGCCGTCCTTGCAATGGCTGTGCTGATGATGGCATCCACCGCCCACGCCCAGCGGTTCGACTGGGTGAAATCCTACTTCGGCCCCGATTACGAGGACGGGGCCGCTGCCAACGAGATATTCGGCTCGGCTATAGACAGCGAGGGCAACATCTATATTCTCGGCCAGTTCATAGGCAGCGCGCGATGGGACGACGATACAAGCATACTGCCATTCTCGGCACACCGCAACCGTAGCGCCGTCGTCGCCAAGTTCTCTCCCGATGGCCAATTGGTGTGGCACAAGGAGTTCTATTCCAGCTATACCGACTTTGAGGTCTACACCATGCGGATGGTGGGCGACACCGCACTTATGCTGTTTGCCGAGTTCAGGTTCCCCTTCAATTTGGGAAGCAGCTGGCACGACAAGAACGAGGTATACTATATGGACACCCTGTTGACCACCCCCGATAGGTTCCCGGAGTCGCCCGACAGCCTCAAGTCACCAGCCCTCTACTATGCCTTTATCACTATAGGGCTTGAAAGCGGAAATCTCATCGAAGAGCATTTCTGGATACCATCCTTCGTCAAAAACGATGGCTCGTTGTTGAGAGATGAATACTCCGGCCACTTGATTACAAATGTAGGTGAGAGGGTCTCCTTCAATGTCGACAGCGAAGGAAACATCATATTGGCACGCCAGACAAATGATTATTATGGAGTGATATGCGACACCTGTCCTGATGGGCTCCAGGTCTGGTCGCCCCGGGAGGGCAACATCAGCACAATGCGTCTGCTTGTAGACGGAGCCACAAAGCAGCTTGATGTCCCTTTGGAACCCTCCAGCAAGTGGAACTGGCAAATCATAAAACTGTCGCCCCATATGGACAGCGTGATTGCAAGCACCTATGTCTTCGACTCCACTTGGCGCTATTCTTATGATGAGAATATAAATATGCATTTGAATTCTATCGATGTCGATGCCAACGACAATATATATATCCTTTTAGATCGCATACAAGACCCCGTGGAGAGATGGAGGGTGAAGAATAGCGACACGCTGGAGATGGAGTGGTACTCGTGCATGATACGATATAACTCAGAGCTGACACCGACGGGGATAGCGCAGGTTACAGCGTCATATAGCCCTGATGGATACTGTGCGGGATATGTAAGACTCCTTGGCACTTATTACGACAGCGTAACCAACACTCTGTTTGTGAACGGAGAGTCGGGAAGAGATCCTCAATACACCACGCTGGACTACAGGGGCGACACATTGAACCTTAAGAACAACGCCTGCTGGCTCAGGCTCGACGCCGACGACCTGAGTCTTATCTCGTACGGCAAAGCCCGCTCAACAGGCACAGAGCCTTGGGAAAGGACATTTCTGTACTCCGACAAATATGGGTGGTCCCACAACGGATCCTTCGTGGCAGGCGGCAACCGCGTCTTCTGCCAAGTGCTGTACCAATGCAACATACTCTTCCACGACACCCAGGTCGACAGTCCCTACGGTATGGGGCTGATGGTGTGGGACTACGACGGCCACGAGCTCGAGTATATAGACTACCACTCGGCCAGCTCCCACAACGAACAAGGCTACATGTTCCTCAACGACAGCTCGCTGTGGCTTACCGGCACCCTTACCGCAAACGCCGCCTTCGGCAACCTCAATGTCAACGCCGCATGGAACAGCCACGCCTACATCGCACGCTACACCGACACCGCCTTCCTGACACCCTATGTCTATGACTCCACAGGTCACGGTGGCGGCATCGGCATAACGCTTGTGGAAGTAGGAAACACCCTCGTCGCCTATCCCAACCCATTCCGGCAGAGGGTGACCATCGAGGTGCAGGGCGGCGAGCCGCTGGCCTCGACCGCCTGGCTCACCGACCTCACAGGCCGCCGCGAACAGGTGCGCCTCACCTCCGAGGGCAACGGACGTTACTCCCTCGACCTCACCGCCCGCCCCCAAGCTACCTACCTACTCACCCTAACCACCGCATCGGGCAAGACCCACACCGTCCGCCTGCTGAAACAGTCTGACATCTTCGGACATTAAGAATCCCATCGACAACAATACCATTACCGTCGGCAATAATACCCATTACAGCGTGCAACAATACCCATTACCGCAAACAATAATACCCATTATCAAAAACGCGTCCAATGTGCAACACCAAACTATCAAAACCCGCAGATGGAAACAGCCCCGTTTGTAACGCTGAGAAGGTGACGTTGAATCACTGAGAACTTTACATTGAATCACTGAGAGCTTTACATTGAATCACTGAGAGCTTTACAATGAATCACTGAGAGGTCGACAAACTGATATGGAAACATTACTGAAAACCAGTACGATAAATACGCTCCCAACAAAACTACTAAAAAGGGTGTTACCCTTTGCCTCGTTTTTGTTGCCACCCTTTGCCTCGTTTTTGTTGCCACCCTTTGCCTCGTTTTTGTTGCCACCCTTTTCCTCGTACAAGTTTTGAAGCACTTTTAAACCCCTATTCGACATGAAAAAAATCAAGAGAATCATCCTGTTGGCGGTGTGTATCGCGGTTTCGCTTGTCGCAAACGCCCAGTCGGAACAGTGGAAGGGTTATTTGGACATGAATAACATGGAGGATGCCCTGCAGCGCGGCGACACGGTGACATTCAAGCGGCTGGCTTTCCGCGTGGTCAGGTGGAAGGGGTGGAACCCGCTGGTGTTTTACTACACAGACAAATACAAGTTTTTGAGAGACTGCGACTGGTGGCCGGAACTGGACTCCATCCAGCAGGCCATCCACGGCAGGAAGGACTACAGCTACGCGGAGACATTGTACCAGATGGAATTTCGAGACGTATGCACGAAGTGGATTCCGTGAACCTCGCCAGGCTGATATGGCTGGTGGACACGCTGGGTTTCCCCTCATGGGATCGGGTCTGTGCCTACGGCGCACACGCAGCCTGGCTCATCGCACAGCATGCGCACCCCTGGTTCCAGTATGGCTACGTCAAGCAGATGCGTAAAGCGGTGGCTGACACCAACGCCGACCCCTCGAATCTGGCCTACCTGGAAGACTGTCTGCGTACAGGGCGCGGTCTGCCGCAGCTTTACGGCACGCAATTCTCTTCCACCGGCGAGAATAACCGCACCGTCTGGCAATGCCCAGTCGCCGACATCAAGAACGTCAATCGCCGTCGTGAGCAAATGCTTATGCCGCCGCTGGAGGATTATATCGAGGGTTATCTGAAGACCGAGACCGAGCAAGGTCGGCTCGACAGCGACACCCCGCTGACAGAGATGGGGGACAACTATGTGCGATACTATTACCTCGGCGACCAGTTCTCGCTTCTGCCCATAGATAAGCAGGTGGGGGTGACGGATGCCGTGGCGTACACGGCTACAGGCGATTACTGCGCAGCAATTCCTATCTTCTGCTCACGACTCTCGAACCACTATCCCTTTGTGCGCGACCTGAAGCACTACCTGGAATGCCTTCTGCACAGCGAGTGCGTAGGGGACCAGTACTGCTACATCAGCCATTATGAGGTGCTGGAGCGCATGGTGCTCTGCGGCTACGAGCCGGACGCCTGGCTCAACTCGCTGCCCGACACGCTCACCGTGCCCCTGCTGGCCGATTACGCAAACCTGCGCGACGAGTACCTGCGCTACCTCAACCACGAGGACGATGCCGTGCTCTCCGCTGCCCTTGCTAGCCGCGCCGACTTCGAGGCCCTGCTTCGAAACGGCAAGAACCAAAGGTCGGCGACCGACAGTGGAGCCAACTATCACCGCTATGAACTCGACGCATGGAACCACGCCTATCCCATGTTGCAGAAGATGACCGACGAACTGACCAAAGGCGACTATGAAGAGTTCTTTGCCCTTCTTTGGCGCGAAGTGGAGCGTGGCAACCTCCATGCCGAAGATTACGCCTCGCTCTACGACCACACCTACTATCGTCTTTACGGCAAAGACTGGTACGGCACCCTTTCCGCAATCGACAAGCATATCCGTACCGCCAAGCCGAAGACTCTCGGCGAGCGCCGCCGCGCAGCATGTCTGCCGCTCCTGTCTTTTGCGGTCACCACCTCGGCACAGACCCCTACTTACAAAGATTACAGAAAATACAACCTCAACCTCCGTATCGAGGGCGACACGCTGCGGGTATCGGGCTTTTATCTCATCCCTTACGACACCACCACCTATTCGGGACAACCCATCAAGGTCGATACAGCCTATTCCCTGCCGCTTGCCGACTACCGCACGGCCGATGGAGCCATCGTGCTGCGACGCGAGGGTAACTGGTACCCGCACCGCAATGGTGAGCTGCTGACGGCACAGGTACATATCACGGCGGACGACTACCATATCATCGGAGGCACAGAATGGCTCCCCTCATTCGACATTCATCTCGTTCTGCTGCCGAAGGACAAATACGTTTGCAAGGTGATTGACACACCCATTCGTCCCTTCCATTTCTACCGCCTTGCAAGCGATACCACACAGTATCCCGACGCCTATTACAACGAGTTTGTGGATTCCTACAACTACTACTGCTCCTTCTTCGGCGACTCCTTGTCTTCAAAGCCGATGAACATCGTGGAGATTGGCGACCCGCAGTTTGTGATGTGCCAGGGGCTACGCGACATGATTATCTTTGGGCACTATTTCTATGATGTTTACACTATGATACCCGACTTTTCGTGGATTCCGCACGAGGTAGCGCATCAATGGTGGGGCGACGGCATCTTCTTCGAATATCGCGACTACGCCCTCGGCGAAAGCCTGACCGAGTACATCAAGCTGCAGTTCCTCAAAAGCCGCAGTCGTGGCTACGAGGAGCAGATAGAATACTACAAGGCGATGATGGAGCGTGCCGAAAAAACGTTGCCAATAGCCGATATCCACAGCGTCGAGTCGCAGGATGAATCCATTGCCATCTACCATGCCGCCCCCTACCGCTTGACCCTTGAGGTCACAACTTCCGTCAACACCGCCCTGCAACAACTCTACCACAATCACAAACACACAATAGTGAGCCGAGAAGTATTCCTGCAAGAATGTAAAGCATTGCAGGACTGGCTGAAGTCTGAATAATTCGCTGCGCAGTTTGTCTGCCGTCTGCAAAATAGACAATAAACCAAAAAGTTGAATACCCAGCCCCCTTAAACCTTAACCCTTAAACCTTAAACCAAATACTTCTTCTCACTTGAAGGGACGAAAAAAGATTCTTCTTACTTTATCAAGGAAGTTTTTTGTTGGGTATAAACTCTCTCTTTGTAAAAATTATTTTACTGTAAATTAGTAATTTGTAAAATATTTTCACAAAATATTTTGTCAGTCTCTAAAATGTTCGTATCTTTGCACTCGCTTTTGAAAGAAAAAGTGTCCAAAGAACTGCCGCATTCGTCTAGTGGTCCAGGACATCTGCCTCTCACGCAGAAGATCATCAGTTCGACTCTGATATGCGGTACCAACAACCTCCCCAATAAGGGAGGTTTTTTATTTTTGGATACCCAGCCCCCTTAAACCTTAAACCTTAAACCAAAAATTTGGCCATGTCGGGAAAAAGTCGTAAATTTGCACCTTGAATTATGGGACGCTATTTTATTCATCTGGCCTATAATGGAGCGAGTTACCACGGTTGGCAGACGCAACTGATCGCGACCAAAGTGGAGCGAACGGTTATTAAGCAACCCGCGCTCCCTACTGTCCAGCAGACGCTCGAAGAGGCTCTCTCGACATTGCTAAGACAACATATTGCTGTGGTGGGTTGTGGAAGGACCGACACCGGAGTCCACGCCAGCGACTTCTATGCCCACTTCGACGCTGACGCTGAGTTCGATTGCAAGAATCTTGTCTTCAAACTGAATAATCTGTTGCCACCGGACATCGCCATCTTCGACATCTTTCCTGTGGCCGACAACGCTCATGCACGCTTTGACGCCACCGCGCGCACGTATCAGTATCATGTCTCCGACCGCCGCCTGCCGTTCCGTCAGGGGCAGTATTGCCGCATCTATTACCGTCCCGACATCGACCTCATGAACGAGGCGGCTCGCGTGCTGATGGAATATCAGGACTTTACCTCCTTCGCCAAGCTCCACACGCAGGTGAAGACCAACATTTGCCACCTCTCCGAAGCCCATTGGGACGAGGTGGGGGAGGAGTGGATCTTCACCATCCGCAGCAATCGCTTCCTCCGCAACATGGTGCGCTCAGTGACTGGCACACTTCTCGATGTGGGACGCGGAAAACTATCCATCGATGGCCTCCGTGAAATCATTGAAAAGAAGAACCGCTGCGCCGCCGGCGTGAGTATGCCCGCCTGCGGCCTGTTTTTGACAAAAGTTGAATACCCAGCCCCCTTAAACCTTAACCCTTAAACCTTAAACCAGAATGAAATACATTGAAGTAACATTCACGATGGACGACACCGGCCTCCTCCGCGACTTGTTGGTGGACACCCTCGGCAACGAGGGCCCCTATGAGAGTTTTGTGGAGACAAAGGACGGCCTCAAGGCATACGTGCCCGTCAACCTTTTTGACGAGGATTGGCTCAAATGTCAGCTGCAGAATCTTCAGGATAACTTTCACCTTTCACCTTTCACCTTTCACCTTTCGGAGATGCCCGACAAGAACTGGAATGAGGAATGGGAGAAGGGTCATCAGGCTGTCCTCGTTGAGTATAATGGCGGGAGTGTCTGGGTACGTGCGCCCTTCCATCCCCATCGTACGGATGTCAACTACGAGCTGATTATCGAGCCCAAGATGAGCTTCGGCACCGCCCATCACCCTACCACCTACATGATGCTCAGCTATGTGGCCGAGCTCGACGTGCAGGGTAAGCGGGTTCTCGACATGGGCTGTGGCACCGCAGTCCTTGGTATCTTGGCCAAGATGCGTGGCGCATCCTATGTGGAAGGTGTTGACATCGACGAATGGGCTTTCAATAACGCTCAGGAAAACGCCTCCTCCAATGGCGTTGAGATTACCCTCAAGTTGGGTGACGCCACCACGTTGCAGGGCCACTTCGACATTATCATCGCCAATATCAACCGCAATATTCTCTTGGCCGATATGGAGCGTTATGCTGCTGTGCTCAACGCCGGAGGAACATTGCTCCTCAGCGGCTTCTACGAGGCTGACGAAGCCGCCCTTGTCGCCAAGGCCAATACGCTTGGTCTTTCACTTCACAGCAAGAAAACCCGCGACGGCTGGTCGGCCCTGGAATTGAATTCTTAATTTTTAATTCTTAATTCTTAATTCCATTGATTGTCTGTATCGCAGAGAAGCCCAGTGTGGCGAAGGAAATAGCCAAGGTGCTGGGGGCCAATACCTCGCACGACGGCTACATGGAAGGCAACGGCTACCAGGTCACCTGGACCTTCGGCCACCTATGCTGTCTCAAAGAGCCACAGGACTACTGTGACCAGTGGCGTCGCTGGAGCATCGGCTCGCTGCCCATGATACCACCGCGCTTTGGTATCAAACTTATTGAGAATCAAGGATACGAGAAGCAGTTCAAGACCATCGAGCGGCTGATGCAGGCTGCCGAAAGCATCATCAACTGCGGCGATGCCGGGCAGGAGGGTGAACTCATCCAGCGCTGGGTCATGCAGAAAGCCAAAGCCAAGTGCCCCGTCCAGCGCCTTTGGGTCTCATCCCTCACCGAAGAGGCTATCCGAGAGGCATTCTCCCAACTCAAGCCACAGGATGAATACCAGAGCCTCTACGAGGCAGGCCTCTGTCGTGCTATCGGCGACTGGCTCCTCGGCATGAACGCCACACGCCTCTACACCCTGCGTTTTTCGCAGGCCAAAGGACAGATTCTCAGCATTGGTCGTGTGCAGACCCCCACGCTGGCGATGATTGTCAAGCGCCACTTCGAAATCAAGGACTTTAAGCCCGAGAAATACTGGATACTCTCCACCATCTATCGTGGTGTGACGTTCAACTCCACCAAAGGAAAAATAAAAAAGGTGGAAGAAGGCCAGAAGGCTATGGAGGAAATAAAGGGGAAAGATTTCACCGTTACCTCTGTCGAGCAAAAGGCCGGCACCGAGGCGCCGCCGAGGCTCTTCGACCTCACCAGCCTGCAGGTAGAGTGTAACAAGAAATACTCTTTCTCTGCTGATGACACCTTGAAGCACATCCAAAGTCTCTACGAGAAGAAGCTCACCACCTACCCGCGTGTAGACACCACCTACCTTTCTGATGACATCTATGCCAAATGCCCTGCTATCCTGCAGGGTATCCGCCCCTACGCGCCACTCATACAGCCGCTGATGGGGAAAAAACTCAAGAAGAGCAAGAAGGTCTTCGACAGCAGCAAGGTTACCGACCACCACGCCATCATCCCCACCGGCACCGACCCCTCGACTGTCTCTATCACCCTCGACGAGAAGCGTGTCTACGACATGGTGGCGCGCCGCTTCATCGCCGTCTTCTATCCCGACTGCAAGTTCTCCACCACCACCGTCATGGGTGCTGTGGAAAAACTGGAATTCAAGGCCACCGGCAAGCAAATCCTCGACGAGGGCTGGCGGCTGGTCTTCGGCGGAAAATCAGAATCCACCGAAAACTCCGAAAATTCTGAAAATTCCGATAAAGAACAGGTTCTTCCCGCCTTCGAGCAGGGCGAGCATGGCCCCCACGAACCCACCCTCACCGAGAAGCAGACCACTCCTCCCAAGCCCTACACCGAAGCCACCCTGCTCCGCGCCATGGAGACGGCTGGCAAGATGGTTGACAATGAGGAGCTGCGTGATGCCCTCAAAGCCAATGGTATCGGCCGCCCCTCGACACGTGCCGCCATCATCGAGACGCTCTATAAACGGCAGTATATCCAGAAGGTACGTAAAAGTCTGGAACCCACGCCTACAGGCATTGCCCTCATTGGGGTTATCCAGGAAGAACTATTGAAAAGTGCTGAGCTCACAGGTCAGTGGGAGAAGAAGTTGCGCGACATTGAGGCGCATAAGTACGACTCTCACCAGTTCATCGACGAGCTGAAGCAGATGGTGACCGAGATTGTGCAGCAGGTCATCGCCGACGGTACCCGAAGGATGGTCTATTGACCTATCAGGAAGACGGTATTTCTCTTATGGAGATTCCATTTCTCACGCTCCTTACGCCATTGGGCAGCGGTAAGCGAGCGGATTTGCTGTGTAGGCATTGTCAGGTCGCAGGCCACGCAGATCATCGTCTGCGGGTTCAATGTGGTGCATAACGCCTCGAGCATCTGGTTGTTACGGTAAGGCGCTTCGATGAATATCTGCGTCTGGTGCTCGCGGTGGAGGCGTTCCTCGAGGTGGCGTATCGCGGCGGCACGCTTGCTTTTGTCCACGGGCAGATAGCCCACGAAGGCGAACGACTGTCCGTTGAATCCCGAGGCCATCAGCGCCAGCATCAGCGACGAAGGTCCTACCAGCGGCACCACCTCGATGCCGCGACGTTGCGCCACCTTGGTGATCATTGCTCCCGGATCGGCTACGCAGGGCAGGCCAGCCTCGCTCAACAGGCCGATGTTCTCGCCACGCTCTACGGCATCCAAGTAGCCGCCAATGGCCTCGTGGGTGGTATGCTCGTTAAGCTCCAGAAAGACAGTGTCGTCGATAGGATAGGGGAACCCTGCCTTTTTGAGGAACCGCCGTGCTGTTCGGAGTTCTTCGACGATGAAAGTGTGGCAGGTGCCAAGGATGCCGAGGTTGCCTTCCGGGAGACTTAGCGCAAGTTCGTCAGCGCCTATGGGTACGGGGAAAAGTATCAGTTTGCCTTTTGTCATGGTGTTATTTGCTGATTTCTGATAGTGTTTTCGCTGTCATACGGCGTCCAATCTCTACCAGGCGCTCCGATTTGTCGAAATCCATACCGTCGTAGCGGTTCATCTGAATGTCTATTAATACATCTGGTGGACAGATGGATTCCATGAGCAGCGAGTTTTGCCTAATCATCAGTGAACTTGCACGCACCAATAGAGAAAGGTAGTTCACCTTGTTGCGTCTTGTAAACAATTTAGAACGACGGCGGTGGAAACGCTTTAGGGTTTGTTGTTGCCCCCAGTAATCGTGGCCACTTACATCCACGGCCACTAAGAGGTCGCCCTCTCGTCGTTCTACGCGGTTCAGCGGCAGCGGGTTCATCACGCCTCCGTCTATCAGAATGCGGCCGCCCTGGTGCCGGGGGTCGAAGAGGGCTGGCAGTGAAATGGATGCACGTATGGCTTCCAGCAAACTCCCTTCGCGGAACACCACCTCTTCGCCACGTTCCCAGTCGGTAGAAATGGCGCAGAAGGGGATGGGCAACTCTTCGATTTTCACATCTGAGATGAGCTCCCGGAGAGTCTCTACAACCTTCTCTCCCTTCACAATGTGGTCTAAACTAAACGAGAAGTCGGCCAAACGCAACATCTTCCATTTGTCCACGTTCTTCATTATCTCTCGCAACTCACGAAGTTTGCCTGCGGCATATACGCCGCCCACCAGGGCTCCCATAGAGCAACCCGCTATTGATCTTATGTGGTAGCCGTGGGCCTCCAGCTCCTCTATGGCTCCGATATGCGCCAACCCTCGTGCGCCGCCACTCGAAAGCACCAGCGCCACTTCACGCCCTTGGTCCGTTAATTCCATTCCCATGCTCTTTTTACTCTTAGTCAGAGGATTTAATATGTTTCCTCTTTTTCTTTCATTTTGCAAAAATACATATATTTTGTCGTCTTATGCAATAAAAAGATTTTTTTTCTGTTTTTTTGTAAATTTCAATATAAACACATAGGTATATGAAAAGAGTTGTCTGTTTTGCAATTGTTTTTCTCCTGTTGTCAGTGCAGTCGTGCAACGCTCAACCTGCCGATACGCCTGCTTCCCAACCCTCTGCCATCGAAACCCAGCAGTCCGCTTCCCGTCCCAGTCTCACCCTCACCGACTTCACCGATGTCGCCGCCGCCACCATCGACGGCGTGGTGCATATCAAGACCGAGATGACGCAGCTCACGCCGCTCTACCAGTCCTTTTTTGGCTTCATCATCGAGCGCGGCGTGCAGCGTCAGACCTATAGTGCCTATGGCTCGGGAGTCATCATTACCGCAGACGGTTACATCCTGACTAACAACCATGTCGTGCAGGATGCCGAGCGCATCACCGTGACGCTCAACGACCGTCGCGAGCTGCCTGCCAAACTCATCGGCAACGATCCCGCCACCGACTTGGCTGTGATTAAAATTGAAGCTAACAATCTGTCCTACATTCCTTTCGGTAACAGCGACAAAGTACGCATCGGCGAGCCTGTGCTGGCCATCGGCAATCCCTTCAATCTCACCTCCACCGTCACCTCCGGCATCATCAGCGCGAAGGCCCGCAATATGAATATTATCGACAATCCTCGCTCTAATGAGACACCATTAGAGTCTTTCTTACAGACAGATGCAGCGGTTAATTCGGGTAACAGTGGGGGTGCATTGGTCAATTCGAATGCCGAGCTTATCGGCATTGTGACGGCCATAGCCTCGGGCAACAGCGGCAACTATATCGGCTACTCTTTCGCTATTCCGTCGAACATCGCCCTCAAAGTAGCGGGCGACCTGCAAAGATACGGCTATGTGCAGCGTGGTTACTTGGGAGTGCAAGTTACTGAGGTTGATGCTAATGTGGCTCGACAGACGGGAGCCCGCGAGATTAAGGGACTCTATGTCGTCAAGGTCAATCGCGACTGCGCCGCCGAGCGTGCCGGCATCCGTCAGGGCGACATCATTCTCCGCGTGGCGGGCAAGGAGGTGAATACTTTTGCTGAGATGATGGAGGAGCTCGGGCTCTTCTCGCCTGGCGACGAAGTGGATGTCGATTATGTTCATGAAGGTAATTCAAAAGTAGTTAAAGTAACACTTCTTAATCTGCATGGTAATACACAGATAATCCGTAGATGACGCTTGAGGATAAATATGACGAGATGACGACTAAGCCTGTGAAGGGTTTGGTCTGCAAGATGGCTGTCCCGACCATTATAGCGATGGTTACCACGGCCCTCTACAATGTCGTCGACGCCGCTTTCATCGGTCGCCTCAGCACAGAAGGTACCGCCGGCATTGGCATCTCGTTTGCCTATATGACCTTCATTCAGGCGCTAGGATTCTATTTTGGCCATGGAAGTGGTAATCATATTTCCAGGGTTTTAGGCGCCAAGGATGTCTCCTCGGCAAGTATCATGGCCACCGTGGGGTTTGTCACACCATTCCTTTTGGGAACGTTGGCCGCACTGCTATGCCTGCCCAACCTCAGCTGGCTGAGCCGACTGCTCGGAGCTCCTGAAAATGTGGTGCCCTATGCTAACGACTACCTGCGCTATATCGTTGTGGCTACGCCGTTTATGATGTCGGCACTCACCCTTAACAACCAGTTGCGCCTGCAAGGAAACGCCCAATTCGGTATGGTGGGTATCGTCAGCGGCGCCGTTCTTAACATTGCCCTAGACCCGCTCTTTATTTTCACCTTCGGTATGGGGGTGAGTGGCGCCTCGCTGGCCACCGCCGTGAGTCAGATTTTTGCCTGGGCACTACTTCTCTGCGGCACATTCCGCCCTGAGAGTGTGCATATAAAACTGCGTAACTTCAAGCCTTCATTGAAGGTGTATTATGAGATATTCCGTGGTGGATTGCCGTCGCTTTTCCGACAGGTTTTCAACTGCGCCGCAGCCGTGTCTCTCAACTATTGCGCAGCCCTTTATGCCGCTCCCGGACAGGAGGCCTCAGCTGTGGCTGCCTTCGCCGTGGTGACTCGTATCATGATGTTCGCTTTCAGCGTGGTACTGGGGTTCTCACAGGGATTTCAGCCCGTCTGCGGTTACAATTACGGAGCCAAGCTCTACGGCCGTGTGCGGGAGTCGTGGCTCTTTGCCACATGCGTGGGTTCCGCGTTCCTTCTGGTCATCTCCGTTGTGGGTATAATCTTTGCACCACAGATAGTTGCACTCTTCCGTGCCGAAGATCCGGTGCTTATAGAGATTGGTGCCGCGACCCTTCGCTGGCAGTGCGCAGCCTTCCCTTTGGTGGCTTTATTCACAACCACCGGCATGCTTTTCCAAAATATCCGCATGACGGGTCCTGCAACCTTGCTAAGTGTCTGTCGCAACGGACTCTTCTTCCTGCCGGCGCTGCTGCTTTTACCCCTCTGGCTGGGCCTGACGGGTGTCCAGATGGCTCAGGGGGTTGCCGACTTCCTCACTTTCCTCCTCGCCGTCCCCTATGCCATCTGGATTAACAGGAGGTTGAAAAATGGAACTGCATAATTAACATTTATTAAGTTAATTTTTTATTATAAAATCTCTCAAGGGTACCTTTTTTTGTCAGGTGCTCTCTTTTTTGTATATATCCTTCTGTATATGATAGCAATGAACAACCTACCATCTCCTTACCAACTCCTAACCAACTCCTACCACAGTAGGTGTTGATAGGGTAGTGGATGGGGGTTGGTATTTATGAATTGTTAACATTTGGATTTTATGGTTGGTTGTTTGTTGATAAAAAACCGACGGTATGTCGGACTTTTTTCGTAATTTTGCATTTTAAATTAATGAAATACTATTGTCATGGAAGACAACGAAAAAGATATTATCCAGGAAGTTACTAACGAAGAATACAAATGGGGTTTCACCACGGATATCGACACCGAGACCATCCGCAAGGGTCTCGATGAAGATATTGTGCGTTTGATTTCGCAGAAGAAGGGCGAGCCGGAATGGCTGTTGGATTTCCGTTTGGAGGCCTTCCGCCGCTGGCAGAAGATGAAGGAGCCCGACTGGGCGCACCTGGAGTATGAGACACCCAACTATCAGGACATCATCTACTTCGCTGCTCCAAAGCAGGAGAAGAAGAAAAGCATGGACGAGGTGGATCCCGAACTGCTGGCTACCTTCGACAAGCTGGGCATCCCGTTGAGGGAGAGAGAAGCCCTCGCCGGTGTGGCATACGACGCCATCATGGACTCGGTGAGTGTGAAGACTACCAGCCAGAAAGCCCTCGAAGAGAAAGGTATAATCTTTATGCCAATCAGCGAGGCTGTGCAGAAGCACCCGGACCTGGTGCGCAAATACTTAGGCAGTGTGGTGCCCGCCGCCGATAACTTCTTTGCCGCATTGAATAGTGCCGTCTTCAGCGACGGCTCGTTCTGCTACATCCCCAAGGGGGTGCGCTGCCCGATGGAACTCAGCAGCTATTTCCGCATCAACGCCAAAGGTACAGGCCAGTTTGAGCGCACGCTCATCGTGGCCGACGAGGGTGCCTATGTATCCTACATGGAAGGATGCACAGCGCCGCAGCGCGATGAGAACCAGCTGCATGCTGCTATCGTGGAGATTGTCGTCATGAAGGACGCCGAGGTGAAATACAGCACCGTGCAGAACTGGTACCCAGGCGACAAGGATGGCAAGGGCGGCATCTATAACTTCGTTACCAAGCGCGGCATCTGCAAGGGCTCGCACTCCAAGCTCAGTTGGACGCAGGTGGAAACAGGCAGCGCAGTGACCTGGAAATACCCCTCCTGCATCCTGCAGGGTGACGACTCGACGGCGGAGTTCTATTCTGTCGCCGTCACTAACAACTACCAGCAGGCCGACACCGGCACCAAGATGATACATGTGGGCAAGAACACGCGTTCGACCATCATGAGCAAGGGCATCTCGGCCGGCAAGAGCCACAACAGCTACCGCGGTTTGGTGCAGATAGGTAAGGGGGCTGAGAATGCGCGCAACTACTCGCAGTGCGACAGCCTGCTGCTTGGTGACCAATGCGGTGCGCACACGTGGCCCTATATCAAGGCCGACAACCACACCGCCATTCTGGAGCACGAGGCCACGACGAGCAAGATAAGTGAAGACCAACTCTTCTACTGCCAGCAGCGCGGTATCAGTCCCGAGAGCGCCGTCGGTCTCATCGTCAACGGCTACGCCAAAGACGTGCTGAAGAAATTGCCCATGGAGTTTGCCGTCGAGGCGCAGAAACTGCTGTCTATATCTCTCGAAGGAAGTGTAGGATGAAGAAGCTGACGACAGAGGAGATGGGGCGCCTGAGCGTCGAGGAGTTCCGCCAGAGCGAGAAGTTGCCGCTGACGGTGGTGCTCGACAATGTGCGGAGCCTCAATAATATAGGCTCGGTGTTCCGCACAAGCGACGCTTTCCGCGTGGAGCATATCGCCCTCTGCGGCATCACCGCCACGCCGCCGCACCGCGAGATACACAAGACCGCCCTCGGTGCCGAGGAGAGCGTGGAATGGAGCTACCACGAGGATACTGCCGAATGTGTGCGTGCCCTCAAGGAGCAAGGCTACAAGATCTACGCCGTCGAGCAGGTCGACGACAGCATCAAGCTGGGTACGCAGGCGTCTCGCCTGCTTGGATTGGGAACGCAGGCGTCTCGCCTGCATGCAACCGGGACGGTTGCGCACCCAGAGGCAACCGGGACGGTTGCGCACCCGGAGGAAATCCCAGACGTGCGCGACCGCGGATACTTGCCGCATTTTGAAAACAGAGCCATTCAGTTTATTACTTTCCGCTTGTATGACTCAGTGCCAAAAGAACTTATCGAAGAATGGAAGACTGTTCTCGCAATGGAGAATGATGTCGAACATCCTACAGATGTGGCAAGGCAGATGCATAAACTGGTCGATAAGTTTGAGGACTCAGGCTATGGGCAATGTTTTTTGGCCGATAGCCGGGTGTCCGATATGATGGAGCAGACGTTGAAACACGACGATGGCAAGAAATATGACGTGATTAGTTATTGCATCATGCCCAATCATGTCCATGTGATGATAAGGGTGTACGAGGGAGTGTCGCTGTCGTCTATACTCCACACATGGCGTTCTTACTCAGCCCATGAAGCGAACAAGATACTAGAACGTAGTGGGGAATTTTGGATGAAGGATTACTACGACCGTTATATCCGGGATGCACGACATTATGCGGCTGTGGTACAATACATAAAGGATAATCCGTCGAAAGCGGGTCTGGGTGCGCAGGCGTCCCGCCTGCATGAAGCACCGCCAATAACAGGATTGGGGTCCATGGTTGGACATATAAATGGTACGCAGGCGTCCCGCCTGCATGGATTGGAAACGCAGGCGTCCCGCCTGCATGCAACCGAGACGGTTGCGCACCCGGAGGCAACCGAGACGGTTGCGCACCTGGCCATTATCCTGGGCAACGAGATTGAAGGGGTGCAGGAGGGAATTCTGCCGCTCTGCGACGGCTGTCTGGAGATTCCTCAGTACGGTACCAAGCACAGCCTTAATGTCAGTTGTGCCGCCGCCATCGTCATCTGGGAACTATTTAAAATGATGAAACTATGACCAAGGAAGAACGCATAAATAACGCCCGAGCATTACACAAACAGGGCTGCAACTGCTGTCAGGCGGTAGTGATGGCCTATTCCGACCGTCTGCCTATCGACAAGGAGGCGGCGATGAATGTGGCCGCTCCCTTCGGTCGCGGCCTCGCCGGCACCCGCGAGGTTTGCGGCTGCGTCAGCGGTATGGCGATGGTTTGCGGCCTTACGGGTCACACTGCCGACGTGCGTCCCCTGATAGAAAAGTTCCGCACCGAGCAGGGCGATATCGTCTGTGGTCGCCTCTTGGCAGCAGGCAAGAAACCCTGCAACGAGATGGTGGCCGACGCTGCCGGATATTTAGCAGATATACTATGACTAAACGCAAGATAATCAACGACCCGGTGTATGATGGGTTCCTCTCGATTGATGACCCGGTGATATTGCAGGTCATCGAGCACCCCTACTTCCAAAGGCAGAGGAGAATAAAACAGTTGGGATTGACGTACTTGGTGTACCCCGGCGCCATGCATACGCGCTTCAGCCACATGCTTGGTGCGCTCAATCTGATGAAGCGGGCATTGGATGTACTGAAGCTGAAGGGCGTGGAGATTACAGATGAAGAGTGTCGCAGCGCCAAACTGGCTATCCTGCTGCACGACCTCGGCCACGGGCCATTCTCGCATACCAGCGAAAGGGTGCTGGTGGATGTGCCGCACGAGGAGATTACGCTCATGATGATGGAGAGAATGAGAGAGGAAAGTAGTCAGTGGCCAGTGGTCAGTAGCCAGCTGGCTGACGCACAGAAGGCACTTTCCATGTGCATCGACATCTTCACCAATAAATACCACAAGCATTTCCTGCATCAGCTGGTGAGCAGTCAGCTGGATATGGACCGACTGGATTACCTGGGCCGTGATTCTTTCTTCACCGGTGTGAGTGAGGGCATTGTCGGTACCGACCGCATCATATCGATGCTAAATGTGCACGACGACGAGTTGGTCATCGATGAGAAGGGCATCTACAGTGTGGAGAAGTTCATCATCTCCAGACGCTTGATGTACTGGCAGGTGTATATGCACAAAACCGTCATCGCCGCCGACCAGCTGCTGCTCAACATCTTCCGCAGGGCGAAAGATGTAGTGAGTAGTGGGCAGTGTGTAGTGGATAGCACACGGGCCCAAGTGCTACCCACTTTTCTATCTCTCGACCCGTCGGTGCCCGACTTCCTCGACCGTTTCGCTGAGGTGGACGACGATGACATCATGGTTGCCGTCAAGCACTGGCAACATTCGGACGACGAGATATTGAGCACGCTGTGCAAGAATATGGTCAACCGCCGCCTGCCGGCTATACGGTTCAGTAATGAGCCTTTCCCCGAACCGAAACCGTCGTACTTCGAAGGAACTGGCAAGCTGGCTAACCGTAGCTACGACTTTAACGACCAGGAGATAAAAGTCCTCTACAAGGACGGCCGCTGCCTCCCCATCAGCGAGGCCAGCGATCAATTGGATCGCCATTTCCTCGAAAAACAAGTAACCAAATATTATCATTTTTATCCTAAAGAATCATGAAAGTTCACTTTATAGCCATTGGCGGAAGCGCTATGCACAACCTTGCCATAGCCCTCTGTCAGAAGGGCATTACCGTCACGGGTTCCGATGATGAGATTTTCGACCCGGCAAAGAGTCGGCTGGAGAAGTACGGGCTGCTACCGGAAGCGTTCGGGTGGCATCCGGAGAGGATTACGCCTGACCTCGACGCCGTGGTGCTGGGTATGCATGCCCGCATCGACAATCCAGAGCTGCTAAAGGCGCAGGAGTTGGGGCTGAAGATTTACAGTTATCCCGAATACCTCTACGAGCAGAGCAAAGATAAACTGCGCATTGTGGTTGGTGGCTCGCACGGCAAGACGACCACCACGGCGATGATACTGCATGTGCTGGCGCACTGCGGCATCGAGGCCGACTATATGGTGGGCGCGCAACTCAAGGGCTTCGAGGTGATGGTGCGGCTGAGCCATACCGCCAAGGTGATGGTCATCGAGGGCGACGAGTACCTAACCTCGCCCATCGACCGTCGCCCCAAGTTCCACCTCTACCACCCCAACGTGGCCATCATCACCGGCATCGAGTGGGACCATATCAACGTCTTCCCGACATTCGATATCTATCGGGAGCAGTTCAGCAAGTTTATAGATTTGATAGAGCCGATAGATGGGATAGAGGGGACGCTGATATACTGCGACGAAGACGCCGAGGTGCACCGTGTGGCGGTGGAGAACCGGCGCACCGACATACAGAAGCTGCCGTATGTCTGCCCGGAGCACCGTGTGGAGAATGGTGTGACCTATCTGCTGGGTACGCAGGCGTCCCGCCTGCAGGCAGCCGGGACGGCTGCGCACCCAGATGCAGCCGGGACGGCTGCGCACCCGGTGCCGTTACAGGTCTTCGGGCACCACAACCTCCTTAACCTTACCGCCGCCCGCTTGGCTTGCCGACAGGTGGGTATCACCGACGAGCAATTCGATGAGGCTATCAGCACCTTCGAGGGTGCTTCGAAACGCCTTGAGCTCGTGAAGAAGAGCGATAGCTGCGCTGTCTATAAGGACTTCGCCCATGCGCCGTCGAAGCTCCGCGCCACCATCCATGCCATGCGCGAGCAGTATCCCGACCGGAGGTTGGTGGCCTGCATGGAGCTGCATACCTTCAGCTCGCTGACGCAGGAGTTCCTGCAGCAGTATCGCGGCACGATGGACGAGGCCGATGTGCGCTGCGTCTACTTCAGTCAGCACGCCCTGCAGCTGAAGAAACTGCCGCCCCTCGACCCCGAGGAGGTGAAGAAGGCCTTTGAGGGTACTCCGTCGGGTACGCAGGCGTCCCGCCTGCATGCAGCCGAGACGGCTGCGCACCCGGTGGAGGTCTTCACCGACAGCGCCGCGATGGTGGCCAAAGTGAAAGCGATGGATTGGAAGGACGCCAACCTGCTGATGATGTCCAGCGGCAACTTCGACGGCATCGACTTCAACCAATTGGCAGAGGAGGTTCTGATATGAAAAAGATACTGATGGCAGGCGTGATGGCACTTGTACTTACCGCTTGTGTCGGGCCGATGTATGTAACTTCAATAACAGTATACAACAGCACCATCGATAAAGTTGTTGCGGGCATCGAGAACGAGGGCTACAAGTATGTCGGTATGAATCACGACACCCGTAACGAGCGCCGACACGAGGTTGCCCACATGGAAGGAGACAATACATATTCCGCATGGATACCCAACGACATTGTCAACCTCAACACCTACAGCTTCGCCGACGGTAAGGGCAACACTATGAACTTCACTGTCCAATACAAGGGAGGGGTTGACCACACAAACAGCACCTTCTACATCAACGAGGTGAGTGTGGTTGGATGCAGCACATCGAACAAAAAGGACTACGAGCGCCTTTGTGGCGAACAGTCGCCAGTGTGGACGCTCGACACCATACAGAAAGATATGACCGTAAAACCGTAAAGAATATGGCACAATTTGAAATAGGCGACAAAGTGAAGTTCCTCAACGCTATCGGCGGGGGAGTGGTGAAGAAAGTGGCTGGCGGCATGGTGTATGTCGAGGACGAGAGCGGCTTCGACATGCCGTTCGCGCCCAATGAACTTATCCGCATGGCCGACCAAGGCAAAGTGGGACAGGTCTTCAACGACGAGACCATCGGCCGGAGCGTGGAGCAGAAGGCGAAAGAAGAGCACCGTGAGCCGACGCAGTACGAGCTGATAGAGGAGAACCGCAAGCTCCGCAGCCAGAACGCCAACCTGCAGGACCAAATCAAGCAGCTGAAGAGTCAGGTGCTGAGCCTGCAGCGCACCATCGCCAGAATATCATAAAACCCACAACCCATGACAGTAACCGAGGAAGAACTGCAACGCATCGTTGCCGCCGCCGTCAAGGTGGCGCTCAAGGAAGTAAAAGGTATCGAGGGGCAGCCCGAAAAGCCCGCCACCGAGGTCGAGGTGAGCAAGATGGGCGACAAGGAGCTCGACGAGGCCATGCGCCTCATGCAGAGCAACCGCGGCAAGGGCGACGAGCCGATGGTGGGCATCTTCTGGTACTCGCCGCAGCGCGACGAGCTGTTCGGCGTGCGCTCGCATCGCATCAGCGACTACACCAAGGCCAACGCCCGCACAGAGTTCGGCAGCGTCTCCTGTTCCGAGATGCACGAGGACGTGTGGAAGAAGGAGTTCCACCGCCAGAAGTACAAGAACGACGGCATCGGCCCCTACGTCGGCGCCTACGAGATGACGCCGCGCGGCCGCATCTTCTACAACCCCGACACCGAGGTGTTCACCATCGCCGTGGGGTCGTGGATTGAGCAATACCCGCAGGCCGTGCCGCTCATCGTCGAGGAGTTCAACCTCGCCGGCACCACCTACGAGGTGAAGACCGCCCACCATTGGGACATCGGCCAGAAATGGCAGTAGCGCATATCATGATTGAATGTTTGGCTTTTAATTTCAGCAATATGAAGAAAGCAATTTTGACACTCGCTGTGCTGTGTGGCATCGGGCTGATGGCCGGATGCAGCAAGGAGGGCGATTATGCGGAACTCATTATAGGGAAATGGCTACCCGAATATGTCTACATTGAGAAATTTAACGAGAGTGGAGACTGCATCGGAACAGAGAGGTATGATATCACCGAACCAAGCTATACTTTTAATGGTGTCATAGTCCAGGGAGTTAGATATGTTATGGAGTTCTCTTCCGACGGGAAGGTCAATTCCTACAAGTATGGGGAGGAGCCGACAAGCGACAATCAAAACCGAACCTATCAGGTAGAAGGGAAACGGCTGATAATACATAGCCATGACACAACCTACAACACGGATTTTACCTCGACGCTTGACATCAACGAGCTTAACAAGAAAAAACTCGATATTTCAAGCGATATTCATGTAAGTGTTTATGATAGTCCAGAGCCGCCTCAAGACCCTGATGTAAGAACACAGAAGCACCATACTGTTTTCAAGAGATTATGAATCCCCCAATGTCTAAACAAGTATATATAATGTATATGGACCTCCCCAACCCAATCCCCGGCACCCTCGTAGGGGGCTTCGGAGAGGCTCTTAGGCAAGAGGAGGAGAAAAGGTATATATTTTTAGTATAAAAACCTATACATTTTTATAGTGAAAAGATATATATTTTTTAGATAAAAACCTATATATTTTTTGGATAGAAAGATATACATTTTTTAGAGAGTTGATTAACAGGCACCGGAAAGGAACAGCACTATGGCAAAAACGAAATGGCGCAGCCGCGAATACAAACCCTCGGCCAAACAGGGCGGCATCCACTCCTTCTACGCCGAGGCGGTGGTCACTACCGACCTCACTAACATCGACTTAGCCCACCGCGTCGAGGCCCGCACCGGCTTCAAGCGCTATGAGGTGCAGGCCGTCATCGCGGCGGTGGCCGAGGTGGTGGCCGAGGAGGTGCTGGAGAGCAACCGCGTGTCGCTGGCCGACTCGCAGGGCAACAAGATGGTGACTATCTACCACAAAGTCAGCGGCTCGGTGAGCGACGCCGACATCCTGCGCGAGACCACCGAGGCGCACGCCAAAGACCCCTCGCGGCCCATCCGCACGGTGGCCGAGGAGGGCGACCTGACGGCCGACCGCCTCAGCTGGACGCTCGGCGCCACGGTGGGCATCAAGTTCAGCCGCCTCTTCGTCCGCGACAAGCAGCCGCAGAAGGTCCGCGTGGAGGAATGAAAACGATTGAAGAACAATAAACTGTAGACTATGAGCAGACAAATCAAGATAGGGAACCTGACGCTGGGCGGCGGGGCGCCGATAAGGGTGCAGAGCATGACGAATACCGACACGATGGACACCCGCGCCACCGTGGAGCAGGCCCTCCGCATGGTCGAGGCCGGCTGCGAACTGGTGCGCATCACGGCGCCGGACGTGAAGGCCGCCGAGAACCTCGGCCGCATCAAGGAGGAACTCCTCAGCCGCGGCTGCGAGGTGCCGCTGGTGGCCGACATCCACTTCAACCCCAAGGCCGCCGAGGTGGCCGCCACGCTGGTGGAGAAGGTGCGCGTCAACCCCGGTAACTACACCGACCGCAATACCGGCAAGCTGGAGTTCACCGAGCAGGAGTATCAGGACGAGCTGAAGAGGATAGGGGAGAGGATGTCCTCGCTGATAGAGATCTGTAAGGCGCACCACACGGCGATGCGCATCGGCACCAACCACGGCTCGCTCTCCGAGCGCATCATGAGCCGCTACGGCAACACGCCGGAGGGAATGGCACAGTCGGCCATCGAGTTCGCCGAGGTCTGCCGCCAGCAGGACTTCCACGACCTCGTCTTCTCGATGAAAGCCTCGAACGTCCGCGTGATGGTGGAGAGTACCCGCCTCTTCGTGCAGAAGATGAAGTCCCTCGGCATGGATTACCCCATCCACCTCGGCGTCACCGAGGCGGGCGACGGCATGCAGGGACGCCTGAAGAGCGCCGCAGGCATCGGAGCCCTGCTGCTCGACGGCATTGGAGACACCATCAGAGTATCCCTCACCGAAGACCCCGAGAAGGAGATGCCCATCGCCTACGACATCCTGCAAGCTGTCGGCGCCCGCATCACGCAGCCCGAGTACATCGCCTGCCCCTCCTGCGGCCGCACGCAGTACGACATACAGCGCGCCTTGAAGGAGATAAAGGAGAAGACCCGCCACCTGGTGGGCGTGAAGATAGGCGTGATGGGATGCATCGTCAACGGCCCCGGCGAGATGGCCGACGCCGACTACGGCTACGTCGGCTCCGGTGCCGGGAAGATAACCCTCTATAAAGGCAAGGAGGTTGTCAAGCGCGACATCGACCAGAAGGACGCCGTGGACGAACTCGTCCGTTTCATTGAATCCGACCGTCAAGTCAATAACCAATAACCCATAACCAATAACCCATCATGAAGTGGAGTTTCATCTTGTTCCTGCCGGCTGTGGTGTCGATTGTATGGGCCCTCGTGATAGTGCTCACGAAGAAGCGCTTGACGTCGGCGCAGGCCCTCTTCAGCCTCTCCCTCCTCGTCTCCGCCTTCGCTATCACTGTCGCAGGCGTCTACTTCCGCGGACAGGTGGAGAAGCTGTTCATCTATGACTTCCTCCTCGAGGCCTCCACGGTGTTCTGCCTGCCGCTCTATTACATCAGCATCTGTTCCCTCACCGAGCCCCGCGGCGCCACCCTCGCTCAGCGGCATGTCTTCCTCATCCCCATACTCTTCACCCTCGGACTCGTCATCGGTGCCTTCGGCATGCACCCCAGCCGCTACCAGGCCATGTGTCTGGATGTTGCTGAGAACGGCCGCATCCCTTGGCATCCCGACGACCTCGCTTACAACTTCATGATTCTCTGGAACCAGATTGTCTTCCCGCTCCTGATGCTCATCATGGGAACTGTCCTCCTCCTTTTGAGCGAGCGGAAAGTCCGTCGCTACAAGCAGCGTTTCGACAGCTACTATGCGCAGGGCCTCAACATGCCGCGCCTCAACATCCGTGAAATTGTCATCATCACATGGCTTTTCATCCCCTTCATCATGCTTACCATTTACCTCATCGCCTACCGTCCCTATTATTATAAGTATTGGCTCATCCTCTGTGCCCTCATGCTGACGGTGATACAATACCTGACGGGACGCTTTGCCTACCGTTACAACTACGACGCCCGCTTCCTCGCCGACTACATCCGCAAAATTAGTACAGACGGGGAAGACCCTGTCTCTACAAAAAAATAACCGAAATGACCCCGATATCCATAGGACTCACCCTTTTGGGCCTCGTTACACTTTTCTGGCCCCTAGCCACACTGCTCTGCAAACGCAACGTCCTCAATGCCCAGTGGCTCATGATGCTGGCTATGACCATGCTGGCCTTCGCTTTCTTCCTCCTCGGTTGCCTTTTCAACACCTTCCTCCAGCATGAATACCTCATTCTCATCCTCTTCCTCGACCTCATCATTGTCACTCCCCCCGTTATCCACATTGCCCTTGCAGTCCTAACCCAGCCGCGCGCCATCTCCCTTTCCGTCCGTCTGCTCTTCCTTCCGTCCATCCTCACCATCGCCCTCATGATTCTCTCCGTAGTCATCGGAGGACCTGATATGTACCTCCTTTGGGCTGCCCGTGGTCTCGAAGGACTCTCAGGTGCTTTCTTCCCCAACTCATGGCGATACAACCTCATTGTTTTTGCCAACTTCTATCTCTTATGGACCGTCTTCCTCGTCGAATCGCTCTTCATCCTTGTCACCAGCATCCGCCAGTTTCTGCGTTTCAAACGCATTAATGCCGAATACTACACCCCCGATCGCTTCCATAACCTTAATCTCAAAGGAATCTATATCGCCGCCAACCTCGGCATTATTATCCTCTTCCTTAGCCAGATAACAAGGCCATTCGATGAAAATCACATCTTACTGTTCTACCTCACCTATTTTCTCCCCCTTGCAGCCATAGCCATCTATATTGGGCATGCTATCTATATGATAAACAACAGTGCCGAACGCATTCCCCAATACTCTCGCAGCCGTCGCGATCCCGCTACTCTCGCCCGTCTTCTCGAGGAATATGTAGAGAAGGAGCAAGCTTTCCGCAATCCCGACCTCTCGGTCTTCTTCCTTGCCGAGCATTTCCATACTTCTGAAGATGACATTATTGACGCCATCCACTACGCCCAGGGTATTCCTTTCGGCGAATACATCGACTCTCTCCGTGTCCAGTATTGCCTTTCTGTCATCCTTCCCGAGTACCCGAATCCCCTTAATCCGGACACTCTTACCCTCATCGCTCACCAGTCCGGATACCTCACCTACGAAGCCCTCGAAACCGCTTGGCAACGCGTTACGCATACCCCATTCCGGCAATATCTCCTTTCCGACTGATAAACAAACTAAGGGAAGGTGATTTTTTCAATTAACATAAAAAATTTAACATTCGATACAATAAAATACAATTTTTTATGTTATCAATGTACTAAAGAGTAAAAACGGATTTAAAAAATATTGTATTATGAATCTGGGAATAAAGCTTTTGGTGGCTGAAGACGACCCCAACCTGGGTACGATTCTCAAAGCCTATCTCACTCAGAAGGGTTATACTGTGGTATGGGCCAAGGATGGCGAGGAGGCTCTGGCTTCGTTCGAGGCTGAAGATGTTGACGCCTGCATCCTTGATGTGATGATGCCCTTAAAGGATGGTTTTGCTGTCGCTAAGGAAATCAGAAAGGTGGACAAGAAGATTCCTATTATCTTCCTGACTGCCAAAAACTTGGAAGAGGACAAGCTGAAAGGCTTCGAAGTGGGTGCCGACGACTATATCACCAAGCCCTTCTCCATGGAAGAACTGTTGGCGCGCCTCAACGCCACCATGCGCCGCTCGTTCAACGAGGACCGTCCCGACAAGAATGTCTTCAAAATCGGCAACTTCACCTTCGACTATGTGCATCAGACACTAACCATTGGCGACGAGGTGCAACGCCTCACCGCCAAGGAGTGCGATCTCCTGCGCATTTTCGCCGTGAACTTCAACCAGTTGGTGGACCGCAACACTACGCTCCAGAAAATCTGGAAGGACGACAGTTATTTTGCCGCCCGCAGTATGGACGTGTATATCACCAAGTTGAGAAAATACCTGAAGGCTGATCCTAGTGTTGAGATTGTGAACGTACACGGCGTGGGATTCAAACTGTCGCATAAAGAGCAGTGAAACTCACCTTCCTAGGCACCGGGACATCGCAGGGTGTGCCAGTGATAGCATGCCGCTGCCACGTGTGCAGGTCGGTCGACGAACGCGACCGGCGTCTGCGCACTTCCGCTTTGCTTACCACCGACGACGGCAAGCATATCCTCTTCGACATCGGCCCCGATTTCCGTCAGCAGATGTTGAGACAGAAAGTGGAAAGTCTCGATGCCATCATGGTTACTCATGCCCACCGTGATCATGTTGCAGGTTTGGATGATGTGAGATCGTTCAACTATGTGCAACACAAAAATATGGATGTCTATCTGAATGCCATTGCCAAACATGCCCTCATGCGTGACTATGGCTACATCTTTGAGCACCACGAATATCCTGGTCTGCCAGAGGCCGACCTGCATGAGGTCGATGCCCCCTTCGTGGCTGCCGGGGTGACGGTGATTCCCGTGAAAGCCATGCATAAGGACCTCCCCATCCTGGCCTTCAGGGTGGGTGAGATGGCCTATATTACCGATGCCAACCACATCGCTCCCGAGGAGTTGGAAAAACTCAAAGGGGTGAAAGTGATGGTGATAAACGCCTTGCGCCGCCAGAAGCATTTTTCGCACTTCTCACTCCCCGAAGCCCTGGAGGTAATTGACAAAGTGCAGCCCGAACAGGCATATTTGACTCACATCAGCCATGAGATGGGCCTTCATGCGGAAGTGGAAAAGACTCTTCCCCAAGGCGTATTCCTGGCATATGATAATCTGGAGGTGGAGATATGATTTCGGTCTGTATACCTCTGTATAACTATTTTGCCTATCCTTTGGTTCATCGTTTGTCCTCTGAGATAGAGCAACTTGGTGCGCAGGACAGATTCGAGATTGTCTGCATCGACGACCACTCGTCGGACGAATGTCGAAACCAGAACAAAGGTATCGAAAACCTTGCGGTCTGCCATTTCCTCGATGCAAATATCGGACGTGCGCAAATCCGTAACCTCTTCTTGCAGAAGACGAAAGGGAAGTGGCTACTCTTCCTCGACAACGATTCTGTTGTTCCCGACCGTTTCCTGCAAAATTACGAGGAGGCGATCAGCGACAAAGCCGATGTCATTGTTGGCGGTCGAATCTATGACCCCGGCAGCGACGACCGGCAGCACCATCTGCGCTACCTTTACGGTACCCGGGTGGAATCCCGCACCGTCGGTGAACGCAGAAAAAAACCTTACCGCTCCTTCATGACCAACAACTTCATGGTTCGCCGCTCGGTGATGGAGAATATTCAATTCGACCCCCGTCTGGCCAACTATGGTCACGAGGACACCCTCTTTGGCTACCGCCTCGAGGAACATCGAATCCCCATCCTCCACATCGATAACCCTGTAGTCAATGGTTATGTGGAGTCAAACAAAGAATTCTTGCAGAAGACTAATGAAGGCATCGAAAGCCTGGTCTTTATCTATAACTTTATGCAGGATGATCCACACTTTTGCCAGTCGGTACGGCTGATAGACACCTATGTCAAGTTTCGCCGTTTGGGTCTTCTCAAGGTCGTCTACAATTTTTTTGAGAGAAACAGGGAGTCGATGGAGCTTCACTTTGAAACCGGCAAAGGGTTCTCCCTTCGCCAGTTCAGCCTATACAAGTTGGGACTCTTCATCGAAAAAAATAATGGAATTGGGTACGCAGGCGTCTCGCCTGCTTTAATAAAAGAAACAATACAATTATGAAAAGAAACATTCTCCTTTCTGCTTTGGTCTTCCTCCTTGCTGGTTGCTGGGGAAGTCGATATGTGTCGGCAGACAAGGACCTGGAATCCATCTACATGGGGAAATCGTATTATGAGATTGTCGATGAATTCGGCCGTCCCGATGCCACCATGCAGGACAACGAAGGCGGTACCCGTATCGTGTACAATTACACCTCCCTCAACGGCACCTCCGCAGCATCCCTCTACAGGGATTACACTGTGCGCAACCGCAGGACAAAGGAGGAGGGTAAACCTGGTAGCGGCATCGTCTTCTCGTTTAACCTAAGGATGACCTGCTACTCGGTAGAGTCCGATCTCCAGCGCATGAAAGTGAAAGCTCCTGTAGTTGTCAAGCCTAGGGACTACCCCAAAGAAGGTTTGGCGAAGCCCAGGGTGCCCCGTACCCTCGACTTCCCCTATGTCGAACGATGCTCGCCATATGCTCAGGTCGTCAGCATCGAGAGGGTAGAGATTGAGGCCAACCAGACCAAAGTCTATTTCTCCTACAGTGCCCGTACCCCCGAGCACCGCCCGCTCTACGATAAGGGCCTCTCCATCAATAGCGATGTCTTTATTCGCGACTGCGCTACCGGAAAGATGTTTAAACTTATCAAACCCGAAGGCATCACACTCTATCCCGAGTATACCGCTTTTGCCCACAACCGTGGCGGATACGATGATTTGAACTATTCTCTCACCTTCGAGGCACTCCCTCTCGAAACGTTGACCATCGATATCGTTGAGCCCGGTCCTGAGGGCTTCAACTTCTATGGTGTCGACGTCCGCACCCCCATGAACTTCCGTGAAAGAAAACAGGCCAATCCCATCCCAGAAAATTAATTTATACCATGAAAAAAAACATACTTACCCTCGCGGTCGCCGCTCTCTGCTTGACCGCTTGTCAGTCGAATAAAAGTGACCAGAAGGTCATAGAGAAACAGCAAATTACCGTCGCCGACGGCCGTTTCACCCCCGAGGTGATGTGGAACCTTGGTCAGTTGGCCGGGTATGACGTCAGTCCTGACGGCTCTCAGATTGTTTATGGCATGAAAGCCATCAGCATGGAGGAAAACAAAGGCAATGTGGATCTCTACTTGATGCCCGCTGAGGGCGGCGAGGCCACCCGCCTCACTACTACCGCCGCTTCAGAGTTCAACCCCGTGTGGTACAACGACGAAACTATCATGTTCTGCCGTGGAAATCAGATTATTTCCATGAATATCAAGAGCCAGAAGGAGACCGTGGTGGCTGAGTGCGAGCGCGGATTTGAGGGCTTCAAGATTGCCCCCGACGGCAACTCGCTGGTCTACATCAGCACCATCCCTGTGGAACGCAAGGAAAACCTCAACAAGCTCTATGCCGGCCTCGACAAGACCACCGGCCGCATTAACGAAGACCTCATGTATCGCCACTGGGACAACTGGGTGGATGAGATTCCTCACATCTACTATGTGCCTCTGACCAACGGCAAGGCTGACATGAGCAAGGTTGTCGACATCCTCGACGGCGAGCCTTACGAGAGCCCGATGCGTCCGTGGGGCGGCACCGAGCAGTACAACTACAGCCCCGACAGCAAGACCATCGCCTATACCTGCCGCAAGAAAACCGGCTACGACTACGCCCATTCTACCAATAGCGACATCTTTATCTATGATATTGCCACCCGCGAGACCCGCAATATCAGTGAGGGTATCATGGGCTACGACCAGAACCCCGTCTTCTCCCATGACGGCAAAATGATTGCTTGGGAGAGCATGGAGCGCGATGGTTACGAGAGCGATAAGCTCCGCCTCATGGTCATGGACCTCGCCAGCGGCGAGAAGACCGACCTTACTGCCGAGTTCGACTATGGTGTGAGCAACATCCGCTGGTCCAACGACGACAAAGAACTGGTGGCCGTTGTCATGTACCGTGGTACCCTCGAACTCTTTGCCTTCCAGCGTGAGACCAAGGCCATCCGTCAGGTCACTGCCGGTATGCATGATATTAATGGTTTCGAGATGAATGGCGACAAAATCTTCGCCAACCAGGTCTCTATCCAGTATCCCGCCACCATCTACGCTTACAATCTCTCCGATGACAAGGGTGAGGGTAAGAAACTCACCACCTTCAACGACGACATTCTCTCGCAGGTTCGCATGGGCAAAACCGAGCCTTATTGGATCAAGACCGTCGACGGCAAGGAGATGCTCACCTGGCTCATCTACCCCTACGACTACGACAGCACCAAGACCTATCCCGCTCTGCTCTTCTGTGAGGGCGGTCCGCAGAATATCGTCAGTCAGTTCTGGAGCACCCGCTGGAACTTCGAGGTGATGTCCGGTGCCGGCTACTTCGTCATCGCCCCCAACCGCCGTGGATGCCCCGGTTTCGGCATGGAGTGGCTTGAGGAGATCAGCGGCGACTACGGCGGACTCTGCATGCAGGACTACATGAGCGCCACCGACTACTTCGCCGACAACTTTAAGCAGATTGACCGCGAGCGCATCGGTGCCTGCGGAGCCTCCTTCGGCGGCTACAGCATCTACTGGCTCGCCGGCCACAATCACGACGTGAAAGGCTACAACGACGGTATGCGCTTCAAGGCCTTCCTGGCTCACAACGGTATGTTCAACTTTGAGCAACAGTACCTCGAGACCGAGGAGATGTGGTTCGACAACTGGGACCTCGGTGGTCCCTACTGGGATTGGAACAACCCGCAGATTAAGAAGAGCTATGCCAACTCGCCCCACCTCTTCGTTGATAAGTGGAACACCCCCATCTGCGTTATCCACTCTGAGTTCGACTTCCGCATCGTCGCCTCCGAAGGTATGGCTGCCTACAATGCCGCCCAGATGCGCCACATCCCCAGCCGCTACCTCTACTTCCCCGACGAGACCCACTGGGTCCTCAAGCCACAGAACAGCCTCCTCTGGCATCGCAACTTCATCGACTGGTTTGACCAATGGCTCAAAAAATGAACAAAGTTAAAGTAGGAATCGCCCAAATGAGCTGCGTGGCTGATAAGGCCACCAACATCGAGCGCTATACCGAGAAGGTGCGTCAGCTTGCCGCTGACGGCGCTGAGATTATCTGCCTCCAAGAACTCTTCGCCTCACTCTATTTCTGCGACGAGGAGCGCTATGAGAATTTCAAATTGGCAGAGCCCATCCCCGAGGGACCCACAACGCAGCACTTCATGGCGCTGGCCAAGGAACTGGGTGTGGTCATCGTTTGCTCGATGTTCGAGAAACGTGCCGAAGGTCTCTATCACAACACCACGGCAGTTATCGATGCCGACGGCTCCTACCTCGGCAAATACCGCAAGATGCATATCCCTGACGATCCGGGGTATTACGAGAAGTTCTACTTCACCCCTGGTGATCTCGGCTACAAAGTCTTCAAGACCCGTTTCGCCACCCTCGGCGTCCTCATCTGCTGGGACCAGTGGTACCCCGAAGCCAGCCGCATCACCGCCCTCAAGGGTGCACAGATTCTTTTCTATCCCACGGCCATCGGCTGGGATGTGCGGCAGAACAAGCACGACAATCGGGAACAGTATGAGGCCTGGCAGACCATCCAGCGCAGTCACGCCGTCGCCAACGGCGTGCCAGTTGTCAGCGTCAACCGCACGGGTAGGGAAGGGGGCATGCAATTCTGGGGCGGTAGCTTCATCACCAACGCCTTCGGCCGTGTGCTCTATCAGGCACCACATCTTGAGGAAGCTCTCCACATCGAGGAACTCGACCTTGACGAGACCGACCATTATCGCCGTCATTGGCCCTACCTCCGCGACCGCCGCATCGATTCCTATGGCGATATAACCAAAAGATATATAGATTAATGACTCCTAAAGAACAAGGTTATTTCATGCCTGCCGAGTGGGCTCGCCACGAGGCTACCTGGCTCACCTATCCCAAGAACCCCGACTCTTGGCCCGGCAAGATAGAGACCATCTATCCCTCCTACCACCTCTTCGTTAAAACTTTGGCTGAGAGCGAGCATGTGCATATCAATGTCGATGATGCCTCCATGCAGACCCATGTCCAGAAAGAGCTTGAGGCCATCGGCGCCAACATGCAGAATATCTTCCTGCATATCATCCCGAGCAACGACGCCTGGTGTCGCGATCATGGCCCTGCTTTCTTACTCAACAAGGATGGCAAAACAAGGGCCATCGTCAACTGGAATCACAACGCTTGGGGCGGCAAATACCCTTATGAGCTTGACACCGAAGTGCCTGTCCGCATCCACGACCTAATGCCCGATATGCCCATGTTCTCACCGAACATCGTGATGGAAGGCGGCAGCATCGACGTCAACGGCTGTGGCGACCTCCTCACCACCACTTCGTGCCTCCTCAATCCTAACCGCAATCCCAATCTCAACCAGGACCAGATAGAAGGTTATCTACGCGATTACTATGGTGTGGACAATATCATATGGCTGGGTGATGGCATTGTAGGCGACGACACCGACGGCCACGTTGACGACCTCTCCCGCTTCGTCTCACCCGACACCATCCTCACCGTTGTGGAGCACGACTCATGGGATGAGAACTACGAGCCTTTGCAGAAAAATCTCCAAATGCTCAACCGCTGCCGTCTCGCCAACGGCAAGCAGCCCACCATCGTCGAACTACCCATGCCTGACGTCGTCTTCTACGACAATCAGCGCCTCCCGGCCTCCTATGCCAACTTCTACATCGCCAACGACAAAGTTATCTTCCCCACCTACCGCTGCCTCGCCGACAACGAAGCCGCCTACATCCTCGAGGCCCTCTTCCCCGACCGTGAAATCATCGGCATCGACTCCACCGACATCGTTTGGGGCCTTGGCTCCTTTCACTGCCTCTCCCAGCAAATGCCTGCGCTATAAGTTATGGGTACGCAGGCGTCCCGCCTGCTTTGAATAAAGAAAAATAATTTAGAACTTAATGTTTAAAGTTTAAAGAAATGTCTATCAAATCCATCGCCTCTATCGCCTCTATTCTCTCTATCTTCTCTATCGTTTCCGCCCAACGTCCTTTCATCCCCGATACCGTCACCCCTGCCCAACACCGTGTCGACCAGGTGATGACTCTCATCGACGGCAACTACACTGAGAGCCCCGACATGGAGAAGCTCTCCACAGAGGCTATCAACGCCATGCTCAAGGCCCTCGATCCCCATAGTGTCTACATCCCCGCCAAAGATGTCCAGCGTGCCAACGAACCCCTCGAAGGTAATTTCGAAGGTGTCGGCATCTCCTTCCAGATTGTCCAGGATACCATCGTCGTTGGTTCCGTCATCGACGGCGGCCCTTCCGAGAAAGTGGGTCTCATGGTAGGCGACAAAATCATCCGCATCGACAACCTCCCTGCCACCGGAGACTCCATTACCAACCAGTTCGTCTTCAATCACCTCCGTGGCAAGAAAGGCACCATCGTCCATCTCGACATTCTCCGTCAGGGAACCATCTACACCTTCGAAATCACACGCGACAAAATCCCCCTCTATTCCGTCGACACCTGGTTCATGGCCGACTCCACCATTGGCTACATCCGACTCACACGCTTCGCCCGCACCTCCGTCGACGAATTCCGCAAAGCCCTCAAAGCCCTCGACAAACAGGGAATGAAATCCCTCATCCTCGACCTCCGCGGCAACACCGGCGGCTACCTTGACATCGCCTGCAACCTCGCTAACGAATTCCTCGAACGCGGACAGCTCATCGTCTACCAGGAAGGTCGTCGCACCCCTCGCCAGAACTTCAACGCCAACGGCCATGGGAAATTTAAGGCCCAACGTGCAGCCAACGGTACCATCATCGGTGGTCGTCTCGTTGTCCTCATCGACGAAGGCTCCGCCTCCGCCTCTGAGATTGTCTCCGGCGCTGTCCAAGACTGGGATCGCGGCACCATCATCGGACGCCGTTCCTTCGGTAAAGGACTCGTCCAACGCATGATGCCCCTTTCCGACGGTGGACAGATACGTCTCACCACAGCACGCTACTTCACCCCCTCCGGACGCTGCATCCAGCGCCCCTACGACAACGGTTCCGACGCCTATCGAGACGATATCTCCCAACGTTACAAACATGGTGAACTTGTCAACGCTGACTCCATACACTTCGCTGATTCATTGAAGTATAAGACCGCTCATGGCCGCACCGTCTACGGCGGCGGCGGCATCATGCCCGACCTCTTCGTCCCCATGGACACCATGCGCCTCTCCGACTACTACATCTCCCTCCGCGGAAAAGGCCTCCTCAACACCTTCCCACTCCGTTGGGCCGACGCCCACCGCAAAGACCCGAAAGTCAAAACCTTCGAATTGTTCCTCCAAAACTATGAGTCTTTCTCTCTCGACAGCCTCCTTGCCGCCGCCGCCCTTGAGAAAGGCGTTGTCCGCGATGTTGAAAAAGAAGCTACCGAACCCGAACGCACTGCCCATAGCGACAACTACCTCCGCCTCATGCTCAAAGCCCAGGTCGCCAAAGACCTTTTCGGCATCGAATACTACTATAAAATCATGAAGGAAATCGACGACCCCTACCTCGTCGCCGTCGACTTCCTTAAAAAGCAATAACACTTTATCGATAACCTCCTTAAAAGCACGTAACTAGTTCGTTGCGTGCTTTTTTTTATTTCTGCACCCACAATGGAAACCTCTCCAATTACCTTCCACCTAATAGCCTGAAACTCTGTACCATCTCCCTACCAACTCCTACCCAACTCCTACCGCGGTAGGAGTTGATAGGGTGTTGGTAGGAATAAGGTAGGATATAGATGCTTATGGTGGGGGACGCATTTTTTTTATTTTATGTTGGAAATTATTTGTATATTTGCATTTTAATATGTCTTTATCCGTAGGTATAAAGACATGATTATTAAGTGATAAAGAATATCGAAATTAGTAATAATATAATAAATTGTAAAAATTATGACACCTTCACACATTGAACACATCGGCATCGCTGTGACCAACCTCGACGAGGCCATCCGCTACTGGGAGGACGTTATGGGTCTCAAATGCTATGCCATCGAAGAAGTTAAGGACCAGAAAGTGAAGACCGCTTTCTTCCGCTGCGGCGACGTCAAGATTGAGCTCCTCGAGCCCACCTGCCCCGAGAGCACCATTGCCTCCTTCATCGAGAAGAACGGTGGCAAGGGCGGCATGCATCATATCGCTTTCGCCATGGAGAACACCGACCAGGCCCTCAATGAGGCCAAGGAAAAAGGTGTGCGTCTCATCGACCAGCAGAGCCGTGGCGGTGCCGAAGGCCTCCACATCGGCTTCCTGCACCCAAAATCGACCCTCGGTGTCCTCACTGAGTTCTGCTGCAAATAAATTAAAAGTAATTAGTTGGTAGTGGGTAGTGTGTAGCACTTGTCCACGATTGCTACCCACTATCCACTGCCCACTACCCACTAAAAAAAGATAGATTATGGCTTTTGAACAGAAGATTAAAGAGTTGCTCGACAAGCGTGGCGAAGCCCGCATTGGCGGCGGCCAGAAAGGCATCGACAAACAGCACGAGCAGGGCAAACTGACCGCCCGCGAGCGCATCGCGCTGCTGCTTGACGAGGGCTCGTTTGAAGAATTCGACATGTTTGTCACCCATCGTTGCACCAACTTCGACATGCAGAAGAAGTCCTACCTTGGCGACGGCGTGGTGACCGGCTACGGCACCATCAACGGCCGCATGGTCTATGTCTTCGCTCAGGACTTCACCGTCCTCGGTGGTTCCCTCAGCGAGACCATGGCCCTGAAGATTTGCAAGGTCATGGACCAGGCCATGAAGGTCGGCGCTCCCGTCATCGGACTCAACGACTCCGGTGGAGCCCGTATTCAGGAGGGTATCAACGCCCTTGCTGGCTATGCCGAGATTTTCGAGCGCAATATCCTGGCCAGCGGTGTGGTGCCGCAGATCAGCGCCATCTTCGGCCCCTGCGCCGGTGGCTCGGTCTACAGCCCCGCTCTGACCGACTTCATTTTCATGTCCAAGCAAAACAGCTACATGTTCCTCACCGGTCCGAAGGTGGTGAAAACCGTCACGGGCGAGGACGTCACCGTCGACAAACTCGGTGGCGCCATGGTCCATGCCACCAAGAGTGGCGTAGCCCACTTCGTTGGTGAGACCGAGGAAAGCACCATCCAGACCATCCGCGAGTTGGTGGGATTCATCCCCAGCAACAACTTCGAGGAGGCTCCCATGGTGGCCACCAACGATCCCATCGACCGTCTGGAGGATCATCTCAACAGCATCATCCCTGAGAACCCCAACGAGGCTTACGATGTTAAGGATATCATCCATGCCATCGTCGACGACGGCCAGTTCCTCGAGGTCCACGAGAATTGGGCCAAGAACCTTGTCGTCGGCTTCGCCCACATGGGCGGCATGAGCGTTGGCGTTGTCGCCAACCAGCCCAAGGCTATGGCCGGTGTGCTCGACTGCAATTCGAGCCGTAAGGGTGCCCGCTTCGTGCGCTTCTGCGACGCCTTCAACATCCCGTTGGTGACCCTCGTCGACGTGCCCGGCTTCCTGCCCGGCACCGGCCAGGAGTACAACGGCGTCATCAACCATGGTGCCAAGTTCCTCTATGCCTATGGCGAGGCCACAGTGCCCAAGGTCACTGTCACCCTCCGCAAGAGCTATGGCGGTGCCCACATCGTCATGAGTTGCAAACAGCTGCGCAGTGATATCAACTATGCATGGCCCACGGCCCAGATTGCTGTTATGGGTGCCAGCGGCGCTATCGAGGTGCTGCAGGGTCGTGCCCTCAAGGAAATTACCGACCCCGAGGAGAAGGCCAAGTTCATCGCCGAGAAGGAGAAGGAGTACAACGACCTCTTCGCCAACCCCTACAACGCCGCCAAGTACGGCTATATCGACGATGTCATCGAGCCGCGCAATACCCGCTTCCGCGTCATCCGTGCCCTCCAGGCCCTGCAGACCAAGAAGGACAGCCTGCCCATGAAGAAACACTGCAACTTACCTCTGTAATTCATTTATTAACCAATTTTTTAAAACATCAAAAAAATGAAGAAAGTTCTGTTTACCGCTTTTGCCGCCATGGCTATGTTCGCCATGACCGCTTGCAACAACCAGCCCGCTGAGGCTACCGAAGACACCGCCGCCGTCGTTGCTGAGCAGTGCGACCAGCCCTGCATGGACACCACCGCCCATGAGGGTTGCTGCGAGGAGATGGCTGCCGTCGAAGGCCAGGCCTGCGAGCACAAGTGCCAGAAGGCCGAGGGTCAGGAGTGCAAGAAAGCTTGCGACCACAAGTGCCAGAAAGCCGAAGGCAAAGAATGCTGCAAGAAAGCTGAAGGCAAGGAGTGCGCGCACAAATGCCAGAAGTAACTGAGTCATATTGTTGCGGCGGTGCACCCGCCGCAACAATTGATTTTCTCTTTTTTGATGTTACAATTAACAAAGAACAATGAAAACCATCAATAAATTGCTTATTGCAGGTCTGTTCTGCTTCTCGATGCTGACGGCAGTGGCCCAGCCCCCGTGCCATGAGGGTCCGGCTCCCGATGTCGTCGAGGGTGCCACCAAACCCGCCGAGCCCCGCATGGAACAACCCCACGAGGGTTGCATGATGCACGGCATGGTGCCTCCCGTCGAGTTCCAGAGCGTCAAGATCTGCCTGGCACCCCAGACAGGTGCCTTTCTGGCTATCGACAGCGTCGAGTGCTCGGTCCACCTCATCGGCATGACCGAGAATGGCCTCGACACCCTGGCCAGCTATAAGACCGACAACACCTACAAGCGCCACGACCTGAAGAACATCATCCGTCCCGTCAGCGTGAGCGTCTTGGGCAAGTATTTCGTCGTTCTCGCTTCTGCCGTCAACGACACGGCCTATGTGGCCCTCATGGATGAGCACCTCAAGCCCGTTGCCCGCCGCAACTTCAGCAGCCCCATGTACGCCATGCATATCGAGCACGGCTCGATGATCGTGGTGGGTCGCAACCCCTACGGCTACGACATCAACATCATCCCGCTGCATGGTGGCCTCGAGGCTTTCGCCAACGGCGAGATTCTCACCCACCACTACCGTGTGGCCAAACAGAGTGAGAAAATCAAAATGTCCGACCCCGTCGGTATCGGCCTCACCGCCGTTGCCGTTGCCGTGGTGTTTCTGGCTCTCGTCTGCATCTCGCTTATCATCAGTGGCTCCGGCAAGCTGATGGCCGGCATGGATGACAAGAAGAAGAAAGGCGACAAGAAGAAAGGTGGCGCCGCCATCGCCGCCGCTGCTTCGGCAGCCGACAAGGAGGGCGAGATCTACGCCGCCATTGCCACCGCCATCCACCTCTACAACAACGAGCTCCACGACGAGGAGAACGCTGTCCTCACCATCCAGAAGGTGGAACGCGAGTGGACGCCCTGGAACGCCAAGTTCTATAATATGAATCAATATTTTAATAAGGTTAGGAGATAAGGAGATAAGAAGGTAAGGAGATAAGACAAATGCTCAGATGCAGTATTGACTTAACTACTTAACTACTGTCTACTTAACTACAAAAAAAGAAGAAGCAATGAAAAATTATAAGCTCAAGATAAACGGCAACGACTATAATGTTGACATCAACGAGGTCGAAGGCCAGGAAATCAAGCTCAACGTCAACGGCACCGAATATGTCGTCACCGTCGACCAGGAGATCAAACAACAGCCCAAACCCATGGCCCGTCCCGTCGCCGCTCCCGCTGCCCAGGTGGCTCCTGCCGCCGGTGGTGTGCAGAAGGCCAGCGCCCCCGCTGCCGCTGGCGCCAAAGTTACTACCCCGCTGCCCGGCACCATCCTCGACGTCTACGTCAACGTCGGCGACGCCGTGAAGGCCGGACAGACCGTCGTCCTCCTCGAGGCCATGAAGATGGAAAACAACATCGAGGCCGACACCGACGGCACCGTCAAGGAAGTCAAAGTCCGCAAGGGCGATAGCGTCCTCGAGGGCGATGTATTGGTTGTAATTGGATAATTTTGATTGAATTATGATTAGTTTAGCAACAGGTGGCTTCATGGACTTCATGTCGACCCAGCTGGTCCAGTTCCTGGAATATACCGGCTTCGCCAACGTGACCTGGGGCCATATCGCAATGATTTTGATAGGCTTGGTGTTCATCTTCCTGGGCATCAAGTACGAATTCGAGCCGCTGCTGCTGGTCCCCATCGGATTCGGTATGCTCATCGGCAACATCCCCTTTTATCCCGGCTTAAAGATAGGCATCTACGAACAAGGGTCGGTGCTTAACATCCTCTACCACGGAGTGCAGAACGGCTGGTATCCACCGCTAATCTTCCTGGGTATAGGAGCAATGACTGACTTCTCGGCATTGCTCTCCAACCCCAAGCTGATGCTTATCGGTGCTGCCGCCCAGGTGGGTATCTTCGCCGCCTATATGGGTGCTCTGGCCCTGGGCTTCATGCCCAATGAGGCTGGTGCCATCGGTATCATCGGCGGTGCCGACGGCCCCACGGCCATCTTCATCTCCAGCCAGTTGGCTCCCGAGCTCATGGGTGCCATCGCCGTGTCGGCCTACTCCTACATGGCTCTCGTGCCTGTCATCCAGCCGCCCATCATGCGCCTGCTCACCACTCCCAAGGAGCGCACCATCCGCATGAAACCGCCACGCCAGGTCTCCAAGCTCGAGAAGATCACCTTCCCCATCATCGGCCTCCTCTTCTGCGCCTTCATTGTGCCGAGCGGCCTGCCCCTGCTGGGTATGCTCTTCTTTGGTAACCTGCTGAAAGAGTGCGGTGTCACCAAGCGCCTCTCCGACGTGGCCTCCAACGCTATCGTCAACATCTGCACCCTGCTCATCGGCATCACCGTGGGTGCCTCCACCCAGGCCTCGGTGTTCCTCAGCGGCAAGTCGGTGATGATCTTCGGCCTTGGTGCCGGCAGCTTCATCGTGGCTACTTTCTGCGGTGTGCTTTTTGTGAAGATCATGAACCTCTTCCTCAAGGAAGGTAACAAGATCAACCCCCTCATCGGCAACTCAGGTGTCAGCGCCGTGCCCGATGCCGCCCGCGTGTCGAACAATGTGGGATTGGAGTACGACAAGACCAACTACCTCCTCCAGCACGCCATGGGTCCCAATGTGGCCGGCGTGGTGGGTTCGGCAGTGGCCGCCGGTATCCTGCTGGCCTTCCTGCACTAATCTGGGAAGTCCCTCAACGAAAAGAAAGCCCGTTGCTCAAAGCAGCGGGCTTTTTCTTATATTTAAAGATTGTAATAGTAATTAGTGGGTAGTGGATAGTGGATAGTGGGTAGCAATCGTGGACAAGTGCTACACACTACCCACTACCAACTACCCACTAAACCTTAACCTTTAGCCATTAACCGTTATTCCACCCAGCGGATGTAGTCGGCCTTGCGGGGCAGGGGAGAGGGGATGGTTTTGGCGGGATAGCCGAGGACGAGGTGGTCGATACCCTCGTAGTCGCCCTCGATGCCAAGGTCGCGGAGAATGGCTTTGCCTTCTTCGGAGTCGAACTCCTCCTTGGCGCGGTGGATCCAGCAGGAGGCGAGGCCTACGGCATGGGCGGCGTTGGCGAGGTTGGTGATTACGGCACAGCCGTCGTAGAGGTAGGTCGGCACTTTGCGGTTAGCCAGCACCAGCAACACCACGGGGGCACCGTAGAAGGGATCAAACCCTTCGGGACCGGGATTCTCACCACGCTGCACCTTTAGCATGTTCCATATCTTGGCATTCATGGCCGACAGGCGGTCGCGCAGCTCCTTGCGGGTGATGGCGACGATGAGGGGGCTCTGTTTCCCGTGGCCCGTGGGAGCCCAGGTGCCGGCCTCACAGACTTTGGCGACAAGCTCTTTCGAGGGCATGTCGGGCAAAAAAGCGCGGCAACTGCGCCGCGCTTTCATATTTTCCAATGCTTGTGTGTTCATTTCTTATCGAGTGTGGCGATGAGGTTGGTGACGGCGGGAGTGGTTTTGTTGAGTTGGGTCGGAGTGCTGGTGCTGTTCACCGTGGCAAGGGACGAGGTGCCGAGGAGGGCGTTGATGAAGGCGGCGGAGTTCTGGTTGGTGATGAGGCCGGCGGAGGAGAGGACGAGTCCCGAGGCGAAGGCCTTGCGGTAGTTGCTGTTGTCCTTGTTCTGGGAGAGTTGGGTGTAGCAGGTGGCGAGGGTCAGCGCGTTGGTGAGATTGTTGCCCGTGGTGAGGCTCAGGGAGCCTGTGGCCTTGTACGACTGGTAGAGGCCGAGGACGGCGGCGCCGCAGGTCTGGCCAAGGGCGGTGGCGGCCGAATTGCTGGAGCTGTTGAGAATGCCGCACGAAGTCAATGCCAAAGTGGCAAAAGAGACGAGAATAATGCTTAATCTTTTCATTTTGAATATTTTTTATTGATTGTGTCTTGAATTAACAATCTGCAAATATACAAAAAATACACTTCGCAGAAAAATTAATTTTTGCCATTCACGAAATATTGCCTATCTCCTCCACCCCTATAAGGACTCTAAAACAACAGGGAAACTGACATTTTCTCCGTGAATAATTTTAACATTTATTAAGTTAATTTCTGGTAGAAATATCTCCACCCGCACCTGTTTTGAAGGCAGGGGGCCGTTTTTTGTGTATAAGTCACTGTACCTGATTAGTATGAACTACCTACCATCTCCTTACCAACTCCTAACCAACTCCTACCACAGTAGGTGTTGATAGGGTTGTGGCAGGGTGTTGGTGTTTAAGAATTGTTAACATTTTCAGCCGTTGATGATTTCGTCGAGTTCGAGCCAGCGGAGCTCTTTTGCGTCGAGGAGGTTTATCACCTCACCGATGCGGGTGCTGGCCTTGGTGATCTCGGCAGGGTCGAGGAGGGTGCCGCCGCTGAGCTTCGCCTCAAGGTCGGCCTTTTCATTGGTAAGGGTTTCTATCTCAGCCGTCAAGGCTTCATATTCCTTCTGCTCCTTGTAGGTAGCCTTGCGCTTGTCGCTCTTGCTGCGCTCGTATTTGGGTTTTTCCTGCCGCTGCTGCTGGGAGGCTTCGCGCTGCTGTTGGGCTTTCTGCATGCGGTAGACGGTGTAGTTGCTGTGGTAGTCGCGAATTTTGCCATTGCCCTCGAAGACCAGCAGGTGGTCGACGATATGGTCCATGAAGGAGCGGTCGTGGGAGACGATGATGAGGCAACCTTTATAGGTCTGGAGGAACTGCTCGAGTATCTGAAGGGTGTAGATGTCGAGGTCGTTGGTGGGCTCATCGAGGATGAGGAAGTTAGGGTTGGCCATGAGGACCTGCAGCAGATAGAGGCGGCGCTTTTCGCCACCGCTGAGGTTGCCGAAGTAGTTGTATTGCGTGGTGCCGTCGAAGCCGAAGTAGGTGAGGAACTGGTGGGCCGACATGCTTTTGCCGTTATCGAGCTCTATCTCCTCGGCGATGTCTTTCACCAGGTCTATCACGCGGCGGTCGTCGGGAGCCTTCATGCCGGCTTGGGTGTAGTAACCAAACTGGATGGTCTGTCCCACGACGACGCGGCCAGAGGTGGGCTTGAGTTTCTCTGTAATGATATTGAGGAAGGTGCTCTTGCCCACGCCGTTAGGGCCCACGATACCTATCTTCTCACCTTTTTTAAAGACATAACTGTAATCGTCAATAAGGTCGCGGTAGCACACATTGTACAACTCCAGTATCTTGCCGCCAATGCGCTCGGTTTTGACGGTGAGCTGGGGGCGGGAGTCGTCAAAGCGGGTGTGGGCTTTGGCCTCGAGCTCGTAAAAGGCGTCGATGCGTGCTTGCGCCTTGGTGCCACGGGCTTGCGGCATGCGGCGCATCCACTCAAGCTCGGTGCGGTAGAGGCTGCGGGCCTTCTCCACCTCGGCACGTTCGTTGGCTTCGCGCTCGGCTTTCTTCTCGAGGTAGTAGTCGTAGCGCCCTTTATAATGATAGAGCCGCGAGTTGTCGAGTTCATAGATATTGTCGCACACGTTGTCGAGGAAATAGCGATCGTGGGTGACCATGAGGATGGCCAGCCGCTGGCGCGAGAGGAACTCTTCGAGCCACTCAATCATGTCGATGTCGAGGTGGTTGGTGGGCTCGTCGAGGATGAGGAGGTTGCAGTCGTCCATCAGCAGGCGGCAGAGCGCTACCTTCTTCTGCTCGCCGCCGCTGAGGGTCTCCATCTGGCGGTCGAGGAGGGTATCGACCTTCATGCGGCTGAGAATCTCTTCCATGCGCTGCTCGAAGGTCCACTCGTCCTCGGTTTCAGGGCGCTGGATGTTGTAGACGAAGTCCCGGACCAGTTGTTTCGGGTAAGCCTCGGGGCTCTGCGGCAGGTAGGCCAACTTGAGGTCGCCACGAAAGGTTATCTTGCCGCTGTCCTGCAGGGTGTTGTATCCTCGTTGTCCTGCCGCGGTGGCTCCGCCCGCGCTGCTTCGGCTCGGAAAAGCAAGCCCGCTTGCTCTTCGCTCGCCCTCCGCGGCGGTCATAATTATATTCAGCAGGGTAGATTTGCCGTAGCCGTTGCGGGCGATGAGGGCAGACTTCTGTCCGGCATTGATGCCAAAGGAGATATCCTCGAAGAGGAGTTTGTCTCCGAAGCTCTTGGTGAGGTTTTCTACCGTTAGTAGTGCGTCGGCCATTATTTGGTCAGTTTCTCAAACTCCTCCTTTGCGGCTTCCATCAACTGCAGGAATTCCTTGTCGGCATGCAGGCGTGCCACTGCGGCGCTAGCCACAAGGTAGCCTGCGTTGACATCGCTCTGCCAGTGGAAACCGGCGATGACACGGCTTTCACCGTAGCGGTATCCCACGGCAAGTATTTTGTCGGCCATTTCGGGGGCGACTTCGGTAAGCAGCAGGGCGGCGCTCCATCCGAGGATGGTGTGGCCGGAAGGGTAGGAGCCGTTGTGGCTCAGCTCCTCCTCGTCTTCGGGCACGAGGGTGGGCTCTTCGAAGAAGATGTAGGGACGCGTGCGCATGTAGTGCTCTTTGGGGATGATGCCTGCCTGGTCGGCGGTCATAACGCCGACACCCAACATCTTGTAGATGGCGGGCGTGTTCTCGGGAGTGATTTTGATACCCAGCACCTCGCTAAAGATGATGCATGTGTTCTCCACGCTCCACACGGCATCGCTTATGGCGATGTCGCGACGTTCGGGGTTTTTGCGCTGTTCCAGTCCCCAGAAGTACTGGGACTTGTCGTATTGGAAGGCTGCGCTGGCGGTGTCGGGCGGTGCAGGAAGGAAGTTGACGGCATTAGGCATCTGCTCCTTGAAAATCAGCGGGTCCTGAGCCGCGAGGGTCAGGCAGAAGCAGCATAAGATAAGGGTTAAGGTGTATTTCTTCATGTTATTTTTTTATTTCTCCAATGCTTCCATGATGGCTTTGGCGGCTTTGCGGCCGGCACCCATGGCGAGGATTACCGTAGCGGCACCGCTGACGGCGTCGCCACCGGCGAAGATAAGCTTGCGGCTCGTCTGGCCGTTCTCGTCGGCTTTGATGCCGCCCCAGGTCTCGCATTCGAGGCCGGGCGTGGTGGTGCGGATGAGGGGGTTGGGGCTGGTGCCAAGGGCGGCGACAATGGTGTCGGCCTCGACATCGCATTCGCTATTATCAATGGGTGTGAACTTGCGGCGACCTTTCTCGTCGGGCTCGCCCATGGCCATCTTCACACAGCGCAGGGCGCGCACGGTGCCGTCGTCGTTGCCGAGGATTTCCACGGGAGCCGTCTGGAACATGAACTGCACGCCCTCTTCCATGGCGTGGTGCACCTCCTCGCGGCGGGCGGGCATATCCTCCTGACCGCGGCGGTAGACGACGGTGACCTCGCTGCCGAGGCGCAGGGCGGTACGGGCGGCATCCATGGCTACATTGCCTCCACCCACTACTATCACCTTCTTGCCGAGGTAGATGGGGGTGTCGTATTGCTCGTCGTAGCCATGCATGAGGTTGGTGCGGGTGAGGAGCTCATTGGCGCTGATGACACCAATGAGAGTCTCGCCCTTGACGCCCATGAACTTGGGTAGGCCGGCACCTGAGGCGATGTAGACGGCATCGTACTCCATGTCTTCGAAGAGCTGGTCGATGGTGATGCTCTTGCCGATGATGACGTTGGTTCGTATCTCGACGCCCAGACGGCGCAGGTTCTCGATCTCGGGCTCCACGACGCGCTGTTTGGGCAGGCGGAACTCGGGAATGCCGTAGACGAGCACGCCGCCGGCATGGTGCAGGGCCTCGAAGACGGTTACTTGGTAGCCGTGCTTGGCGAGGTCGCCGGCGCAGGTGAGGCCGCTGGGGCCGCTGCCGATGACAGCCACCTTGCGACCGGCAGGGTAGCAGGGACTCTGGGGCTTGGATTTGGCGCGGTGGTTGTCGGCCACGAAGCGCTCGAGAGCACCGATAGCGATAGGTTCAGCCTTCACGCCCATCACGCAGCTGCCCTCGCATTGTGTCTCCTGCGGACAGACGCGGCCGCAGACGGCCGGCAGGGCCGAGTCGTGGCTGATGGTGATATAGGCTTGGTTGAAGTTCTCTTCCTTGATGTTCTGTATGAAGAGCGGTATGTTGATGCCCACGGGGCATGCCTCGACGCAGCGCGGCTTCTTGCACTGCAGGCAACGGCTGGCTTCAGCGAGGGCCTGGTGCTCGGTGAGGCCGAAGGAGACCTCGTCGAAGTTGTGGGCACGGACTTTGGGGTCCTGTTCACGGGGTTTCTGACGCTTTTGTGCTTCTGCCATAGCGCTCTCCACGGCGGGTGCCAGGTTGCACTTGTGGCCTTCGGAGGCAGTGGCGATGCGGTAGCGACGAGCGTCGGGGGTCTTGAGCTTGCGGGCGGCCTCGTCGAAGTCCACCAGATGGCCGTCGAATTCGGGTCCGTCGACGCAGCAGAACTTCACCTCGTCACCTACGCGTACACGGCAGGCGCCGCACATACCGGTGCCGTCGACCATCATGCAGTTGAGGCTCACGATGGTGGCCAGGTCGTATTTCTTTGTGGTGAGGCTAACGAACTTCATCATCGGCAGGGGACCGATGGCCACACAATGGCTGTACTCCACGCCTTTGGTGCAGAGCTCGTCGACCTTGGCGGTGACGAGACCTTGTTCGCCGTAGCTGCCATCGTCGGTCATGATGTGCAGGTTGTGGCACACGGCACGCAGCTCGTCCTCATAGAAGAGCAGGTCTTTGGAGCGGGCGCCAATGATGACATCGGTGGGGATGCCTTGACGGAAAGCCCATTTCACCTGTGGAAACACCGGCGCGATACCCACACCACCGGCCACGAAGAGCAGCCGCTTCAGCTCGCCTTTCGCATGCTTCTCTATCAGCTCACTTGGCCGTCCCAGGGGACCCACGATGGTATAAAGGTCGTCGCCTTCCTTCATCTCGGCCAGCTGGCGTGTGGTTTCGCCAACCACCTGGAAGACGATGACCACCGACTGGCGTTGGTATACGATGTCGCTGATGGTGAGCGGTATGCGCTCGCCGTTCTCGTGGGGAATGACGATAACGAACTGGCCCGGCTTGCCGCTGAGCGATATCCATGGGGCATGGATCTCCATCCGGTAAATCTCGTGGCTGTTGAGCAGCCGCTTGCTGATGATTTCGTACATGTAGTAGTTAAATTTTTTGCAAAGGTACAAATAATCTATGGAATGGCCAAATAATATTTTTAGGCGGGATCGACGTCGTAGATGATGGTGACGCCGCTCCAGCCCTCCTGCTTGGTAAGGTCGTCGCCCACCTGACGGATGACGCGCTTGGCGTCGGCAATAGGCTCGGAACGGTCGAAACGGAGGGTTATCTGCTTGAGGTACAGGCCACGGATGCGGCTCACCAAAGGATATTCCGGTCCGAGGACACGTGTCTCGAAAGCACCGCGTAGCTGGAAGGCCATCCAGTCGGCGGCAGCGTTGAGGACATTGGTATCACGATGCTTCAAAGTGATCTCTATCAGGCGGTAGTAGGGTGGGTAGCGGAAGACGCGCCGCTCCTGGATCTGCTCATTGTAGAGGCCCTGGTAGTCGTTGTCTATCACGTTGGCAATGACCTGATGGTAGGGGTTGTAGGTCTGAATAATGACTTTGCCTCCGCCATTGTGGCGACCGGCGCGGCCGCTGACCTGCGTCATCTGCTGGAAGGCGCGCTCGTAGGAGCGGAACGAGGGGTAGTTGATGATGTTGTCGGCATTGATGATGCCCACCACGCTGACATGCTCAAAGTCAAGGCCTTTGGTAACCATCTGGGTGCCCACGAGGATATCGATGCGGCGGTGCTCAAAGTCGGAGAGTATCTCGAGGTACTGGTTCTTCTGCAGGGTGCTGTCGAGGTCCATGCGTGCCACATTGGCCTCGGGGAAGAGTATCTGGAGGTCCTCCTCGATGCGCTCGGTGCCTACACCGGTCATCTTCAGGTGGGTGGAGTGGCATGCCGGACATTCCGACGGCACGGGGATAGAAAAGCCGCAGTAGTGACAGCGCAACGAGTTGGTGGCCTTGTGGTAGACCAGCGACACATCGCAGTGGACACAATGGGGCACCTCGTGGCAGTCGTCGCACTCCAGACGTAGCGAGAAACCTCGTCGGTTCTGGAAGAGGATGACCTGCTGCTTCTTGGAGAGTGCATCCTCGATGGCCTGCAGCAGCGTCACCGAGAAATGGCCCTTGACCAGCCCTTGACGGTGTGCCTCTTTCATGTCGACACAAGTTACCTCGGGCAATTCGAAGCCACCATAACGCTTTGTCATTGTGGTGAGTCCATACTTCCCTTCGAGGGCGTTGAAGTAGGTTTCCACACTGGGAGTGGCGCTGCCGAGGACAGTGCGGGCGCTCCATAGGCGTGCCAGGTAGAGTGCCGCATCGCGGGCATGATAACGGGGCGAGGGCTCGAACTGCTTGTAGGAACTGTCGTGCTCCTCGTCGACAATGATAAGTTTTAAATCTTTGAACGGCAGGAAGATGGCACTCCTGGCCCCAAGTAACACTTGATATTCGCCACTGAGGGTGCGATGCCACACTTCGGTGCGCTCGCTGGCGCTGAAGCGGGAGTGGTAGATACCCACCTTGCCACCGAAATATTTCCTCAGGCGGTTGATAATTTGTGCCGTCAGCGCAATCTCCGGCAGCAGGAACAGCGCCTGCCCACCAGACCTCACTACCTCGTCTATCATCTTGATATACACCTCCGTCTTACCGCTGGAAGTGACGCCGTGGAGGAGGAATGTGTTGAAACGGTCAGACTTCAAGTAGTCGAATGCTGCCTGCTGTTCTTCGTTCAGTATAATCGATGATGGGTCAACCAACTCTGCGTCGCTGTAGTCCTTCAGGCGGCTCTCGATGCGTTCCTCGACGGTAAGCACACCGTTTTTGATAAGCGTCTGCAACGCAGAGTTTTGCGGTAGCTCACGTTTGGCCACGGCCTCCTTGCCGAAATGCGACAGCTGCAGGAACTGCATCATCAGTTCCACCTGTTTCACGCGTTTTTTGCGCTCCAACTCGTCGAAGAGCGCTTTCTGCGCGGTCTCTTCTTTGTAATTGTCCGATAACAATATATAAGGCGACTTCTTCGGCACGAAGCGCTGCCGCAGCTCCTCGTCCATCATCACAATCTCGCGCTCAATCATGCCGCGGATGAGCGGCATAATCTTTTGGAGACCAATGGCCCGGCTGATGTCGAGCACGCGCATCACGGGGTGCTCGCTCAGCAGGTCGACCACCATACGCTCGTATTTGGAAAGGCTGGAGAGCTCGCCGCTGAAGTCGGGGTGTATTGCCACGGCGCTCTCGCTGGCCAGCTTGAGGCCCGAGGGTAGGGCCACGGCCATCACATCGCCTGGCGAGCACATGTAGTAGCGGCCCATCCACTCCCAGAACTCCATCTGGCGCTCGGTGACCACGGGCTCGGTGTCGAGTACTGCCATTATATACTTCGATTTCCACTGAGGGGCCTCCTGGTGGATGCGGCGCACCACGGCGGAGTACATCCGCGCGCTTTTGGCACCGAACTGCACCACCACGCGGGCTCCCACCTGCACCTGTCCGTTGTACTCCTGTGGCACCCTATAAGTATAGGTGCCAGGAAGATGCAGCGGCAGCAGCACGTCGACATAATATACCTCGGTCTCGTTCATTACAAGGTGCAAAGATACAAAAAAATTAGATATCAGTTAGGATAATCGACCTACGAAATCCCAACCAACGCCCTACCAACTCCTACCATGGTAGGAGTTGGTTAGGAGTTGGTAGGGTGTTGGTAACTGGTTTATAGCTATTTAGTGTCAAGTTGATTTTTGGCGCTTTCGATTCAATTTTTTTGCGTATTTTTGCATTTTGTTTTTGTAAATAACATTGTACCTATATGAATATAACAACCACACTCTCTCAGGCAGTTGCCGACGCACTCAAAAATCTTTACGGCATTGAGACCGACGCAAAAACCATTGTCCTGCAGGACACTCGCAAGGAATTCAAGGGCGACTACACGCTCGTGGTGTTCCCCTATGTGAAACAGGCCCGCAAGAGTCCCGAGGCGGTGGCCAACGAGATTGGCGAGGCGGTGAAGGCGGCCCTGCCACTCGTCGAGGGTTTCAACGTCATCAAGGGCTTCCTCAATTTCGAGGTGGCCGACTCTTACTGGACTTCCTTCGTGGCCGAGAAGGCCGCCGACGTGAACTTCGGCATGGCCGAAGTAGACCCCAATGAGGCTCCAGTAGTGGTTGAATATAGTAGTCCTAATACAAACAAACCGTTGCATTTAGGTCATATTAGAAACAATCTTTTGGGTTGGTCGGTAAGCCAGTTGCTGGCTGCCAATGGTTCTAATGTAAAGAAGGTGAACCTGGTGAATGATCGCGGCATCCACATCTGCAAGAGTATGTTGGCATGGCTGCGCTACGGTAACGGTGAGACCCCGGAGAGCAGCGGCATGAAGGGCGACCATCTGGTGGGCAAATATTATGTGGAGTTCGACAAGCACTACAAGGAGGAGGTTAAGCATCTGATGGAGAGTGGGGTAGAGGAGGAGCAGGCCAAGAAAGAGGCTCCGCTGATGGTGGAGGCCCAGAGCATGCTGAAACGTTGGGAAGAGGGTGACAAAGAGGTGCGTGCTCTGTGGGAGAAGATGAACGGCTGGGTGTACGCCGGCTTCGACGAGACCTACAATCGCCTCGGTGTTGGCTTCGACAAGGTCTATTATGAATCGAACACCTATCTGCTCGGCAAGGAGCTGGTGCAGAAAGGACTGGATATGGGTGTGTTGTTCCGCAAGGAGGATGGCTCGGTGTGGTGCGACCTCACGGGCGACGGCCTCGACCAAAAACTTTTGCTCCGCAAGGATGGCACCTCCGTCTACATGACTCAGGACCTCGGCACCGCTTTGCTGCGCCATAAGGATTTCGGCGCCGAACGACTCATCTATGTTGTCGGCAACGAGCAGGACTACCACTTCAAGGTACTCAAACTCATCCTTGGCAAGTTGGGCTTCGAGTGGGCCGACAAGGTGTACCACCTCAGCTACGGCATGGTGGAACTTCCCAACGGCAAGATGAAGAGCCGCGAGGGCACGGTGGTGGACGCAGACGACCTTATCGACGAGATGGAGAAGACCGCCGAGGAGATGAGCCGCGAACATGGCAAGAACGACGAATTGAGTCCCGAAGAGCAGAAGCATCTGTACCATATACTCGCTCTCGGTGCCCTGAAATATTTCATCCTCAAGGTCGACCCTACCAAGAACATGTTGTTCAATCCCGCCGAGAGTATCGATTTTAACGGCAATACGGGTCCCTTTATCCAGTATACACATGCCCGTATCCGCAGCATCGTGCGCAAGGCTGGAGATGTGGAGACACTGTCGGCAGTATCTGTTACGATGAATGAGAAGGAGAGGGGAGTGGTGAAGACTTTGCACGCCCTGCCCGAGACCGTGGCTGCCGCTGCCGCCGCCTATAGTCCCGCCATGGTGGCCAACTACGCCTACGATCTGGCCAAGGCTTTCAATAGCTTCTACCAGGACACGCCCATCCTGCGCGAAGAGGATGCTCAGTTGAAGCATTTCCGTGTGCAGCTCTGTGTCATGGTGGCCAACGCACTGAAGAACACGATGAATATCCTTGGAATCGAAGTGCCTGAAAGGATGTAATATTTTTTGAGGTTTTATGGATAAATTCGATTGGGAACTTGAGACGCCGGCATATCTGTGCGACCGTAAAGACAGGTTACATCCGTGGGCGGCTGTGCGTTTGTGCCAGGAAGTCTCGGAGTTTCATAGCCAGGCCACAGGTATCGGCTATGAGGAGTTGTTACGCCAGAACCGCATTTGGATTATCTCGCGCGCGTACTATATTATATATAGACGTCCTGCAGCCTTCGAAAAGGTTATGTTAAGTACGTGGTCGCGCGGTAACGACGGTTTGTTTGCCTTCCGTGACTATTGCATGAAGAGTGAGGCAGGCGAGACGCTTTTGACAGGCACTACATACTGGCCGATGATTGACTACACAACCCGCAGGCCCATACGCTTGAAGGAGGCCATGGTAAATTATGAATACCGTGATGAGGAAGCTACCGACCACAGTGTGCTCGAGCGTCTGAGACTGCCGGATATGGCTGAGCCCGACGGACAGTTTGATCAGACGGCGTTGTTTTCGCTGATTGACCATGCTCAGCATGTCAACAATTCGGAATATGTCCGATTGGTATTCGACAGCCTTATGCAGACCAATTTTGATTTGGACAAGCCATTCAGCTTGGAGATAAATTATCAGCACGAAACTCAACCAAACGACACGCTCTCAGTTTTGCGTAAACAGGACAATGATGCTACTTTTATTGAAATACGCAATTCTCGTGGACTTAGCATTGCAGCCAAAATTGTCCGTAAATAAATATTGAAAAATAATTTTAATATCATGGTTATGTTAAGTAGATATTATTACTAACATAGCCCTTTTCTTCTCTACTGCTTCATGTAATGCAGGCGAAACGCCTGCGTACCCATTTAAATAAAATTATTTTGAAGCTTCAATCAAGGCTTGCAGGTCTATATTGCAGTCGCGTTTGAGTTGGGCAACACTGCCGTGAGAAATGAACTCGTCGGGAATGGCTAGTACACGAATATTATTGCACTGCTCAGGATGATGCTCAGCAAAATAACTTTCCACTGCTTCTCCAAAGCCACCTGTTTTGACACCATCCTCAATGGTGACAATGCGGCGGAAATGTTTTGTGGCGATGCAATCAAGCATGGCTGTGTCTAGTGGCTTAAGGAACCGCATGTCATAGACTGCAGCCGAGATTCCTTGTTTCCCCAGTTCTTCTGCGGCGGCCAATGCATCGTTTCCGGGGAATCCAAGGCTAACGAAAGCCACGTCGTTTCCCTCTCGCAGACAGCGCCCCTCTCCTATCTTCAACTCCTTCATCGGCGACCGCCAATCGCTGTAAACGCTTGCTCCACGTGGATAACGGATGACTATCGGTCCGTGTCCGGGCAATTGTGCGGTGTACATCATGCTGCGCAACTCATGGTCATCCATAGGTGCGCAGACAGTGAGTTCAGGTATGGGGCGAAGGGCCGCCAGGTCAAAGACTCCATGGTGGGTTGGGCCATCGTCGCCAACCAGTCCGGCGCGGTCGAGACAAAGTACCACGGGAAGTTTCTGAAGAGCCACGTCGTGGATAATCTGATCGTAGGCGCGCTGGGCAAAGGTGGAATAGATGTTGCAGAATGGCACAATACCCTGGGCTGCCAATCCGGCGGCGAAAGTCACGGCATGCTGCTCCGAAATACCCACGTCGAACACACGGTCGGGCATCTGTTCCATCATGAGGTTGAGCGAGCAACCGGTGGCCATGGCGGGCGTGATGCCCACGATAAAAGGATTCTTCTCTGCCAGCTCGATAATGGTGTGACCAAAGATATCTTGGAATTTCAGGGGTTTGCCTTGAGTGTCGCTGACAATCTGCTGACCGGTCCGTGCATCGTATTTTCCTGGCGCATGGTAGACAATGGGGTTCTGTTCGGCTTGTTTAAGACCCTTCCCTTTCCTGGTAACCACATGCAAGAGTACGGGACCGTTAATATGCTTGAGTCGTTCGAGAATCTCAGTGAGATGCACTATATCGTGTCCGTCAACAGGACCGAAATAGCGTATTCCAAGGGCTTCGAAGATATTGGTATCGCCGAGAGCGATGGTCTTGGCAACCTTGGTTAGCCTTTGGAAAACACTCTTGGAACGTTCCCTGCAGCCCTCACCGGTGTTGAGTTTCTGCCACACCTGCTCCTTCAGTTTGTTGTAGCGCGGAGACGAGGTGATGCGCATCAGGTTATTATTGAGCCCTCCCACCGCCTTGTCGATGGAAATGCCGTTGTCGTTGAGGATGACAATAATATTGGACTTCGACTGCCCGAGATTATTGAGAGCCTCGAAAGCCTCTCCGCCCGTCAGAGAACCATCACCGATAACGGCTATATGCTTGCGGGTGAGGTTGCCTTGCATCTTGGAGGCAACGGCCATGCCCAGCGCCGCCGAGATGGAGGTGGAACTGTGGCCTGTACCGAAGGCATCATAAGGGCTTTCGCTCATCTTGGGGAAACCGCTGATGCCACCGTAAGTGCGAATAGATTGGAAGGTCTCTCTCCTGCCGGTGAGGATTTTATGTGCATAGGACTGATGCCCAACATCCCAGATAAGTTTATCATCGGGCGTATTGAAAACATAATGCAATGCGACAGTAAGCTCGACAGTACCGAGACTTGAAGCCAAATGGCCGGGATGGGTGGAGAGAGTGTCGACAATATATGCGCGTAACTCGTCCGCAATACCTTGGAGTTCTGCGGGATTTAGTTTCTTGAGATCAGACGGGCTATTTATATCGTGAAGGGTCATCTGTAGTTTTATTTGTTTTTGAAGTTGTAGTTAGGAGACTGTTTCTGCAGTGGTTCAAAAGGCTTGTTCAACTTTTTATCAGTGAGGCGTCCCTGGGCTCCGTTATGAAGCTCCCATTTCCCGTCGACCCAAGCGTAGGCAATCTCAGTACCCGACGGCATATAGTATTGGAACAGTCCTTCCATGCCGGGAATCTGAGGCTCGACCTCATCGAAGATAATCATCTTTTCCTTATGCTCTTTCACCTTATTCTCGGTGCGGTAGCGGTTGGTACCTTTCACTTTTTTCCGTATAGGTTCCACCTCCTGGATATACTGTGTCTCGTAGGAGAGGTTCACCATGGCGTCGTTGGCGTATTCAAGGACTATGCGGCGCTGGTTGCGCATGCGGCGGAAAAGAGGGGCTCCGAACTGGGGCACGCCGTTGCGAATAACCACGGGTTCAATGATTTTGCGCTCGGTAATGTTGTCCACACCATTCCAACCCAGAAGGGTGTAGTAGGTTCTCTCCCCTGCCGTAGTCTGTATAAGTTCTTGGTAGACAGCGCCGAGCCAGTTGTCTGCAGTGAGGATAGACTCCTCGCGATTCATGAGATCTTCCGATTTGTCGTTGAGCAACAGGTGCTGGTATTCCTCCTCTTTTTCGTTGTAAAACTGCACGGCGCCGAAGCACTCGAACTCGCCGTTGTCACGCACCACTGCCCAGGTAAAAATACGGAAAAGCTTGTCGGGTGAGCTAAGGACCGACACATACTGAGGCAGCTGCCATTTCCATTCTTCCGAATCCTCCTCGCTCAGGGCTTCCGCCAGCAATTGCACGGCTTCCTCCGAAGCCAGGTAGCGCTCATTGTCGGTAGGTGCTTCCGCCACCCTCGAGAACAATACAGAGAGACGCTCTTGATAATCAAGCATCTTTGCCTTGTCCTGTGCCTGTACCACAAACCCTATGGCCGTCAGCAGCATTAATACTATGCCCCTTTTTATATTCATACGATATATTAAACGCGACTCCTTTTCTTTTATTTTGCCGGCCGAAAAAAATTATGTATTTTTGCAATCCAAAATTCAATCATGAAAACAAAGAAACTGACACTAATTGCATTGCTACTCCTTTTTGGAGTCACTATTAATGCACAGACCTTCATTACGTTGCAAGGACGAGTATTCGACAGCCAGACCCGGAAAGGCATACCCTACACCGCTGTGGCAGTGCAAGGCACCTGTGTGGGAACACAAGCCAACGATCAAGGAGAATACAAGTTAAAAATAGAGGGCGACAACAATAATGTTGTTTTTTCCGCCATTGGATACAAGAAACAAACCGTCAGCGTGGAGCAGCTACAGAAGAACGGCAATGTGCGCCTAGAGCCCCATGCGCTAGAGTTGCACGAGGTGCAGGTGACGGGCTATGTCACTCCGCAGGAAATCGTCGCCGAGGCCGTGCGCCGCATCCCACAAAACTATCACATTGACACAACGATAGGTACCTGGTTCCAGCGCGACTACCGCATGCTCAACGGAGAGCTCTACCTCTTCGACGAGAGTGTCATCGACATGCTGCGCTACGGCTACGCCCACGACACCACCAAGCGCTACTACCATTTCTCCGACAGGCAGCGCGAGATGGACGACAACTACAAGGTTGTGCGCAAACATCGCCTGCTGGTCTACGACAGCCTCTCCGTGCGTCTCGCCGCAGGCGACATGGAAAAGGCCATGGCCCCCATGGATTACAGCGACAACAACGTCATTACCGACATAGTATCCACGCCGCAAGCCAACTGGAGTACCGCCGCACGACTCATCAAGAAACACAAGTACGACCCCATCCAGGAGTATACCGATGCCGACGGCGTGGACTACTGGCTGTTGCGCGCCTATGGACGCACCAATTCCAAGAATTCAAAGGCTTGGTATACCCTGCGTATCCGCAAGGACAACTTCGCCATCATCGATGCGGATTTCGAACTCGACTCCACCACAGCATCCTTCGACTATCCCAACCTATTGCAAGCCACGACGCCCTGGAGCAAAGGTATCATCCACCGCACTCACACCAACGAGCACTATGAACTCCGGAGTGGACGCTACACCCTAACCCGCTACTCCTACATTTTCGATGCCACCTACTACTGCCATCAGCACTACGGCTACGAGTTGGCCAACCCCGAGCAGCACCGCGTGGAGAGCCGCGAGTGGATCTTGACCGACCTGCAGCCCGGTGACACCTCCTTCCTAAGGCTCAACCCTGTGCAAGGGCACAAGAAGCAGAACCTCATCGATGCCTTCGGCACCAGCAGCTACGACGAGGACTTCTGGGAGCACTACAACACCCTGCCCCTCGACGCCAACGTGCAGGCCGCCCTCGACAGATTCTTCGCCAGTAGCCCCACTACCAGCGACACCACTAAAAACCTCATCTCCAACGCCGAAAACAAGAGCGACGAGCTGGACGCCATGCGTATCGTCAAAGACACCCTCACCCCCACCCTGCCGCCCTTGCCGCGCTGGCAGTTCTACCGCTACGGCGGCATCGGCGGCAACCGACTTGTGGGAGGTGGCGGTTCATCCGCCAACCACCCATCAAGTGATACCGCCACCCACCGCTGCTTCAGCCAGCAGCTGGCCCTCGGCGCTCGTCTCAACCTCGGTGGACGTTTCAGTCTGAGTGCCGACCTGCAGTATGCATGGATGACCTCGCCCACCGACGACCACGGCCGCGTCTCCACCCACAACCTCACCCTCCCCCTGCGCCTCAACTTCGACCTTCTCAAACCCTCGGGCGAAGCCGACATGCACATCTACCTCACCGTCGGCGGCTGGGGCCGTTTCGCCTTCCTAGGTCGTCTGGGCGACGACTGGAACGTGCTGGGCAACAGCATCGACCGATGGGACTACGGCTTCAGCATCGGCATCGGCATGGAATTTATGCGTTCCTTCTTCCTTGAATGGAATTCCTATCGCAGCCTGCATAATTCTATCCTAGATAATTCTGCACCAGCACTTTACCGCCATAACGGAGCCTTTACCATAGGCATTCTGTTTTAACAGAAAACTGCTCGCACGCAAGTGCCACCAAATCAGCATCATCTCCCTATCAACTCCTACCCATCTCCTAACCAACTCCTACCACGGTAGGAGTTGATAGGGTGTTGATAGGGTCTTCGCTGGCACTTCTCCCCTACCGTAATCGATTTATTTAACATTTTTTTTGGCGATTGGATTTTTTTTTGTACCTTTGCATTTTATATTGTGCATATATATTATGTCGAATAATAACATAGACAACTTGATAGTGATTGGTGACAGGGTGCTGATAGAGCCGTCATTGGCCACCAAGAAGACCAAAGGGGGCCTCCTGCTGCCTGCCGGCTATCAGGAAAAGGAGGAGGTACAAACGGGCTATATTTTGAAATGTGGTCCGGGCTATCCCCTGCCCTCTTCGAACGATGGCGAGGAGTGGAACCCCGCCGACCGCGAGCCTCGCTACCTGCCCCTGCAGGTGAAACCCGGTGACATGGCCATCTACATGGCTAAAAACGCTGTGGAGATAAAATATGACTCGAAAAAATACTTCATCGTGCCGCAGGGTGCGATACTGATGGTTGAAAGAGAAGAATTTTAATACAAGATATGACAAGCAACGAAATACGTAAAGCTTTTTTAGACTACTTCGAGAGTAAGGACCACCATGTGGTGCCGAGTGCCCCCATGGTCATCAAAAACGACCCGACGCTGATGTTCACCAACGCCGGCATGAACCAGTTCAAGGATATCTTCCTGGGCAACCAGCAGCGCCAGTGGCCCCGCGCCACCGACAGCCAGAAGTGCCTCCGCGTCAGCGGCAAGCACAACGACCTCGAAGAGGTGGGACACGACACCTACCACCACACCATGTTCGAGATGCTGGGTAACTGGTCGTTTGGTGATTACTTTAAGAAAGAGGCCATCGCCTACGGCTGGGAGTTCCTCACCGAGGTGATGAAGATAAACAAAGACTGGCTCTACGTCACCGTCTTCGGCGGCGACGAGAAGGAAGGCCTCGAGATGGATATGGAGGCCTACAACTTCTGGAAGGAACACATCAGCGAGGACCGCATCCTGCGCGGCTCGAAGAAGGACAACTTCTGGGAGATGGGCGACCAAGGTCCCTGCGGCCCCTGCTCGGAGATTCACGTCGACATCCGTCCTGACGAAGAAAAGGCCAAAGTGCCCGGCAAGGATTTGGTCAACAAAGACAACCCCCAGGTCATCGAGATATGGAACCTCGTCTTCATGCAGTTCAACCGCAAGGCCGACGGCACCCTGGAGCCGCTGAAGGCCAAGCATATCGACACCGGCATGGGATTCGAGCGCCTCTGCATGGTGATGCAGGGCAAACGCAGCAACTACGACACCGACGTCTTCCAGCCGCTGATACAGGAGATTGCCGCCAAATGCGGTAAAAAATATGGTGAGAACGAGGATGCCGACATTGCTATGCGTGTCTGCGCCGACCACCTGCGCGCCGTGAGCTTCAGCATCGCCGATGGCCAGCTGCCCTCCAACGTGAAGGCCGGCTACGTCATCCGCCGCATCCTGCGCCGCGCCGTGCGCTACGGCTACACCTTCCTCGGCTTCACCGAGCCCTTCATCAACACCCTCGTCCCCACCCTCGTGGGACAGATGGGCCACCAGTTCCCCGAGCTCAAGAAGCAGCAGGAGCTCATCCAGCGCATCATCCTCGAAGAGGAGCAGGCCTTCCTGCGCACCCTCGCCGGCGGCATCAAACGCTTTGAAGACTATGTGGTCAAGAATGCTGACAAAAAGATTGTCGACGGCGCCTTCGCCTTCGAGCTTTTCGACACCTATGGTTTCCCCATCGACCTCACGCAGCTGATGGCCAGCGAGAAAAGCTGGACGGTGGATATGGCCGGCTTCGAAAAAGGTCTGCAGGAGCAGAAAGAGCGTTCGCGTGGCGCCGCCAAGGTGGAGAGTGACGACTGGCAGGAGTTGCTGCCGGGCGTGGAGGAGGAATTCATCGGCTATGATGTCCTCGAGGCCGACGTGCGTATCGCCCGCTACCGTAGGGTGAAAGCCAAAGACAAAGAATTCTACCAGCTGGTCTTCGACCGCACCCCCTTCTATGGCGAGAGTGGCGGTCAGACAGGCGACACCGGCAATTTGGGTGAGTTGGCAATCAAGAATACCAAAAAGGAAAACGGTCTCATTGTGCATATTGTAGACACGTTACCTGAGGATTTGACGGCTACCTTCCACGCCAGCGTGGATGCCGCCCGCCGTCAGGCCATCGGCAACAACCACACCGCCACACACTTGATGCACTATGCTCTGCGTCAAGTCCTGGGCGACCATGTGGAGCAGAAAGGCTCGAGTGTCGACGCCGAGCGTCTGCGCTTCGACTTCAGCCATTTCGCCAAGCTCAGCCATGAAGAGATTCGTGCCGTGGAGCGCCGCGTGAACGAGATGATACGCCAGTGTCTGCCCCTTGAGGAGCACCGTGCAATGCCCATCGCCGAAGCCCAGAAGTTGGGCGCTATGGCCCTCTTTGGTGAGAAATACGGTGACAAGGTGCGTGTGGTGAAATACGGTCCCAGCATCGAATTCTGCGGGGGTACCCATGTAGCCAACACCGGTATGATAGGTTCCTTCCGCATCGTCGGCGAAGGCGCCATTGCCGCCGGCATGCGCCGCATTGAGGCCGTCACTGCTGTAGGCGCCGAGCGTTATGCCGACGATCAGCAAGATTTGATTGCATCCCTCAACGACATGTTCAAAGGCACCAAGGATTTGGCTGCCTCCATTGCCAAATTGCAGGAAGACAATGCTTCACTGAAAGCAAGCGTTGAACAATTGCAGAAAGAGAAAGCCGCCGGTGTGGCCAAGGGCTTCGCCGACAGATTGAAAGTCACTCCTACCCTCATAGAGCGCGTTGATTTCGATGTCAATACGGTCAAGGATGCCATGATGGCTCTCCGCAACGACAACCCCGACATGGCACTCGTCCTGGGCAGCGTCACCGCGGGCAAGCCTGCCCTGCTTATCGTGCTAGGTCAGAACCGTGTGGATGCCGGCATGAATGCCGGCCAGATGGTGCGCACCCTCGGTAAGGAGATTCAGGGAGGTGGCGGCGGACAGCCCCATTTCGCTACCGCCGGTGGCAAAAATCCCGACGGATTGGACAAGGCTCTCGCCGTGGCCAAGGAAATGCTTGCATAAAAATGATTATCAACCTTTAAACATCAAATATTATGGATTTACAGAGCATCACCAAATTAATGCTTTCTGGCGATTACAAGGACAGAATGAAAGCTGAGTACTATCACCTGCAGAACCGCAAGGAGAACCTCGAAGCGGTCTTGAAGCTCTGGGATAGCGGCAAACTGACCTTCACGCCCGACTGTCCCCGTAGCATCTACGACCTGCAGATTCGCTCCATGAAAGACTACATGGCAGTGCTGGAGGCTCGTGCCAAAATTGAGAAAATCGTTCTCTGAAAGTGATTGAACGTCTTACTTTCGACCTTCACGCCACTTGCGGCGATGCCCGCGCCGGCGTGATACACACTGATCATGGGGATATCCAAACCCCCATTTTCATGCCTGTAGGTACCGCAGGAAGTGTTAAAGCTGTACATCAACATGAACTGCGTAATGATATTGGTGCCCAGATTATTCTAGGAAACACATATCATCTCTATCTACGTCCAGGATGTGGCATATTGAAAGCGGCCGGAGGTTTGCACAAGTTCAATGGATGGGACCGCCCTCTGTTGACCGACAGTGGCGGTTTCCAGGTTTTCTCGTTGGCCGACAATCGCAAAATCAAGGAAGAAGGTTGTACCTTCCGCAGCCACATTGACGGCAGTAAACACCTCTTCACGCCCGAAAACGTAATGGACATTGAACGCGTTATCGGGGCCGATATCATGATGGCTTTCGACGAATGTGCCCCTGGCGATAGTGACCACCGTTATGCACAACGTTCAATGGAACTTACGCATCGTTGGCTTGACCGTTGCATTAAGCGTTTCAATGAGACAGAACCCATCTATGGACATCACCAAGCCCTCTTTCCCATTGTGCAAGGCTGCCAGTATGAAGACCTGCGAAAGATCTCGGCCGAGTATATTGCCAGCAAGAATCCCGAAGGTTGTGCCATCGGGGGTCTGGCCGTCGGCGAACCCACAGAGGTGATGTACCAGATGATCGAGGTGGTCAACGCTATCCTCCCCAAGGACCGGCCACGGTACTTGATGGGGGTTGGCACGCCACAAAATATCCTTGAGGCCATCGAGCGCGGAGTGGACATGTTCGACTGTGTGATGCCCACCAGAAATGGTCGCAATGGATTGTTGTTCACCTCTGAAGGCACTATCAATATCAAGAATAAAAAGTGGGAGAATTGCTTCGAACCCATTGACCCCAACTCAACAGCCGAAGCCGACCGAGTCTACACACTCGCCTATTTGCATCACCTCATCCGTGCCGAGGAGATTCTCGGCCTCCAGATATGCTCCATTCACAACCTCACATTTTACCTATGGCTGGTCAAAGAGGCCCGTCGGCATATTCTCGCAGGGGATTATGTCGTATGGAAAAGCGGTATGATTGACAAGCTTGGTCGGAGATTGTAGGTGTAACTTGTTGAATAGTTGTTGATATTTTTATGGTTCACGCATGCGTGTGAACCATATTTATGAGTATTTTTGTACACTAAAATTTGTGTGCACAAATGTTTGATTTTACAAATTTTCCAGCTGATACACAGTCCATTGTCTTCTCTGTGCTAATGTTATTGGCGCTGGCGTTTTGCAGCATATACTATGGATTGTTCCATCTGCGCATAGGAATATGGCACCGCGGACTTGCCAAAGAAGGCGACAACACATCCGGCAAAACACCCACACCACCTGTGAGTGTGGTGTTGACGGCGCATAACGATGCCGCTTGGCTGAAAGAAAATCTGGTTTATCTACTTGAGCAGGACTATCCTGATTTCGAGGTGGTAGTGGTAGACTATATGAGTCATGATGATACCAAGTATGTGCTCAAGTTGCTGAAAGACTACTATCCCCACCTGAAGATTGTCCCCTTCAAGGAGGATGTCAACCTTTTTCAGGGGAAGAAATATCCCCTCTCGATTGGCATCAAGAGCGCCAAGAACGACATCCTGCTGCTGGCCGACCCCGACTGCACGCCGAAGAATATGCAGTGGTTGCGCGGCATGGTAAAGGGATACTACAGGAAAGATATCAAAATTGTATTGGGAATCTGTGGCTTGAAACGTACCAAGACCCTGCTTGGCGTCCTGCAGCAGTATGACAACCTGTCCTATAGCTCCCATTATTTGGGTTGCGCCCTGCTGGGACATCCCTATACTGGCTCGGGGCGCAACTTGAGCTACCGTCGCGAGTTCTTCTTCAAATGTGGCGCCTTTATCAGCCACTACAATGTGGCTGGTGGTTCGGATGACCTTTTTGTCTACCAGAACGCCACACGTAACAATACCGCTGTGAGCATCGGCAGTGACGCTTGCCTGAGCACCGAGCCGAAAAAGACTTTCGGTGAATGGCACAGACAGCGTCTATCACGTGTATCGACGCGCAACTGGCACAGTGTTGGTGGCCGCCTGCTCGAGGATTTGCTTCCCATTTCCGTATGTCTTTTCTACACCATGGGGGCACTGCTGCTGACTGGCGGGGGGATGCCTTGGGGGGTGATTGGTATTGCTGTGGTGGTGAAATGGGCCTGGCAGATTATCTCATTTGCCCAGCTGTCGAAGCGATTTGAAAGCGGTTTGGTATACCTCGCGGCACCGCTTCTTGAAATTTATTTTATTATCGCAAATACTATTTTGGTTCTAACTCCGTTAGATAATAATAGAAAATTCAGCAAATAGGTGGAACCAAAAGTCTCCAACGACCGACTGCAGCTTGATTATCAGCTGGTTTGCGATGCCCGCGACCATGGGAGCCACAAGGCCTATGCCGACCTGATGAACTCCTACCGCGAGCCTCTCTACCTGTTGTTGCTTCGCATGACGCACAACACTACCACGGCGTCGGACCTCACGATGGAGACTTTCAGCAAGGCATTCATGCAGCTCCACCGCTATGCACCCACGGGCACCTTCAGTTCGTGGCTTTTTTCCATCGGGGTGAACACCTATATCGACTTCCTGCGCAAGCGCCGTGTAGAGACGGTGCCGCTGGGCAGCATCACCCGCACCAGTGAAGGTGAATTCATTGAGTACCAAATTCCTTCAGGCCAACCCAATCCCGAGGAGGTGATGATAAGGATGCAACGCGATGCAACGCTGAAAGAGGTGGTGGCGAGTCTCAAGGAACCCTACCGCCGCATCATCGAGTTGCGTTATTACGAGGATCTCTCTTACGAAGAGATTGCCGAACGACTCAAGTTGCCGCTGGGCACTGTCAAAGTACGCCTGCTGAGAGCCAAGAACCTGCTGGCCAGCATCATGAAAGAAAAAGGGGACGTTATATGAAGAGATTTTTCACAGTGTTGGCAACCCTTCTGGCCATGAATGCAGCCCTGGCCGACGATGACGGTGTTCCGAGGCGTGGGCCTTCAGGATTGTCTGTCTATGCTAACGCCGGCGTCATTTGGGCCGACGGCGTCAACGCCAATTTCTATTCCGGCCGTCCGGAAAATGTCAACACCATCGACCGTGTGCTCTACAGCAACAGCTATGGCACCCAGATTTGGAACGAACTGAAGTCGGCAGGCCTCATCGACGGCACCATCGCCAATTACAACCAGTTGAATGTCGAGGAGTACGCCAATATGTACTACCGCACCTCCTTCCAGTATGGCCTGGGTATCCGCTACGATTACGAGAGTGGCTTCGGCTGGCTGTTGCGTTTCGACCTCCTGCGTCTGCGGGCCAACGGAGTCTTCAACCTCGGCAGCACTACCGGCACGGGTATCCTCACCAACAACCGCCGCTACATCCCTTGTGACATCATGGGCCTCGAGGACCGCATCCACATCGACCTTGCCATCACCCGCACCGTCTACCTCGGCGGCAACATTTGTCTTGAACTTGACCTGGGGGCCACCCTTAACAATACCAAGGTCAGGGAAAACAAGATGAAGATTGCCAGCAGCACTTATAGCATCCTCGATGTGTGGAACGGCAACACCCCCGATGTGGGCGTAGGCTCCTACGAATATGTCAACCAGGGCGGTATCGGCTGGGGCGTGTTCATGAGCGGCCTGGTGGGCTACGGCATCAGGGGTATCGGCGCCATCAAGGCCGGCTACACCTGCTACCACTCCAGGACCAACCTCATAGGCTATGACAGCATGGGGTGGCAACACAGCATCTTTGTACGTTTTGAAATCAATAATTTTAGTTTTTTATAAATGATTACATTTAAAACATTAGCAGAAAGCGATCATCCGCATTTTGCAGAAAGTCTGTTTGAAGAGGCGTTCCCCGAGCAGGAACGCCCGCCCTTCTCTAGTCTCCGGCATAGAGATGCCGGCAAATTCCATTTCCTTGTGGCCGAAAACGGCGACGATCCAGTAGGCATCCTTACCTACTGGACATTCGAAGACCTGGTTTATGTAGAGCACTTTGCCATCGCCGAAGAGCTTCGCAACCAGGGCATAGGCAAAGCGACCTTCCTCAACTTCCTCTCGCAGCAGCAGGAGCAGGTGGTACTGGAGGTGGAGCTCCCCAACGACGAGGTGGCCGACCACCGCGTGGAGTTCTACGCCAGCATGGGCTTCTTCCAAAATCCCCAGAAATATGTGCAACCGCCCTATCGTGAAGGTGGCCAGCCTGTGGACATGATAATCATGTCGAAATATGAACTCGATGACGACGAATTTTGCGAAATCCGCGACCTTCTGTACCGCGAAGTGTACGGGGTGAATTAAGAATTAAGAATTAAGAATTAAGAATTTTTCTAATATAAACAACTGATTGATAAACGGATATTTTTTTGCTCGAAAAATATTTGAAAAAAAATTTGGCCAGTTTGTAAATTAGTCGTACTTTTGCACCCGATTTCGAGAGAAAAACTTTCAAGAAAAGTTCAATGAAATCAAAGATGGCTCCTTAGCTCAACTGAATAGAGCATCTGACTACGGATCAGAAGGTTGCAGGTTTGAATCCTGCAGGAGTCACACAGAAAGGGAGAACAGCAATGTTCTCCTTTTTTTGTACCCCTTCCACCCCTTCCCTGTCGCCTTGCCACCTGCCTGGTAAAAACACCCTACGAACCCCCTACCAACACCCTACCAACTCCTACCGTGGTAGGAGTTGGTAAGGAGTTGGTAAGGCGTTGATAGGTGGTTATCAGCAAGTTGACATCAAGGACATGGAAAGGCGTTTTTTTTCGGTTTTAGTTGTAAAAAAATGCGTATTTTTGCATTTGAAAAAATAATTAATAATGAGAAACTGCCACTGGACAGGAGGGGGATTTTTGATGGCCATGATGCTTCTTGTCAGCCTGACGGCATGGGGACGCAACGAGCGCGACACGCTGGGGGCCGGGACGATGGTGCAGTTTGTGGAGAACCTTGGCCAATGGAATTCGAGGGTGAGATACGAAGTGCAGTTGAAGGATGCGGCTGTGTTTCTTGAGACTGAGGGAATTACGGTTGCAATGAGAGAGCATATGGGACATCCGATGGGTAAAATGCCAAAGGATCAAGTAAAGCAGGCGAGACGCCTGCGTACCCATCATGCTTACAGGATGCGCTTTGTGGGAGCCACCCCTACCCTGCCGACAGGATATGACCGCGCGGAGGGATATAGCAATTATTTTCTGGGCGATGACCCGTCGCGATGGCGCTCGAATGTAGGAAGCTATGCGTCAGCACGCTATGACGGCCTTTATCCCGGTGTGGCGCTGGAAATCTATGGAGGCAGGAATGCATTGAAATACAATTTCATAGTGGATGCCGGTGCCGATGCGTCGGCTATCGTGCTGGAATACGAGGGTGTGGACGGCATAAGCGTTAACCGCGAAGGAAACCTTGTGGTGAAGACCTCTGTGAGGGATGTCGTAGAATTGAAACCTTATGTTTATCAGGAGTTTGGTAAAAAAAAGGTAGAGATAAGCGGGAAGTGGAAAGTAAAAAAAGGAGACAGTGGATGGAGAGTGTGGATTGAGTTGGGAGAATATGACCATGAGAGAGATTTGGTAATAGATCCGGTACTGATTTTCAGCACTTATACTGGATCTACGGCTGACAATTGGGGCACCACGGCGGCCTACGATTCGGAGAAGAACGTCTATACGGCGGGTCTGGTGTTCGGAGTGGGCTATCCGGTGTCGACGGGAGCCTACATGGAGACTCCGGGAGGGAGCGTCGATGTGGGTATCTTCAAGTTTGACAGCACAGGGCAGCAGCGCCTCTATGCCACCTATCTGGGCGGCAGCAGCGCCGATATGCCGCACAGCCTGTTTGTCAACTCGTTCGACGAGCTGATAGTGCTTGGCACCACGGGCTCTACCAATTTCCCCACCACCAGTGGTGCCTATCAGACGCAACACGGTGGCGGCGAGCAGATAGACTATGAGGGAAGCAATATACGCTATGCTGCGGGGAGCGACATTTTCGTGAGCCGTCTGAGTGCCGACGGAAGCAGTTTGCAGGCCTCGACCTACATCGGCGGCAGCGGGAATGACGGCCTCAATTTCCGCAACTACTACAACCCCGGCCCGCACAACAACTACAGCTACGCTGTGCTGATGAACGGGAACGACTCTCTCTACTATAATTATGGTGACGGCGCGCGGGGGGAGGTTATTACCGACAACCTGAACAACGTCTATGTGGGCAGCACGACTATGAGCAGCGACTTCCCCACCACTGCCGGGGCCCTGCAGCCAACCCACCGTGGTCGACAGGACGGCGTGGTCTTCAAACTCGACCACAACCTCCACACTTTGCTGTGGAGCACCTATATGGGTGGGAACATGGATGATGCGGTGTATTCCATCGATGTCGATTCATCATACAACCTTCTGGTTTGCGGCGGTACCAACAGCGTGAATTTCCCGACAACCGAGGGCGCCTGGCAGACGACCTACGGTGGCGGCAATGCCGACGGATTTGTGAGCAAGATATCTTACAACGGCGACCGCCTGATGGCTTCGACCTTTGTTGGGAAACGGTTCTACGACCAGCTCTATTTTGTACGCGCCAGCCGTCGTAACGAGGTGTTTCTCTTCGGACAGACCCAGCCCATGGGTTCCAGCGACCTGATTTTCAACGCCGGATATAGTGTCTATAATAGTGGTATGCTGCTGATGCGGATGCAACCGGACCTGAGCGACCGCGTGTGGAGCACCTGCTTCGGCACCCCCGGCCGCATCAATCTCTCTCCCACGGCCTTTGCTGCCGATATCTGCAACCGCGTCTACGCCGCCGGCTGGGGGCGCGACTTTGTGAACTACAATGGTGTACAATGGTACACCGACGGTACCTGGGGCATGGAGACCACCACCGATGCCTACCAGGACTCTACCGATGGGCAGGACTTCTACATCATCAGCCTCGATGCCGCCGCCAACACGCTGGAATACGCAACCTTCTTCGGCGAATTGCACGATACAAGCAGATATTACGGTGGTGGCGACCACGTGGATGGCGGCACCTCCCGCTTCGACCGTCTGGCCACCCTCTACCAGTCGGTATGTGCTTCATGTTGGGGAACCCATGGATTCCCTACCACCGCCAACGCATGGAGTGACAGCAATCGTTCAACGAACTGTAATAATGCCCTTTTCCGCTTCAATGTTACGGAAGACTTCCCCGTAGCCGAATTTGTGCCTCCCACGACAGGTTGCGCGCCCTACAGCGTCACCTTCCGCAACACCGGCCGCGGGACATCGTTTGTATGGGACTTCGGCGATGGCAATACCTCTACCGAACGCAACCCTAGCCATACCTACACTACAGGTGGTATTTACACCATCACTCTTATTGCCCGGATGGCCGGGGGGTGCGCCGATGCCGACACCCAGCGTCATACGCTGCATGTAATAGGCAATGAAGGACACCGTTTCGCCCCGCTTATCTCGTGTGCCGGCAACAGAATCCAGATAGGCCTGAATCCACAAATTGGCGCCACCTACCAGTGGCTAACGCAAGGTGTAAGCGACGCCACAGTGGCCAATCCGTGGGTGAATGAGGCGGGAGTCTACCTGCTCCAGGTATCCACCTCCGGCTGCAGAGAGACCGACACTTTCATGGTGCAGACTTACACGCTGGTCGACCTCTGGCAACCGACGGCCATCAGCTGTCACGATTCGAGCGACGGAAGTGTTTTCTTCCGTCTCAGTACAGGACTCGACCCCGACTCGGTGACACTGACGCTGACACAGGGAGAGACACAATTGTCTGGGTCCTTACAAGGGGACACCTACACTTTCACAGACTTGGGTGCCGGAGACTATCATGTGACGGCGTCGGGCTACGGATGTGACTGGGCTGAAGATTTCACTCTCGATAACCCGCCAACGCCATACTACGAGAAGACCGCCTTGACGGCGCTGTGCAGCGACAGTTGTACGGGCTGGATAAATATTCGTTACAACTACAGTGCCATTCCTGAGATTCAACCCCTTGACACGCTTATCAGCGGGCTTTGCGAGGGAACTTATATTACTTCACTTACCTCGATGGGATGTCCTTTGTTCGACACCACCGTCATTGGGCGCAACCACCTTCTCGACAGCCTGCATGCCAGAGCCGACCGCACACAGATTTACCTGGGGGAAAGCGTGGGGCTCCATGCCGATTTGGGACACGAAGTCGGCGGCATCTCCTTCCTTTGGACTCCAGCCACAGATATTGACCATCCCGACAGTCAGAACCCTACAGCCACGCCTTCAGACACCAATGTCTGCTACACTGTGACGGCGAGCACATCGGACGGCTGCGAAGCCAGTGATACAATATGCATCAAGAGCACCGAAATTATTTGTGGCAACCCCGAATACTCCATCCCTAACGCTTTCACCCCCAACGGGGATGGCATCAACGACATGGTGGATTTCTCGAGTGCGATTCTTTCCGAGATTCACGTGGCGATATTCAATCGCTGGGGCGAGTGTGTCTTTGAAAGCGAAGACTTGAACAACTGCCGATGGGACGGCACCTACCGTAACAATGCCTGTCTACCCGGCGTCTACACTTACACCTGCCGCATCCGCTGCCACAATGGCGTCGAAACAGAACTTAAGGGCGACATAACACTTATAAAATGAAGAAAGACCAGTTTGTAGCCCTCTGCGCCGACAGTCTCCAACAAGCCAACCAGCTCATCCCCGTCGTCAAGCCCTTAGCTGAAAGCCTTCGCAAGGGTATCATTCTTTTTACCACTAGCAGCGACGGCGACAGCTGGGTGCACCAGACGGGGCTTCCATTTGCTGTACTCAAGAGCGACTGGGCCACGGTGGTGGAAAGTATGCCGACGGCTTTCAACGTCGTGCTGGCGGTTGCTCAGGTTAATCCCGACTCTCCGCGAAGCACGCTCTCTCATCCCCGCCAGTTTCTCAAGAGTTTCCGAGAGGCAAAGATTGCCTATCTGGCTGTTCCCGCCATTGTCTCGGAGCTTCACCTTTCGACCGTGGCTTTGACCCTTAACCATCAGCGCGAAAGCAAAGAAAAACTCATCTGGGCTTCCTACCTCGAGCGCTTCTGCCGAAGTAATGTCGTTGTCTACCACCATCCCTATTCCGATCCCGCCTTCCGCCAGCGACTCAACAACAATATCCGCTATCTGGAGAAGACCTTTGCCTCGCTGGGACTAAGCTTTGAATTACAGGAACTTCCGCAGGGAAGCCAGTTCGGCGACCCCGACCTAAAAGCCATTCGGCAACCGGAAATAGACCTTTTCATCTCCCTTGTCGCCGATGCCAGAGAGCGGGATTTGCTAGACTTCTTCTCCCCTCCGCCACCGCTAAAGCTTATCAGAAAAGCCCCCCAAACCCCCATCCTTTTCCTTAACCAGAGGGATGACCTCTACATTATGTGCGACTAAAAAATAGTCCATTACCGAATATTTTTCGCGATAATCCGGATATTTTTGTATCTTTGCAGATATATTACATTGCGTGTATTATTTATAAAATATTGAATTATAAACAATAAAAAGAGAATAATATGAAGAAAATTACCCTTTTTGCCAGTATCCTCCTCTTCCTGGGGATGCTCACATCCTGCTTGCGCAGTGACGATTGGGAACTCTTGCGGCATCCTATTCATGTCACCGGTAGCGCCAATCCCCAGTATGGCATTCCCGTGGCCACTGGCGAGCTGAACATCAATGACCTCATGTCCAGTTTCAGTGCCGACTATGCCGGTATGATTACCGATGACGAAATCGTCACCATCGAATATCAAATTGATTTGAAAGACACCATCTTGGCTCTTAGCGAGATCAGTCTCAAGGGGAACAAACCGGCACCTCCCGAAATCAATAACGACGAGCCCAAGTTCTGGATTCCCAAAGACACTACGCTTGTCGACACCATCGACATCGACTTCTTCAACGACGTCGATTATGTTGGTCAAATCAACATTGAGCACTTGTGGCTGAAATTGAAGGTTGGTGCCTCCGGCGAAGGCGCCTCCTGGGTTAATGAATACGTAAAAGCCAGATTCTTCAATCTCAACATCTCCTATGAAGATCACTATGGCGTCGTCAAGCAGTTTGGATCCCTCCCGGGTGCGAATGTTGAAGTCACCGACATCTACGCCGGCTTCGACCACCTCTTCGACAGTGTGGATATCCAGAGAATTGCAAATGACATGCCCCGTCGTATCTTCGCCAGCTACACCTTCCGCTTCTCCGTCAGCTCCGACCTCATAACTAGCCAAATCATGACCATGCCCTACAGCGAGATTCTCGATAGCATCCACATGACAAAACTCATGTATTATGCCGACCTCCATCTCACCATGCCCCTCAGCGTACAGTTCAATGGTTTGAACTACAGCTATCCTATCTCCCTCGGTGATGGAATGAGTTCCTTGAACTTGGATTCTATCATGTCTTCACTCTCCTCCGACATCCACTTCGATATGGACAGCGCCCGCTTCCGCCTCACCCTCAACAATGGCATCCCCTTGGCAATGACGCTCTCTGCAACCATGCAGGACGCTAACGGCATCAACATCATTCGCCTCTTCAACAACGAGCTAATCAATCCGGCCAACGTCGGCCCCAATCCCGACAACCCCTCACAGTATGTCGCCATCAGCCCAAAAGAAACTGTCATTGAGACTCTCTTGAAAAACAATGATATCGACAACCTCCATCTTGCACGTACCTTGAATGTAAAGTTAAAAGTCGACAGCGAAAACAAGCACGTCTGTATTCGACGGTCCGACAAGTTGGGACTCAAAGGATTTCTCATTGTCAAGCCTACTATGGATATTGACATTCCTGTCACCAACGGCGGTCTTATCAACTAAACTAAGGAGGACAAAGAAATGAAAAAGAATATACTTTTTTTGGCACTTGCCATCGTCGCACTCTGCTCCCAGGGCCGAGCACAGCTCAGCTACAGCGAGACCAACCACCTCTTCTATCACACCCTCCGAACCCCACAGTCAACTTTGGATAATGTGGCATTATTCCCGACCAACAACACCTTCTATATCATGTTTCCGGGGGTCGACATGCAGTTTAGCGGTCCGCTGAAGTTCAACGATATCGTCTACTACGACAAGAGCTCCAACCGCACCCTCATCAATCTCGACACCATCTTCAGAAGCATGAATGAGTCCAACGACTTCCATGTCGGTGCCGACATCAACCTCTTTGGTTTCGGATTCAAGGCGGGAAACAACTTCATCACCTTCAACACGCGGTTGGTGAACAACGTTAATATGTGTCTTCCCACGGAGACCATCAATACCATCCTGCATGGTAACATGGACGAAAACAACGCTGTCATCCCCGAGATCGAGATGCTCAACGGAGACATCCTGAACGTCACCTCCTACCTGGAGACTGGTATCGGTTATGCCCGCTATATCCCCTCCATCGACCTTACGGTAGGCGCGAGGGTGAAACTCCTTTACGGTGTTGCCAACGTGCAGACCGACAATACGAAGATTGTCTTCAACTCCAATACCGACTCCCTCTCCGCCAACCTCTACTATGAGATTCAGTCCTCCACATTCGCCCCCTACGACACCAACCAGAAGAAATTCATCTTCAACGTCGGTGACATCCTCTCCAACGCCAACACGGGTCTCTCCTTCGACCTCGGCGCCAAGTATGACTTCGGTCCCTTCACCTTCTCCTTCGCCATCAACGACCTCACCGCGGGCATCCATTGGAAACACAACGTCACCACCTGGAAACCCCAGGCAGGACAAGGCGTCATCACCTTCAACGGTCTGGATGTCTCCACCATGCTCAACAACGGAGTCTTCAGCACTGACTCCCTCTCCAACTACCTCAACGACCAGTTCGAGAGCATGAAACCCACCCAAGAGAACGAAGGTGATTACTGGTTTTCCATTCCTACAAAACTTAATATCGGAGCCTCCTACAGCTTTGCCAAAATCCTCCGCTTAGGGCTCTTGCTCCACGGCCAGTTCGACCGCGGACTGCTCTGCAAGTCCTCCAACAAACTTGACCTCAGCATTGCGAATACCTTCCGCTTCAACACCACACTCTCCCTCGGTGCCAACCTCTACAACTGGGCGGAGATTATTGTAGGTTCGTCGGTGGTTCACGACGGCTCCGGCTGGGACTTTTTCAATCCCGGCATAGGTATTGTTCTCACGCCCGCCACCGTCTTCCAACTCTATTTCATGGCTGACTACGTAAGCAGTTTCTACCTTATCGAATCAAAAGCCTTCAACCTCAAATTCGGTATCAACCTCCTCTTTGGCAAGGGCGGCCGCTCAAAAGTCTACGGCATCTAAAACACACTCTTTGAATGAATATTATCGCCATAGTTGGACGCCCTAACGTTGGCAAGTCCACCCTCTTCAACCGCCTCACCGAGAGCCGTAACGCCATCGTTGACGAAACCGCTGGCGTCACCCGCGATCGCCAGTACGGCCATTCCGATTGGAACGGCAAACGATTCTCCGTCATCGACACCGGCGGCTACGTCATGGGTGGCGACGACGAATTTGAGGTGGAAATCCGGAAGCAGGTATCGCTGGCCATCGATGAGGCCGACGTCATCCTTTTCCTCGTCGACGCCCGCGAAGGTCTCACCCCCATGGATGAGGACGTTGCCGAGATGCTGCGCAAATGTCCCAAGCCTGTGGTGCTTGCCGCCAACAAGGTGGACAACTCCGCCCAAATGGACACCCTCGCCGAGTTCTATTCTCTTGGATTGGGCGACCCCTACCCTATTGCCGGCGTCACCGGCAGTGGCACAGGAGATCTCCTCGACGCACTGGTGAAAGACTTCGACTCTGGCGATGACGACCCCACCGACGGACTCCCCCGCATAGCTGTCGTCGGCCGTCCAAATGTCGGCAAAAGTTCCTTTATCAATATGATAACTGGCGAGCACCGCTCCGTCGTTACCCCTATCGCCGGCACCACTCGCGACAGTGTCTACTCCCACTACAACCTCTTTGGCTTTGACTTCAACTTCGTCGACACCGCCGGTCTGCGCCGCAAGGCAAAGGTCAGCGAAGACCTCGAGTTCTACTCCGTTATGCGCTCCATTCGCGCCATCGAGGCATCCGATGTCTGTATCCTCATGCTCGACGCCTCCCAAGGACTCGAGCAACAAGACCTCAACATCTTCTCCCTTATTCAGCGCAATCACAAGGGGGTTGTCGTTGTGGTCAACAAGTGGGACCTCGTTGAAAAAGAAACCAACACCCACCGTGACTACGAGCGCCTGATAAAGGAACGCATCGCCCCCTTCGATGATGTCCCCATTATCTTTACCTCCGTCATCAACAAGCAGCGCATTTACAAAGTCCTAGAGACTGCCAAACAGGTCTACGAGGCCCGTAGCCGCCGCATTTCCACCGCCGAGCTCAACGACACGCTACTGCCCATCGTCAAAGAGCAGAACCCGCCTCCCTCGGTCAAAGGGAAATGGGTCAAAATAAAATATATCACCCAGTTGCCCACGGCTTATCCACAGTTTGTGTTCTTCTGCAACCTGCCGCAGTATGTCCGTGATCCTTATAAACGCTTCGTCGAGAACCGCATGCGCGAGCTGTGGGACTTCCACGGTGTCCCGATGACCATCTATTTCCGAGCAAAATAGTTTGGCACGAAATTTGTGATGAGGAAAGTGAAACAATAAAAAAAATAGTAATATGAAAGTCACAGAATCCAATTTTTCCGAAATGATTGCCTCCGGCAAACCCGTGATGGTAGACTTTGGCGCCACCTGGTGCGGTCCCTGCAAAGCCCTGGCCCCTCGCATCGAAGAACTCGAAAAAGAATATGAAGGACGTGTGATGATTGGCACCGCCGACGTCGACGAGTGCAGCGACCTCGCCGCCCAGTTCCGCATCCGCAACGTTCCCACCGTCCTCTTCTTCAAAGGAGGCAGCGACCAGCCTGTCGACAAATCCGTCGGCCTTGTCGCCAAAGAAACCCTCGCTGAAAAACTGAATGCGCTGCTTTAATGCGGCGTGACCGCGACCAAAGGGAGCGAATGCCGTGTTAAGGGAGCACATCTCTCGTTATAAATCGCTGGACTTTTTTGCCCGCCAAGTGGTGGAAGGCTTCATCACCGGCAGGCATAAAAGTCCTTTCCATGGTTTCTCTGTCGAGTTCTCCGACTATCGCCAGTACAACACCGGCGAGAGTACGAAGAACATCGACTGGCATCTCTATGGCCGCACCGACCGTCTTTATGTCAAGCAGTTCGAGGAGGAGACCAACCTGCGCTGCCAGCTGCTGATAGACCAGAGCGGCTCCATGCTTTTCCCCATCGAGCGCCACGGAGATATAGACCATCCCAACAAGCTTACTTTCAGCGTCTATGCCGCTGCTGTACTGATAGAACTTCTCCACCGGCAGCGCGATGCCTTTGGACTCAGCCTCTTCAGTGGCCAGATCGACCAGCAGACACCCTGCCGATCCAACAGCGTTCACCAGCAATACCTGCTGGGCTTACTTGATGGGTTGCTACAGCCCATCAATAAAGAGTCCCTTCGCGTGACATCATTGGCCGAGACCATCCATCTCACCGCCGAGCAGCTCCACAAGCGCTCCCTCGTGGTCCTCTTCACCGACGCCTTTGTGCGTCCCGAAGAGCAGGAGGCCCTCTTTGATGCCCTGCGACACCTCCGGCACAACAAGCACGAAGTCATTATCTTCCATACCTACGACTTCGCCCACGAGGTCAACCTCGACTATGACTCGCGCCCTCACCTCTTCGTCGACCTCGAAAGTGGCCGTCAACTGAAGTTGCAGCCCGAAGAGGTGGCCGATGCCTACCGCCGCCAGATGACAGAGCTCTTCGACACACTACGCCAGCGTGCCATGCAGTACCATATCGACTACGTGCCCGTCGACATCGCCCGGGGATTCCATCAGGTTCTCCTCCCCTTCTTATTGAAACGCAGTAAACAGTAATAGTCAATATGAAAACCGCTACTTGGAAAAATTTCCTGCTCTCGCTCCTGGCCACGACAATCTCCATTGTCCTCACCTTCGGCATCACGGCAATAATCAACCACAAGAATGAACGGAAAGAAAAGCGCGAGCTTGTGATGATGGTCATGTATGATATGTCCAACTCGCTCCAGGAGATTGAATCTGTCAACAGCAACCTACGCGAGTCTTTCGACCTGCAAATCCAGATTGCCGAGGACACCTCTCTCTTCGACTATACAACCTATCTCCAACTATTTTCCATGGTACCCATGCTCAACTACAACGAGACCGTGGAGCACATCTTCTCGTCGAGCATCGAAAGCATCAATACTATAGGCAATGTTCTCTTCGTCGAGAATGTATCCGAATTCTACAACCTGCGCCGACTCTATCAGACGATGATATGCGACAGTTCAAAGTACGGCTCTTTCGAGACTTTGGAGAGTGTGCTCGACAATGATTATTCCCAGTTCATATTTCCGAGCGAGATGCTATACCAACGGATGAAGCGATCCTTCGTGCAATGCCAGCAGATGATGGACATTAGCGACGAGGAAATCGAGACCTATCGCAAGCAACGCGAAGAGATGGACGAGGGGATGAGTGTCAAGGACATCACCGGCACCATTACCGACAGCTTGAATGTGAAAGTCAACCGTCTATCCGCCGCCAAGAAAAAGCTCAACCTTTTGTAAGAATAACATGAGCCTCTCCTACCACAACGAGCCTCTGCCCTACGCACTCTATGTCCACGGCATGGGCAGCGGGGCTAAGAGCGGAACCAAGTCGTCGTTGGGGCACTACCTTGACGGCTATGAGTGGCTGTCACCGGAATTGCCGGTGGAGCCAGCAGAGGCTATGGCCATCTTGGAGGATTATGTCAATGTCTTTTCCCCAGCCCTTATTGCCGGCACCTCGCTCGGTGGGCTTTACCTGTTGTATCTCGACGCCCCCGAGGCCGTCAAGGTGGCTATCAACCCCACTTATAACATCGAGACCACCCTGCGCCGCATAGGCTATGGCAAACACCCTTATCATTGCGAACGCGAGGACGGCGCCACCGAATACACCATCGACGAGCCCTTGGTGAAACGCTACAAGGCTGTGCGCGACCAACGCACCCCCATTCCGTCGAAGCGCATGGTGGCGCTCTTCTCCTCCGACGACGAGCTGGTGGGGCGCGAACCCGCCAAGCAGAATGCCGCCGCATTGCAGCGTCTTGGCTACGAGATTCACTGGAGCGACAAGTTCGGCCACCGCCTCAACCAGCCCGCCGCCAAGCTCCTCTCGAAAATCCTTTCCGGCAGCTGAATTCCTTTAACAAAAAAAGTGTTAAAACCGGAACGAAATACCACCCTCAGGCGCCCGACGGATGTCGGGCGCCTTTTTCCATGCCTAACACCAACTACCTCAGAGGAATAAACTACCTACCATCTCCCTACCAACTCCTAACCAACTCCTACCGTGGTGGGAGTTGGTAGGGTGTTGATAGGGTCTTCATAGGCTTTTCATCCCAAGAAGATTTTAACAAATTCCCTCTCGGCACAATAAAAAGAATGAACTCTCGTTATATCTAGAAAATTTTATAATAATGAAAAAATATAAAAAGAACGACATGACTACGCCGTATCAATTTCTGTTGACAGTCAAGTCAAAAGAGGGTGCACATCAATGGTAACACGATAAACCATAGATATTTAGAAATCAAACAAAAACAATAATAAATCATGAAACAATACATTGAAGCAAACAAAGACCGTTTTCTCGAGGAACTCTTCTCTTTAATCCGCATTCCCAGCATCAGCTCCGAGCAGGAGCACAAGCCCGATATGGTGCGCTGCGCCGAGCGTTGGAAAGAGCTTCTTTTGGAGGCTGGTGCAGACCGCGCCGAAGTGATGCCCACCGAGGGTAACCCCGTGGTCTATGGCGAGAAAATCATCGACCCCAAGAAGCCTACTGTGCTGGTCTACGGCCACTACGACGTGATGCCTGTAGCTCCCCTCGAGCTCTGGCGCACCTCCCCCTTCGAGCCTGTGGTCAAGGATGGCTACATTTGGGCTCGCGGCGCCGACGACGACAAAGGTCAAAGCTTCATGCAGGCCAAGGCCTTCGAATATATGGTCCGCACCGGCAACCTGCCCTGCAACGTGAAGTTCATGCTCGAGGGCGAGGAGGAAATTGGTTCCGGCAGTCTCTATGGCTTCTGTGAGAAGAACAAAGATTTGTTAAAGGCCGACGTCATCCTGGTGAGCGACACCTCGATGATTGCCCCCGACGTGCCCAGCATTACCAGCGGCCTCCGTGGCCTCTGCTACTGGGAGGTGGAAGTTACCGGACCCAACCACGACCTGCACAGCGGCCTCTTCGGCGGTGCCGTGGCCAACCCCATCAACGTGCTCTGCAAGATGATTGCCGACCTGCACGACGAAAACGGCCACATCACCATTCCCGGCTTCTACGACGACGTGCTGGTGCTCAGCGACGAAGAACGCGCCCTCATGGCTCAGGCTCCCTTCGACGAGGAACAATACAAGAAAGAGCTCGGTGTCAAGGCATTGAAGGGCGAGAAGGGTTTCTCCACCAAGGAGCGTACCGGCATCCGTCCCTGCCTCGACGTTTGCGGTATCTGGGGTGGTCACACCGGCGAGGGCACCAAGACCGTCCTCCCCAGCAAGGCCTATGCCAAGATTAGTACCCGCCTCGTTGCCAATCAGGACTTCGAGAAGATCAGCGAGATGTTCAAGAACTATTTTGAGAGCGTGGCACCTGACTACGTTACCGTCAAGGTTACGCCCTGTCACGGTGGCGCCGCCTATGTAAGTCCGCTGGAACTCAAGGCCTACAAAGCTGCCGAGCGCGCCATGACCGAGACCTTCGGCAAACGTCCCATCCCCACCCGCAGCGGCGGAAGCATCCCCATCGTGGCCGGCTTCGAGAAGATTCTCGGACTCAAGAGCATCCTTATGGGCTTCGGTCTCGCCAGCGACGACATCCATGCCCCCAACGAGAACTACCCCCTGCAGCAGTTCTTCAAGGGCATTGAGACAATCCCGCTGTTCTACAAGTATTTTGCAGAATAATTTTGCGGGAATAAAAAAAAATCGTATTTTTGCATCTCGTAAAGGCAACGTGATATCACAGCAACTCACCTAGCCTCAGAGAGTTAGGGCAAGTCTTATACGACCAGCTCCCATTGAATCCCCCAGGGTAGGAATACAGCAAGGGTGTTTGGTTGTAGCGGTGCGATATAAACAGCTTGCCCTTTTTTAATGCTCATATATGACCAACCAGGAACAAATAAAAGACCTAATCGCGCGCAAGGACGCCCTCAAAAAATTCCTTGACATTGACAGGACCAGTGCCTGGATCGCCGAAGAAGAGAAGAAAACCGAGGCTCCCGACTTCTGGAACGACCCTAAGGAGGCCCAAAAGGTCGTCAAGGGTATCAATGCTAAGAAGAGTTGGGTAACGGCCTATAAGGACGTCGAGTCTTCCTGCGGCGACCTCGAGGTGATGGGAGAGTTCTTTGATGCCGGCGATGCCTCCGAGGATGAACTCCTCGCACAGATTGCCCTCACGCAGAAGAAGGTCGAAGAGCTGGAATTCAAGAACATGCTGCGCTCCGACAGCGACCGCCTCGACGCCGTGCTTTCCATCAATGCCGGTGCCGGCGGCGTGGAGGCTCAGGACTGGGCCGAGATGCTCATGCGCATGTACATACGCTACGCCGAGACCCATGGCTACAAGGTCGTCATCTCCAACTCCCTCGACGGCGACGGTGCAGGTATCAAAAGTTGCACCCTTCAGATTGAGGGCGATTTCGCCTACGGCTACCTGAAGTCCGAAACGGGTGTCCACCGCCTCGTACGCGTCTCCCCCTTCAACGCACAGGGTAAGCGTATGACAAGCTTCACAAGTGTCAGTGTCACACCTCTTGTCGACGATTCAATTGAAGTGGTGGTCGATATGTCGAAACTTTCTTGGGACACCTTCCGCAGCGGCGGTGCCGGCGGTCAGAACGTCAACAAGGTGGAGTCCGGCGTGCGCCTGCGCTACCAGTACAAGGATCCCTACACCGGCGAGGAGGAGGAGATACTCATCGAGAATACCGAAACCCGCGACCAGCCCAAGAACAAGGAGAATGCCATGCGTCTGCTCCGCTCGCAGCTCTACGACCGCGAGCTCAAGCACCGCATGGAGGAAAAAGACAAAATCAAAGCCTCACAAAAGAAAATCGAGTGGGGCTCGCAAATAAGAAGCTATGTGATGGACGACCGCCGCGTCAAGGACCACCGCACCAACTATCAGACCTCCGATGTTGCCGGAGTCCTCGACGGCAAACTCGACGAATTTATCAAAGCATACCTCATGGAATTCGGCAAAGATTGATGGTTAATGAGAATAGAATGCAACAACACGGTTGATTTTGTCGACGGTTGGAGCGCCGAGGCGCTGCGACAGATGGTCGGTGATGCTCACAGCATCGTTATGACTGCCCATACCAACGCCGATGGTGACGCCGTGGGGTCGCTCACGGCCATGTATGCCATTCTTTCTCATGTCAGCAACGCCAAACTCACGCCCATGCTTCCCGACGGCTGCCCCGACGACCTGTTGTGGCTTCCACATACCGACTTGATTCTCAACGGCAAGAAAGAAAGCGACTGCTGTCGCAAGGCCATTGAGGAGGCAGATTTAATCATCTGCATGGATGTGAGTACCCTCGACCGTACGGGAGTGCTTGCCGACAGCCTGAAAGCCTCGAAAGCCAAACGAGTCCTCTTTGACCACCACATTAACCCGGCTCACGAATACTTCGACCTTGTGGTCTCTGACCCTGAGATATCGAGCACCTGCGAGTTGATCTTTTGGGCGATGAGCGCCACCTTCGGCCGCGAAGCCATCATCCCCGACGCCGCCAAAAGTCTCTTCACCGGCATCTGCACCGATACCGGTACCTTCAGCTATAGCAACCGGCAAAAGAGCGTTTATCTCGCCGCCGCCGAATTGTCGCAGATGGGGATTGACCCCATGGATATCAACCGCCAGATTAAGAATGTCTTCACCGTCAACCGACTGAAATTCTTTGGCTACGCCATGAGCCAACTGTTGGAGGTGTACCCCGAAAAAGAGGCCGCCGTGATGGTCATAAAGAAAGAGGACATGGAGCGCTATTGCGTGGAAAGTTCTGAGCTCACGGGCCTTATCAACGAAGTCATGAAACTCCACATGGTGGACTGCGCCGTGCTCATCCGAGAGGAGGACGACAAAGTGCGCCTCTCGCTGCGCTCCAAATGCCACACCGATGTCAACCAGATGGCCTCCAGCCTTTTCGATGGCGGCGGCCACGAACGTGCCGCCGGTGCCACCAGCCACCTGTCGCTGGCCGAAACTGTGAAAAAAGTTAAGCAACACCTCGGGTTGCTGATGCTCATTGTTGCTGCCTGTCTGACCATGGTCTCGTGCAGTGATGTGCCTGTAGTGGACGTGCAGCCCGCTAAAGGTGACACGCTGAAAGAGAACATGATCAACGCCAACCGCGTTATCGCCCATAGTGAAGAGACGCAGATTGACAGCTATATATCGCGCCGTGGCTGGCAGATGGAACGTCTTGTCGGCGGCGCCCGCATCATGGTGACCCACCAGGGCAAAGGCCCCAAGGTGGGCTACGAAGACGAAGTATCATTCCGCTATCATTTGGAAGCCATTAACGGTACCGTGATTTACGATAACCTCACCGATACCGTCGTGGCCGGACACCTGCAACCCACCCGCGGTCTCGATGCCGCCCTACGCACCCTTGCGGAAGGAAGCAAGGCCAAGGTTATCCTCCCCTCGGAACAAGCCTACGGCGTGGCTGGTGACGGCAATCGCATCAAGAGTCGCATGATTCTCGTCTGCGACATGGAGGTGACTAAAGTGAACAAACAGAAGAAAAAATAAATTAATGTACATTAAAAATACCATGAAAAAAAGTATCAAAATGGCCGCTCTCTTCGTGGCTGCCGCAACAATGATGGTTGCCTGCAACGGCACCGACAAAGAAGGTTTCAAGAAAACCGACAACGGCCTGTACTACAGGTTTGACAAACAGAATTCCGACGGCCAGCAGGTCCAGGAAGGCGATGTGCTGGTGGGCGAACTCACCATCCGCTTCGACACCACCGTCATCTTCACCAACAAAGGCGAGGCCCGCCGCATTGCCCAAGCCTCTCCCAACTACGAAATCAAGATTGGCGAAGGCCTCCTGATGATGCATGTGGGCGACGTGGCCACCTTTGCCATGGATGCCGATTCGGCCGCCAAATATGTGGATCCCAACCTGATGCCTGCCAACTATAAGGAAGGTGCCGGTCAGAAACTCTATTATGAAATTAGCCTGCAGGACATCGTCACCCGCGAGGAACTGGAGCAGGAGCGTAACAACTTCGCCAACTCGATGGAGGAACGCAAAACCAGTGAAGCAGAAAACATCGCCGCATACGTCAAAGCCAACAACATCACTGTCAAACCTACCGATGACGGCCTCTACATTGTTATCAAGAAGAAAGGCAACGGTGCCAAAGTGGCAACCGGCAAGGAAATCTCCGTCAACTACACCGGCCGCCTCCTCGACGGCACCATCTTCGACTCCAGCGTGGAGAGCGACGCCCGCGAAGGCAACGTCTACAATCCCCAGCGTCCCTATGAGCCCATGACCTATGTGGTGGGTCGCGACAAACTCATCGAAGGCTGGGAGAAAGCCGTCATGGGTCAGCCCGCCGGTACATCCCTCCGCGTCGTTATCCCCTCGGCACTCGCTTATGGTCCCCGTGGCGCCGGTCAACTCATCCTCCCCTACTCTCCCCTTGTGTTTGACATCGAAATTGTTAGCGTAAAATGAAGAATATAGTCATTTTCGGAGCTCCCGGTGCCGGTAAAGGTACTCAGAGCGACTTCATTGTCGAGACCTATGGTCTCACCCACGTTTCCACTGGCGACCTTCTCCGCAAAGAGATTGCCGACCAAACCGAGTTGGGCAAACGTATCAAGAGCATCATGGACAACGGTCAGCTGGTGAGTGACGACATCGTTGTAGAGATGATGGACAAGGCCATCGCCGCCGACACCAAAGGAATGCTCTTCGACGGTTTTCCCCGCACCGTGGCGCAGGCCGAAACCCTCGACAAACTTCTTGCCAAGCACGGCCGTGAACTCACCTGCATGGTTCAACTTGAGGTTCCCAAAGACGAACTGATGCGCCGTTTGTTGGAACGTGCCAAAATCCAGGGCCGCGCCGACGACAACGAGGCCACCATCAACAACCGCCTCCAGGAGTATAACAACAAGACCAAGCCTGTGGCCGATTACTATGCCAAACAGGGCAAGCAGCGCATTGTCGACGGTCTCGGAACCATTGAGGATATCGCTGCCCGCATCCGCTCTGCCATCGGCTGATAACAGCTGTCAAACATTAAAAAAGCCTCCAGTTTTTCCAAACAGGAGGCTTTTATTTTGTCTTGTTGATAAATATTTTCTTTGATTTAAATAATAATTCGTATCTTTGCACATCGAAAAAAGAAGTGAAATGTACATATTAGACCCTCATTCGGAAGCCATCATGGAGGAATACCGCGAGCAACGTCCGATGTTCCTCGAAGCCGAAAAAAAGATAACGACACAGCTGCGCGAGAGCCTGGCCGAGGCCGGTATCGTGGTGGCATCGGTGGAGTCACGGGTGAAAGCCGAAAAATCACTGGCGGGCAAACTGGAAATCAAAGGCGCCAAATACAAGAGTCTGGCAGATATCACCGACATCCTGGGCCTGCGCGTCATCACCTTTTATCTCGACGATGTCGACGTGGTGGCCTCCGTGGTGGAGCGTCTTTTTGATGTGGATTGGGAGAATACCGTCGACAAACGGCGGCTGCATGCATTGGACAGCTTCGGCTACCAGTCACTGCACTATATCTGCCGTGTACCAGACATGCCTTTCCGCTTTGAGATACAGATGCGAACGCTGCTGCAGCATGCCTGGTCGAACATGAACCACGACACCGGCTACAAGTCGGGCGTGGAGATTCCCCGCGAATATATCCGCAACATGAGCCGACTGGCCGGAATGTTGGAACTCGCCGACGAGCAGTTCAGCCGCATCCGGTCCGAACTCACCGACTACCGCCGCCGTATGCAGGCGTTGGTGGCGTCGGGCAACCTCGACGAGGTGCAGCTCGACGGCGACACCTTCCGCAGCTACCTCGACCTCGACCCTTTCCACCCACTCAACCGTCGCATCGCCGCCATCAACCAGGCGGAGATTCAAGAGGTGCCGCTGATGCCCTATCTGGCTGCTTTTAAGGACATCGGCTGCCAGACACTGGGCGACGTGCAGCGCATCATCAAAGACTATTCCGAGGGTGCCTACCAGATAGCTTGCTACCAGATGGGCCTCACCGACCTCGACATCATGGCCTCCTCCGTGGGTCCGCAGAATCTCTGCATCGCCTTCATCCTGAAAAATGGTGGCGGCCGTACGGGATTGCGCCGCTTGTTTGATCACTTGTTGGGGACTTCGGAAGCCAACGACATGATGGCTGAGATGATGGTGGAACAATCGGCGAGTTTCCCCTTCATGAATCAAAAAAATTAAATGGGTACGCAGGCGTCCCGCCTGCATTTAATAAATAGAAAAGAAATTAAATATCAATATATTATGGACAAATTAACCAACCTTCCCGACCTTCTGGGTCTTCACATCGGCAACCCCCTCGGACTAAGTCCGTTGGCAATGCTTATCATCATCTTCGTCCTGGTATGTACAATGACATTGTTCAACCATCAGGTACGCTACTGCGGGAGGGATCGTTTCTATCCCGTGCTCTACACCCTTTTCGGACTCTCGCTGCTGGCAGTGTTTTATTACGTCTTCCAGACCGACCTGCCGCAAGTGGAGGGCAAGCCCAACATTGGCTGGTACTGCCATGCACCGCTGGCCGGTGGCATTGTGTGGGCCATCATCGGCATCATCCTGACAACTGTTGTCTCCTTCGGTATCTTCATCGCAACGATGCAGATTGTGGCTCAGGTCTCGGTAGAGGCCGGCATGTCTCTGCAGGAAAAGCGCTGGAAAGAATGGAAGTGGGGCCTTGCCATCGTCCTGCTGGGAGTCTGCATCACGGGTATCACCTATGAATTCAGCCGCTCTTTCGCCGGATGGGCCATGGTGGTTACCGTCGTGCTCACAATAGGCTTCACCATCTTCAAGATCGTGCGCGACACCATGTACTGCGGCAACTTCCTCTGGGCACTGCTCATTGGCCTGGTGTTCCTCCTTGGTACTGCCGCCTCGATGACGCTCTTCCTCGACGTCATCCACGCTTGCGTCTACCTGGTCATATTCCTTGCCGCCTTCATGGCGCAGGCCAAAGCTCGCAAGAAGAAACCTGCAAAGAAGTGATATTTTGCAGGCCTAAACCAATAACCTAACGAAAATGAGCAAAACAGAAAAAACCGAAAAGAAGATTCTAGGCAAGTCGGCCCGAGCCGGACTGCTGGTGGTGGCGATAGCCATTGTTACGCTCGAAGCCACCAGCATCATCCAATACATCTATTCGCAGCGGGGCATCAAGGAAGAGGCTTCTCTGCGGGCGCAGAGCGAACTGCAGAGCGCCACAAACAAGATTATGGACATCGTGAACCAGGCTGAAGGATCGGTATCCAACAGCCTTTGGGTAGCCGAGTGGTGTCTACAGGTAAGCCCCGACAGCCTGGTGCGTGTTCCTCAGCGAGTGGTGGAGATTAACCCCGCGGTGGTAGGATCCACCATCGCCCTCGTCCCCGGCTACAACAAGAAATACCCCCTCTATTCGCCCTACGCCACCCGCAACATGGAAACGGGCCAGATAGAAACCCTCTCGCTGGCCACCGAAAGCTACGACTACCCTTCGCAGGAATGGTTTACAAAACCTCTGGCCCTCGGCGAGGGCTATTGGTCCGAGCCCTACTTCGACGAAGGCGGCGGCGACATGCTGATGTCCACATTCTCCAAGCCCGTAAAGGACCACGACGGAAAAGTGGCTGCCATCCTCACCGCCGACATCTCGCTCGACTGGCTCAAGGTTCTCATGGAGAACACCAAATCCTATCCAAACGCATACAACACTGTCACCAGCCGCAACGGGCAGCTCATGCTCTGCACCAACCCCGAGGCTATGCAATCCGCCAACTCCGACACTTTGGTCTTCCAAGCCCCCGTCGAGCGAACTGGATGGACCCTCGCCATCATCATCCCCGAGGATGACCTTTTCGCCGGTGTCCGCAAAGTGGGTATGGTAGTGAAGATCTTGCAGTTGCTCGGTATCGTGCTCATTGTCGTCATCCTCCGCCTGATAGCCAAGAGCCAACTAAAATACAAGAACCTCAGCACCCAGAAAGAGTTGATCCAGAACGAGCTCCGCATCGGACACGACATTCAGATGTCACTCATCCCCAAAACATTCCCCGCCTTCCCCCAACGCACCGACCTCGACATTGCCGCCTGCATCGTCCCCGCCAAGGAGGTGGGAGGCGACCTCTACGACTTCTATATCCGCGACGAGAAACTCTTCTTCTGCATCGGCGATGTCTCTGGCAAGGGAGTCCCTGCGGCACTGGTGATGACAGTGACACAGAGCCTCTTCCGTGCCATCTCGAGTCGTGAGTATGGCCCCGCCAAGATTGTTAGCGCAATGAACGAATCAATGGCCGAAAAGAACGAGAACAGCATGTTCGTCACCTTCTTCTGCGGCGTGCTCGACCTCGCCACCGGCCAACTGCGCTACTGCAACGCGGGCCATAATCCCGCAATACGGATTGGCTCCAGCGAATCCATGGTCGTTACCGGCACATCCGTCAGCCAACTCCCAGTGGAAGCAAATATCCCGCTGGGTCTCGATACAGGCTTCTCCTTCAAGGAGCAGGAAACATTCCTCGACTACGACGACACCCTCTTCCTCTACACCGACGGCGTTACCGAAGCCGAAAACGCCTCCTTCGAACTCTTCGGCGAGGAACGCCTCAACGCCACCCTTGGCACCAAACGCAACGCCCAGGAACACCTCGACGCCACACGTGATGCAATCTCCCATTTCGTCGGCGACGCCCCTCAGAACGACGACATTACAGTCCTTGTCGTCCACTACCTCGCCACTCCCGTCAAGAAAGAACGACACCTCATCCTCCATAACGACATCCAGCAGATTCCCCAACTGGCCGAATTCATGGAAACCATCGCCGAGGAAAAAGGTCTCAGCCAGAACGACACCATGAGTCTCAACCTGGCCCTCGAGGAAACCGTCACCAACGTCATCCTCTACGCCTACCCCGACGGCTCCGATGGACTAGTGGACATCGAGGCTGTGCTCCGCGAGCACACGCTCGAGTTTATCATCACCGACAGCGGCGTCCCCTTCGACCCCACGGCAGCACCCGAGGCCGACGTCACCCTCTCGGCCGAAGAACGCTCCATCGGCGGTCTCGGCATCTATCTCGTCCGTCAGCTCATGGACGAAATACACTACCAGAGAATAGACGACAAGAATGTATTAACTTTGATTAAAAATATTTAATTTGTAAATTTTACCCATTATGAATATAACCATCGAAACCAACAACGGCACGACGACCGCCCTCCTCGAAGGTCGCCTCGACACCCCCGCCTCCGCGGAAGTCACCCCCTCTTTCGACCAGTTGCAAGAACATGCCGACGGCACCGTCATTCTCGACTGCACCAACCTCAGCTACATCGCCAGCTCCGGTCTCCGACTCTTCCTTGCCCTGCGCAAGGTGGCCAATGCCAAAGGAGGCAAAGTCATTATCAAGAACATCAACGACACCATCCGTCAGGTTTTCATGATGACGGGCTTCCTCAACATGTTCGAAATTCAGTAGTTATGGATACCGACCTCTTCGACCGAGCGGCCAAATTCGCCATCGACGCCCACCGTGGTGGCGAGCGCAAGGGCAAGGGTTTCCCCTACATCCTCCACCCCATGGAGGCTGCCATCATCGTCTCCTCCCTCACGACGGATCCCGAGATGCTCGCCGCCGCCATGCTCCACGACACCATCGAGGACACCGACGTCACCATCGAGCAAATACGCCGCGAGTTTGGCGCCCGCGTCGCCAAACTGGTCCACCACGAGACCTCGCCTCTGCCCCACGACGCTCCCTGGCGCGACCGCAAGCAGGCTCAAGCAGAACAGCTTGCCGCCGCACCACGCGACAGCAAGATTGTCGCCATCGGAGACAAACTTTCCAACCTGCGCGCCATCGTCGCCGACTACCGCCAGATTGGCGACGCCCTTTGGAAGCGTTTCAAAGCCCCAGGAGGCAAGGAGGATATCCTCTGGTATTACACTATCCTTGCCGACGCACTCAACAGCCTCGCCGGCACCCCACCCTACGAGGAATACCTCAACCTTCTGAAAGAAATCAAAAATACCAACTAGCCACTATCAACTAACCAACCCCCTATCAACTCCCTATCAAGTCCTACCGTGGTAGGAGTTGGTAGGGAGTTGGTTACTGGTTGACAGGTAGTTAGTGTTAACCCTATGGAAGCCCATTTAAGGGTATTTTTTTGTTAATTTCACATACAATAAAACCGCCTCGCTGACGTTATTATAATAAAACATATATTATACATGACGTCGAATTTTGTAGACTATGTGAAGATACTGGTGCGGAGCGGCAAGGGCGGCGCGGGAAGTGCGCACCTGTTGCGTGTGAAGTACAACGCCAAGGCGGGTCCCGACGGCGGCGACGGCGGCCGCGGTGGCCATGTCATCCTGCGTGGAACCACACAACGCTGGACCTTGCTGCACCTGAAGTACACCAAGCATGTCTTTGCCGAGGACGGCGAGCATGGTGGCGAAAACCTCTGCACCGGACGCACAGGAAGGGATCAGATTCTTGAAGTGCCGCTGGGATGCGTCTGTCGCGACGCCGAGACGGGCGAGATGCTCGGCGAGGTGACTGAGGAGGGACAAGAACTTATCATCGCAAAGGGCGGTCGTGGTGGCTTGGGAAACGACCACTTCAAAAGCGCCACAAACCAGACTCCCCGTTACGCCCAACCCGGCGAACCCGCCGTGGAGCGTTGGGTCATCATCGAACTGAAAGTACTTGCCGATGTGGGACTTGTGGGATTCCCCAATGCCGGCAAGAGCACCTTCCTCAGCGTCGTCAGCGCTGCCAAACCCGAGATTGCCAACTACCCCTTCACCACCCTCGTGCCCAACCTGGGCATCGTGAAATACCGAGACGACCGCTCGTTCTGCATCGCCGATATTCCCGGCATCATCGAGGGCGCTTCCGAGGGCAAGGGCCTCGGCCTGAGATTCTTACGCCACATCGAGCGCAATTCGATATTGCTGTTCATGGTCAGTTGCGAGCAACTGGAGATTGCCAAAGAGTATCACATCCTGCTTGAGGAACTAAAAAAATACAATCCGGAACTGCTTGACAAACAGCGCATCCTGGCTGTCACCAAGTGCGACATGATGGACGAAGAGATGCAGAAACAGCTGAAGCGCCACCTGCCGAAAGGTGTGGAATCAGTCTTCATCAGTGCCGTCAGCGGTCAGGGAATCCAGGAATTAAAAGATCTGATTTATAGAAAATTGACCACCGATGATAGAAACGCTTAACAACTTCGACACCCAACTTTTTTATCTCATCAACGGGCACCACTGCACGGCGATGGACTGGGTGATGTGGGTGTTCACCGCAAGGTGGAGTTGGATTATCGTCATCGTGGCGGCTTTCTGTTTCAGCACCCTACGGCACGAACCCAGAAAATGGTGGATAGTGCTGGCAGGCATCGCATTGTGTTTCCTGCTGGCCGACCAGGGGAGCGTGCAACTCTTTAAGAACACAGTCTGCCGCCTGCGCCCTTGTCACGCGTTGCCCGATGTGCATATGTTCCGTGAGGGCTGCGGAGGTCTCTACGGTTTCATCTCCTCGCACGCCGCCAACGCCTTTGCCATTGCCACATTCTTCTGCCTTCGCTACTGGAAACGGGACAAAATCGTTCCCGTCTGCATGATTGTGTGGGCCTGCCTGACGAGCTATAGCCGCGCCTATTTGGGAAAACACTATCCCGGAGACCTGATTTGCGGAGCATTGTTTGGCATCTTGGTAGGCATTGTAATTCTGCAAGTTATCAGTTGGATAGAAAAAAAATTGCACAAACGCGAAACAAAATCATGAATCTTGCGTTATATATGACGTGCTTGCTTATTTCTATCATTGATAGAAAGAGAAATGTGTTATTTGGGCGCCATGCTGAAAACAGCATGGTGCTTGTTTTTTCTTTTTATTAATTGCAGGCGGGACGCCTGCGTACCCATAACCATGACGATTCTCGACATCATACTCATCATCCCGTTGGGGTGGCTTGTCTTCCTGGGCTGGAAAAAAGGAGTCATCCGCGAAGCTGCCACTTTGGCGGGCATCGTGGCCGGCATATGGGCCGCCGTGAATTTCTCCAAGCTGGTGGCAAAATTGTTGGATCTCAACGGGGAGAGCGCCATCCTCATTGCCTTCTTCATCACCTTTGTCGGGGCTCTGGTTCTGACCTACCTGCTGGGACGCGGCATCGAGCGCATGCTAAAATCAGCCCATCTTTCGCTGGCCAACAAGATTGCCGGCGCCACGTTGGGTATGGTCAAAGCCCTGTGTGTCATTGCTGTAGTTCTTAACGGCATAGTGCTGATCGACAAAAAGGGAGAACTAATCACCTCGACGACGCGCGAGAAAAGCGTTCTCTACAAACCGGTTTACAATACCGGCAACCTATTTATCTCTTCGCTTAAGGACTTCATCAACGAACACAAAACCCTGATAGATGAAAGAAAGGAGGCAAAGGAATGATTCTCGCACCGATGCAGGGGTTGACCGAGGTGATTTTTCGCCGCGTCTACGAGGAGTGCTTCCCCGGAGCCATCCAGCTGGCGGTGTCACCATTCCTTTCTCTGACCCACGGCAACTTGGCCGACGCATGGGATAAAATTGAAGACGTTCTACCCGAAAATAACATCGGATCAATACCTGTCATTCCACAGATTTTGGGTAAAGAACCAGATGAATTTATCACTTTAAGTAACAGATTATATGATATTGGTTACAAGGAGATAAACTGGAATATGGGATGCCCCATGCGAAAGGTGGCGGCAAAACATCGCGGCAGCGGCATTCTGCCCTATCCTGACGAGGTGCGCGCCATCCTCGATGCCGTGCTCCCCAACCTCAAACCCACCCTCAGCGTCAAGGTGCGCCTGGGGCTGAAAGACAAAGAAGACATCTTCCGACTCATCCCCATTTTCAACGAATATCCTATTGCCAGTGTCACTGTCCACCCGCGCCTGGGAAGACAGCAATACAATGGGCATCCCGACCTCGACACTTTCGGAGAGATACTTCCATTGTTCAAGGCTCCAGTGATCTACAACGGCGACATATGTACCGGTGGCGATGCACGGCGTATCCGACAGCGATTCCCGCAGGTGAAAGACCTCATGGTGGGTCGCGGTGTGCTCTACCGCCCCACCTTGCCCCTCGACATCGCCGACCCCGACCGCGACACCACAAACGACCGGCAACTGGCGGCACACTTCATCGCACGCCTCGTCGAGGAGATTCTTTCCTCCTTCCCTACCGATCAGAGCAAAATCAGAAAAATAAAAGAGTACTGGTGTCTGGTTTGGAAGTCGCTACCCATCAGCGAGATGCAGGCCCGCGAGGTGCTTCATCAAGAGAAATTGACAATTGTTGAAAAAATGATAGGCGACCTGCTACAATAAAATTCGCTTTTTTACGTAATACATAAAAAAGAAGTGCAGGCGAGACGCCTGCGTACCCAAAATGAAAAACAAATATCCATATATTCTCCTGATTCTCCTTCCGTTGCTTACGGTAGGCTGTGGGCAGCATGAAATTACCGACGACATGCCCGACAGTGTGAAGCTGGAACTGCTCGACATCAACCTCGAGCGCGACCCCGACAACGCCGAAATCCTTGCCGCTCGTGCTCAAGTGCTATTCAATCTCCATCGCATCAAAGAAGCCAACTTTGACATTAGCAGGGCCCTTAAAGCCGACCCCGACAACCTCGATTACTTGATGCTCAAGGCAGATATTGCCTTCGCCAACGGTAGCCCCGAAGAGAGTTACCAGGCTCTTGAAGCCGCCGAGAAACTCTCCCCCAACAACAAGGATGTGTTGCTCAAGATGGGAGAGATAACCTTCTACAGCCGCGATTACGACCGCTCGCTGCAATACCTTTCCAATGTCACCGAGAAAGATCCCAACAACCGTACCGCACTCTTCATGAAAGGATTTATCTACAAGGAGAAAGGCGATACCGCTAGTGCTGTGCAACTCTTCAATCGCGTGTGCGACAAGTTCCCCGACTATGCTCCCGCCTTCGAGGAGTTAGGTGTACTTTATGCTTCTCGTAACAATCCCATGGCTGTGGAGTACCTGTCGACTGCTTTGCGACTGGAGCCCTCGAATACCAATGCCATGTATGCCCTCGCCCTCTACTATCAGGAGCGCGGCGACATGGAGAAGGCTGAGACCCTCTACCGCCAGATTCTCGACCTCAACTCCGAGAGTGCCGACTCGTGGCACAACTTGGGCTGGATAGAACTTACTCACTACTCCGACTACCAGCGTGCCATAGAATATTTTGACAAAGCGCTCGCCATCAATCCCGAAATGGAAAATGCCATCGCCAACCGCCAACTGGCTATGGATGCAATGAAATAAAAATCTAAAACCCTATATATCATGAGTACTTTAAAAGGACGCAACCTCATCTCCATCACCGACTTCTCGAAAGAGGAGTATATTCAGGTGTTGGACATTGCCGAAGGATTCGAGAAGAATCCGAAACAGAAAATCCTCAGCGACAAAGTGGTGGCCACCCTCTTCTTCGAGCCCTCCACACGTACCCGCCTGAGTTTTGAGAGTGCCGCCAACCAGCTTGGCGCCCGCATCATCGGCTTCTCCGACCCGGGCGGCACCAGCGTCCAGAAAGGTGAGAGCCTGCACGACACCATCGTCATGGTTTCGTCCTACAGCGACCTCATCGTCATGCGCAACCCCAAGGAAGGCTCTTCGCGCTATGCCTCCGAGGTCTCCACTGTACCCGTCATCAATGCCGGCGACGGCGCCAACCAGCACCCCACCCAGTGTATGCTCGACCTTTACAGCATCCGCAAGACCCAGGGTACACTCGATAACCTGCAGATTGCCATGGTCGGCGACCTGAAGTACGGCCGCACCGTCCACTCGCTTGTTCAAGCCATGTGCAACTTCAACGCCACCTTCCATCTGGTCTCGCCGCAGGAGCTGAAGCTCCCCAGCAGCGTGAAAATGAGCATCAAGAACGCCGGCCTCCGCTACTACCAGTACACCGACCTGCGTGACATCATCCCCACTGCCGACATTATCTACATGACCCGCGTGCAGCGCGAGCGCTTCCCAGACCCCATGGAGTATGAGCGCGTCAAGGACAGCTGCATTCTCACGGCCGACATGCTGAAAGGCTGCAAGGAGAACATGCGCATCCTCCATCCCCTGCCCCGCGTCAACGAGATTACCACAGATGTCGACAGCACGCCCTACGCCTACTACTTCCAGCAGGCACAGAACGGTGTCTACGTCCGTCAGGCTCTTATGGCTGCCATCCTGGGTGTCAGATAATAGATAATAGTTGATAGATAAAAGTTAATAGTAAACTATGGAAAACAAAAAAGAAATGGTCGTCAGCGCCATCGAGAACGGCACCGTCATCGACCACATCCCCACCGAATCGGTCTATCAGGTCATCCGCATCCTTGGCCTCGAAAAATATAAAGACGAAGTCCTTATCGGCAACTTCCTCAACAGCGGCAAGCTCGGCAAGAAAGGCATCGTAAAAATCAAGAACAAACACTTCTCCGCCCCCGAGGTGAGCAAGATTGCCCTTGTGGCACCCTTCGCCTCCATCATCGATATTGAGGACTACAAGGTGGTGAAGAAATTCAAAGCCGAAATTCCCGACCACGTGGAGAACTTCGTCCGCTGCGCCAATCCGAAGTGCATCACCAATGCCGAGGTGGTTCCCACCAAGTTCGATGTTGTCGACAAGGAGAACCTCAAACTCCGTTGCCACTACTGCGAGAAGTTCACCACCAAGGAAACTATGAAATTCTGCGAATAATGCGGCGCTACTACATCTCACTAATCATTGTGACGCTGGTGCTGGTGCTTGCTTCCTTTGTGGTAATGTGGACGGCTCCCGAGCGATTCCTCTCTGTCATGCCGCTTCTGGCGCTCTATTTCGCCGCCGTCACCGGTGTACAACACTACTTCGTGGTAAAAAGCATGTACCAGTCGCCCAAGCGCTTCGTGCAACTCTTCCTGGCCACCACTGTCGCCACCCTCTTCCTCCATCTGGTGGTCTTTGCGGCCTACCTCTTCACGCACACGCAGCAGGCCAAGCTTTTCGCCATCGCCTTCTGCATCGGCTTCGCCGTGATGCTGGTCTTCGAGACCGTCTCGCTGGTCCTCCTCATCAACCGCGAGAAAAAGAACCGCGCCAACTGACACATCTTACAAGATGAAACAAACAATCCACGCGGCAGGCACAAGAAAAAAGCCTGCCGCGTGTTTTTTTTTTAAAAAAAAGACCATGGTGTAGTTTTTTCCCCACAGATGCAGTCTAACAGACAAAACAAGATAACTAATGAAGCTCAAAGAACAGAAAGAACAACGCGAACACGACTTCGAGCGGTTGGTGGAGCGACAGCGACAGACCATCTACTCGGTCTGCTATCTCTTTGCCACCGACCGTCAGGAGGCCGACGATCTGGCTCAGGAGGTACTGCTTAGACTGTGGAAAGGCATGGATTCCTTCGAAGGACGCAGTGCGGAACGCACATGGGTCTATCGCGTGGCGCTGAACACCTGCGTCACCCTCGACCGCCAGAAGCACCGTCGCATAGACACCACACCGCTGGAGGTAGACGTGGACCTCTTCGCCGACGAAGAGCAGTGTCCCGCCGCCGGACGCCTGCACCGCCGCATAGCGCGCTTGCATCCCTTCGACCGCGCACTTATCCTCCTCTGGCTTGAAGATCTGCCCTACGACGAGATTGCCGCCATCCTCGGCATCTCCACCGACAATGTCAGCGTGCGCCTCACGCGTATCCGTGAGAAACTCAAATCATTCACCGATTAAATACGCATCGCCATGGAACAAAATATTGACCTTAAAGAGCAGATGCAGCAGGAACTTAGCGGTCTGCAACAGCATATAGAACAGCACAGTACCTTCCGCAGCGATGTATGGCGGCGGTCGGTGGAGCGGCATGCCCGCCGCCTGCGCAGGATAAACATCGCAAGTGCAATAATACTTATTGGATTCATGATAATATGGGCCGTGGTGTTCCTTAACGATCACTATACACCGTGGTGGGCGGTGGTACTGATAGAGGCGTACTTCGGCTACATTGTAGTCGATGCCCTCTTGGCCTCACGCGGGATGAGACACCTCCGCAACCGCGAAGAGGTGCGCACCTTGCGCGAGAATATCGACCGAAGCAAAAAAAACAATATTTACAAAAAAGCTCTCCTTGCCATTGTTGGCGTTTTGGTACTGGGAATAATAATATTCATCGCCTTTAGGGCAGGCCAACCGGCAATCGAAATACTGCTGCCAATAGTGGTCAGCGCCATATTAGTACCCTTAACACTAAGACCCCTCAACCGCTCGCACCGCGAACTAAGCGACGAAGTGGATGAACTGCTGAAAGAAGATTGATACTGAGAGCGATAAATCACCTACCAACTACCTATCAACTCCTAATCAACTCCTACCGTGGTAGGAGTTGATTAGGAGTTGATAGGGAGTTTATAGGGTAATTATTTTAACAAAATGGCTAGAGGGCTCCGGCGCGGCAGACGGTCATCTGCTCCGGGGCAAGATAGGTGGCGGCGAGGCGCTGGAGGTCGGCAGGGGTGGTCGAGAGGATGGCCTCGCGGAGGTTGTCGGTGAAACGCTCCGTGATATCGGAGCCCAGCATGTCGCAAAAGCGTGCCGAACGCTCAAAGATGCCATCAATCGAGCGCAGGAAGTCGCCCGCGAGAACGGTGCGCACAATGTCGAGCTCTTCTTCGGCAACAGGCTCGTCAACAAGGCGTTGCAATTCGTTCATAATTTCTTTCTCGGCCTCATCAACCACATTTCCAGCCACGTCGGCAGTGATATAGAAGACGATGACACCGCGATAAATCTGTGTATGGGCATAGATGCCGTAAGTATAGCCCTTGTCCTCGCGGAGGTTGCTCATCAGGCGCGAGCCGAAGTAGCCGCCGAGGAGTGTGACAAGGAGCGTAAGTCGTGCATAATCAATATCATCCCAACGCAGAGGCAGAATGCGGCCCACACGAATGGTGGATTGGACAGAGGAAGGAAGGTGAAAGGTGAGAGGTGAAAGGTGAGAGGTGGGAGATGGTACGGGAAGGGACAGATGTTTTGGGGAATCGGATGGGGTATCGTGGCCAATGCGGTCGTCAATGGCGGCAAGCAGACGGTCGTCAACATGGCCAGCAAGGACGATATTCATGTCGCCAGCACGATGATAATCAGCATAATGGCGCTTCACCTCCTCAAGGGTCAGGCGGTCGGCATCCTCGGGCGTGGCATAGTTACCCAGGGGATGGTCGAAGCCGAAGAGTTTTTCATAGAACATCCTCCGCGCCATGTCGGAACTCTTCTGCTGCGAGGCCATGATCTTTTGGCGGCGCTCACGGCGATAGACCTCAAATTCACGCTCCGGGAAGGCCGGTGCATGCACCAGGTCGTCGAGTACGGGAAGCAGGTCGCCAAGGTGGCGGCTGAGGGTATAGAAAGTTGCAGCGCTCTGAAGCGCAGTGTTGTTACTCTCCACGATTATGCCACGGAAGTCCATAAACTCTGACACTTGCTCGGCATTCATATGCTCGCTGGCCACGGTGAAAAGCTTGTTGGCGGCAGCGGCCACAAGGGGTCTTGTCTGATAGGCCGAGCCAGATTCGCTCAACAAGTCGATTCTCACCAACTCGGTGCCGGAGGGGAAATAATAAAGTTTACGGCCATTGGAGAGGCGATGCTCACGAGGCACAAGGGTATCGGTCGCAGGGATGGAAATCATCAGAAAAGGACGGTTATTTTAAGATTCACCTGGCGGGCCGTGAGGTAGTTGGGCACACGGCGCGGCAGGTTGTCGATGTCGGCCACCCAGAGGTAGGAGACCACGTTGCGGAAATTGAAGAGGTTGAAAACCTCGAGGCCAATCTGGATGTCGTCGATGACACGGAAAAGCCGCTTGTGCTTCAGGCTTTCGAACTGCGAAAGGCGGATGGTATTGCCCCAGTCGAGACGGTAGTAAGACGGCAGTCGCAGTTGTTCGCCACCATTGTTGCCGAACGGCACGGCGATGGGGGTGCCGGTAGCATAGACAAGGTTGAGGCTCATGCGCCACCACGGCATGTCGGGCACGTTGTCCTGAAGGAAGAGTTTGAAACTCAAGCGCTGGTCGGTGGGACGGTAGAGCCATCCGAGGTCGTCGCCCTCAATGTCCTCCTGAGTCTGCATGATGGAGAGACTGGCCCACGACTCGAGGCCTTCAATCAGTTCACCGTTGAGTCTGAAACTTATACCCACGGCATAACCCACAGCCTTCTCATCGGGCAAATAGCGCAGGCGCAGGTTGTCTATGGTATAAGGAATAAGGTCGGTGATGTATTTGCCATAGAGGTCGGCGGTAAGTGTGAATGGTTTGTTCCACAGGCGGAAGCGCCAGTCGGTGGTACCGGTTATCTGGTAGGAAGTCTGCGGGTCGAGGTTCAAACAGAGGCTTCCGTCGTCGCGACGATATTCGCGGTAGAAAGGAGCCTGACGGTAGATGCCGGCAGCCAGACGAAAGAGCATATCCTGCTTCATCTGAGGCTTGTAGTTAACACTGGCTCTAGGACTTATCATCCATTTAGGATCACTGCCTTCTGTGGTATACGCCTGAGCACGGACGCCAGCGAGAATCTTAATATCGGAGCCCCGGCGGGTGTGGAGATCTATCTCTCGCTGCACGAACGCGGCAGTGCGGAAGGTCTGCAAGGTATTGTTGCTGTTGGCGAAGAGCTGTAACACGGGCGGCACGGGATAGTTGGTGGTGTCGCCGAAAGGAAACATGTGGGTCGGTAAGGCATAGCCCGACGAATCAACCCACTTCCATTCGCGCAGGTGGTCGTTGATGTTCTCCAACTGCAGCTTTAAACCGAAATCCCAACTTCCCAGCCGCGCATAGCGGTTGGCGCGGAGGTCGAAGGTGGCGATATCGGTGGTGAGACGGTTGCGGGCGTGCTCGAGAAAGGTGCCCACACCGCGGTTGAAACGCGAGGTGTCGTCGTTGGTCTCGCCGGTAGCTATCTGGTAGAGCCAGTATTGGCTCTGCACGTCGTAGCGCTCACTCTCGTTGATGTGCTGGAGTGCTATGTGGCTGGTCACATGCCAGTTGTCGTTGGGTCGCCAGTTGGCACTGAAGGCGCCGAGAAGCGTATTGTAACGGTCCTGCTCCTGACCATCAAAATAGATATCTATCTCCATGCCCGGCTGCAGGGCGCTTCCGAAAGCTGTTGTGCGGCTCTCGGGCACTAAGCCATATACATTGTGGGTCCACACTGCCAACACGCCAAGATCGAGTCGGTCGTTGACTTTGTAGCCCAACAGGGCCTGGAAGTCGGTATAGGCAGTGGTGTAGCTTCCGCGGGTATCGAGGCTTCCCAGCACATACTGGTTGCTGTGACGACGCAGGCCGGCGGCATAGCTCAACTTCTCCCCCGCCCTGCCCTGCACTGTGGCTGCAGCACCGAGAAGACTGACACTGGCCTTGCCTTTGAATTCCTGCGGACGCAGGTAGGTAATGTCGAGCACCGACGACAACTTGTCGCCGTAGGTGACATCGAATCCGCCTGGCGAGAAAAGGATGAAGTCAACCATGTCGGGGTTGATAATGCTCATGCCTTCCTGCTGAGCACTACGGATAAGCATCGGGCGGAATATTTCTATACCATTGATGTATACAAGGTTCTCATCGAACGAGCCACCACGTACCGAGTACTGGCTACTGAGTTCGTTGTTCGACTGCACATCAGGCAGCATTTTTATTACCCCTTCGACACCTCCCATAGGACCCACGGCATCGTCGAGTTTGCTGACTTCTATCTGTGTAAAAGTGCTTTGGCGTGTGAGTTCGTCGCTCACTTCCACTGCCTGAAGTTGCGTAGCCACGGGCTTAAGCCTGACATCAAGTTCCGTGCGTTGATCGCGGCGCACCTTGAACTGAGCAGATTCATAGCCCGTAAAAGAGAAGCGCACGGTGACGCTGTCTTCGCCCTTAAGCAAGAAACGATAGTACCCCTTGGCATTAGTCACCGTACCCATTTGCTGTCCGGGGATGCCCACATTCACAAACTCCAGCGGGTCGCCATTCTTGGCGTCGGTCACCACTCCTTCCACCACTCCCTGTCCCACTGCCATTAGCGGCACAAGCGTCAGCACCAGGTATAAAACAAATCGTTTCATTGCTATAAATAACAATGAAACGATTTATTTATTGTGTTTGCAGTAAATTATTGCTGCATCAGCTGTTCCACGCGGGCCTTGGCGGCATTCGACTCATTAAGTCTATCTACGCGGGCGTAGGCGTTGCCGAGGGCGATGAGGGCGTTCACAAGATTAGGACGCTGCGAGGCCTTTGCACCTTCGTCGGTCAAGCCATCGATAAAAGCTACGGCTTTCTCAAGGTAGGTAATTGCCTGACCGTAGTAACCCTTGGCCTCATCGTTGAGCTTGTCATAGAGACCTGCCTTCTCCTCGTCAAAGGGGTCGACGGCATTGGCGGCATTGGTCTTGTCGACAGCGCGGTTGTAGAGCATCTTGCCCAAACCGAAGTTGGCTGCAAACTGGTTGGGGTTCAGGGTCAGCGACTCGTTGTACTTGGTCTCGGCACCCTCGTAGTCTCCAGCGCTCTCGTCGAGCAACGTACCGGCCTGCACCAGCACTTCAGGGTAAAGGTTGGCCGAATCCTTGGTCATATCGAGGGCTGCATTGATATCCTCTTTACCCTTTTCAACGTTCTTGTCAACCAGGTAACCCGTAGCTCTCAGCAGGTAGGCCTTGTAGTCCTTGGGGCAGTTTCTCACATAATTGTTGGCAACCTTCATAGCCTGCGCGTTGTCCTTCTCAGCGATGCTGATACCGAAGAGGGTGACGTAGACATAGTTGATGTCCGTGCGCTTGCGAATCATCTGGTTGAAATACTTCTTGGTATTGACGGTGTCGTGGGTGGCCACGGAGCTCAGACCGGCGATGTACATGGCATCCTGGGCGAACTGGCTCTTACCCGAGTTGTTGAAGCAGGTGATGGATTTCTCCGACAGCGTCATAGCTTCGCTGTAGTTCTTCTCGCTGTAGGCGTTGGAAGCCTGTTTGTAGTACTCGTTACCCACGAAGCTGAAGACCTCGTTCACCTCCTTGGCAAACTCCTGCTTGGTGTCGAGACGTTTGCACTCGAGAGCGGCAGTGTAGGCCTGCTCAGCCCAGTCGGGAGCCAGGTTCTTGTATTTAGGTTTCTTGGCCTGTGCGTCGCCACCAATCTGAGAATAGATGAGGGCCTTGTAGCACCAGGTCTTGGCATCGTCCTTCGTGTTCTCGTGGAGACAGGCGGCGTCAATTTCGGCCTTGGCCTTATTGAGATAGCCTTTGCGCATGTCCTGGAATGCACTCGACACGTTCAGCGATTGGGCGCTCGCGGCCATGGTGAAGGCGGCGAGAGCAACAGTCATGACAATCTTTTTCATTTTCATATCCTTTTAATGTTTAGGTATTTCTTATTCTTCCGTTTGATTATTAGTATCGTTTGTTTCGGCATTATTGCTCTCGGGGGCAACATTTTCTCCGCCCTCGGCATTCTCGGTGGGCTGTTCCTCCTCGTTGTCAGTGGGGACCTTGGTGATGGAGGCGATGTAGTCCTTGCCGCGCAGGTCGATGAGTTTCACACCCTGGGTGGCACGTCCGAGGACTCTCAGGTCGGCCACCTTCATGCGAATGGTGATACCGCTGCGGTTGATAATCATCAGGTCGTGGTCATCAGTGACGTTGGTGACTGCAGCCAGAGGGCCGGTCTTCTCGGTAATCTGCATGGCCTTGACGCCCTTGCCGCCACGGTGGACGGTGGCGCGGTAGTCTTTCAGACTCGAGCGCTTGCCGTAGCCGTGCTCGGTGACCACCAGCAGGTTCTCCTCCTCGCTGGGCAGGCAGAGCATCTCGATGGCGGCATCATCGCTGCCGTCGAGGTCCATACCCTTCACTCCCGAAGCACCGCGACCCATGGCGCGGAATTCCTTCTCGGGACAAATCATCACCTTGCCCTTCTTCGAGGCAATGAGCATGTAGCTCTCGCCGTCGGTGAGGCAAGCGGTGAGCAGCTCATCACCCTCGCGGATGCCGATAGCGATGATACCATTGGTACGCGGACGCGAGTAGGCCTCCAGGGAGGTCTTCTTCACAATGCCGTTCTTGGTGCAGAGCACGATGTAGTGGTTGCCCACATATTCGCTGTCGCTCAAGGTCTCCACATTGACGTAGGCTTTCACCTTGTCGTCGGGCTCGATATTGATGCAGTTGAGGATGGGACGACCCTTGGTGTTGCGCTCGCCCTCAGGCACTTCAAATGCACGCATCCAGTAGCAGCGGCCCTTCTCGGTGAAGAAGAGCAGGTAGTTGTGGTTGGTGCAGGTGAAGATGTGCTCCACGAAGTCCTCCGAGCGTACGGCGCTGCCCTTGGCCCCCACGCCGCCACGGCTCTGCGTGCGGTATTCGGTGAGGGGCGTGCGCTTGATGTAGCCCTTATGGCTGATGGTGATGACCACCTGCTCGTCGGGAATGGTGTCCTCGATGCGGAAGCCGGCGGCATCGTATTTGATGATGGTGCGGCGCTCGTCACCGTATTTCTCTTTCAGCTCGACAAACTCTTGCTTGATGACACTCATCAGCACATTGTGGTCGCCGAGAATCTCTTTGCAACGCTCGATGAAACGCATCTTCTCGTCATACTCGTCCTGCAACTTCTGGTGGTTGAGGCCGGTGAGTTGTGCGAGGCGCATATCGACGATGGCGCGGCTCTGCGGGTCAGAGAAACCGTATTTCTCCATCAGTCCCTGACGGGCCTCGTCGGGCGTCTTGCTGGCGCGGATGAGGGCCACAATCTCATCGATGATGTCAATGGCGCGGAGCAGACCCTCCAAAATGTGGGCGCGCTTCATGGCCTCGTCCATCTCGAACTGCGTGCGGCGCGTCACCACCTCTTCGCGGTGCTCCACGAAATATTGGATGAGCTGCTTGAGATTAAGTAACTGCGGACGACCATGCACCAAGGCAATGTTGTTCACGGCGAAACTGCTCTGGAGCTCAGTGAGCTGGAACAGCTTGTTGAGAATGACATTGGGAACCACATCGTGGCGCAGCATGTAGACCACGCGGATGCCGTCCTTGTCGCTCTCGTCGCGGATATCAGTGATACCCTCAATCTTGCCAGCCTTCACCAGTTCGGCGGTCTTCTTGATCATCTCGCTCTTGTTGACACCGTAGGGGATGGTCGACGCCACAATCATGTTGCGGCCCTTCGAGTCCTCCTCGATTTCGGTGATGGCGCGGATGATGATGCTGCCGCGACCCGTGTTGTAGGCCTCCTTGACGCCGTTGTAGCCATAGATAATGCCGCCCAGCGGGAAGTCGGGAGCCTTCACATACTGCATCAGTTCCTCGATGGTGATGTCATTGTTCTCGATGAAAGCAATGCAGCCGTTGAGCACCTCGGTGAGGTTGTGCGTGGGCATATTGGTAGCCATACCGACGGCGATGCCGTTGGAGCCGTTGATTAGAAGGTTGGGAATCTTGGCAGGCAGCACCGAGGGTTCTTCGCCCTCATTGTCGTAGGTGGGCACCATATCGACGGTGTTCTTGTCGATATCGGCCACCAGCTCGTTGGAGATTTGCTTCAGGCGAGCCTCGGTGTAACGCATGGCGGCAGGCGAATCGCCGTCGATGGAGCCGAAGTTACCCTGGCCGTCAACCAGCGTATAGCGCATCGACCAGTCCTGTGCCAGACGCACCAAGGCACCGTAGATGCTCGAGTCGCCGTGAGGGTGGTACTTACCCATCACGTCACCCACGATACGTGCCGACTTCTTGGTAGGAGTGTTGTAGAGGATGCCGTTCTCGTTCATCGAGTAGAGGATGCGGCGGTGCACCGGCTTGAAGCCGTCACGCACATCGGGCAAGGCCCTGGCCACGATGACCGACATGGCATAGTCGATATAGGCCGTTTTCATAGTGGTCTCGATATCGACTCTTTTGATTCTGTCGTTTTCTAAAGCCATCAGTCGTTAGTTATTATATATATTATATTGTATTCTAATTTATTATATGCATAGTAATCTCCCATGCTGAAAAACAAAGATACGAAAACTTTCCGACATACGGAAAAGAATTCTCCAAAATATTTATCAACACCCTATAAACCCTAGTCCCCGTCTAGCTTCCAACGCCCTACCCTCCCCTTACCATCTCCCTACCAACTCCTACCACGGTGGGTGATGGTAGGGCGTTTTTATGCCACAAAATGCTTTTTTAACATTTTTCTGCTTGACAGCGGACAGGTTCCGGATTATATTATGTGTGTCGAATTTTTAAAAACAACATATTATGGCAAAGCAA
>ONCC01000045.1 GCA_900316235.1 uncultured Bacteroidales bacterium
AGCTCATTGGCCAGCTTGCGGCCCTTGGTCAGAAGTTCCTGCGACACCTCGCGCACTTCCGTTCCTTCAATCTCTATATATACGAATACGTTGTTCATGTTAGCCAATGATTTTGTCGTTTAACAACTCTTTGATGAGGCCGTCGATATCGGCATCGGCACCCGTGAGGGTCTTGCTCTCCTTGGCCTGGAAGGCGATGCTCTGCACCTCTTTCACCTTGGTGGGCGAGCCGCTCATGCCGCACTGGCTGGGGTCGCCGTCCACGTCGGCCACGCTCCACTGGATGAGGTTCAGGTAGGGACGCTCTGCGCGGAGGGCCTTGCGGTTGTCGTCCTCTGCCACCTCGAGCGGGCAGGCGGCGTACTTGTACTTCATCACCATCTTGGCGTTGGCGGGGCGGCATTCGGCGGCCGAGCCGTTGACGGTAACCACCAGCGGCAGCGGAGCTTCCACCACCTCGACGCCGCCGTCGATCATGCGGCGTATGGTGGCTTTTCTGGGTACGCAGACGTCCTCGTCTGCATTGCTGATACTAAGTATCTCTTCAGCGTAAGTCACCTGGTTGAGGCCGAGTTTCTGAGCCACCTGCGGACCCACCTGGGCGGTGTCGCCGTCGATAGCCTGTCGGCCTCCGATGACGAGGTCTACGTCGCCAATCTTCTTGATGGCCGTGGCGAGGGCATACGAAGTGGCCAGCGTATCAGCACCGGCAAAGAGGCGGTCAGTCAGCAGCCAACCGGTATCGGCGCCGCGGTAGAGACCTTCGCGGATAATCTCGCCGGCGCGCGGGGGACCCATGGTCAGCAGACCCACGGTGGTGCCGGGGTTCTGCTCCTTGATGCGGAGCGCCTGCTCCAGTGCCGTCATAGCATCCTTGCCAACGTTCCTTGTATCAGGAACTTGTTTTGCAAGTACAACAATTTTCAAACTCATATCATTAACGGTTTTAAAGTGCAAAAATACGAACTTTTTTTGAAATGTTAACAAAAAAGTGCCCGTGGAGGCACTTTTTAACATTTCCACTTTCCCGTCAGCCCGCCGTTCTTCAAAAAAAATGTTGTACTTTATTTCAGTTATTTGGTGGTTCCGAAAAATATTTGTATTTTTGCATCTCGTTTGAAACAATAAAAAACTATAGATATGAAAGTAAGAGAACTTGTAGAGAAACTGAACCTCAAAGTGTTGTGCGGCGAGAGCGGCCTCGACCGCGACATCGACGGATGCTATGTCAGCGACCTGCTGAGCGACGTCATGGGCAATGCCGAGATGGGCAACGTCTGGGTGACGCTGCAGACCCACAAGAACGTGATGGCTATCGCCTCGCTGAAGGAGCTCTCCTGCGTCATCCTCGTCAAAGGCCTGACGGCCAGCGAGGACACCGTGGAGCAGAGCAACGAGGAGGGCATCCCGTTCCTCTCCACCGACATGCAGACCTACGAGACCGTCGGCAAGATCTACCAGCTGCTAAATGCATAAGAAGGAGATAAAAGGAGATAGAAGAAGATAGAAGGAGATAGAGGACAATTGTATTTGTAGACCACATTCATTTGTATTCTATCTTCCGCGAGCAAAGCGAGCTATCTTCCCTTATCTTCCTCTATCTTCCCTTATCTTCCTCTATCTTCCCTTATCTTCCTCTATCTTCCTAAAAAATGAAAATTATGCCGTTGACGGGGTTTAAAGCGGACCTGCATATCCACACGGTGCTGTCGCCGTGCGGCGACCTTGAGATGTCGCCCACGGCCATCGTAGACCGCGCCCTCAAGCGCGGCCTGGATATGATTGCCATCTCCGACCACAACACCACGCGCCAGGTGAAGGTGACACAGAAGGTGGGTCGAGAGAAGGGTCTCTTCGTCCTCGGCGGCGTGGAGGTGACCTCACAGGAGGAGGCCCACTGCCTCTGCTTCTTCGAGACCGACGAGCAGCTCGACGCCATGCAGGCCTTCCTCGACGAGCACCTGCCCAAGATTCCCAACGACGAGGACCGCTTCGGCTACCAGCTCATCGTCGACGAGAACGAGGAGATTGTGGGCGAGGAGGAGTACCACCTCTTGAATGCCATCGATGTGGATATCGACGGCATCTACGACGAGGTGCACCGCATCGGCGGCCTCTTTGTGCCCGCACATGTCAACAAGGGCACCACCTCCCTCACCAGCCAGCTGGGCTTCGTGCCGCCCGACCTCAGGGCCGATGGATTGGAGATTAACAAGTTCGTCACGCGCGACGAGTTCGTGAAGAAGTTTGCCTACCTCAAGCGCTTCGGCTTCATCACCGACAGCGACGCCCACTTCATCAACAACGTGGGTGATGTGTATAATGTCATCTACATGGAGCACCGCTCCTTCAAGGAGTTCGCTATGGCGCTACGCGGTGAGGAGGGGAGGTGGATCGACACGATGGCGTTCCGCGGGTAAAGGTTAGCGGGTAAAGGTTAATGTTTAAAGGTTAAAGATGAAGAAATTATTGATGATAGGGCTGATGAGCCTGATTGGTTTGATGGGCGCAATGGCGCAGGGACAGAAGCGATACACGGTGAATTTCCAGTCGCATGGCGGCGAGAGCTTCTCGGTCTTCCTCGACGGCAACCTGGTGAACCGCATGCCGCAGAGCCGCGTGATGGTGGGCGACGTGACGGACAGGACCCACGAGGTCGTCGTGGTGCTGAAGCGTCCGGTGCAGAAGGCTGCGGTGCTCAACCTGCTACCCAGCGAGCCCTCGGTGATGGTGAATGTGGTGTATGACGAGCGCACCGAGGAGTTGTCGCTCTACACCCCCTCGCACAACCGTGCCGAGAGCCGCATAGTGACGCTGCCGCCGGCCCCCACAAAGGGCGAGCTGCCGGCAATAGACCTGAAGAATTTCGGGGAGAAGGAAACACCCGCCGAGGAACCTCCCGTGGTGACGGAAGAGGACTTTCAGGCGATGATCGAACGCATGAAAGGGCAGTCGTTCGACAGCGACCGGCTGGCGCTGGGCAAGGTCATTGTCGCTTCGTCGACCCTCACGGCCAGCCAGATAGCACGTCTGGCGGAGGTTATCGATTACTCCTCCTCGCAGGTCGAGTTCCTGAAATACTCCTATACCTATTGTGTCGACAAGGTGAACTACTACAAGACAGTGGATATCCTCACCTTCAGCAGCGACAAGCGGAAGGTGCTCGACTACATAGCCACACAGAAATGAACGAGGGCGGCCTTCCGGCCGCCCTCGCTGTTTCAGAGGAATAACACCTTCGATGGTATCGCCCCCGCTTCGACCTTGAAACGGCGTGTGCCGCTGGGCGTGAAGCAGTAGACGTCGCCGTTGGTACTGTAGTCCGACGAGGTGATGTAGAAGTCGCCGTTGGCGGGGTTGATGTTGATGCCGTAGGCGTTGGCATCCAGGCTCACGGCGAAGGGGAATGCTTCTCTGGTGCCGTCGGCGTTGATGACTTTCCAGTTGTTGGTCTCGTTCCAGTTCTCGTCATACTCGACGGAGTAGCCGTAGACCTTGCCGTTGTAGACGTCCATCTTCTGCAGCGCCTCGCCGGTGTTGGTGACGGCAAGGGTGGTGGCGTCGATGATGGCGGAGCCCGACGGGACGTCGCTGTAGTTGCCAATCCACGCGACGATGATTTTGTTGTCGTTGATTTTCTTCACGTTGGAGAGATTCATTCCGACGGTGACGGTGGTGGGGTTGGCGAAGGTGGTGAGGTCCACGACATAGAGGTGGTTGTCGTAGCTGTTGCCCTGGTAGCTGCTGGCTACGAAGGCCTTGCCCTGGGCGATGGCGATGCCTTCGGGGTGGTACTGCCCGAGGAGGCAGGTGGCCTCGACGGTGAGGGAGGCGGTGTCGACACGGATGACGCTGTAGGGGTTATAGCAGGTGATGTAGAGCTTGCCGCCGGCGGCAGCCATGCTGCGGGGCTTGCGGTCGCCCATGTCGACACGGGTCGAGACACCCGTGGCGGGGTTGAGGACCTCGAGGCTGTTCGACTCGGTGACGGTGATGTAGACCTTCGTGCCGTAGGCAATCATGTCCTGCGCCTGGTCGCCGAGGCCGCGGCCGTTGGCAGTCTCAAACCATTGGTTGTCAATGACGCCGGTAGTGAGGTTCAGACGCGACACCGAGGCGTTGTTGGCGCTCATATTGCCCTCGTTGAGCACCAGGGCATAGGCGTCGGGGGTCGGAGGAATGGTGTCGGTGGGGACGGTGTCGGTGGGAATGGTGTCGGTGTTCCCCGACGGACTGTCGTTCTCTTTCTCGCAGGCCGCAAAGATGAATACGGCCATCGTGGCGAAGAGGATTTTACTAATGTGTTTCATAATTATATTAATGTATTAGAATTCGTACGTGATATTGACTTTCCAGTTGCGTCCCATCATGGGGTAGGCGCGCACCACCTCATACTGGGTGTCGAGGAGGTTGAGTACCTGCAGGCGGAGGGAGAGGGTGCCGAGGCGGAGGTCGATTTTCCTGTCGGCCGAGAGGCCGAGGTCACAGTAGGCCGGCAGACGGTTCTGCTCGATGTTCTGGGCCAGGCTGTAACGGTCGCCGACGACCATCAGGGTGGCGCCCAGGTTCACCCACCGGTTCTCCCATCGCATCGAGGCACCGCCCGAATGGCGCGGGGTATAGACTATCTGGTGGCCGTAGGTCTTGCTCCCTTCCTTCGAGTGGTCCACGGCATGCTGGTAGCTGTAGTTGAGGTGAAAAGTGAAAGGTGAAAGGTGAAACTCGGCGGTGGCGTCGAGTCCCAGGATGTCGACGATGCCCAGGTTCTCCATCGACCAGTAGTACATGTTGGTGGTGGGTTTGGCGATGATCTTGTCCTTGACATGGTTGGTGTAGAGGTCACAGGTGGCCTGCAGCGAGGCCGTCTCCCATTGTTGGACGTGGGTGATGCCGAGGTTCACCTGGTGGGCCTGTTCGGGACGCAGGTTGCGCGGGAAGAGCTGGAAGAAGTAGAGCTCGCCGAAGTTGGGCGCCCGGTAGGTCATCTTGTAGAACATCCGCAGCGTGGTCCCTCCGCCCAGCGAGTACATCACAGAGAGGAAAGGCGAGATGCGGCGGTAGGTGGGCAGGGTGTCGAGGTCGGCGACACGGTCGACGACATCGTTGAAGAGCAGGTGGGCGTCGGCCTCGATCTTCGTCCGGCGGAAGTCGAATTCCGAATGGAGGGCGGCGGCGGCAAGGAGCGTGTGGCGCGTCACGTCGTTGCGCTTCTCCAGGTTGCTCCTCAGGTGGCTCAGGTCACCGTCGACGGCCAGCGTCAGGTCGAGCCAAGAGGCCAGCTGGCGCTGGAAGGTGGCGCTGAGGTAGGCCTCGCGCTGTCGGTATTCGTTGTAGATGTCGTTGTTCGCCGTACTGTCGGTGTAGTCGTCATAGCTATAGCGCAGCTTTCCAAGGACTTGTAGTTTCCACCGCTCGCGCTGCACACGCCACTGCGACTGCACAAAGGCCAGCTCCTCTGTGGAGCTCTGCTCCGAGACGGTCTGGGTGTAGAACACCACGGGACCCGGCAGCTCGTGGGCTCCGCGCATATAGTGTACCTTGGTTACCAATGTGTTATCTTCTCCGATGGTGTAGAAAAGGTTGCCGTCGGCGGTGGTCATCCACACCGTCGAGTGCTTCCGCCGCTCCACCGACGAGCTATCGTTGTGCGAGGCGGTATAGTAGAGCGTGAAAGGATAGTCGCCGTCACTCTTGAGGTAGTTGACGAAGAAGCTGCTTTTCAGTCGTTTGCTCCACCGTTGCTCCCACGTCAGGGTGGGGGAGAAGAGGCCGAAAGAGCCCACCTCGGCACCGGCCTTGAGCTTCACATGCTCGCCGGGCCAGAACTGCGGCTCGGCGGTCTCCATGTTCAGGGTGTTGCCGGCGGCATAGGCGCGGGCAGAGAGCAGGGAGCCCTGCTCCTGCCCTTGGCTGAAACTCACGTAGGCACTGTTTCCCAGGAGGTAACGGCCCAGGTCCACCTGCCCGTTCTGACTGTCGTCCACGGGGATACCGTCGATGGTCACTGCCGAGAACTGGCTCCCCAGCCCTCGCGCCGAGACGGTCTTGATGCCCCCCACGCCACCATAGTCTTTTATCGTCACCCCCGCCATCTGCTTCAGGGCGTCGCTGAGCAACAAGGCCCCGAGGTGCTCAAGTTTCTCGGCATCAACGACCTGCGTGGGCGCCGCCGTGCGCGTCTCCGAGGGGGTGCGCTGGGCACTGATGGAGACCTCCTCCAGCGTCGTACGCTTGAGGGTGTCGGGCGTCTGCGCATTGGCAGTCAGCAGGGTACATAAAAAAAAGACCCCCGAGGGGAGGGTGGTTCTGAGCTGAGACCCGCGCAGGTACGACCTGAAGCGGCAAACAATAAACGATACTATGTTGTCAACAACAATGCTCATGCATCAAAACGTCCTATCCTCGAGGGCTGTTAATGATTGATTGTAGCTTTGGCAGGTCTTCTGACTCATTCCACACAACTTTTGGCCTTCCCATAGCACCTGCTGGCGCCACAGTGACCCTTGGTTAAAAGCTGTGCAACTTGTTGGAACTCACAGCAGCGGGACTGTTCAGGATTCTCACCTGATTCCCTCTTCGCCCCCTCGCGGGGGAACCAAAACCGCTGCAAAAGTACAACTTTTTTCCGATATAACTGTAAAAAAAACTATCTTTGTGCTGATTTCAAGAAAAAAATGTATCTTTGCAATCGCAAAAAAATTGGAATGAAAAGATGAGAAAAGGTGTATACCTTTCTATTATAGGTATTTTCATATTGCTGACGGCCGCCTGCTCGGCTCCTGAGAACCACAACGCCCCCGTCCCAAACGTCGCCGACACCCTCTATACCGAAAAGGCGATACTGAGTATTTATGGCAGCGACCCCCAGCGGGCACTCACGATGATAGACTCCGGCCTCCTGGTGGGCACCCTCGACGAGGAGCAAGCCACACTGTTGCGCGCCAGAGTCTATTGCTATTCGCCCGATGAATGGCCCCTCGATACTGTAAACCAGATGCTTGAAGGACTCTTGGAGAGCGATTTCGCCCAAAAGAACCCCGACAACCGTCAGGCTGTCCTCGACCTGCTTGTCTATGCCTCGCGCCGCCGCGGCGACAATGTCGCCTACCTCCGCTGGGCTACCGAGAAGGCTGAATTCTGCCGCCAACAGGGCGAGGAGACAGAAGCCCTGCGCACCGAGGCCGAGATTGGCGCCGTGCTCACCAGCATGGGTGAGGTGGAGAAGGGACTCTCCAAGCTCGACGGCGTCATAGGCGCACTCGATAAGCAGCGCCATTTCAACGAGATGGACGCCTGCATCATCGCCCTCAAACGCAAGATTTATGTCCTCTGCGACATCGACCGTTACGACGAGGTGATCCCCCTCGCCAAGCGTATTGTCGAGAAAATCAACGACTATCGCGAGCATCCCGATGACTATGACGACGGTTCCTTCCGCCTGCCTCGCACCGAAGAGAAACGTCTGGACTACTGCGACTTCTATACCTCCCAGGCCTACGGCTTCCTGATGATTGCCTACAGCGACCTCGACACCCTCGACTCGTCAAGGTACTACCTCGCCCTTTATAAGAAGAGCGAATATTCTAACACGCTGGTAGGCAAGATGATGCTCTCCTCCGCCTACCTCCGTCTCGGCCAGTACGGCAAGGTAAAGCCCCTCTATGACGAGATAGAGGCCCGCATGGGAGCCGACACCCTCAACAGCGACTACGCCCTCATCCTCCGTGGACGCGCCATCATGGCGGAGGCCGCAGGCAACTATTACGCTGCCAACAGCTATGGGAAGCGCTACAACAATCTGAAGGAAACCCTTAACAAACAGCTCCTGGAGAGCCGTGCCCACGAGTATGCCGCCCGCTACCACCTGCAAGAGGAGGAGGCGAAAGTGGTGGCAGAGCAGCAGAAAGTGAAAAACAGCAGGAGGATGATTATAGGACTCACCATCTTTGCTCTGGTAGCCATCGGCTTCATCGCGCTGCTGCTCTTCCTGCGCCACGCTATCGACCGCAAGAACAAGGTGTTGGCGGAACAGCTGGCCGAAGCTGTTAAGGTGAAAGGTGAAAGGCCAAAGGTGAAAGATATGAATATGGTTGATAAGTTGCACGTTGATAAGTTGATAAGTTCTGACAACAATGACCTATCAACAAAAAACGACGTATCAACGTATCAACATATCAACGTATCAACAATACCCCCCGACCAGATGTCTGACGAACAGCTGTTTGACTATCTCAGCGAGGTGATCCGCAGTGAGAAACTCTTCACCGACCCCAGCTTCGGACGCCAGACCCTTGCCGAGCGCTTCCACCTCTCCGACCGCCGCATCGGCGCCGCCTTCGCACAAGGCGCCAGCCAAAACTCCCCCTCTAAGTTAGAGGGGGTGGCCGAAGGCCGGGGGCGTATGTCATTACCCACCTTTACCCGTGAGCTCCGCCTCGAGTATGCTTGCCAGTTGCTTACCGGGCGTCCCGACATGAGTATCAGCCAGATAGCCGCCACCTGCGGCTTCGGCAGCCCCATCGTCTTCAACCGCGCCTTCAAAGCCAAGCACGAAATCACCCCCACCTTCTTCCGCGAGCAGGTGAGTGGTAACTAGCGGCACGCAAAAATTGAACCGACCATTTCCAATCCAGCCATTGAAATGGCTGGCTACCATTATCTTGCCCCTACGGGGGCAATGGTACCGCTCCTTTCCGTGCATTATTTATCAGACATTTACACGTTCTGCCACCTTTCCCGACGCCCGAGGGCGTCTTTTTTTTTGTTTTTCACTCCCTCCTCAGGGGATGTATCGCCTGGTTTTGGGATAAACTTTTTGTGTTATTTTGGATAAACTTTTTGTATTACCCCCCCCCCTTATTTTGAGTATTTTAAGATAAACTTTTTATATTTTAATATTAATTCTATATATTTTATATTGCACGGATGAAAAAAAAATTGTAACTTTGCGCTTGAAAAACGACAACCATTTCAATAACGCTTAACAATTTTTAACTTAAAACCATCATGAAAGAGAACTACGACGAAAAGAACTATGACCCCGAAGTGGAACGGCTGGCAGACTTGCTGGCGCGTGTGACGAAGAGGGTGTTGCTCCCGGTAGCCATCGTGATAGCTCTTGTGGTGGTGGTACTCCTCGTCGGGTGCCACAAGGAGAATACGAGCGAAGCGACGCTCAGCGCCAAGGTGACGGTCACGGTTAATGATTTCACTATCAGTCAGGAGGAGTTCCCTGAGACCAAGGACACCCCGGCCTCGTACTCTGGCGTGAAGGCGATGACGCTGGCGTTCTTCGATGCGCAGGGGAATGAGATTTACAACACCACGCAGCTGCGGGCGGACAACACCACCTACACGACCTTCGGCGAGTTCAGCACCGAGCTGCCGATGGGTTCCTATACGATGATTGCTTTGGGTTATGGCAGTGAACAGCCGATGACCCTCAACGGTGCCACCTCGGCGACCTATACCGCCGACCGCGTCCGCGAGACTTTCGTGGCGTCGCAGACGGTGAACGTCGCCTCGACCAATCCATTGAACCTCAACGCCGAGCTGAGCCGCGTGGTGAGCAAGGTGATTGTCCGCTCCACCGATACGCGCACGGCGGGGGTGGACTCAGTCCGCGTCACCTTCGCGGCCGGCGGCGGTGCCGCGAGCAGCACCATCAGCTACCTCTTCCTCGCCAGCGACCAGCAGACGATGAACCTCACGGTGGAGACCATTAAGCCCAACGGCACGGTGTACAGCACCCGAGTGATAGAGGATGTGCCGCTGCAGCGCAACAAAATAACTATCCTCAGCGGCCCGATGTACAGCACGGCCTCGGGCGCGAGCTTCACGGTGAGCACGGCCTACCTCGGCGACACCACCTTCGTAAACTTCTAACGGCAAAAGATATTATGGGAACGGCGAATTGTACGAATTTAACGAATTGGCTACGCAGGCGGGAATTGCAAGCGAATTACTCGAATGGCTGCCGCAACAAACATGAACGTGAATTATCGTGAATTAGTCCGTGAATTACCGTTAATTAACGAGTCAATTTACGGCAATTAACGTAAAACGAAGACCGCGACAAAAATAATGTATAATAAAATAACAAACATCATGAGAAAAGCTTTTATGTGTTTTGTGGCGCTGCTGGTGATAGCGGCGGCGGCCATCGGCCCCGCAGGGGCACAGACGACACACGTGGTGACACAAGCCACCGTCAATAACATCTTCAACGGCCCCGACTACACGCTGGGCAACGCTGTGGCAGCGGGCGACGTGCTCGACTTCCAGGGCACCATCGACTTAGAAACTGCTCCGCACCTGCTGGTCATCAACAAGCCGGTGACCATCCTCTCGAGCACCCACGACGCCGTGCTGCGACTGCACTCACTGCAGGGAAACAGGACGGGCAACAACCCCGGCAACACCTTCGTCATCAACGCGGACGGCTCCGGCACCACGGTGCAGGACATCCGCCTGGAGAACACTGGCGCCTGGCTCCACAACACCAGCAACGTCACCTTCACTGGCGTCACTATGTGGGTGGAAAATTCCGGTCTCTGCGCCGGCGTGGGCCAAGTGGCTATCCGCTACAGTGACCACGTGACCTTCGACAGCTGCACCTTCTATGCCAAGGACAACGGCGGCACGTCTTTCTGCGCGTTGACGGGTTCGCACGATTGCACCTTCCGGAATTCCCGCTTCGAGAAGGAAGGCAATGTCGGCAATATCCTGATTATAGCCAATCCCTATAACACAGCGGACAAGCCAGCAGGCGATACGTTAATCAATGACAACATTAGCGTGCTTAATTGCACGATTACGGCGGAGAGTAGTGGAGGTTTGTCCAATTTCCAAATCGTGGGTGGTTTGCGTCATCGCATCGAGAACTGTACGGTTAATTACAAAACCAGTTTTAACTGTGTTGCCACGGCATCCGAAGATGGCATCGTCTTCCGCAACAACACCTTTACGCAGGGCCTGAGTATTCCCAGGGCTTCCACGGTGACAGGCAACAACGTTACCGGCAACGTAACAATCAGTGCTAATAGCGCTACTGTTAGTGGCACCACCTTCTTTCCCGGCAGCACCATCGACAGCAACAGCATCCTGGGCAAGGTGACGTTTAGCAACAACTCGAAGAACAACACCTTTACCCGCAACACCGTCATCACGACCGAGCAATATGCCGTGGTGATGGCTTCGACTGCGAATGCCAACAACACCGTGACAGGCAACATTCTGAAAGCCGCCGCCAAAGGAGGCGACGAGGCTGTGAACCCGAGTACGGGCACCGGCAACACCATCAGCAACAACCTCTCGGAGGCCGCGGCCGGCGACGTGACGTGGAACTTCGACGCTGCCACCGGCATGCTCACCATCAGCGGCACCGGCGCCATGGCCGACTATGACCAAACTACCGCTCCCTGGGCTTTCCTCGCCGACCAGATCACCCGCGTGGTCATCACCGACGGCGTCTCCGCCATCGGCAACAATGCCTTCAGCGGCTGCACCGCCCTGAACGACGTCTTTGTCAAGAGCGACAACGTGCCGACCATCGGCAGCAACGCCTTCAACGCCAGCGCCCCCATCTACGTGCCCCAGGGCATGGGCGCGGCCTACCAGCAGGCCTGGACCGACTACGCCAACCGTATCGGCGAGTTCATGAGCTGCGGCGCGGGCGCCATGGCCGTCTACGACGCCACCACCCATACCCTCACCATCTGCGGCACCGGCGCCATGGCCGACTTCGCCAGCGCCAGCGACCAGCCCTGGGCATCGCTGCAGGGACAAATCCAGCAGGTCGTCGTCGAGGGCACCATCACCGCCATCGGCGCCAACGCCTTCGCCAGCTGCTCGGCCCTCACCGCCGCCACCCTCGAGGGCACCGGCACCACCATCGCCGACGGCGCCTTCAACGGCAACGCCACCGGCCGCAGGATCTTCGTCCCCGCCGCCGCCATCGCTGGCTACGGCGAATCGACCTACGCCACCGACATCTACGCCACCGGCCTGTGCGGCGCCACGGGCAGCGAGGAGAGCATCACCTGGGAACTGAACGCCGCCACCAAGGCCCTCGTCATCAGCGGCACCGGCGCCATGTTTGACTTCAGCACCACCAACATGCCTTGGTACCCGGTACGCGCCAACATAACCGCCCTCACCATCGAGCCCGGTGTTACCACCATCGGCAACAGCTCCTTCTATGGCTGCAGCAGCCTCGACACTGTCGTCCTCCCCTCCAGCGTCACCACCCTCGGCAGCAGTGCCTTCCAGAACTGCACCGGCCTGGTTTCAGTCGTCCTCCCCGAGGGCTTGACCACCATCGGCACCAGCTCCTTCTATGGCTGCACCGGCCTGGTTTCCGTCACCATCCCCTCCAGCGTGACCACCATCGAAACCCAAGCCTTCTCTGGCTGCAGCAGCCTCGACACTGTCGTCCTCCCCTCCAGCGTCACCACCCTCGGCAGCGGTGCCTTCAGGAACTGCTCCGGCCTCACCTCCGTCAACATCCCCGCCGGCGTGACCGAAATCAACGGCAGCACCTTCTATGGTTGCAGCAGCCTCGCCTCCGTCAGCCTCCCCGAGGGCTTGACCAGCATCGGCAGCGGCGCCTTCTCTGGCTGCAGCAGCCTCGACACTGTCGTCCTCCCCTCCAGCGTCACCACCCTCGGTAGCAACGCCTTCTATGATTGCACCGGCCTCACCACCGTCAACATCCCCGCCGGCGTGACCGAAATCGGCAGCAGCGCCTTCAGAGGTTGCACCGGCCTCACCTCTATCGATATCTCCGCCGGCTTGACCACCCTCGGCAGCAGCGCCTTCAGGGAGTGCGCCGGTCTCACCACCGTCAGCCTCCCCTCCAGCGTGACCAGCGTCGGCAGCTATGCCTTCCGCGACTGCTCCAACCTGGCCAGCGTCTGTATCTTCGCCCCCAGCCTGAGCACCTACGGCA
>ONCC01000029.1 GCA_900316235.1 uncultured Bacteroidales bacterium
GATGCCATTGATGGTCACGTCGCGAAGCGTCACCGTGGCACCGGCGGCAATGGAAATCTTCACGTTGGCACCCAGTATGCCGGAAAGGATTGCTCCGTCCGAAAAGGTAGTGTTTTCGGTGATTGATGCGAGGTTTATCACGTTTTCGGGATAAGTGAACAAGTCGGGGGTAAGATAGTCGTCGCCTCCGTTCTGGTAGCTGGAACCGTCCCAATATACCGTGCCCCCGATGGTCACCGTGCCGCAAGATGCCTCGTTGCCGCAGCCTTTTCCAATGCTGTTGGGAGCAAATGCACCCCTATCAGCCGTCACAATGGTGACACCTGAGGTAATTGTGATGTCTCCGCAGCTGGCATTGCCACCACCACCGATACCGACACCAAAAAAAGATGCGCCGGTAGCCAAAACAATTCCGCCAGTGATGGTGATGTCGCCGCAGTTGCCATTATAAGAGCCACCGATGCCGGCACCATAATTATCACCACTGCCGGTAGCCGTAACGTTTCCGCCAGAGATGGTGATGTTGCCGCATGATCCATTTTCACCGCCGCCGATGCCAGCAGCACCCTCACCGCCGGTGGCCGTGATGATGCCGCCTTTGATGTGGATGTTGCCGCAGGCCTGATTGCTGATGCCACCAATACCGGCACCTGTGCCGTTGCTGCTGGCGTTGAGCGAACCGCCGCCCATGATGGTGAGCGTGCGGTTATACCACAGCACATGGATGCCAGGATAATTTCCCTTGAATCCCCTCACGGTGTTCGTCGTCCCCTCCTTCAGGATAAGGGTGGCGTCGCCGGCGCAGGTGATACCTGCCCAGCCGTAGCTTTCATTATTGGTGCCGTTGATGGTCACGCCGTCGAGTGTCACGGTGTCGCCGTGGGCAATAATAATCTGTTTCCCCTCTTGAAGCGTGCCGGTGAGCACATCGCCGTTCTGGGTCGTATAATAGTAGTCAGTACCACTAATGTAGTGGGAGAGGTGGGACAGCTCAACCTTGCGGCTCATCTTCACCGTGAGGGTGTACATCTTGCCTGCATAGAGGGTTTTCCCTGTGACGAATTTCGTGTAGGTGTCGTAATCGCGCGTGCCTTCGTCTGTAGCGTTGATGGTAATGGTCTTGTCGCTGCTCACGGGTTTCATGGCCACATAGATGGGCCACGAAAATTCATCGGAAGCGGGCGTGATGGTGTAGGTGTTGGTGCCGTCGGTGATGGTCGCGCCTTTGATGTAGTTGAGGGTGCTGCTGCCGGCATAGTTCTTCATCGTTATCTTGCCGATGGCAAACTGGTTGGAGAGTGTTAACCGTGGCAGCTCGGAGCCGTCGAAAGTGCCCAAGCCATAGGCGTAGTCGTAGAGTCTCGAGAGCGACTCCAGCGTGCCGTCCTGGTTGGCGATAGCGGTCTCGTTGCCGTTGTTGTCAACCATCGAGGCGGGATAGACATATTTCACCGTGGTGCCGGCCTTGGGGTCGGTGAGCGTCACCGTGAAGGTGGCCGACTTGCCATTGTTGGTGATGTCGCCGGCGGTCAGCGCCACGCTGGTGGCCTTCACCGTATGGTCGCTGGTGTTGATATACACCACCGCGATTTGCTCGCCGGCAGCAAAGGTCTTCACTCCATTCTCGCTCAGTTGCTTCGAACCGTTGCCGGTGTCGAGGTTCACTTTTGCGGTAAAGGTGACATCGCCGACGAGGTTGATGTCTTCAAAGTCATCTTTCATGCAGCCGACCATCGTTGCCATAGCCATAACAAGGGCGGCAAAAACGAAATATCTCATAGTGTTTTTCATCTCTTCCTTCCTTTCTGAATTTTTACCAAGTGTCATTCTCATTGTCGTAATCGAATAATACATTATCGGTACCTTCAGCGCTAACACCGAATTCCTTAATTATAAATGACAAGGATTGTTGGAGCGACAACGCGTAGCCCCGTTCCGTCTTGAAGCTCACCACGGTCAACGCCGGCGTTTCGTAGGGTTGTTTTTCTTTGTTCATGTCGTATATTGTTTTAATTTTTAATTCTTAATTTTTAATTTTTAATGACTATCTTTTGGCCGTTGCCGTCAAGGGTGAAGATGTAGACACCGGTGGGGAGGTTGGCGGTGGACAGCTGGTAGCGGTCGGCGTTGGCTTTGCCGCAGAAGAGCTGTCGGCCGTCGGCGGTGTAGAGTGCTGCCGTGGCACCTTCGGCTCCTTCTACCACGATGCGACCGTCCATAACCCATAACCTATAACTCATAACCTCCAGGTCCTCGATGCCCACCACTGGGGTGTCGGAGAACTCGAAGCGGACCTGATGGTCACCGTTGTAGGCCACGGGGAGGGTGTACTTGATCATGCTGCTGGTGCTGACCTGCTGGATGGAAGCCAGGGGCACCTCGACGCTGTCGATGTAGACATGCTGGAGGTGGTTGAAGCCCGTGATGTCGAGGTCGGCAGCCGTCCCTTCGTCGAAGACGCTGCGGGCTTCGAGGGTGAGGGTGTCGCCCAGGGCGCCGCTGAAGAGGTAGTGCTGCGGGAGGGTATTGGTGCCGAGGGTCACCATGCCACCGTTGTGGCTGACGGTGAGGCTATAGAGGGGTGCCTCGAGGATGGTGTCGAAGTATTCAGCCCAAGCGGCGTAGGCTTCGCGGCATCCGAGTGGGACATAGAGGGTGGTGGCGACATGCTGGCCGCTGAAGGCTTCCTCACCCAGCACGGGGGCCTCGTGGCCGAAGCAGCGCACGGTGGCCAGACGGTTGCAGTTCTCGAAGGTGCCTCTCTCGATGGAGGTGACGGAGGCCGGGATGTCGAGGGACTGGCGGGCGCGGATGCCGCCGAAGGAATTTTCAAAAAGGGTGGTGACGGTGCTGGGGATGACCGTGTTGGCGAAGCCGCGGATGAGGGTGCCGGTGGAGCGCTCGATGATGGCATTGAGGCTGTGGGGAACGCCGCCCCAGTCGAGCTCATAGCTGCGGTAGACGGGGTTCTCGCGGTCGACCACGACGCTTTCGGCGCGGAAGTTGCCCCAGAAGGCATACTTGGCGATGTGGCTGACGGAAGCGGGGATGCGGATGGCGCTGAGGTTGCGGCAGTTGTAGAAGGCGTTGGTGTCGATGGTCTCCAGACCCTCGTTGAAGGTCACATGGCGGAGGTTGGCGCAGTAGTTGAAGGCGCCATAGCCGAGGGTGGTGAGGGTGGAAGGAAGACGGAGGCCGCTGAGGGAGAGGGTCTTGGTGAAAGCGTAGGCACCGATGGCGGTGACTCCCTCGGGGATGGCGACGCTGTCGGCGCTGCCCCAGTAGCCGGTGAGGGTGGTCTTGGTGGCGTCGGCATAGACGTAGGGGCTCTCCACGTAGCCGCCCAGGGTTTTGGCACCCCAGGGGCTGCCGGTGGCGCTGCCGCTGTACACCACGTTGTTGACATAGTAGAAAGCATTGGTGCCGATGGTGTCGACGGTGCTGGGCACCTCGAGGGTCTGCAGATGGATGCAGTCCATGAAAGCATAGCCGCCGATGGCGGTGACTGAAGCGGGGAGGGTGACCTGGGTGGCGGAGGAGAAGCAGCCGGTGAGGGTGGTCTTGCTGCTGTCGGAGAAGACCAGTGTCCCCTCGACATAGCCGTTGAGGGTGCAGGGACGCCAGCTGTTGGTATTCAGCGTGCCGTTGTAGATGACGTTCTTCACGTGACCGAAGGCACCGAAACCCACCGACTCGACGCTGTCGGGCACCACCACAGAGGGAAGGCCAGTGCAATCCTGGAAGGACATATAGCCGATGTTCCTAAGGGTGGAGGGAAGGGGCACCGAGCTGAGCGACATACAGCCAGAGAAGGCCATATTATCTATTTTGGTGACGCCCTCGGGGATGACCACCGAGGTGAGGGTGAGGCAGTTGGTGAAAGCATGGTGGCCGATGGCGGTGACGGGGTAGGTGGTGCCGTTCCAGCTGACGCTGGCGGGGATGATGAGTTCGCCCTCAGGCTCGGTGATGTCGGCCCAGGTGTTGTAGAAGGGTGCCACCACGACGGCATTGCCGCCGACGGTGTCGTAATAGAGCGTGTCGCCCGACGGCGAGGCTGCCGAGAAGACCTGCGCGAAAGCGCTCTGCCCCATCACGAAGGTCGCTGCAAGAATAAATAGGACTTTTTTCATTGTTGATTTATTGATTTGTTGATAGTTTAATAGGTTGATACGTGTGCCTGAGGCAGCCAAATTCTTCATTCTTAATTTTAAATTCAGCTGGCAAGCAGCACGATGCCGAGGATTATCAGCACCACCCCTACCATGGCTGTCGCCACTATCGGGATGTAGCTTATCCTTTTCTCGAAATTGTGTGTTTTTGACATATCAGTTTCATTTTTTCTGGTGCAAAAGTACACGTATTATTTCGCCCGTGCAAGCGCGCAGACAAACCATTAACCACCACGGACAAAGTATTAAGTGATGATTATCTATCAAACTGATTGTCAGGAAAAAGACAAACCATTAATAATCTGTCCGAGACAAATTATTAAGTCGTCTTGACGTGTAAAAAGCCATGTTATGCTAGAAAAAAAAAGATTTTTCAATTATTAGAAATTGTTTTGATTTGTTTCGGAAGTATTTCGGCCCCGTAGGGGCCAGACAATGGTAGCCAGCCAATTAATTGGCTGGAAACATGATGTAATCCATTTTTAGCGTGCCTTTAGGTACGCGACTTTTATAGCAAATATCGCGTACCTAAAGGCACGCATGATACGTACCCAATTCAATACCAGCCATTGAAATGGCTGGCTACCATTATTAGATGCCTACGGCATCACTCGCCCAAACAAAAAAAACACCGACAAAAATGCCGGTGAATTCTCAAATCCCAATTATAAATTCACATTTCTCAATTCCTTGAGCGGAATTCAGTGGGGGTGAGGGCGTAGCGTTCCTTGAAATTGTGCGAGAAGGTGACGTTGCTGGCAAAGCCGCTGGCGGTGGCCACCTCGGAGATGCTTTTTTCGGGATGCTCGATGAGGAGCTTGGCTCCATGGATGAGTCGCATCTCGTTGACGAAGGAGGCCAGTGACGCATACTGGCTGCCTTTCGAGAAGGCGGCGCCGATGCTTTCTTTCGACAGGTGGAAGCGGTCCATCAGCTGCTGACGGCCGAACTGGGTGTCGAGGTACAGTTCCTCTTCGACGATGATGCGCCGGAGCTGCTCGAACAACTCGCTGTCGGAGAGTGCCGACTGGTCGGTGGCAATTGTTGGATTGGCCTGTTTGTCAGGCTGTTCCTTTATCGAGGCAAGATATTTCTCCTCGTCTCTAATCTTGTCGGTGATTTCCTTGGTAAGCACGGCGTTTTTCTCGCGGATGGAGTGCAGCTGCATCTCCAGGAAATAGACGAAGATTGCCGCACCGATAAGTATGATTCCCAATAATGTAGCGATGATGCCCATGCGTTTCTTCGCGGCCTCCTCACGCTCGGTGTTGAGGCGTTCCTCCTGTAGCTGGTAGCGGGCGGCATACTCGTGAGCCTTGCCCTCCAACAGCTGATGGTTGAGCGTGTCTTTCAGGTTGGAATAACGTTGCCAGTAGTCGATGGCGACGCTGTTGTTCCCCCTGGCTTTGGCGGCGATGGCACGGCCTCGTAACATCTTGGCATAGTCGAGGTTGACCGTGTCGTTGCCCATCTGTGCCGTCACCTCGTCGTAGGTGGCCAGCATTTTGCCGTAGTCGCCCAAAAGACACCATGTCGGGGTGATGAACTGACGGCCGAAAAGGGTGTGCCCATAGTCACTCTCCTCGAACAAATCCAGATAATGCCGTGCCTGGTTCGTCTTGTTCAGAGAAGCGTATGCATGAGCCAAGTTGCCGTAGGCCTGCGCGGTATAGTAGTCGCAATAGCCCTCAACTTCCTCCTTGTCGGTCGACATACGGTAGGAGTTGTCGGCATATTCGGCGTAGTGTTCGCGATAGTTGCCGAGAATGTCAATGAGAAGCTGCGCCAAAGGGATGATTTCCTCTTCGCGGCCGAGCTTCTTCATTACAAGGATTTTACGTCTGAGCGCGATGACATAGGCATCCAAGTCGTCGGTATTGCGGTGTCCCTCGAGGCTGGAAATCACGCTGTTGAGTTTGGCAATGCCTTCCTCCACCTCGCCCAGCTCGACGAGGACGACGCCTATCTCGGCTTCGGTGCGCAGTGCCTCGATCTCGTTGCCCTGCTGACGGCAGAAGTTGGCCTTCTCGGTGGCCCAACGTATGCATTGTTCGTAGTCGTCCTGCAGCCGTGTGGTGCTCACCAGCAGGTCGAGCACCATCTCGTGGTTGTTGGGTTCTTTAGCCCAGTTGCTTCCCAGCAGTCCCTCAAGCATTTGCCGCGCAGTATCGAGGTTCTGCTCTTTGTTCGATTGGCTGTAAAACTTGGCTTTGAACATGGTGGCGAGCTCATCCTCGATATTGCCAACGGCCACACCCGAGTCGACAATCGCCATCGCCCGCTCAGGGTCTTGGTCGAAGACCTCCATTGCCGCATCGGCGGTATAAAGTGTATCCGTGCGCCCCTTGCGGTCGGCGCCATTCGTGCAGCCCACGAAGAAGGCTGCCGAGAGGACATATAATATAATGTATATCTTTCTCTTCATTGTATGCGGGTCCAGTCGATAGGTTGCTGCCCGTGAGCGGCGAGGTAGTTGTTAGCTTGGGAGAAATGGTGGCAACCGAAGAAGCCTCGGTAAGCCGAGAGGGGCGAGGGATGAGGGGCGGTGAGGACACAGTGTTTCGTGGTGTCAATCAGCGATTTCTTTGCGATAGCGTAACTTCCCCAGAGGAGGAAGACAAGACCTGAGCGCTGCTGGCTGAGGGCCTGGATGGCAGCGTCGGTGAAGGTCTCCCAGCCGTGGCGCTGGTGGCTGCCGGCCTGATGGGCACGGACAGTGAGGGTGGCGTTGAGGAGCAGCACACCCTGCTGGGCCCAGCCACTGAGGTCGCCACAGCTCTTGGGGAGATCAACACCGAGATCGGCGTTGATTTCGGTGATGATGTTGACCAGCGACGGCGGCACCTGGATGCCCTGAGGCACCGAAAAGCAGAGGCCCATGGCCTGTCCGGGTTCATGGTAGGGGTCTTGGCCGAGGATAACGACTTTTACCTTGTCGAAGGGCGTACTGTCGAAGGCGTTGAAGATGAGGCTTCCCGGAGGATAGCAGGGATGCTGCTGCCGCTCGGCGACAAGGAATGTTTTGAGCTCCGCGAAGTAGGGCGCTTCGAACTGTGGCTGCAGCACCGTGTACCAACTGGGCTCGATTTTAACTGCCATATTTTTTCTTTTTAAACGGCGAATGACTCGAATTACTCGAAGCTACGCAGGTTTTTTAGTCTCAAATTATTGCTAATTATGCTAAGCTTGCGCAGCACTATTATATTGGTTCTTCCATTTGCGGCTGGCAGGTATGCGGTAATAGTCAAGATTGGCTTTGCCAAAGTTGATAAGCATTCCAAGACTCATATTACTGGCTTTAAGGTAGGAATAGATTTGGGCGTAATGGTCATCGGTGAAATCGCTGACGGCTTTTAACTCAAGAATAATTTTGTTATAACATATGAAGTCGGCACGGAAGGCCTTTGATAAGTTTTTTCCTTTGTAGTTGATTAATAATTCTTTTTCCCTTTCATAGGGTATGTTCCTCTTCTTGAATTCCTCTTCCAAAGCTTCTTGATAAACTATCTCAACAAATCCACATCCGAGCACCCTATGTACTTCCAAGGCCGCTCCAATAATAGTATAGGATTCATTTTTAAACAGCAATCCGTTTCCTTCCATAATTGCGTAGCTTAGAGTAATTCGTAATAACAATTATACTGCGTAGCTTAGAGTAATTCGAGTAATTTGCCGTTAAATTAAAAAAGAATTATACTTCTTTTCTTTGCCAATCTGGCTGGGGATGCCGTGGCCGGGGAGGACACGGTAGTCGTCGGGGAGTGTGAGCACGCGCGTCTTGAGTTTTTCTATCAGCGTGGGGTAGTCGCCACCGGGGAGGTCGGTACGGCCAATGCTGAAATGGAAGAGGGCGTCACCGGTGATGACAGCCTTGTCGACCACCACCACATAGCACATGCTCCCAGGGCAATGTCCGGGGACATAGCGGCACTCTATCTGAGGTGAAAGGTGAAAGGTGAGAGGTGAAAGGTGAAGGATTTCTCCATCCTCTATCTCATTTACTTCGAGGTCGCTCATGTCGTCCACGGCGAAGCCCATGAGATCGCCGTAGAGGGCGGCTTGTTTCAACAGATGGCGGCCTTCGGCATGCATGGTGACGGGCAGGTGGTAGTGCTCGCAGACCTGCCGCAGGCCCGCGATATGGTCGACATGGGCGTGCGTCAGCAGCACCATGACAGGCGTGAGGTCTTCCACCTCGACAAACTGCATCAGTTGCGAGTCTTCGAACGAGGCCTCACAGGCGGGGTCGACGATGGCACACAGCTTCGTCTGCTCGTCGAAAATCACATATGTGTTGACCTCGAAATGATTGAATGTAAACTGCTTAATCATACTTCTTTTTTAACGGCGAATTTAACGAATTACGCTAATTGGCTGCCGCGGGTTTTCTTTTCAACGGCGTTTTATTTCTTTTTAACGGCGAATGACTCGAAAAACTCGAAGCTTATTCACTGTATTTTATTTATTTCAGCGGTGTTCATCGCCCCTTGCGGGGGTGCGCAGGTCATCTTAGGCTAATTACTCGAAAGCTTGCGCAGTCAATTGCATTGCGTAGCTTAGAGTAATTAGAGTAATTAGCCGTTTCCATAAAAACTTAGCCGTTGAGCCAGGCGTCGAACTGTTCGCGTTTGAGGGCGGGGATGTCGAGCTTCATCTTCTTGCGGAGGCCCCCAAGGTCATTGAAGAGCTTGTTGGGGTTGGCGGCTTTGAGCTGGGATATGGTATTGATACCTGCCTTGCGGATTACCGGCACCCATTCGGCGGGGACGCCGTGCTTGACGAAATCCTCGTCGGTGGTGACGGCGGCTTTCTTCTCGGGCTTCATCAGGGGGAAGAGGAGCACGTCCTGAATGTTCTGTTCGTCTGTCATCATCATCACCAAGCGGTCGATGCCAATGCCCATGCCGCTAGTGGGTGGCATGCCGTACTCGAGGGCGCGCACGAAGTCCATGTCGATAAACATGGCCTCGTCGTCGCCTTTCTCGCTCAGACGCAGCTGCTCCTGGAAGCGCTCCAGCTGGTCGATGGGGTCGTTGAGCTCGGAGTAGGCGTTGGCCAGCTCCTTGCCGCAGACGAAGAGCTCGAAGCGTTCGGTGAGGTTGGAATTGTCGCGGTGGCGCTTGCAGAGGGGCGACATGTCGATGGGGTAGTCTGTGACGAAGGTGGGCTGTATCAGCGTGGGCTCGCACTTCTCACCGAAGATGGCGTCGATCAGCTTGCCTTTGCCCATCGTCTCGTCGACTTCAATGTTGAGGGCTTTGCAGGTGTCGCGCAGCTGCTGCTCGTCCATGTTCTCCACGTCGTAGCCAGTCTGTTCCTTGATGAGTTCGCACATCGGAGCGCGGCGGAAGGGACCGCCGAAGTCAATCTCATGACCCCACACGTTCACTTTGGTAGTGCCGTGTAACTCTTGGGCGATGCGTCCCAGCATGGTCTCGACGAAGGTCATCATCCAGTTGTAGTCCTTGTAGGCCACGTATATTTCCATGCAGGTGAACTCAGGGTTGTGTGTGCGGTCGATGCCCTCGTTGCGGAAGTTGCGGCTGAACTCGTACACTCCGGCATAGCCGCCGACGATAAGGCGCTTGAGGTACAGCTCGTCGGCGATGCGCAGGTAGAGCTCCATGTCCAGCGCGTTGTGGTGCGTGATGAAGGGGCGCGCCGCAGCGCCGCCGGGGATTACCTGCAGCACCGGTGTCTCCACCTCGAGGTAGCCCTGCTCGTTGAAGAAGGAGCGCATCGTGTTGATTATCTTGGTGCGCTGCACAAAAGTCTCGCGCACCTGCGGGTTGACGATAAGGTCCACATAGCGCTGGCGGTAGCGTAGCTCGGGGTCGCTGAAAGCGTCGTACACCACGCCGTCTTTCTCCTTGACGATGGGCAGGGGGCGCAGGCTCTTGCTGAGCACCGTGAGGCTCTTCACGTGGATGGAGGTCTCACCCATCTGGGTGACAAAGACATAGCCCGTCACTCCGATGATGTCACCAATGTCGAGCAGGCGTTTGAAGACGGTATTGTAGAGGGTCTTATCCTCGCCGGGGCATATCTCGTCGCGCTTGATATAGAGCTGGATGCGGCCGTAGGCGTCCTGCAGCTCCACGAAGGAGGCGGCACCCATGATGCGGCGGCTCATGATGCGGCCGGCGATGCTGATGTTCTGGAAGAGGCTGGATTTGTTCTCCGCTTCGCTATCGGAAGCTCCACTGGAGCTTCCTTCATCCTGCGGGAATTGCTCCAGAATCTCGCAGCTCTTGGCGTTCACCTCATAGAGGGCGGCGGGATAAGGGTTGATGCCCAGATTCTTCAGCTCTGCCAGCGAATTGCGGCGTATCTGTTCTTGCTCAGTAAGTTCTGCCATAATATCTTAAAGTATTTTTGTATTCTAAAATAAAATGCAAAAATACAAAGAAAGCCTGATATGGCAAAATTTATTTTACACGGCGGAGGGAATGCAGGCGGTGTGTATATTTCTCGCCATCGAAGATTCCCTGACCATCGAGGATGTCAATGCGCACGAAACCAGACGAGTGGATAATGCGTCCGTCACCTATGCAGATGCCCACATGGATGATGCGACCTTGGTCGTTCTGGAAGAAAGCAAGGTCATCGCGTTGCACGTCACAAAGACAGACCTCGTGACCGCAGGTCACCTGCTGTGAGGCATCGCGAGGGAGCCATACACCATTGGCTTTGAAGCAAATCTGAGTGAGACCGGAGCAGTCGATGCCATCCTTCGAGCGGCCACCCCAGAGATAGGGGGTGTTGAGGAAGCAGTGTTCGGCCAAGTCGGCAGCACTCTCGAAGGACACATACTGCTTGTTGTCGACCCAACCCTCGTAGCCGTCATACTCGCATTTCACCAGCGACCATTTCTCCTGACGATCAATCACTTCCACCGTATCACCGAGCACCAGCTGGTTCACCATCTCGGCCCGATCTGTGGCCTCCTTCCTCATCGGCACTGCCGACAAAAAACAATACCCCTTCATGTCTTTAAGGTTTAAGGGTTAAGGGTTAAGGGTTAAGGGTTAAGGGTTAAGGGTTAAGGGTTAAGGGTTAAGGGTTAAGGGTTAAGGGTTAAGGGTTAAGGGTTACAATTGTCCTCGTTCTATTGACTTGACAATGCGTTCAATAAGTTCATCCTTCTTGTCGTTACCAGGGTCGTATTTGGTTTTCAGATTGTAGCCAAAAAGACGCGCCAACGCCTGATACAAACCGGCACGGAACGAACCCCTCAATTCGCCCACCAACTGGTAGGCCGTACGACTGGTCTCACGGTCTATCAACTTGATTAACACCAATCCCTGCGAGAAAGTGTATTTCGACAATTGGTCTTTATAGTCATCCTTGAGTTGCTGTTCGGCACGCTTGATGGCAGCCTTGCGCTCCTTCTTGGGGAGGTTGGCAATCTCTACCTCCAGTCCGTCGAGTCTCCGCTTCGCCTCGCGGGCATAAGGCAGCATCAACCGCACATTGCGGATGAGTTTGGCATTCTTCTTTATCTCCTTAGGCGTAAGCAACATACCTGAGGCATAGACATTTACCTCTCTGAGGTAGACGAGCGGAATGGTATCGCCGTCGACAACAACACCAAAGGTGTAGTGTTCCGAAGCCGTCTTCTTTATCTCTTGACGGGAAAGGCGTTGGATGGGCATCAGCTTCGTCGCCAAACGGGACCTCACCCTCAACGAATCCACCAGAGCAGCCCTTATCGTCACCTTATTTTCCTGGGCAGAGACTCCCAAGGCAAACAACGTGAGCAACAGAAGTATAGCTTGTCGGCGAAACATCATCCTCAAATGCTTTTCTTTTTCCAATAACTCCAAAAAATGCTTTTTATTTTACTGTGTGAGAAAAAAAGCGTACCTTTGCAACCCGAAAACAAACACACAATCATATATCATGGAAGAGATTCTGCGCGTGGAAGAGCTGTGCAAGACCTTCACGCTCTCGCGCAAACAACAAAAGATTGAGCGTACCACCGCCAAACGCAAGACGGCGGTGGACCACCTGAGTTTCAACGCCTACCGTGGCGAGATTTTCGGTTTGCTTGGTCCCAACGGTGCCGGCAAGACCACCACCCTCCGCATGCTGTCCACCCTCATCCGTCCCGACGAAGGCGACGCCATCCTCGACGGCTGCAGCGTAGTGAATGAGCCCGAAAATGTGCGCGCCAAGATTGGTTTCCTTACCTCCGAGCTCAAGCTCGAGGACTTCTTCACACCCAACTACCTCTTCGACTTCTTCAGCCGCCTGCACGCTGTCGACGAAAGCACTATGGCGGAGCGTAAGGAGCGCATGTTCAAGCGCTTCGGTATCGACAAGTTTGCCGAGGTGAAGGTCGCCAACCTCTCCACCGGCATGAAGCAGAAACTCTCGCTGGTCATCTCGCTGGTGCACGACCCCGAGATTATCATCTTCGACGAGCCCACCAACGGCCTCGACGTGCTGACGGCACGCACCGTCACCGACTACCTGCAAGAACTGCGAGCCGAGGGTAAGACCATCATCCTGAGCACCCACATTTTCAGTCTTGTGGAGCGTCTCTGCGATCGTGTGGGCATCATCATCGACGGCCGCATGATTACCTGCGGAAGCCTCGAGGAGGTCTGCAACGGACTCCCGCTGGAAGACAGATTCTTCAATATTTACAAAGAAGTGAAAGGAGGTGAAGAATGAAAAGTAACGCCATAACGATAATCAAGAAAGAGTTTGCCCGTTTCTTTGGCGACCGCCAACTGATATTCACCGCCCTCATCATGCCGGGATTGCTCATCTACCTCATCTACAGCTTCATGGGCACAGGCATTGAGAGTATGATACAAGAGGGGGCGAACGACAATGTCACCCTCCGTGTGGAGAATATGCCCGAGAGCATCGCCCCGATGTTCGACGGTGCCGACAGCCTCAACATCAATGTCCTCCCCTCCCCCTTCACCCAGAAAGACATCGACCAACTGGAGGACAAGAACCTCAACACCGTGCTCATGCGCTTCCCGGCCGACTTCGACCAACAACTCGTTACCTATGACCCCCAGAGTGGCCTCCCCGCACCCAACATTGAAATCTACTACAACTCGACCAACAACGCCACCCAGCGCGTCTACACTATGCTCACCACCATGCTCACCAGCTTCGAGGAGAGCATCTGCAACCGTTTCGACATCAACCGCGTGGACGAACTTGACGACGAGAATCCATCCTTCGACCAAGCCACCGAAGATAACATCGGTGCCATGATCTGGAGCAAGATCCTGCCCATGCTCATCCTCATGATGCTCTTCAGCGGCGTGATGGCCATCGCCCCCAGCGCCATTGCCGGTGAGAAGGAACGCGGCACCATAGCCACCCTCCTCGTCACCCCCATGCGCCGCAACGAGTTGGCGCTCGGCAAAATCATCTCCCTCAGCGGTATAGCGCTCCTCAGCGGTATCTCCAGCTTCATCGGTATCGCCCTCTCGCTGCCCAAGATGATACAAGGCGATGTCGACACCTCGGCTCTCGGATTCCACTACACCACAGGCGATTACTTCGTCCTGCTGCTCACTATTCTCGCCGCCGTACTCATCATGGCCTCGGCCGTCAGTCTCCTCTCGGCTCTGGCCAAGGACGTCAAAAATGCCGGCACCATGGTGCTGCCCCTGATGCTCGTGGTGATGCTCTGCGGCCTGCTGCCCATGTTCCAGACCGGAGCATCAGAGAACCTTGTTGTCTACCTCATTCCCTTCTACAACAGCATCGAGGTGATGACCGCCATCTTCGCCCACGAAGTGCAGTGGATACCCGTAGTCATTACGCTGGCCGCTAACATTGTCTACACTGGCATCGCCGTCTGGGTTCTCACCCGCATGTTCAACAGCGAGAAGATTATGTTCTCAAGATAAGTAGTTAAGCCGAATGCGAAAGATAATTCTGGTGCTTTTGTTGAGCGTGGGCCTGACGGCCCACGCTCAGCATTGGTGGACCGGCTGGAGCCAACAGACAGGACTCGCTCTCTGCCTCCATCAGACCGACAGCAACTACGAACTCTATAGCCCCCTCCAAACCTCCGCCCCTATCCCCGTCAGCAAGTGGTCGCTCCAAGGCGACACCATGCGTCTCGAGTGCGCATCCATCGGATTCAAAACCACCCTAGTAAAGCGAGATAGCATCTGGATCGGCACCTGGCGGCAAGGCATCATGAAAGAATCTATTACCTTCCGTCCCTCCGACACCCTCTACCAACTCCGCCGTCCACAGACACCTCTCCCACCCTACCGATTCAGTGAGGAAATTATCACTGCCGACTATACTGACTCTCAGGGAAATGCCGTCCACCTCGAAGGCACTTTGAGTGTGCCGCACGATTCGACCATGCGGTATCCCTGCTTGGTTCTCGTCTCCGGCAGTGGCCAACAGAACCGCGACGAGGAAATCTTCTTCCACAAGCCCTTCCTGGTCCTCGCCGACTATCTGGCTTCGCACGGCATCGCTGTCCTCCGCTACGACGACCGTGGCGTGGGTGCCAGCACCGGTCCTCTCGATTCCGCCGATACTCATCTCTTCTCCGAAGATGCTGAGGCAATGTTCAACGCCCTGAAAGCCAACCCCCATGTAGACTTCACCCGACTCGGCATCGGCGGTCACAGCGAGGGTGGCGCCATTGCCCCCATGGTGGCTGCAAGGAATAAAGATGTGAAGTTTGTCGTCATACTCGCCGGACAGGGCTGCACAGGCCTCGAAGTCCTTGTGCAACAGAACGAAGCGCTCTACCGTGCCAAAGGCGTCAGCGACAGTCTCGTAGCTATCCGCACACGCTGCATGCGCGAAATCTTCACCACTACCGTAGAGACGCGGCCCGCCGCGTCTCCCCTGACAGTCAAAGACTATCAATCCATCATCGCAAAACATACCGCCAACCTCACCAAAGAGCAAATCGACAGCATCGACCTCCGCAAAGGCACCGCCTACGCCCTCAAGCAGCAACTCGACAGTCGCTGGATGCGCTCCTTCCTCACCCTCGACCCTGCCGACTATCTACCTAAGGTCCAATGTCCTATCCTCGCCCTGCAAGGCATGAAGGACTGTCAGGTCGTGGCTCTTCCCAACATCACAGGCATCACCCGCCTGGCAGGAAACAATAATAAACATCAGCTATTTACAGATCTGAATCACCTCTTCCAGCACTGCGAGACAGGCTCCCCCGACGAGTACATCCAAATCGAGGAGACCTTCGACCCCGAAGTCATGAAAGCTCTCGCTGACTGGATTCTCGCCCTTCCCTAGTCCTTATTCTCTCTTGCCATCGTAGGGCATGATAAAGGGAGGAATAAGAGAAGAGTAAGAGGGGAGTAAGAGGGAATCTCTACAGCAGGCTTATTATCAAGCAGTTATAGATACAATGAAAGCGCCCCTTGCAAAAGGGGTGCTTTCATGTTTATCAAATTAATTTTCAATTAATTATCCTCGACAGCACCTTTGATTTGAACCTTTGTAATCTCTTCGTCGATGATGGGTTGGACGAGGGCTTTCATCTCTTGCGGGGAGAATTTCTCCAATCCCTGCATGGGGGTGGCACGGTCGATGGTATAGACCATCCACTCACGTGGTTTCAAGAGTCTTACGATGTCCATCATGGGGAGAATCACCTCAGGACGTGCGGAATCAAATCCGTTGCCCCGCAGCATGCAGGTCTGAAGGACAAAGTGGCCCTCGAACTGCTTGAGAGCCTCAATGACACGCTTTACGTCGTATCCCGGGGCGGGCATATTGATTTTCTCCACCAGCTCATTGGTGGGGGCGTCGATTTTCATGATGGGATTATCAACGCGTCGCAAAGCGTTGAAAATCTCCGGAATATGGACTCGTGTGGCATTGCTCAGCACACTAACCTTTGCCTTGGGGTAATAATGGTCGCGCAACCGCAGCGTGTCGTCGATAATCAGCGGGAACTCGGGATTCAACGTCGGCTCTCCATCACCGCTGAAGGTGATGCTGTCGACGGGAGTATTCTCTTTTGCAAGGCGTTGCAGCATACGCTCCAAATCACCCCGCACCTTCTCAGCGGTGGGCAGCACGGTATCATTGCGGCCGTCACGGTTCCAGCCGCACTCGCAGTAGATGCAGTCGAAATTGCATATCTTGCCTTTCTCGGGCAGCAGATTGATACCCAGCGAACTGCCAAGTCGCCGACTGAATATGGGTCCAAAAACAGTCTCTTCGCGTATCATTGAGTTTTATTTTTTGAGTTCTTTTTGTATGTCGGCCTCGATGTCGCTCATCTTGTCCGTCGGCTCAAAACGCTTGACGACACTGCCGTCGCGTGAGACGAGGAATTTAGTGAAATTCCACTTGATATCGGAGGACTTGTCGTAGTCGGGGTCCTCCTTGCGAAACATCTCGTCCAGCAACTTGCCCAGCCGTTCGTTGAGGTCGAAGCCGCCAAAGCCTTTCTGCGACTTCAGATAGGTATAGAGCGGATGCTCTCCGGGCCCGTTCACTTCAATCTTGCCGAACTGCGGGAACTGGATGTTGAAATTGGCCGAACAGAACTGGTGTATCTCCTCTATCGTCCCGGGGGCCTGCTCACCGAACTGGTTGCAGGGGAAGTCGAGGATTTCGAAACCCTCTTTGGCATATTTCTCATACAGCGCCTCCAGCTCCGTGTACTGCGGCGTGAAACCGCAGCGGGTGGCGGTGTTGACTATCAGCAGCACTTTGCCCTTGTACTGGGAGAGCGACACCTCTTCCCCAAGGTTGTCCTTCACCGTGAAGTCGTAAACGTTCTGTGCCGACATGGTCAGCACCCCCATCACAGTCATCAAACAGAAAATCAGCTTCTTCATAATACAATATCTTTTTTGTCTGTCTGCAAAGATACGAAAGAAAAAAGAAATGGCAGGGAAAAAGATTAAGTAGGGTAGATAGACAATATTATCGATTATCGGACGTTAACTATGAAAAATAGTCCTGATTTATGAAAACGCCTGACATGGAACATATTATCGTTCGCGACGCGACGGAGAACAACCTCAAGCACGTCAACGTCAGGATTCCCAAGGGGAAGATCACCGTGGTGACGGGCGTGTCGGGGTCGGGGAAGTCGTCGTTAGTGTTGGACACCATCGCGGCCAAGTCGCGAAGGGAACTCAACGACACCTTTCCCTCCTTCACGCAGCAGTACCTGCCCAAATATGGACGGCCGCACGTGGGCGACATTGAGAACCTGCCCATCGCCATCGTCATCGAGCAGCGTAAACCGACTTCCAACTCGCGCTCCACGGTGGGCACCTACACCGACATCTACGCCCTGCTGCGACTGCTCTTTTCGCGCATCGGGCAACCCTTCGTGGGATATTCCGACGCCTTCTCGTTCAACCACCCGTCGGGCAGCTGTCCGCGCTGTGGCGGACTGGGCGAGATCCGCGAGCTGGACATCCACAAGTTAGTCGATTTCGACAAGTCGCTCAACGATGAGGACACCATCCACTACATCGCCTTCGGCAAGGGCGGCTGGCGCTGGATACGCTACGCCCACAGCGGCCTCTTCGACCTCGACAAGAAGATCAAGGACTACGAAGGCTTGATTCCCCGCATGTACCGCAGCATCATCAATTCGGAGGAGGGTCTTCTGCACGCTTCCGTGCTCAACCCCATGCTGACCATGGGCACTTGTCCCGACTGCGGCGGTACGCGCCTCAACGAGAAGATACGCTCTTGCAAAATCAATGGCCTCCATATCGCTGAGGTGACCGCCATGAGCATCAGCGACTGCCGTCAGTGGATGGAGACTATCGACAATCCGTTGGCGGAAGACATCAAACGCGCTACCACCGAGCGGCTGTCGGCGTTGGAGGAGATCGGACTCGGCTACCTCACCCTCGACCGCGCCATCGGCACGCTTTCAGGCGGCGAAGCGCAGCGTTGCAAGATTGCCAAATATATCAATTCGCCTCTCTCGGACGTGATGTATATCCTCGACGAACCCAGCGTAGGCCTCCATAACCACGACATCCTGCTGATGCAGAAGTCCATCAAAAAGCTCAAGAACCACGGCAACACCGTCATCCTCGTGGAGCACCACAAGGAAATCATCAAGATTGCCGACCACATTATTGATATGGGACCAGGTGCGGGCATGAAAGGCGGTGAGATCGTTTTTGAAGGCACATACGATGAATTGCTGCACAGCCAGACGCTTACGGGCACCATGCTCAGCGCGACGAGCAAGATAAAGGAAAACGTCCGCCAGCCCAAGGATTTCTTTCTGTTAGAGAATGCCAATCTGCACAACCTGAAAAATGTTTCCGTCAAACTGCCATTGGGCGTGATGTGCGGCATCGCCGGTGTGGCGGGCTCGGGAAAAAGTTCGTTGATGGAATGTTTCCGAAATGCCTATTCGCATCCCCAAGACATCGTCTATATCAGCCAAAAGAACATCGGTATCAGCCTGCGCAGCACCCCGGCCACCTATCTGGATGTGGCCGACGACATCCGCAAGCTCTTCGCCAAAACCAACAAGACCAAGGCCGACCTCTTCTCCTTCAATGGCAAAGGCGGCTGTCCCGTCTGTCAGGGGAAGGGTGTCATTGTCAACGACATGGCCTTCATGGACGCCATCGAAACCACCTGCGAAGCCTGCGGTGGATTGCGCTATTCGCCGGAAGTGCTCTCCTACAAGGTGAACGGCCTCAACATCGCCGAGGTGATGGACCTCACCGCCAACAAAGCCGGCGAGCTGTTTGCCGGAAGTGTGATTGCAGAGAAATTAGAACCGTTGCGCAAGGTCGGCCTCGGATACCTCCATCTTAACCAGTCGCTCTCCACCCTCTCTGGCGGCGAGTTACAGCGCATCAAGTTGGCCTCCTACCTGCGCGATGCGGGCAAAATCTTCATCATGGACGAGCCCTCCGACGGTCTCCATGCGGGCGACATCAAACGTATCCTGAACCTCTTCGACACCATGGTAGATGCGGGAAATACTATCTTCCTCATCGAGCACAACATCGAGATGCTTAAGGCCTGCAACTACCTCATCGAGCTCGGTCCCGGCGGCGGCGCCATGGGCGGCAATATCATCTTTGAGGGCACTCCCCGGGAGATGTCAGAGAATTCCTCTTCCATCACCGGCCCTTACCTGTAGAGAATGCGAGTTTACTTGAATACCGTTATCAGCGTTTTACATATATAACGAATAATAAATTCCAGTGATAAATTCGTGATAAATATTAGGTAAAATACCGAAAACAACCTCAAAAAAGGTCAAAAACCAGCACCCGAACAAACGACTGAAAATAAGAAATAAGAAGATGAAAATCAGAATTATAATGAAACAAAAAAGCCACCGTTGTGGAGGCTTGGGGTGGTCTGTGGGAGATTCGAACTCTCGACCTCTTCCGTGTGAAGGAAGCGCTCTGAACCAACTGAGCTAACAGACCGTTGGGAGTGCGACCTTGTGTCGCAAACCACTTTCGCCAGAAAGCGTTTTCTTCGAAAACACAACAAAAGTTCACTCGCTTCGCTCATGCTCTTTTGCAATCTTTTCTGTCGAAAGCGAGTGCAAAAGTACAAAGATTTTTGAAACTGACAAAATTTTTCTTCATCATGAGCAAGAAAAAACAGAAACTGACACAATCGCAAATCAACGGAATAACTTGTATTGCAGTGTTGTTAGCCATCTCATTGCTGCTGGTATTTTTTTCCAAAAAAACAGATGCCGAACTCAACAATACCGACTCAATACAGATACAAAATACACAATTATTAAAGAAAAAAGAGGATTCGGTCTATCAATCTCGCCGGACGAAAAGAAGAAACTATAAAACAAACAATTACGCCCACAGGAGCAAGCGATCGTATCCCACACAGAACCCTGAGCATCGTAATAAGTCCGCCCGCATCCATTCCGACAACTATTACACCACCACACCCCCGGCACCTACCCGCAAACCATTAGTTGTGAATCTGAATGATGCCGATACCACCACCCTCATGCTCCTCCACGGCATAGGACCCACCTTCGCCAGCCGCATCGTGAGGTACCGCGACCGCCTCGGCGGATTCACCCACAAGGAGCAGCTATTGGAGGTCTACGGCTTCACGCCGGAGCTACTCAACCATATCGCGCCCCTCCTGTCAGTTGACACCAACAACATCCGCCATATCGCCGTAAATAGCGTGACGCTCAAGGAGTTTATCAAGCATCCTTACGTGGATTATTACTTCGCCCGCGACTTGGTGAACCTCCGCTCCCGTGGAGTCTCTTTCCGCACTCCCGATGACCTACGCGCCATACCCTCCTGTCCCGACACCCTCCTGGCAAAACTCCTCCCCTACCTCGACTTCCACAGGTAACAATAGCACCATTTTCGAAATATTTTTCTCTCTGATACAATAATCAAAACGGCTATACGTTTTAGTCAAAAAATCTACCATGCTGACTTCGAAACCCTCCTGGGTAGCAGTAATGACACACCCTCAAGCAGAGACTCTTGTTGCCGAGCGTCTCAGGAACGCTGAGATTGAATGCTACCTACCCATGCTTGCAGAGAAGGACAAACGCTTCAAAAAGAACCCCATACAAGAGAAACCCATGTTTCCCTGCTACCTTTTTGCCCGTATTAGCGACAAGCAGATTTACCAAACAAGGACTACCAAAGGAGTGATTTATATTGTCAGCAGCCAGCACAGCATCATCGAAGTACCAGAACGTGAGATTGAAGCGGTACGGACCTTCGAAACCACACAGCGCAAGATATTCCTCCATGAGACTTCCGAGCTGGTCAAAGGGGCGGAGACCGTCATTACACAAGGGGAGTTCGCAGGACTCAGGGGACGCCTTGTAAAAGGGTGCAAAGATGGTAATTTCTGTGTGAGTATCAGCGTAATGAATATTTCATTCGTCGTCCATCTGCGTCGTGACGAGCTACGTCCCGTCACAACCGAGGAGCACGCCGACGACGAACCTGTCGGCCTCCTTAATAAGGAATAAAAAAACGGGAATCCAATGGGTTCCCGTTTTTGTGATCTGCACAAGATTTGAACTTGTGACCTCTTGCCTGTCAAGCAAGCGCTCTAAACCAACTGAGCTAGCAGATCAAAAGATTTCTTCGAAATCTTAGCAAAAGTTCACTCGCCATGCTCGTGTTCTTTTGCGGATTTCTTCTCGCGAAATCGAGTGCAAAAGTACGAACATTTTTGAAACTGACAAAATAATTTTGAAAAAAATTGTATATTTGCATTTCAACAAACATCAAAATTATGACAAAAAAAGTTTTTATTTCACTGGCTATCATTCTATTGCCATTCCTTTCGTCCATGGGACAAAACTCCTTGAACAATGCCGCTGACAACATTGTCGGAATCTATTCCGGGGATCAAAAAGGAGATAAATTCAAGGCAAAAATTGTAAAATTAAGTGACGGAACCTATCGCGGACAAGTCATTTGGATGGAACACGACAAGGATGCTAACGGCAAAAAAAGATTGGACACCAAGAACCCTGACAAGAAGTTGCGTAATGTTCCCTGTGACCAGATTGTCCTCTTCAGTGGCCTGAAATACGATGCTGATGACAAGGAATGGAACGGAACGAAAATCTATGACCCTCAGCGCGGTATGCGAGCCAAACTAACGATACGCTTTGAAAAGGACGGTCGTTTGCGCCTGCGCGGCTCACTACTCGGCATTGGCGAGTCTGTCTATTGGAATAAAATAAAAGAGTAGATATCATGGCCGACAACTACCTGGAAAAGAGATACGAAGAGACCCTGGGTGCCAATAAGCCCAAGGTGAAACGTATCGGGCATACGGTGGACAGCCTACTGCTGAAAAACCGTAGTACACGCGGATACAAAAAGTCCTATGTGGTAAGTCCCAACGAATTGGAGCGCATTGTCGGCGTCTGCACCAAAATTCCCTCGGCACGCAACCAACAGGTGCTGAGGTTCCGCCTGGTGACCCGCGACAGCGGTGCCAACCAGGTGCTGCCTCTCATCAAAATGGGAGCAGCCCTCCCCGACCTTCATCTACCCTTTCCTGGTACTGAACCAGAGGCCTTTATCGTGATTTGCTCCACTGTCGACGAAAGTCCTCTAGTGGACATTGACCTCGGCATCGCCACCCAAAGCATGCTGCTGAAAGCCGCAGAGATGGGACTCAACGGGCTGATTATCGGAGCTTTCAACCGCACAAAACTTCAAGAAACCCTCGACCTGCCCTACCCTCCCCTGCTGGTGCTGGCCATCGGCAAAGGAGACGAGCATATCGAATTGATTCCCATCGATGAAGGAGAGAATCATTCCTATTATCGCAAAGAAGGAATCCACTATGTGCCAAAAGTCCGAATCGCTGATTTAATCATCTAGCCTTGCGACGAATCCCGTTGGTACCGGTAGCGCTGGCGATGATAGCCGGTGTGGCGACAGGGCACCTCTTATCCTGTATCTCTCTGGAGATTTGGTGCTTGACATTGGCCGCATCGGCAGTGGCGACAGGAGTGTTTTTATTATTGCACAACGGGAAGTTGCGTCCCATCCTCACCACTGCTATACTCTTGATTTTCTTCTCCATCGGTGCCCTTCGCGTCCACCAGTGCGATCCTCTCTTCGATAGTCACCACTGGACACAAGCAACCGACAAGAACCCCATCTTCTTGTCTCTCAAACTAAAAGAATCCCCCATTCCGCGCGAACGGAGCCGGAAAGTTCAGGCCGAAGTGGAAGAAATCAACAACCACCCTTGTAGGGGAGAGCTGATACTTTATTTGCGTAAAGACAGCACCGCCGCCAGCCTCCGTTACGGAGATCGGTTGCTGGCTCACGGATATGTCGACAGCGAGAGGAAATCCCTTTATGTCACCAGCGACCATTATATCATTGTTTCGCATGACAGCACTTCGTTACGGGCCCGCAGCGAAGCTTTGAGGATGAAGCTGTTGGAAAGGATGCAATCCGGTCCTTTGGAGCACCGTTACCGCGGAGTGGCAGAAGCAATGACGCTGGGGTGGCGAGGCGACCTGGAGCCCGGAATCAACGCCCAGTTTCGCGATGCCGGCATCATGCACCTGCTGTGTGTCAGCGGATTGCATATCGGACTGCTGGCGGCAATCGTGGGGGGATTGCTGTTCTGGATTGGCAAGGAGTGCCGCGGACGCCTCATTCGGGGTTCGGTGCAACTCCTCGCCCTCTGGTCATTCGCGCTGCTGACAGGCCTGTCCCCCGCCACGGTGAGGGCAGCACTCATGTTCAGTCTATTCATTTTCAGCAATATGCTTGGCCGACGTACCGATACCCTAAACCTGCTGGCCGCTGCTGCCATTGCCATGCTGATGGTCAATCCCATGCTTCTCTTCAACACCGGCTGGCAACTGTCATTCAGCGCTGTGCTGGGAATTTTGCTGATGCGTCCACTCATCAATTTTCACCGCAACATCCTATGGCAAGCAGCCATCGTCAGTCTCTCGGCCACCCTGGCCACCCTCCCAGTCACTCTCGCCACCTTCCAACAGTTCTATCCTTATTTCCTGATTGCCAACATAATAATCATACCAGCTGCAGGTTTCCTTCTCACCTTTTCTCTCCTCTATATGCTGCTTCCCTGCGGCATCACATCCTTTCTTGCCGAAGGGGTCATTTCTTTCTGCGACAACCTCACCCTCAGTATCTCGCATCTACCAGGCGCCGTTGTGAGCAATTTGGAACCCCGGCCGTGGACAGTAGCACTGCTGGCACTGACCATCGCAATTATATTAATATCCATTAATATATATGCAAACAATAAAAGATTCGGAAAGACGTTTTAGCTGGAAACTCTAAACAAAACCATTAGATATGTTTCAAAAAAGAAAGATTCTTTTGATGCTGGCCACCGGCCTGTTGATGACGGCCTGCGGAGATAGCGAAAAACAACTGAAAGAACGTGCGGCAGAACTTTGCAAGTACATCCCCGACCACGAGCTACTGGAGCAGTCGCGTGACTACATGACAGAGGATTTCTATGCCGTGCTCGACACGATGTTCAACCGCCTCCCCAACCATGAGGCGATGGACCACGAATGGCTCTACTATTTCGTCACCGGCAACGGCGGTACGATAGCCGACTACGAAGTCGTGGGCATAGAAATGATTGACAAAAACCACGCCGTCGCCACCATCAGCGTGCGGCAAAAATGGGAGGACGGATCGTTCGACAAGTCGAGCGACATCGAAGAACATCGACTTGAAATGGAGAATGTGAATGGTCAATGGCTAATGGCCGACTTCGATGGACACAAGGCTGACTGCATCCGCCATATCGCCATCAACCGCAAAGAGCAGGCCGTGCGAAAAGCCATCAGCGACTACCTCGTGAGCGAGATTAGCGAGCACTACCTCAAAGGCGAACTCTGCATCCCGGTGCTGATGATGGTCCACGAAGATTCGCTCCAAGTGTGGGGCGACTTCTGGGTACTATGGTACAACCCATCTGGCGACACGCTGAAGTGTGTCTCCGGTGGCAACCACTCAGGTTTGATGACCCTCGAAAAAATAGATGGGAACTACAAGGTGCTTTCCTTCGAGCAGACAGTCGATGGGGCCGGCAACCAGGCAAGCGCCAGACGCATCTTCGGTGAGCACTATGACATCTACCAGAACATGCACTCCAACGAAGCTGTCCGAGAGGCTATCCGCAAGGAGCAGCTAGGTGAATATGTGCAATTCCACGGGCTCCTCTTCCATTATTATCAGGATTATGGATGGCCCGCAGTGGAGCTGTAACAACGAACAGAATCAAGGTATTACTTGTCGTTCCAATATTCGAAGCGGGTGATGCCGAGGTCGCGGGGGTGGAACTCGGGGTCCTTCCCCGCTTTCTTTTGGCGTTCGTAGTCCTTGAGTGCGCGGAGGGCCTGCGGCGAGAGGAGGAGAATGGCGACAATATTAATCCACGCCATCACGCCCACGCCGATATCGCCCAGCATCCAGACGAAGCCGCTGCTCTGCAGCGAGGCGGTGAAGACCACCGTTATGGTGCCGATGCGGAGGAGCCAGACCACCATTTTCTCGCGGCGGTCGTCGCCGAAATACCTATCGGCTTCCTCAAGCTCGTCGAGGCGCTCGGGGTGTTTCTTGTAGATGCGGCGGCGCCAGCGGTTGAAGAGGTAGACGAGGTTGGTCTCGGCATAGTAATAGTAGGCCATGATGGTGGTGAAAGCGAAGAAAAAGAGAGCGATGGAGATAATCATGTCGCCCACGCGAGGGCCTGTGACGGTGCCGAGGGCTGCGGTGGTGTAGAAGACGCCGGGCTCGCCGTCGGGGGCCAAGGGGTTCTGGAGGAGGTAGGTGACGGCGACGGAATTGCCGTTCGCGGTGACGGTATCGATGATATTATAGGTCTTGCAGGCGAGGATCATCATGGCTGTGGCGGTGCAGACGAGGAGGGTGTCGATATAGACCGAGAAGGCCTGGACGAGCCCCTGCTTGACGGGGTGCGACACTTTGGCTGCCGCCGCCACGATGGCGCCGGTACCCTGGCCGGCCTCGTTGCTGTAGATGCCGCGCTTGACGCCCCAGGCGATGGTGCTGCCCAGGAGGGCGCCTGACACCTCGTTGACCCCCACGGCGCCACGCAGCATCTGCATGAAGACCTCGGGGACGATCTGCCAGTTGACCAGCAGTACCACGATGGCGAGGACGATATAAATCATGGCCATAACGGGGGCTACGATTTGTGCCACGTTGGCGATGCGCTTGACGCCGCCGATGATGACCAATGCCAGCAGCGAAGCCACTATGATGCCGATTATCCAAGCCGGGATGCCAAAGGAGCGGGAGCAGCTGAGGGCGATGCTGTTGCCTTGGACGGGAGGCAGGAAGATGCCACAGGCCAGCGCCGTAAGTACGGCGAAGAGGGCGCCGAAGAAGGGGCTGCGGAGGCCTTTCTCGATATAGTAGGCCGGGCCGCCGCGGAACTGACCGTTATGGTCCTCCTTATAAATCTGTGCCAGTGTGGCTTCCACGAAGGCGCTGCCGGCGCCGAAGAAGGCAATGATCCACATCCAGACGATGGCTCCGGGGCCGCCGAAGCCGATGGCTGTGGCCACACCCACGATATTGCCCGTGCCGACACGTCCCGAGAGGGCCATAGCGAAAGCCTGGAACGACGAGATGCCGGTAGATTTCTTGTCCTTGCCGACGCTGCTGAAGAGTAGCTTGAACATCTCGCCGAAGCGGCGCACCTGCACGAAGCGTGTGCGGAAGGAGAAATAGAGTGCCGCCAAGAGGCACAACACCACCAAGGCGGGGCTCCACACCCAGCCGTTGACGGTTTCCACTGCCGAAGTAATCCAATCCATAGCCTGCATGATTTGAAAGCGCAAAGATACAAAAAAATTGAAAAATGCAGAAAAATGCGTATCTTTGCAGCCGAAAAAATTACCATTTAACAAAACAACGAACCATGTTCAACATTAAGAAAATCGGCGCCTATCTGCTGTTTTCCGCCATCCTGACCCTTGTCGGATGCACCAAAGACAGCGAAACCTTCAGCAGTAGCAGTAGCGTCGATCCCGCTGTGATTACCGAAGCACACATCACCGATTCCATCTATTACTCGGACAAATCCCTCACCGCCTATAACTTCGTCTACCCGTCGAAGGACCCCTACGGCAAAGATGTGATGCTCTCGGGCACCATCACCTTCGGCGACGCAGTGAAAGACAGCTCCTACGCCAAGGGGCTACTGCTCTACAACCACTACACCGTCTATCGTGCCGACCAATGTCCGTCGAAGGGGTATCTGTCGGACCAGAAATACTTCTCGCTGTTGAGTCTCATCACCATTTCGCCCGACTACTATGGCTTCGGAGCCACAGAGTCGAAAAACCAAGGCTACTGCATCTCACAGGCCAACGCCCAAGCGGCTGTCGATGCCCTGCTGGCCGCCAAGCAAATCTTGTCCGCAAAAGGCTTCTCCTGGGGTGACCGGTTGTTCAATCTTGGCTACTCGCAGGGTGGGCAGACCACCATGGGCGTGGTACGACTGGTGGCAGAAAAGAATCTCGACATCAACTTTACCTATACCTTTGCGGGTGCAGGTGTCTACGACCTCCCCGAGACCTACCGCCAGTTCCTCTCCGCCACCTTCGCAGGCAAGCCCAGCACGGTGGTCAGCGTGATGCTCGCCTACAACCAGTACAAAAACCTCGGCATCGCACGCGAGGATATGATCACCGAGCCCGTACTCAGCCACATAGACGAATGGATTCTCAGCAAGCGTTATACTCTCGAGGAAATTGACGAGAAGATTGGCCCACTCACCATTGACCAGTACTCCACCGAAACCATGCGCGATACCACCAGCAGCCTCTCCCATACCATGATGGCGGCCCTCGACCTCGACAATCTCTGCAAAGGCTGGACACCCCGCGGCGACGAGAAGATCCTGCTCTTCCACAGCAGCAAGGACGACTACGTGCCGGTGGTCAATACCGAGAATATGTACAATTACCTCATCGGAAAAGGCTTACCCTCCGATAATATCGACCTGGATATCGAGGAGATCGGCCCCGCCGGAGACACCCCCGCCCACAAGAACGCTGGCACCACTTTTGGATTGAAGGCCTTAGCTAAGATGATAGAATTACTGAAAGGCGATAAATGATGAATCGCGAGCGCGAGATATACAAGGTGACGCTGGTAGGCAGCGCGGCCAACGTGCTGCTCACGGTGTTTAAGTTTGTGGCCGGCATTGTGGGGCACAGCGCCGCCATGACGGCCGATGCCGTGCATTCGCTCTCCGACCTGCTAACCGATGCTGTGGTGCTGGTCTTCGTGCGCATCGGCGCCAAGCCGGAAGACAGAGACCACGACTATGGACATGGGAAATACGAGACCCTTGCCACCACCTTTATCGGCATCGCCCTCGCGGCGGTGGCGGTGGGCATCGGCTGGAAGGCTTTCGAGTCGCTGGTGTTCTGGTACCACGGTGGCACGCTGCCGGCCCCCGGCATGCTGGCGCTGTGGGCGGCATTGGTGTCGGTGGTGCTGAAAGAACTTGTCTATCAGTATACCGTGCGGCGTGGAAGGTCGCTGAACTCACCCGCGGTGGAGGCCAACGCGTGGCATCACCGCAGCGACGCCCTCTCGTCGCTCGGCACCCTGGCGGGCATCGGCGGCGCCATCCTGCTCGGCAACCGCTGGACGGTGCTCGACCCCATAGCCGGGTTTGTCGTCTCGCTCTTCATCCTCCGCGTAGCGTGGAAGTTGCTGAAAGGCAGCTTCAACGAACTGTTGGAAGCCTCACTGCCCGACGAGATAGAGAAAGAGATTTTGGAAGTTGTCTCCTCCTTCCCTGATGTCAGCGACCCACACCACCTCCGCACCCGCCGTATCGGTAGCCGCTACGCCATAGAGCTGCACATCCGCATGGACGGTGCGATGCCCCTCGCCGCCTCCCACGCCCGCACCTGCGAAATAGAGCAGGCATTGAAGGCCCGCTTCGGCGAAAGGACACATATAACCCTGCATGTAGAACCCCAAAAAGGATTAACTCATTCATAAATATGTTACAGAAAGGCACAAAAGCGCCCTATTTCGAGGGCGTTGACGAGAACGGGAACACCGTGAAACTAACCGACTTCGCTGGCAAGAAGCTGGTGCTTTACTTTTATCCCAAGGACAGCACTCCCGGTTGTACCGCAGAGGCCTGCGATCTGCGAGACAACTATGAACGCTTTCTCGCACTGGGCTACAATGTGTTGGGCGTGAGCAAGGACAGCGCCGCCAGCCACCAGAAGTTTATTGCCAAGTATGAATTGCCCTTCCACCTCATCGCCGACACCGACATGACCATCCTCAAGGCTTACGAGGCGTGGGGCGAGAAGAAGAATTACGGCAAGGTGACAATGGGCACCCTACGCACCACTTATGTCATCGACGAACAGGGCATCATTATCGACGCCATCGGCAAAGTGAACACCAAGGACCATACGGCACAAATACTCTGACACATTGAAACGCTTTAGAACCTTTATCCTGCTGTGTCTAATGGCGTTGGGGTTCAACGCAGGGGCACAAACATACGTCGGCACCATGACGGTGGACGGCTATCGGCGCGAAAATGTCAAGGTGAAGCTCAAGAAGACCGAGAAAGAGGGCCTTGTGCTGACGATGTACCGCGTGAAGTTCGCACGACTGATGCCGGTGAAAATCGACTTCGACATCCCTCGGATGAAGCTGGAGAACGGCCACCTTACGGCCGATGGCGTGGTGCCCGTGTCGGATGGCAAACGCTATGAGAAATACACCATCCACAACCTCGACGGCACCGCCGACAGCAAGCAGATAAGCTTCACCTGCAAGATGGGCGACAAGTCCTTCTCGTTCACAGGACAGCGGAAGGATGCCAACCGCTGACTGGTTGCCACCCACTAGCCTCCAAAAGCAATAATCCTACAACATTTCGACGATAGTTCAACGATGCCGTATCGTTGAAATGCCGTCGAAAACACCTACCATCAACGACTTAGGAAAGCCACGGCCTCGTTGTATCGACGCAGTGTGGTGGCCTTCATGATGGCTTTCTTCTGTTTGTGTGGAATATCTAGGTATTCCCAGAATGCGTGGAGGCGCGAGAGAATCTGGCTGTCACCGCAGAGATGCTCCGTCGCATGACGGTAGACGATGGCGTGCATGTTTTTGATAACCATGTGAGGCTCTTTGTCGCTGAGCATCCACGGCCGCACCAACAGACCCCGTCCAATCATCACCCCTTTCAATTTAGTGGAATCTATCGCGTCAGCCCCAATTTTCCATTTTCCATTTTCCATTTTCAATTCTACAACGTCTCCGTTATACACCATCGGATGCTGCCCCCCCTCCATAAACCGCATAAACGCCTCCTTGTCGGCCACACCTTTATACTGCTGCCGACCAAGACGTGGATGCAGCGTGACGTGCACCAGCGGCATCTCGTTGATGATTGGCATCACCCTCAGACCCTCTTCTTCGCTCTCCTGACCTAGTCGCATTTTGACGGAGAAGGACACCTCGGGTCTCTTTTGCATCTCACGGAGGATTTCCTCCACATGCTCAGGGCGTTGCAGCAAACCGTTCCCGCGGCCTGCCTTCACCTGCATGGGGAACGGGCATCCCATATTGAGGTCTATCCTACCCCACCCCTGTCCTTGCAACGCATCGCACAGGCGGGAGAACTCGTCGCCGTCCTTGGCAATCACCTGCGGCACCGTAGGCACCCCCTCGTTGACTGTAGGGTCGGTATCCCGCAAATCCTTCTTGCGAATCTCCCCTTTCTCAATCCTCACAAACGGCGTGTAATACTCGTCCACCCCGCCGACACACTCCCAGTGTGCCCGCCGGTAGACGGCATCGGTATAGCCTTGCAGCGGCGCGAAAGCGATGTATGTGCCGTCCATTACTATCCGACGATTTTCAAGCCTACGATGGAGAGTATCAAGGTGCTGAGGAAGAGCAGGCGCCAGAAGGTGGCGGGTTCGTGGAAGACGAAAATGCCCAATAGCACCGCGCCGACGGCACCGATGCCGGTCCATACGGGATAGGCGATGCCGATGGGGATGGTCTGCGTGGCTTTGGCCAAGAGCACGGCACTCAGCACGTAGAAGAAGGCGAAGCCCGCTATCCACCACCACCATTCCGTGCCCACTGCCGGCTTGGCCTTCCCCAGACAGAAGGCGAAACCCGTCTCGCAAAAACCCGCTATGATAAGTATTATCCAGTTCATTGCACTAAGGATTTAGAAACTGTTTTGAAAAAACGTTTTTCCCCGTTTTTTATTGTGTCTCCCGCCGTCAAATGTTGGCGCGAAACTCGGTGGGGTAGAGGCCCGTTTCGCGGTGAAAGTAGCGGCTGAAGGTAGCCTGGTCGGCGAAGGCCAGTGGGAGGCCGTGACCAACCGCGAGTTCCAGAACTACTTCGTCGACGGCACGCTGCTGGCCACGCGCTGGAAGAACCAGGGCGAGGAGGAGCTGCGCGAGTGGTGGGAAATCGCCTCCATCGCCGGCAACCAGATGGAATGGACCGCCCTCCGCGAAAAAGAAGACGGCACCACCGTGACGCAGACAATGACCTGGGTGAAGGTGAATTGAAGAACACCCGGGGTTCCGTTTCAGGGATACCCGGGGTTTCCTCACAGAAACACCCGGGGTTTTTACCCAAGAATACCCGGGGTTTTTACCCCAAAAACCCCGGGGTTTCTTACCAGGAAAACCCGGGTATTCCTGACCCAAAACCCGGGGTAAAATCGACAATAAACATAAATAGAAAAGCGAGACCCGATACAAAGGTTAGCGGCCAGATGGGATATTTTTCGTACCTTTGCAGCGATAAACATCGGGACGCGAAAGCAAATATTAACCACTAATACAATAGATTATGAAGAAATTCCTCGTTTCAATCATGGCGCTGGCTTGCGGCGTGGCCGCCATGGCGCAAAGTGACTATGGCGTGAATGTCGTCTACAACGGTGATACTGCCACGGTCAGCGTGGGCGACAGCGCAGCGCAGTACCTCACTGTCAGCCAGCAGGGGGCGCATGTCTCCATCCTGCAGAGTAACGACCTCGCCAGCGAGATTACCTACAACCTCAGCGGCTCGTCGACCGACGGCGGCTTCTACATGTCGGGCTCCTACAAGGCCACCATCGAGCTTAACGGTCTGACGCTGACCAACAGCTCGGCGGTGTACAGCGGTGCTGCGGTGCATATCCAGAACGGAAAGCGCATCAACGTGAAGGTCATCACCGGCACCGAGAACACCCTCGTCGACGCCGCCGGCGGCTCGCAGAAGGGCTGCCTCTACGTGAAAGGCCACGCCGAGTTCAAGCAGCAGGGCACCCTCAACGTGGTGGGCAACGTGAAGCACGCCATCAAGGCCGGCGAATACATCACGCTGAAGAACGCCACCCTCAACGTCACCTCCGCCGTGGGCGACGGCATCTCCTGCAACCAGTATTTCCTGATGGAGAGCGGCACCATTAACATCAGCGGTACCGAGGACGACGGCATCCAGTGCGACCTCGACGGCGACACCTCGACGGGCGAGACCGCCGACCACGAGGACGAGGACAGCGGAAACATCTACATCGAGGGCGGCAGCATCACCGTCAACTGCGCCGCCATCGCCGCCAAGGGCATCAAGAGTGCTGGCGACATCTTCATCAGCGGCGAGCCTGAAATCAACATCACCACCAGCGGCAAGGGTGCGTGGGATGAAGAGGATTTGGAGACCAAGGCGGCCTGCGGCATCAGCTCCGACCGCAATATTGATATCAGCGGCGGCACCCTCACGCTCACCGCCACCGGCTCGGGCGGCAAGGGCATGAAGTGCGACAGCATCCTCACCATTAGCGGCGGCGACATCACCGTCTCCACCTCCGGCGGTCTCTACTATAATAACGGCACGACAGAGAACACCAACTATACCGGCAACACCGACCGCGTCAGCAGCGACTACTATTCGTCGCCCAAGGGCATCAAGGCCGGCCTCAAGACCGAAGTGAGCAACAACAGCTACACCTACAGCGGCGGCATAGTCATCAGCGGCGGCAAGGTGAAGGTGACCACCAGCGGACGTAACGCTGAAGGCATCGAAAGCAAGAACTATCTCAACATTGAAGGTGGCGAGATTTATATCAACGCCTACGACGACGGCATCAACTCGGCGCAGGATATGACCATCACGGGCGGCTATGTCTATTCCCATTCCAACAACAACGACGGCATCGACGCCAACGGCAACATCTACCTCAACGGAGGCCTGGTGTATGCCATCGGCGCCCGCTCGCCAGAATTGGCCATCGACGCCAACAGCGAGGAGGGCAAGAAAGTCTACATCAACGGCGGTGTTGTTATCACCGTCGGCGGTGTCGAGAACGGTGCCTCCTACAACCAACCCAAGATTCAGCAATCCTCCGTCAGCAGCAATACCTGGTACACCGTCACCTACGGCGACAACAGTATAGCTTTCAAAACTCCCACCATCAGTACCGGCGGTGGTCACGGAGGCCCTGGTGGCAATTCAAGCGGACTTGTCATTTCCGCCCCCAGCACTCCCTCTCTTGCCACTGGCAACAACATCACCGACGGCACCTCTTACTTTGAGGGCAACTGCATTGTTGCGAATAACGGCGGCGCTGTAGGCATCGAGGAAATTGACTCAAGCAATCAAGCAATCGAGCAATCAGACAATCGAGTATTTACTATCGATGGTCGTTACCTCGGCACTGAAGTCCCCGCCGACTTCCGCGGTGTCTACCTCCAGAACGGCAAAAAGCACATTAAGTTGCAATAATTCTTTTCAGCATAACTTCAAAAAGAAAGCGGGGCCTCAAAGGTCCCGCTTTTTTTGTCAGTTCATCATCCGTCCCGCTGTGGGAACGGCATTGCGGAGGTCATCCCATTGGTATTTCGGGATGCGGCACAGAGAGGGGTAGGCCTTTTTGCGAGAGGTAGAACATGTAGAGGACGACGGGCTTGGAGCCTCGATTTTCGCCATGGTGGACGGTGCCGACCATCTCGACAATGGCTTCGCCCTCGTGGACGATCTTCTCGGTGCCGTCCACAGCAACGATGGTCAGCTCGCCCTGCACCAGCACGCCGTGATTCATGGCGTCGTGGTGATGCCAGCCGAGTTTGCTTCCTTGCGGAATGACATATTTCACCGCCACCAGCTCGGGCCGTCCCTGCGGGTAGTCGGGAAGCTCCGCCCCATCCCAGCTCTGCGAGGTACGGAAGAGCTCCGTGGTCTCTACCTGCTTTAGCATCTCGCAGATGGGGTCTTCACGGAGAATCTTAGGGGCCGATTTGCCGGCCAGCACCAGCACCTTCTTCGCTTTATATAATTTAGATTCAGCGGTGCTCAGTTCCCCTTCGGGGTGTTTCCCGTTGCGGTAGATATGCAGCTGGCGCGACCGCACCACGGCCGTCAGCTCGGGGTCGTCCTGCAGCGCCAGCCAAATCCGGTGGTACTCGCCATTCTCCTCAAACAGCTTCCGCTGCAGGTGCGAGCACATGTTGGTGGTATCTATTTGCATAACTGTCTTTTTTCTTTTTTGCAAAAATACGCATTTTATTTGAATTAAGAAAAATAATTTTGTCATGTGGGGGATTTTGCGTAACTTTGCAATTTGAAATATGACGCAAGAGAACAAGGACATATTATTGAAACTGCTTGACCGGCACCGCGAGTTGGACATCTCGGAGCAGATAGATTACGACAAATTCTATCTGTATTCTATCATCGTGCACTCAACCGCCATCGAGGGCAGCACGGTGACCGAGGTGGAGGCGCAGCTGCTCTTCGACGAGGGCATCACCTCCAGTAAGCGCACCATGCAGGAACAGATGATGAACCTTGACCTCAAGGTGGCCTACGAATACGGTCGCGAGTGGATCAAGCGGCACGAGCCCATCACCGTCGAATGGCTTATCACGTTGGCCTCAAAGGTGATGGCCCGCACCGGCAGCGAGTACAGCGCGTTGGGTGGCAATTTTTCCGCTGCCAAAGGTGAGTTGCGCAAGCTCAATGTCTCTGCCGGCATTGGTGGTAAGTCTTATATGTCCTATCTCAAAGTGCCGGAACGTCTCGCAGACTTCTGCAAAGAACTCAATCGTCGTCGCAAGGCTATCGACCCCGCGGACATTTGTGGCGTCTACGACCTCAGTTTCTGGGCGCACTATGAGTTGGTGACCATCCATCCGTGGGCCGACGGCAACGGCCGCACCAGCCGCCTGCTGATGAACCTCCTGCAAATGGAGTTCGGAGTCTTGCCCACCAAGGTGCTCAAGGAAGACAAGACTACTTACATCCAAGCCCTTATCGACACCCGCGAGGCGGAGGACATCGCCATCTTCCAGAATTGCATGGCCACTCTCCACACGCGACACTTGAGGGCAGATATCGACCAATATGTCAACTCCTCCTCCGGGAAAATGGTCGATAAAGAGGGTTTAAGTAAAAAAATGGTCGATAAATGGTCGATAAAGCCCACTCTGGCCGAAAAACTGGTCGATGTTTTGACATTTGTGGCTGATAAAGAAGAGTTCTCCACCGAGGCCATCGTCCGCCAGTTCGGATTTACACCAACCACCGCCAAGCGGTATCTGCGTCAGCTTACCGAGTTCGGCTATCTGGAATCTCATGGTGGCAACCGCAACCGCACCTATCGGTTGAAAAATTTAATTTCGGAATAAGAAGTGCTATCAGGTAGGCATCCTGCCTGGCTCCGAAGGAGACATGGCCTGCGACGCAAGTACGGCCAAGAGCAGAGGGCTGGAGCAAACTAGTGCCCAACTAGTGCCTCCGCCTGACTCCGGAGGTAACTGTGACTTGTGACTAAAATGAAACGCATAAGACTGGAACCATTTCTCTCTCAAGGTGTTTTACTTCCGTACGTTACAGCGTTACAGTTCAAAACAGAGTGTTTTCTTCTCTACAAGGCTATAGGTTTTTGGTAAACGAATAAAAATATTTTGCTATATCATAAATAATTTGTATTTTTGCAGTCGAAATAACATAAAAGAATGCGTTAATGTGCAAATGCGTTAATGCGTTAGTTTTAATAAATGAACAACTAAAACAGAATAGAAACAGAGAAATAGAATAGTAATAAATACATAATTTAGAAGCGTTTTTGCTTTTCTTTGGAGTACCCGAAAAACTGGACACTTTTCAATGTACTACCTGCCAAGAAAGCGGAACGCACGCGGTTTATCCGTGTGCTTTCTTGTATGGTAGTAGGTAGTCCAGTAAATCCTCGGGTACATTGAAAGTATCACGGATAACTTTTTATATCATTCGAAAGGCGAAGCGCCAATAACGCCAAGCCTTATGAGCACCAAGTTTTTTAACAATATTGAGTCGACGCTGATGGACAAGTTCCACGGTATCGCCTCTGCAATGGCCAACTTCGACATATTCCATGCTGTAGTTGGCTATTTTCGTTCTTCGGGATATTTCAAACTGCGACAGGAATTGGAAGCCACACAGGAAATCAAGATTCTTGTTGGTATCAATATCGACAACCTTTTTCGTCAATCACAAGCAGCTGGCAAACTCTTCTTTGGTGACAAGGATGTGAGTTTGGAACAATACTGCGAGGATTTCCTTCGTGACGTCTACCAATCGGAATATTCTTCCGAGGTTGACGAGGGCATCCGTCAGTTTTGCACAGACATATCGGAAGGTCGCCTGCAACTGCGCATACACCCCACTAAAGACCTCCATGCAAAATTCTACCTCTGCCTGCCCAAGAACCACAGCGAACACAGCGACGGATGGGTCATCATGGGTAGCAGCAACCTCAGCGCCCAAGGGCTCGGCACCACCGAGCCGCCTCGCTACGAGCTCAATGTGGCTATGAAAGACTATGACGATGTGCATTATTGCGAGGAGGAGTTTCAACGTCTCTGGAACGATGCCATTCCGGTGACCTTGGACGATGTGAACCACATCGTCGGGAAGACCCATCTTGCACCAGAAGACCATCAACCTACACCCTACGAGCTCTATATGCGTATGCTCATCGACCACTTCGGCAACCAGGTCGAAGATGATTTCATTCCGCAACTCCCTGACAACTACGACAATCTTACCTACCAGCGTGACGCTGTGGTGCAGGGATATGACATTATGATGCAGCACGGCGGTTGCTTCATTGCCGACGTGGTGGGTTTGGGCAAGACTGTGGTGGCTGCTATGATTGCGCAGCGCTTCATCGCCGCAAATGGCGACAACACCCGCATCCTTGTCATCTTCCCACCAGCAGTTAAAAGCAACTGGGAAGACACTTTTGCAGACTTCCGTATCAAAAACAAATACAGCCGCTTTATCACTAACGGAAGTCTTGACAAAGTCATCGATGGCGACGGCTACGATGAGAAAGAATACTACGACCTTATCATTGTCGATGAGGCCCACAACTTCCGGCACGACAGCAACGACAACTACGACCTGTTGCAACGCATCTGCAAGTCGGCACGCCTCAACAAGGGCAATGTCAAGGGTGGCAAGCGAGTTCTCCTACTTTCTGCCACCCCGCTCAACAACACGCCCGAGGATATCAAAAACCAGTTGCTGCTATTCCAAGACACCGCCCGCTGCACGCTCGACGGCATAAGCAACATCGCCGACACCTTTGCCCCGTGGATAAAGGAGTTCAAAAGCCTTATGTCGCAGCGACGCGTACTGAGTGCCGACTACCTCACCAGCCATATAGACGATATCAACCAGCAGATGCGCCACACGGTGTTGGAGAAAGTGATGGTGCGCCGTACCCGCAACAACATCCAGCACGAACCCCGTTATGCCGGTGAGATCCAATTCCCCCAACTGCTCGACCCTACCGACCGCACCTATCAGATGTCGCCCGAGGTGCTGATGCTCTTCGTCAATACCTACAAGAAATTGGTGGACACGCCCACCTCCAACCTGAAAGAGGACAATCCCGAGTTGTTCGATGGCAGCGGCCTCCACTATGCCCGCTATCGTGCTGTGGAGTATTGCCCATCGTATAAAGTTCCGTCAGGCAAGAAAGCCAAGCAGGTGGCCGACTCGCTGGCCGGCATCTACCAAACCCACATGGTCAAACGCTTGGAGAGCAGCTTTGACGCCTTCCGCCGTTCGCTCCACACCCTCCTCGATGCCACCAACGGCATGATCAAGATGTTCAACGAGGACAAAGTAATCATCGCCCCCGAACTGAATGTAAAGAAACTGCAGGCCGATGGCATGGAGTTGGATGCGATAATCGAGCTGGCCATCGGCAAGGGATTCGACCAAAACGAGATAACCTTCCGTGCTGCCGACTTCAAGCCCGATTTTCTTCCGATGTTGGAATACGATGCCGAGGTGTTGGACAAACTCTGCCAACAATGGGACAAGGTGAAATCCGACCCCAAGTTGGACCTCTTTGTCAGTATGCTGGAGGATGAACTCTTCGACAAGAGCAAGAACCTCGAAGGCAAGCTGGTGGTATTCAGCGAGAGTGTCGATACCGTCAACTATCTGGAGAAGGAGCTGAAAGAACGTTTGCACCGCAACGACATCCTTGCCGTCTGCGCCAAGAACCGCAACCGTCTGCGTGAGACCATACAGGCGAACTTCGATGCCAAATACAAGAAGGAATGGCGTAATGACTATAACATCATCATCACCTCCGATGTGTTGGCCGAGGGTGTCAACCTGCACCGTGCCAATGTCATCGTCAACTACGACAGCCCTTGGAACGCCACCCGCCTGATGCAGCGTATCGGCCGTGTAAACCGTATCGGCTCCACCGCCGACGCCATCTACAACTATATGTTCTATCCCTCCGACCCGGGCGATGCCATCATCAGCCTCAAGAAGAACTCACTCATCAAACTGCAAAGTTTCCATTCTGCTCTTGGTGAGGATACCCGCATCTACTCGCACGAGGAGATGGTGCACGAATTCAAACTCTTCAATGCCGATGTACGCGACGAGACCGACCGCAGCCTGGAATTGCTGCGCGAAGTGCGGCACCTCCACGACACCAATCCCGCCCTTTATCGCAAAATCAAACAACTGCCACCCAAGAGCCGCTGTGCAAGAGACTCGGAGAGGCTCAATCTCAATAACCCCACACAAGCCGAAGGCGCAGTGTGGGGCAACCCAAACCCCACATCCATGCGTGCCGGAGGTACGCGACCTCAAACCATATCCTACCTGGCCTCACCACTAAAGAAGGCTTTCTACCTCGTTGGTGCCGACACCCACGAGCTATCCTTCCTCGAGGCGGCGGACATCTTCTATGCCGATCCCGATGAGAAGGCTGTGTCGTTCGGCGACAGCGAGCCTCTCCACTATGAGCAGGTGCGGACAGCTTTGAAGCAATACACCCTCGACCAACAGCGCGAGCATCAAGACGACAAACCCAAGATTGGCAGCAAAGACAACGACGCCAAGAAAGCCGCCGCTTTCCTGCGCGAGGTGCGTCCCATGCTCGACGATGAAGGCCGCCACACCCTCGACCGACTGAAACAGTTGGTGGAACGCGGAACTTACAACCAGTTGGCCGACGCCCTTATCCGTATGTCGAAGAAACAAAAGAAAGAGCCAGTTCCCATGATTAAGATTTTGGAACAACTCGAAGAGTTGAACGGCCGTTATGGCCAGCCGCAACCCGAGACGACTACCAAACAAGTGGCGCTCACCACCGCAGACATCATCCTTTCAGAAACATTCAAATAAGCAATATTATGAATCCCGAAACCCTCCGCAAGATATTCAAATCGCCGTTCGACTATAAGACCTATAGCAACGAGATTGTCCACCGCCTATTCGGCAGCAACGATGTGGCCACAACGCCAAAATTGCTCGACACTAATGCTACTGGCGACAAAAGCCATTATATCGGCCAGATGGAAGATGCCGATGGCCGTCTGTTGGGTTTCTTCTACACCCGTGTAGCCGATGGCGGCGATGTGCGCCGCAAACGGGTGGGGTTGCGTAAGCTGATACAGCCTTATCTGAAATATGATGTCGATGGGGCGATAGCAGTCTTCGACGACGGGAATCATTGGCGACTCTCCTATATCTGCGACCTCAAGGAGGGCAATACCGCAGCCAAGCGCTTCTCGTATATCCTGGGTGACGAGCAGGGACAATACAAAACTCCGTTAGAGCGATTGGGAAAGGTGGCGGAGAAGAATGGCCGTTTCAAGTTGTCCGACCTCAAGGAAGCCTTCTCTGTCGATGCCCTCAGCAAAGAGTTCTTCGATGAATACCATCGCCACTACGACATTATCATCAATGAATTGAAGGGGCAGGGCTTTGAGGGCGCTACCATTCACGACTATGTGAAGAAGATGATGGGACGCATTGTCTTCCTGCACTTCCTGCAGAAGAAAGGCTGGTTGAATGGCAATCTTGCTTTCCTGCGCGACCTTTTCTTCTTCAGCCCGCATCAAGGCGACTTCCTCGAGCAGGTGCTGGAGCCACTTTTCTTTGGTATCTTCAACACAGAGAAAGCCAACCGAGAACAGCTGTTCAAGGCAAAAAAATGGGATATGGGCTTGTTGGAGGATTGGAAGGAATTGCCTTATCTGAATGGCGGACTCTTTGAGCGTGATGCTGTAGATGAACAGAATATCACTTTGCCGGCTTCGCTCTTTGAGGACTTGTTCACCTTTATGGCCTCCTATAACTTCACCGTCGATGAGAACGACCCCGACGATGCCGAAGTGGGTGTCGACCCCGAGATGCTGGGCAAAATCTTCGAGAGCCTGCTGGAGGACAACAAAGCCAAAGGTGCGTTCTACACCCCCAAGGAGATAGTACGTTACATGTGCAAAGAGTCGCTCATTGCCTACCTTGCCACACAGATAGACAAATCTCAATCAGAACAAAAAGAAAAATCTGATAGTTCTGATTGCGATAAATACATTCGTGCTTTCGTTGAGACCCACGAGATGCAACCCGAGTTAGAACCCTATCGTGAAGCATTAGACACTGCCCTTCGTGAGGTGAAAATCTGTGACCCGGCTATTGGCAGCGGTGCATTCCCAATGGGTTTGTTAAATGAACTGTGGCGTTGCCGCGAAGCAATAGAAGAGACCTCTTCCCGCGTAGAGTTGAAGAAAGAAATTATCGAGAACAACATCTACGGTGTCGATATAGAGAAAGGTGCCATCGACATCGCCCGCTTGCGTTTCTGGCTGAGTATTGTTGTGGATGCCGAGGAGCCGGAGCCTTTGCCTAACTTCGACTACAAGTTTATGCAGGGCAACAGCCTTATCGAGAGTTTCGAGGGTTTCGACCTCAGTCGCATCTCGAGTCGCCTACGTGGCGGACAATCCAAATCGATGCAGTTGGTGTTGGGTATTGATAGCCATACCAGCCGACAGAACCTGCAACGCCTGTTGCGTGAGTATTTCTCCGTCACCGACCACAAGAAGAAAGCCAGTATGCGACAGTCCATCAACGAAGAGGTAAAGACCCTTATCCGCGAAAGCATTGGCGGCACACCCGCATCCCTCGCCAAGTTGGAGAAGATGGATTGTTCCGCCAACCAAGACTTCTTCCTTTGGCACACATGGTTCAAAGATATTTTTGATAAAGGTGGGTTTGATATCGTCATCGGCAATCCGCCGTATATTAGCGCCCCAACACAAATGGCAAATGAAAAACTAGCATTGCAGAGAGAAAGAATAGTATCCTCAAAACATTATAAGTCTCTCTATCAAAAATGGGATTTGTATATTCCGTTTATTGAGTTGGGTATAATATTAAATGTCCCCTCTGGAGTCACCACCATGATAGTTCCATTTCCTCTTACAAACCAACTATATGCTAAGGTCCTTCGGAAAATGCTTGTAGAAAACAATGATATGTATGAACTTGTCGATTTGAATGGGACAAAGATATTTGAAAATGCCACAGTATCAAATTGCATTCCGTTTATAAAGAAAACAAAAACACATGGAGAAACTTGGGTTAGCAAAATTGATGAAAACTTCATAATCAGTCGTTCTTTTTTACAAAACCACGAAGATTTAGTGCAAGATAAGAAAACATATGTATGGAATGTCACACAGGAGAAACGGAAAACAAGCCGATTTGCCAACATGCATGTGTTAGGAGATTATTGCTATATAAGTAAAGGAATGGTGTTATATTCAGAAGAAGGTTTGTTTACAAATAAAGATTTAATAAGTGATACCCAAGACAGAATTCATTGTAGAAAATATATAGAAGCGAAAGATATAGAATGCTATGAAATACAAAGGGTAAGATTTATTGAATATAATACAGACAGAGTCCCCAATCAAGTGAGTCGACCAACATTCCGCGAATTATATGATGTTCCTAAACTAATAACAAATTGTTTAGGCGATTTAAAGGTTACAGTGGATATTGATGAACATTATATTTGCCAACAAGGTTTAAGAATAGCTGTTCTATGGAAAGACATCAAAAGTGTTAATAACAAAAGTATTACGACTAGTGTTCGGAAATACTCAACATTAAGTAGGGCAACCATGGAATCACTTTCTTCCTCAATAGATATAAAGTATCTTTTGGGAATAATGGCATCAAAACTAGGGAATGAATTACTTAAAGTACAAAGAGCCGGAGATTATCATATTGTACCCGAACATATCCGAAATATTCCAATTGCCTATGCAACACAAGAGCAACAACGAGCAATTATTAATCTTGTAGATATTATTCTTTCTACAAAAAAGGATAACCCTCAAACAGACACATCTGCCTTGGAATATGAAATTGACCAACAAGTTTACGCCCTCTACAACCTCACCCCTGACGAAATCGCTATAATAGAACAAAACTAATTATTGAATTCTTCAAACCAGCATGGCCTGTTGAAAAGTTTTTCTTATCAACAGGCTATTTCTTTGTATCTTTGCAACTGTTAACTTAAAAATAATACATATGGCTTTAACTGCGATATATAACAAAAAAATAACAAGATTGGTCTTGTCCATTTTATTAGTACTATCTGGTTGTTGTTTGTTAGAGGAATCAATAATACAATTTGTCAATAAAATAATAACAAAAACTCTTATAGGACAATGGGCAAATGACAATATCTGGATTGCTATTGCAATATCCGTTGCAATGGTGGTCGTATATTATTTATCATACAACAGAATCAGCCAAGAACAATTATTATCCCAAAGGAGAACGGCTCTTGTTGTAATTTTGTCCGGGATTCTATACTTCAGGATAAAAGCCTGTTTCGAATATAGTGGAATTAATTCAATTAAATACATTGATATCTTGCTTTTTGAGTCTCTCATTGCAGAAATTGTAATCTGGATAATAAATTGTACATATTTTAAAAGCCATTTAAATTCGTTTTGGAAAAAAATAAAGAAGTCACCAAGAGATGAATCGTATGCGTTTTCTTCTTTTCGTAGTGATATACCGTCTATATCTGATGATTTTAACAGAAGACATTTTGCGAAAACTTTAATCAGGATAATACAAGAAACGAACAGAAAGGACAATGAGAAAGAAGCTTCATTTAATATATTAATAGGTGAGCCATATGGCATGGGGAAAAGTTCCTTTTTTAAATTACTAGAATTAGAGTGTGGTGAATACAATAACATATGCTGTTTTACATTTAAACCATGGCTATGTGACACGCCCGAACAGATATCTACAAATTTTTTAAATTTGTTCAAAGAAAAACTAGGAGAAGAAAATAAATACTTAGAAAGACTTCTTAAAACATATTCTGAAATACTAAACGATACATCATCTGGCAAGGCCATTGAGTCATATTTCAAATTTCGGAAAACATCTTCTTTGGAAAAACAACACAATGATATATCCAGTGCATTAAGAAAAGAAAAAAAAATATACGTAGTTTTAGTTGATGATGTTGATAGATTGCTATATGACGAATTGATGGAATTAATAAAACTAATCCGCAATACGGCCGATTTCCCTAATGTGTATTATATTATAGCTGCCGACAAAAATGTAATTATGCGTTCATTAGAGGAAAATGGCAGGATTGATAATGCTGATATATATCTGCAGAAATTTTTTAATTATGAATTATCTTTACCCGCTTATGAAAACGAACGTATAACAGATATTTTGTATTCTGAAATTGTGCCAGTCTTAACACACTACGGATTTGAGAAACCCCTCCCTAATAAAGTTGATGAAATGATTATGGGAAAGGGAATGGAATCTCGATATATGTTTATCAGCCCACGCGACATAAAACGATATGTCAATCTTTTAGTAGTAGAACTTGAATCATTAAACAATGAGTTGCAAGAATTGGATTCAAGCACCCGATTAAATGGTGAAGTTATCAATATTGAAGATCTTTTAAAAATCACAACGATTAGATTTTTAAGGCCAGATATCTATAGAATTCTAAGGGATAACAATTACGATTTTATATTAGATTTAAATCAAGAAAGCGGGAAATTATATATTGCTGATAATCATTCTGATTTCTTCCATACTCACATAAAAAAACGTTTTTCTATAGATGAGATGTTGAAAAATATAAACGACTTTTCTATTACAAGTGGAGATACTAAAGAAGAACCACAAAATGAGAAAAAAATAGAACATATTTCTGATTTAATAAAAGAATATGTGCCATCGAAAGAAGAAATAGTCATTGGTATTTTTGAAAATCTCTGGTCCAAAGATAGACATCTTGATGATAAGCCGTCAATAAATAAAAACGATGAATTCTTCAAATATTTTTCTGGTAGACTACGAAATACAGAGAAAACAATATTTGAGGTGAAAAAATACATTAGTTCTCCATCAGTTGATGGCTATAAGGCTTCCCCCACTTTCAACGAATGGTTATCAGACGCTGTCTCAAATGACAATCTGGAGTCAATCCGAATAAAAACAAATAACATTGTGTATAAGGGTTTCAAAAACAATAAATGCGATTTGGTCGTTAATATTTTCTCATGTATAAAAGCATTATATAAACAAGAGGTTACATCGAATAAGAATTATACTTTACGAGATGCGTTCAACAAATGGGGAGATGTTTTAAAAAAGATTTTAATTAATGATTATCAATTTAATCCTGGGGAATTTGAAAAACTGTTCAACCAAAGTGAGGAGATTGAACTATGTGCACTATTTCTCGAGTTGGTAAGAGTACATTTATATTTGGTAAAAGAGAATCCAAGTAAAATTTCACCTTGTATTTTTGATGATAAACAATACGGTGATTTTTCACAAATATTAATAAACAAATCCTTTAAGACCCGCTTCACCAACAATCCGTATAGTATAGATTCCTTAAATCTGCACTTTTACATTAGATTAGCCAATCCTCAATTGTGGAATGAGCAATTTCAAGAATACCTTCGTCATACAGATTTTCCTTTATATTGGGTTTATGGAGTATTATTTTGGATGGAGGAAACCAACAAGTTCTACTGGAATGAGAATGTTTTAACGGCAATATACAACTATAACGATCCGGGTAATTCTATAGAAAAAATGTTTTCTGACTTGAGTATTATTCCTCCAGATTATCTTGAAACCTTAAAGAAGCTACCATCTCCGGATGTCAATCGAGGTTATGGGATAGACGACAATGATAGTAAGTTATTCAAAGACATCAAACAATGGCACAAGGATGGGAAAAACAAATTTCCTTCACCAGCATGGGTGGAGGGATAATCTGAATGACACAAAATAATACAACTGTACTCAAACAAACAGGCATATTTTTCTACATACTGTTAATTCAATAGAAGGCACATAGAACCCACTAAGAAGGATCGAAGAAGCCACGAAGAAGGGACAACGAGTCAACATCGCCGAGAGATCGCCGAAGGATCACCGAAGGAACAATAAGCTTGAATGTGGGAATGCTTTAAAAAATGCGTAAATGCGTTTTTCGCTTGATTTGATTAATTTCAGTGGTGCTCAAGGCCTCTATCGAGGCAGAACGTGTAAATGCGTTAGTGGGGATACACGAGACTTCGCCGTGGGGTGACGGCAATCTGGCTGACAGGGTCTTTATAAAAATATTTTTCCAATTTCAAAAATAGTTGTACTTTTGCATTTCGAAAAAATGGATGTATAACCACAAAATCGAAATACAATGACCGTCGAACGTGACGGTAAGGACACCGTTGTCGATGGTGGCCGAGGTGATTTCCACCAGCTCCACCGAACCGCGACTGACGATGACGCGCGGGAGGTTGATCTCGCCGTCCGGGGTGAAGCAGTCTTTGTTGAGGTTACGGAAGATGGCATAGGTGCTGTTGTGCTCCCTGATGGCGTGCCAATGAAGTCCAATGAGGTGGGCCTCTTTCATGTAGGACGAGAGTTTGGAGACCATCGCGAAGTTGCTGCGGTGGGCCTGCTGTGCCTCGGTTTGCGGATTGGCCACAGAGGTGGGCATAGAGCGCTCGCATTGCCGCCCATGCCAGGTGTAGTATATCTTGTTGCCGAGTTTCCCGCTCTCGGAATCGCCCTGTTTCCTTGCCATAACTACTGTGTTTTAGGACAATAACGTCAGAAGAGCGGTTTTATTGTGCCACAACCATACTGCAGGCAGGCAGTAGCCAAGGTGTAGGCATACTGTTGGCATACCCACCGAGTAAGGGTAGAGCGAGGGATGGATCTGCCTAGGGTATCGGAAGGACGAAGGAACACCGAAGGTACACTGGCGGTACACCGGAGGTACTCCCTTGTTACCATAGACTTGGTATAGAGATGGTATAGGCTTGGTATAGGGATGGTATGGTTTTGATAATATCCGCAACTTGTTGATTTATATATTCTTCTAAAGAAGAATATATATTATAAAGGACAGCCAATGAAAAAGTATGTGGTGTGTCGCCCCGAAGGGGCTCTATAGGAGGGGGCGTTTCTGATACCGTGGGCTTGCACCCACGGCTAAGGTCTGGCGCCCCTGACGGGGGCTGGGAATGAGTTAAAAAAGTAGAAAGGGCGCCCGGAAGGGCGCCCTTTGCTGTTGACAAATCCTTGTGGGATTATTTGTACTCGGCGATGATGCCGGGAACGAGGTCGGGGGTGAGACGGCCGTATACCTTGTCACCGATCATGGCGACGGGGGCGAGACCGCAGGCACCGACGCAACGGAGGGTGTTCAGCGAGAACTTGCCGTCGGGGGTGCACTTGCCGACCTGGATGCCCAGATTACGCTGGAAGGCATCCAGCACCTTCTCGGCGCCACGCACGTAGCAGGCGGTACCGAGGCAGATGTCGATGGGGTGCTCGCCCTTGGGCTCCATGGTGAAGAAGCTGTAGAAGGAGACGATGCCATAGACCTTAGCCACGGGGATGTTCAACTCGTGGGCGACGACTTCCTGGACCTCGGCGGGGAGGTAGCCGAACTTACCCTGCACCTGATGGAGGACGTTGATGACCTCACCGGCACGGTTACCAAAGCTCTTGCAGATGTCTTTGATAACGTTGATCTTTTCTTCGGATATTTTGATGTTTGCCATTTTGTTCTTTATTGTTAAGGACCTTAAGGACTTTAGGGACCTTAAGGTCCTTAGTGTTTAACTTATTTCGTGATCTCGACTTTGTCGCTCTTGTCGAAGTAGTGGGTGTGGAGCTGCTCGTGGCTGAGGTGGCCGCAGGGTTCACCGTAGTACTCCTTGTAGATGGCGATGATGTCGGGGTTCTCGTGGCTCTTGCGGATGGGCTTGCCAGCGTCCTCGCGGTAGATGGCGTCCATACGGCGCTTGATGATGTCGCTCTTGCCGTGGTGGTAGGGCTGACCAGCGCCGCCGATGCAGCCACCCGGGCAGGCCATCACCTCGATGAAGTGGTAGCCGTTGGGGTTGCCTTCGCGGACTTCTTCCATGAGTTTGCGAGCGTTGCTGAGACCGTAGCAGATGGCAATCTTGACGGGCAGACCAGCGAAGTCGACAGTGGCTTCGCGGATGCTCTCGCCAAAGATACCGCGGCACTCCTCGAAGTCGATCTTCGGGAGGGTCTTGCCGGTGTGGACCTCGTAGGCGGTACGGAGGGCAGCCTCCATAACACCGCCGGTGGCGCCGAAGATGACGGCGGCACCAGTGGACTGGCCGAGGGGGCTGTCGAAGTCTTCCTCGGGCATGCTGTTGAGGTCGATGTTGCTCTGCTTGAGCATGTGGGCGAGCTCACGGGTGGTGAGGCTGAAGTTGACATCCTGGTCGGTACCGTTGCCGAGTTCGGGACGGGCGCACTCGCTCTTCTTGGCCAGGCAGGGCATAATGGAGACGCATACGACATCCTCGCGCTTCACGCCAATCTTCGGGGCGAAGTAGTTCTTGGTGACAGCGCCGAACATACCCTGGGGCGACTTGGCGGTCGAGGGATGACCGAGCAGGTCGGGGAAGTTCTTCTCGTAGAAGGTGACCCAAGCGGGGCAGCAGCTGGTGAACATGGGCATCTTGACGTCCTTATCGCCAGCGAGGAGTTTCTTCACGCGGCCGAGAAGCTCGGTGCCTTCTTCCATGATGGTGAGGTCAGCGCTCCAGTCGGTGTCGAAGACATAGTCGAAACCGAGGCGGCGGAGGGCAGCGGCCATCTTGCCGGTGACGATGGTGCCGGGTTCCATGCCGAACTCTTCGCCGAGGGCGACGCGGACGGCGGGAGCGGTCTGGACGACGACCTTCTTGGTCGGGTCGGCGAGGGCCTTACGCACGTCGTTGATGTTGTCGACGAGGGTGAGGGCACCCACGGGGCAGACCTGGACGCACTGGCCGCAGTTGACGCAGGAGCTGTCGCCGAGTTTCTGCTCGAAGGCGGGAGCCACCACCGAGGGGAAGCCGCGGTTGACGCCGCTGAGGGCGCCGACGCTCTGGAACTTGGTGCACATGGTCTCGCAGCGGCGGCAGTAGACGCACTTGTCCATGTCGCGGTAGACGCTGAGGGTGGTGTCTTTCTCATAGTGGCTCTGCTCGCCTTTGAAGGGGATCTCGCGGATGCCCATCTTGGCGGCGAGGGCCTGGAGTTCGCAGTCGCCGCTCTTCTCGCACTGGAGGCAGTCGTTCGGGTGGTCGCTAAGGATCAGCTCGAGGACGGTCTTGCGGGCGTTGAGGGCGCGGGGCGAAGCGGTGAGGACCTCCATACCTTCGACACAGTCGGTGGCGCAGGCGGGGGCCAGGTTGCGGCGGGGCTTGCCGTTGAAGTCCTTGGTGACCTCAACCATGCAGACGCGGCATCCGCCGGGTTTGTTTTCAAATTTCATTCCGTCGAGCTCGAAGTAGCAGAGCGTCGGAATCTCGATACCGGCCATGCGGGCAGCTTTCAGGATAGTGGTGCCTTCGGGGACCTGGATCGCTTTGTTATCTATAGTGACATTAATCATTTCTAATATTCATTTAAAGATTATTTAATCGAGATGGCACCGAACTTACAGTTCTGGTAGCAGGCACCGCACTTGACGCACTTGGACTGCTCGATCACCATGGAAGCCAGCTTGTGGCCGGGGGCGATGTAGTCGGTACGAGTGATGGTCTCGGCGGGGCAGTTCTTTGCGCACTTGCCGCAACCGATGCACTTCTCGGGGTCGATGACGTACTGCATGAGTTTCTTGCAGACGCCGGCGCGGCACTTCTTGTCGACGACGTGCTCGACGTACTCGTCCCAGAAGTTGTCGAGGGTGGAGAGCACGGGGTTCGGCGAGGTCTGGCCGAGACCGCAGAGGGCGCTGTCCTTGATGACGGCGGCCAGGTTGCGGAGGGCGTAGAGGTCGTCCATCGTGCCGTTGCCATTGGTGATCTTCTCGAGGAGCTCGCAGAGGCGTTTGTTACCGATGCGGCAGGGGCTGCACTTACCGCAGCTCTCCTCGCAGGTGAACTCAAGATAGAACTTGGCGATAGCAGGCATGCAAGAGGTTTCGTCCATGACGACCATACCGCCGGAGCCCATCATCGAGCCAGCAGCCACGAGGCTGTCGTAGTCGATCTCGGTGTCGAGGTGCTTGGCAGTGAGGCAGCCGCCGGAAGGACCGCCGGTCTGAACGGCCTTGAATTCGCGGCCGTCCTTGATGCCACCACCAATCTCGTAGATAATCTCACGCAGGGTGATGCCCATGGGAACCTCGATCAGACCCACGTTGTTGATCTGGCCGGCGAGGGCGAACACCTTGGTTCCGGGCGACTTCTCGGTACCGATGGTGCGGAACCAGTCGGCGCCCTTGGTGATGATGACGGGGATGTTGGCGAAGGTCTCGACGTTGTTCACGTTCGAGGGCTTGTCCATATAGCCGCGGACAGCGGGGAACGGGGGTTTCAGGGTGGGCTCGCCGCGCTGGCCTTCCATGGAGTGGATCAGAGCGGTCTCCTCGCCGCAGACGAAGGCGCCGGCGCCGTAGCGGAGCTCGATATCGAAGTTGAAGCCAGTGCCGAGGATGTCCTCACCGAGGAGGCCGTACTCGCGGGCCTGGCTGATGGCGATTTTCAGACGGTCGATGGCCAGAGGATACTCGGCACGGATGTAGACCAAGCCCTTGCTGGCGCCGATGGCGTAGCCGCCGATGGCCATAGCCTCGACGATGCTGTTGGGGTCACCCTCGAGGATGGAACGATCCATGAAGGCACCGGGGTCACCCTCGTCGGCGTTGCAGATGATGTACTTCTGGTCGGCCTGGTTCTTGGCGCAGAGACCCCACTTGACACCGGTGGGGAAGCCGGCGCCGCCACGGCCGCGGAGGCCGGACTTGGTGATCTCGTCGATAACCTGCTGCGGGGTCATCTCGGTCAAGCACTTGGCCAGAGCCTCGTAACCGCCACGGGAGATGCTCTCCTCGATGTTCTCGGGATCCACAAAGCCGCAGTTGCGGAGGGCGATACGGATCTGCTTGCGATAGAAGTCCATGTGCTTCGAGTCGCTGACGTGCTCCTTGTTCTCGGGGTTGGTGTAGAGCAGCTCGGGGACCTTACG
>ONCC01000046.1 GCA_900316235.1 uncultured Bacteroidales bacterium
AACGCTGCCGCCTATGGCGAATATGTTTATGGCGGAGCAAAAGGATTGAAGCATTTCATCATGTTTACGTTGGGGACTGGCGTGGGGAGCGGAATTGTGGTCGACGGTAAACTGGTTCATGGTAGCACAGGTGGTGCCGGCGAGTTGGGGCATGCTATTGTCTATCCTCATGGGCGTCCCTGCTCTTGTGGACGTGAGGGATGTCTGGAGACCTACGCGGCGGCACGAGGTATCATTCAGACGTTTTATCTGTTACGTAAGAAGAGTGGCCCTCGTGGAGAGACTCCCGAAGGTTGGATTCCCGATTCGTATCCCGACAACGAGTTGACCTCAAAGTTGATAGGCGATGCTGCCAATGCCGGTGACCCGTTGGCTTTGGAGGCTTATGAGCAAACGGGCGAGGTATTGGGTCTGGCAATGGCCAACGCGGTAACCTTTTCGGCTCCTGAGGCTATCTTCTTGATGGGAGGCCCTACCAAGGTAGGCGAGCCGCTGATGAGGCCCCTTCGCAAGGCGTTTGAGGCGAACCTGCTGAATATATATCAGGGTAGCTGCGAGGTGCGGATGTCGGAGTTGAAGGCGAATGAGGTGGCTATCCTCGGTGCCGCAGCGTTAATAAAAATGCCGAGAGATTAGTGCTACTAGAAAAACTATAAACATGAAAAGAATCTTCTTTCTGTCGCTTGCTGCAATTCTTTTTGCTGCTTGTGGCGAAAAGACATTGACCTCGTATGTCAACCCCTTCGGGTGCCATCGTGCCTTTCGGACAGATACAGCCCTCGCCCGACACGAGGCTTGAAGGCTGGGACGGCTGCAGCGGCTACCACTACAGCGACGACACCATCTACGGCTTCAGCCACACCCACCTCAGCGGCACCGGCTGCGAGGACTACGGCGACGTGCTGCTGATGCCGGTGGATATCTATCATTACGGGAATGATGTTGTCACTTGCGCTGGGGGGGAGCCTGTAAAAAGACCAGACCGTGAGTTCTATAAGAGCCATTTCAGCCATGAGAACGAAGTCGCCCAGGCTGGCTACTATAAGGTGCTGCTTGACCGTACAAACACCACCGTCGAACTCACTGCTGACCGCCGGGTGGCATATCACCGTTACACTTTTGCTGCCGATACTGGCAATGCTTTCATCATAGACCTGAAACACAGGGATGTTCTGCTTGACGGCAATATCAGCATCACTGATGATGGCCTTATTGTAGGCTATCGCCGCAGTTCGGCATGGAATCCTGACCAACGCTTGTTTTTCGCCATTTGCAGTGATGTCGACTTGACAAAAATTCTTTATAAAGATGAAGATTCCACATATGGTATCGTCTTTTTGCCAGACGGGGTGAAGACTCTTGAGTTGCAGGTGGCCATTAGCGGGGTGGATATTGATGGAGCTATTGCCAACCTCAATACCGCTGAGTTTGAGGACTTTGAGAGTGCACGTAAGGGCGCTGACAGTACCTGGGAGGCCTCCCTTGGCAAGCTGAAGGTGGAAGGTGGTACCAAGGAACAGAAACGCTGCTTCTATACTGCTCTCTATCATTGCATGACCTCGCCCTACCTCTGGAGTGACGCCGACGGACGCTACCGTGGCACCGACAAGCAGATTCATGTTGCAGACAGCGGCCGCGAGGTTTACACTGTCTTCTCGTTGTGGGACACCTACCGCGCCCTGCATCCGCTGCTGACGCGCATTGAGCCCGAGCGTACCGTCGACTTCGTCTATACCGCCATGAAGAACTTCGAGCAAGGCGGCGAGCTGCCCATGTGGGAACTGGCTTCGCACGAGACGCATTGCATGATAGGCTATCACGCTATCCCGATGATATTCGAAGCTTATACGCAACTGGTGAAACCGGACAGCACGCTGGCGGGATACACGCCGAAGCAATTGCTCGACGCTATGGTGGCCACCAGCAACCGCACCGAGGCCCATCGTGCATACGCCGCGCAGGGTTACCTCTCGTCGGAGATTGACAACGAGAGCGTCAGCAAAACCCTCGAATACGCCTATGATGACTGGTGTATTGCCCAGATGGCCGAATTTGCGGAAGACAGCGCTATCGCTGCCGAATATTGGATTCGTTGCCAGAGCTGGCAGAACATCATCGACAGCAACGGCTTTGCCCACCCCAAGCGCAATGGTGCATGGGTCACGCCCTTCGACCCCACGGAGGTGAACAACCATTTCACCGAGGCCAACAGCTGGCAGTATAGCACCTACGTGCCGCACGACATCGATGCGTGGGTCAAGCATATAGGAGGAAAAGACAAAGCCATCGCCTTCCTGGATAGCCTCTTCGAGGGTCACAACACCATGAGCGGCCGCGACCAGGCCGATGTCACGGGCCTTATTGGCATGTATGCCCACGGCAACGAGCCGAGTCACCACGCCGCCTGGCTCTACACACTCCTTGGTCAACCCGAAAAGACGGAGAAGTATGTCCATAAGATTCTCAACGAACTTTATTCCAGCAAGCCCGACGGTCTCTGCGGCAACGAGGATTGCGGCCAGATGAGCGCTTGGTATGTGCTGGCGTCGTTGGGAAGATATAAGGTTTGTCCGGGCAGCTACGAGTGGGTGAAGACCAAACCCATCTTCACGCTCCCTGATGATCCAAATGATTTGACGTTTACTGGAAGAGATTTACTTGTCGAGGCTCCATTCAACGAGTCCCTTCGCATCACCCCTTGCCCCGTCTTTGCCGACTGGCGTATGCAGAGCGACCGCGACAAGGTGACCGACACCTCGGCGCAGTGGGAGGGCAGGCTTCGCTCTCAAACGGTGCGCCACATTGAGGTGCGTACCGAGACCGACAAGCATGTCACCTACCTCACGCAGCCCGCACCGCAGTACACTGAGAATGGTCCCGAAGGCATGGTGGACCGTATCTTTGGAACCACCAACTACCGCATAGGCGGCTGGCAAGGATGGCAGGGCGATATGGTGGCTGTAGTGGAACTCGACAAAGAACAGACCATTAGCAGTGTCGGCCTTGATTGTCTGGAGAATATGCGCAGCTGGATATTCTTCCCCAAGAACGTTAAGGTGGAGTACAGCCTTGACGGGCAGTCATGGAAAGCCTACGGAGAGGTGATAAACACTCAGTATGCCGCTATCCATGCCCGTCAGGAAGAGTATAACACCCATATCTTCACGGTGAGCGGTACGGCACGGGCTAAGTACATCAAGGTAACGGCAACGAATTATGGACCACTGCCATACTGGCACGTTAGCGCCGGAGAGCAGGCATGGATTTTTGTTGATGAAATAATAGTTAAATAATGAAAAAGATATTTTTTGGAATGATGGCCGTGATGGCGGTTGTGATGCTTTCGTCGTGTGACACTAAGCTTTGCTACTGCTATGAAAACGGCTATGAGCAGACGGTATATGTCAATCCTGACACTCCGTGCAACTCTATGACCCGTGGTGAGCGTGGTTGTGTGGAGCAGAACGAGCGTATGGATCCAAATGATGTGGCCAAGAAACCTGCCCTTTAAAGCAATAGGATGGCATTGGAGATAGGCCGTTGTCCCTCGTGGTCATGGCGGTTGTTGTCGGAAGGATAGTTGACGACCCCGCTGTCTTTGATATACATAGTGCTGGAACCTCCACCATCGAGATTGATGGCCTCGGTGCATCCTAACCAACGCATCACGCGTTCTAACTCCATCAGAGAAAGGCCTTCGGCCTTGTGTTTGAATCGTCCGTCGGCCACAACTAGAATCGTCGTTCCGTCAGGGCGGACTCCCAATGCGGTGCGGTTGTGGCGTTTGGTGACGAAGGTGCGGTCGTCGCGTTGCGGTACTAGGGCACCTTCACGGAGCAACATGGGTCCGGCAGTCATGATGTTTTTTTCCTTCATCTCATCTTCGCTGAAACGGTTGCTGTCTGGTACCGATAGGCAGGGTCGACCGCGACGCAGCGCGAGGGTGGCGTACTGGTAGTATTTGCGATTCACCGAGTCTTCTTTTCCTGGCGTGTTCTCGCCGAGTTGAGTGCCATCGATGCGGAGGTAGCATATTGGGTTGCCGAGTTCCATGTCGAAAAACGATCCGTTAATGGCAGCATAGGCCTCGCTGCGCTCGGCCAGAGTAGAAACTTCGGTGAGAACCGAGTCGTAAGCGAATGCCAGCCGTCGGGGCGAGTCTTTTGGTATCTCGAGAACAAACAAGTGCTGTGCCGAGCAGAAGAGTTCGCCTTCGCCAAAGTGATAGCGTTTCAGCGTGAATCCGTCCATACTGTCAATGCTCCATTCGGCATTGGTCACGCGCAAAGAGTCATTGCTATAGTCTATCTGGGAGCAGGCTGCTACGCTCCATACTGTCAGTATCAATAGTATGAGTGTCTTCCTCATTTCTTTTTGCTTTTCTTTGACTTGAACAAGTCGCCCCACCGGTCAAAGTCTTTGGTGAGTTTCATGCCGGCTCCCTGCTTGTAGGGTAGGTCTATGCGTGTGTAGTCGTTGGTGTTGGTGCGATTGTAGGCATAGAGGTGGAACATGGGGCTTACGCGGTAGCCGATGAGAGCGTCGATGATGGCACCGTTGACGGAACTGGCCTCCAGTTCGCGGCTTTCGCCGCCATAGCCCAGCGTGCTTTCCAGATACCAGCGCCCCCAATCTTTGCTGATGTTCACGTCAAGTTGTTGATTGGTAAACTCATTGCCCGATTTGTAGTCGATATTCACGTTGACGAACTGCACCATGTCAGTTAAACTGTTGCCTACAAAAGAGGTGACCACGCCCAAAGCGTCGGTACCTCCCGTTGCTTGGCTGGCGCTATTGACATTAGAGAAACTTCCGCTAATGAGGAGCGAGAGGGTTTGGTTCATCATGTCGCGCTCGCTGTTGCGGTCGATGTAGGCGAAGACCTCCTCTTCCACGCTCTGGTCGGCGTTGGGCAGGCGAATGTCGAAGCCGATATGGGGGTCTTTCAAGGTACCCGAGATGGCTATCACATTCTCCACCTGGAGGTATTTCTGTGTGTTGTCGACGGTAGAGAGATTGCCGGTGAGGGTGGAGAGGTTGACACGTTGAGAGTAGACTGCCTGCATGTCAAAGCGGGCATCGGGCACGTTGCCTTGGAAGTTGAGACTGCTTCCGTTCTCGATGGTGAATCGCTTCTCGTAGACAGAGAAGAGCCCCACTTTCATCTGTCCCGACGTAAGTACATAATTGCCTATTACCAGAGGGGAATTGTTGCCGTTGAGGTTGAGATGCATGTCACCGGCACCCGTAGCCGCTACGTTGACTCCCACCTCGTTGAAGTCCATGGGTAAATTGAGTTTCATGTCAGGTGTAATGGAGAGATCGAGTTCTAGGTTGAGGTTGGTCTTGCGCTGTTTTGTCTCGATACTTGTCTCGTCGAGAGCCTCGTCACCGACAAAAGTGATGTAGTTCTGTGACTTGACACGTTGTTGGTAGGTGATGGGCACCGTGAGTTCGCATCCGGGGTTGGTGCGGGCGCGCACTGCGATATTAAGGTTGTTTATAGGTCCTGTCACTTGTCCGTCGGCTGAGGCAAAGAGTTTTCCATAGTATTGTTCGCCGCTTTTCTTGTCGAGGATAAGCAAGTTGTCGGTCTTGACGTTGAGGTCGAGGGTCACCTGCGGATTGTCCGAGAACATAATCTCACCGTTGGCAATGGCGACGTTGTCTTGCGGGTCATGGATGGAGAAATCGTTGAGCTTGACGGTGTTGTTCGTGAAGAGCAGGCTGTCGGAGAAGCTGTAGGTAACGTTTGTGATGTCTATCTTCAGAGCGCCATCTTCCACAAAGGCGTCGCCGACAATCAAAGGCTTGATGGTGGAGCCGCTGATACTGAAATTTCCACTTAAACGTCCAGCGATATGGCTTGAGAATGAGGAAATCAGTGGTTTTGCGGTGGCTAGCTCAAAGTCGCGGAAGTCCGCACTCAGGTTTATATCAGCATCCCTCTTGCCAAGTTCTATCCAGCCGTCGGCATCGAGTTGTTGGCTATGCAGATGCATGTCGAGCATGTTGAGCTCAGCGTTCCAGGTGCTTAGCAGTTGCATCTCGCCGAGGGACTGCTCGTTCACTATGCAGCTGTCGATGGTGAGGTTGGTATTGAAATAGGGAGTCTCGTTGATTCCATAGAGCGAGAATCGGCCATTGATGTCGCCACCCACGTTGAAGGGGCTGTTTTGCAGCAGCATTTCGCTCAACAGGTCAAAACTGAATTTCTTGAAGAATATCTCGATGCAGTCGTCGGGTTTTCCCCTGAGACTCAAGCGAGCGTTGATTTGCTGCTGCTGGCTCTCCACGTTCAGCTGTTTGCAGACGACGCCTAGGCGGCCAGTGTTAGTGAGAAGCACCTCGTCGGTGGACAGTTTCCATGGAGTGTCGCCCACATAGAACCACGGCTTGGTGACGGTGATGTTGTTGCCCTCCAGGTTGATCATCAGGTCGCCGCGAGATGGGCTCTCGATGGTGCCCCATGCCAGTTCGGTGATGGCCTGCTCCTGCGAACTGCCGATGGTGGCACGCACGCGTTCGAACAATTCCAGCCGTCCTACATTTAGCGTTTGCGACTCCAGCTGCATTATATATCGATTCTCTAAGGGCCGTCCGTTGATACCAACATTGTGAAGTTTGATGGGGCCAAAGCCTATCGAGTCACTCCTGACGACAAGTTTCATTTGCTCGCCGAAGTTGTAGGAAGCGTCGGCACGTGTGTTTCTTGCAATGGTAAGGTCCTTTGTCAGCGCTTGTAGCAGGCTCCCATCATCATGCCAGCGCACTTGGCAGGCTAATGTCTTGTCAGCCAAGGTTTGCGCCTGAACGCTGTCGACAAGTGTCTCGGGTTGGAACATCTCGGGCAGATACTGCTGGGCGAAATAGCGCACCATCAGCGGCAGGTCCTCATAATTGAACTGTCCTCGAAGGTCGACGTCGGCCATGTCGCATTCCAGTTTGATGTCCTTTCCTTGCTGGTCGGTCTCTACCGATAGGTCTATGTTTCTTAGCGCCAGTAATCCATAGTGTGTGGTTCGCGCAGCTACAATACCCTCCATCTCGTCCAGGCTGTTGCCCTGTACATCAGCGATAATGGTGGTGGACAAGGGGCGGGGGAGGATTCCGAGGTCAAGATTGTTGATACCGAGGTCGGCATGGTAACTCTTCACTTCGCTGGCAAGGTCGGCACTGAAGTCGAGCACCAGGTTGGCCAGGCTGTCAGTCGACGCAATAATGGTGGAAAGAATGCCCTGCTTCAACTCGCCGTTGATGGTGGCAGTAGTCAAGGGATGCCCCTTGACTACGCTATTGGTCAGGTGGCCGTCGAGGTCCAGGTTGAGGCGCTGGCTCCATTGGTCCATGTTTCTTAACTCTCCGTGCCAGGTTCCTCCGATGCTCATGTCGAAGCCGCTGCGGGTGAGCCAGTCGCTGTTCAGCATGGTCATGGTGAGGCCGTCGCTTCCGGCGTCGATGGTGAAGTGGTAGCCTTTGGGCGTATGCCGTAGGGTGGCATCGGTACGCAATTGTCCTAGCCGGCTGTCGGCCAACAGATTGACGGCTGCGGCATCTTTAAATCCGCCCTGTACTGTGGCACTGAGGTTTACATGGTCAATCTCTTCAAATAACCGCATAAGCGCATGCCCCGGCTGCAGCACTTTTATCAGAGGCATAACATCTTTGACATTGGTGCTTAAATGCTCTATGTTGAGGTCGAACTCAGTGTTTACGATATCAGGCAGCCCACACACGGTGCCGGCCACCAGGGCTGACGATGTGTTGCCCCAGCGGAGCATCATGTCAGTCGTTAGCGAGTCTATTGTACCCGAGGCCGTACCTTCGGCTTCCGCCACAGCATCAATGCCCCACAGCACCGGCGCCCAGTAGGCCACATCGCTCATCGATACCCGTGTGCCCTCCTTTAGCGTGGTCTGGTGGCGAACTGTCGACACATAGCCACTGATGCCTTTCCATGTGTTGTAGCGCAGTTCGGCATCGAGGTTTATTTTGCTGGCACCGGTTGTTATCGACATGTTCTTGGCTACGATTTCATAACGGTTCACATGCACGTCAGCCGACATGTCCTTCAAGATAAACCCGCTCTTCTCCTCAGTGGCGAAACGCACGATGCGACACGTCACATCGTCCTCCACTACGAGAATATTCTTCATCTTGGCATTGATGTGAAAGAACTCCATGTGAGGAATTTGCACACCGTAGGGGTACACCATCTTGCGATGGTCTTTCAAATCCATGCGGTAGTGCACATTGTCCAGCCACAACGTCTTTGCCTTCACATAGAAAGGTTCATGTTCCTTCTTGGGCTTCATTTTGTCTGACTTGAAATAGTCAATGACAAACTGCAGATTGATGCCATGCTCTAGTACTTGCAGGTGGTAGTAGACGTTCTTTAGGTGCACCTCGTTGAGATCGAGTCCCGTACCGTCGAAGGGAAACTTGTTGAAACTCACCCGTATTGACTCTCCGTCGCAGATGGTGTCGTTAGTGGGTGAAATCCAGAGGATATGGTCCAGAATCAGGTGGTCGAAAGGCATTGCATGGAGCGAACCAATACTTAGTTTGCCACCCCACTCCTTCGAGAAATAACTGCCTGCCATTGCACCAGCGTATGATTGCACAATGGAATAATTCACCAGAGCTACAAGGCAATACACCACTAGCCCCAGTGCCGTCAGTACTCTCGATATGACCTTCCAAACTCTTTTCACTGCACTAATAACTACAAAAAAATCTTTTTATTATATTTACATATAAATATTTTATTTGCCTTCTTTCCCCTTTTCTTTTCTCCCCTCATACCCATCTTTACCCTATCATCTCCCTACCAACACCCTACCAACTCCTACCGCGGTAGGAGTTGGTAGGGTGTTGGTAGGTGATTCATAGGCATTTATGGGCTACCGTACAATAACTCTTCGTATTGTTGTTATCTTATTGATAATCAACAAATAGTTTAATTTTTGACTCTTTTTTTGACTTTTGGTGACAAATGGAGCGAAATTTGACCGAATCTGACCCATTCCGGGATACTTTTGGGGAGTTTTTTTGGGGCCGGATAATTTTTTTTTCTTTGATACTACTGTTGATTATAAGCACTTTACATCTGTTCAAGTAATTTTTTTGAAAAAATATTTTGGTAGTTTGGAAAATGGTTGTATCGTTGAAAAAGATGTTGATAACTAGTAAGAAAGCGAAAGTTGTTTGAAACTGATGAGAAGATAGAGATAGCGTGTGTTGATTTACATATATAAGGTATGTAGATGGACACGAAGACGAGTCAAAAAGGTAAAAAGAACAATTCTTACAATGAAGAGTTTGATCCTGGCTCAGGATGAACGCTAGCGGCAGGCTTAACACATGCAAGTCGAGGGGTAACGCGGGG